>NZ_CP042345.1:637500-1275000 GCF_007954425.1 Novosphingobium ginsenosidimutans | reverse complement strand
CAAAATAGCCTTCGCGGATGAACTCGACACAGTTCAGCATTGGAAGATAAAGCATCACTTCACGCAAGCGCTCGGGCAGACTGTCTGCGATGAAGGCGGCGCCGGAAAAGGGGAAGAGAAGGTAGGACAATGGCGACCAGAGCTTTTCAACCAGATCCGAACGTTCCGACAGCGCGCCCAGCAGCCAGGCCAGACCCATCCCGAACCATGCCAGCATCAGCCACCCGCCAAGCACCTGCAGGGCATCCTCGGGCAACTTCATCCATTCGATCGACCAAAAGGCCGCAATGAGAAAGACGAACGCGGCGCTGCTTCCGACAAATTCCAGCAACGTCCGCGCAAGGTAAACATCCAGCGGCCTGACTTGGCGGTGGAACAGCAGCGACTTGTTGCTACTCAGTGCACCGATGCAGCGACCTGGCATATTGCGCCACATCATCATCGAAGAGTAGCCAGTCACCGCAAACGCTACGATCGGCAGGTCGGATCCGTGAACCGAACGGGTCGCAGTCCAAATCGCAGTGACGGCCAAAGTGAACAGCATTGGCTCAAGAATGAGCCACAGAAAGCCGAAATTGTTCCGACCATATCGCGTAAGCAATTCGCGGATCAACAGGGCGTAAACAACCCGACCCTGGACTCGCAAGCTCGAGCCGTGGAGTCCGGCGTCGTTTGCAGGAGCGTTACTGGCCATGCTCTTTGATACCGGCCATTAGCATCGAGGCTACACCCCACGCCACCAGGCCAAGGGCAAAAGTTGCCAAAATGCCGCGCAGCCGCCGTGGTTCGAGCGGCGCATCAGGCTGATTTGGCTGAGCAATACGTTCGACATAAACCTGTTGTCGCCGGGCTTCGTTCCGGGCCTCCTGCAGCGAGGCAAGCGCACCTGTGAGCTGCTTGTCGGCAAAGCCTTTTTCTAGAAACAACTTCTGGTACTGTACCGCACTTCCGGCAAGGGAGCGGTCACCGCCCGCGAGCGCGCCCATTTCCCTACGCACGGCCTGCTGAAGAGTCTGCAGGCGATTCTCGAACACAGGGATTTGCGGATTGCGCGGCGTGAAAGCGCGCAATTGGTTAAGCTGGGTTTGCGTGGATATCACCTCGTCTTGCAGCTTTGAAATCATCGCCATCTGTGCAGTGGCCTGCATTTCCGGATCGACGACACCTTCCCGATTGCGGAAAGCGGCCAGCGCCAGCCCGGTCTGTCGGGCTTTATTTTGCGCCTCGTCCACTTCGAGCTGGGCAAACCGGATCATGTCGTCGCGGCCACGCTGGTTCATACGATTGATCGTCTGTTCGGACATTTGAAGCAATTGTTCATTGATCCGATGCGCATCAGCCGCAGTGTAAGCTCGGACCGTCAGCGACGAGATCCCCGTTGCCACATCGTTTTCGACACGCACCCGACTGGTGTAGTACTTGAACAGCGCTTCGAACGAGCCGTCCAAGCCAAACGGATCAAAGCGATCGAAAATCGAAATCTCGGGCCGTGTGAAGGCTTTTGCAAAGGCACCGCCTCGGTTTACTGCTGCCAGGGCACCGCGAGATTCAACAAATGCCTTCGCCGCATTAGCCTCTTCCCCAGCATTGCTGAAGCCAGCACCTGCGAGCACGAGGCCCAGGCCAGAGGTAGAAGGCCGCTCGGGGCTGCGGACTACGTAGCGCGATTCGGAGATGTAAATGTCGGTCGCCAGCAACCCAAAATAGATCGTCGACAGGGCAGTCGGAACGATGACGAAAAGAACAAACAGTCGGTTAAGCTTGCGGAAGCGCGCTGAAAGGCGAAAGGCCATATCCGTCTTGATCACTTCAATGGTTTAGTTGAACTGCCGCCTATGGGCGGGTGCCTCCTTGGTCGCATCGGACCAGATTTGCAATTCGAAAACATCGCACCTCAATGCATCGACCGCAAATCGCCCTTCACGACAAGTTTGGGCTTCATTTCAGGGGTTGTGATTGATCTCAGGTGTTGTGATTGATCGCGGACCCGCTTCGCACTACACGCGGCAGCCGGATTGAACTGATCGAGAACACGATGACAGCTCACACTTGCCCCACGGAACAGACTGCTGCTGGCAGAAGGCAGCTTCGCGCCGTGCTAATCTGCGCCGTTGCGCTCAGCACGGCGGCGTGCACGGCGCTGGGCAGCAGCGGGCCCACGACCGGTCGGATTGTCGGCAGCAACACGTCGTCGGTTCAGGGTGCCAACGTCCAGGTAATTGAAGTCAATGATGTTATCGCCATGCACCTGGCTCACGCTTCCGCGCCGGTCGGTTTCGCGGACACGCTTGGAGAATCTGCACCTGTCGGAACGACGATAAATCGCGGCGATGAGGTTGGCGTTGCAGTCTGGGAAGCTCCTCCTGCCGTCCTGTTCGGAATGCTTGGTGGGTCGGGTGTCAGCACGCAGACCACCATTGGCACCGGGCGAAACACCGAAATTTCGCCGCAGATGGTGGATGATCGGGGGCTGATTTCCTTACCTTTTGTCGGTACAATCCGTGCAGCCGGGCTAACCCCTAGACAGCTTGAGCAGGAGATTCGTCAGCGCTTGCTGGGCATTGCCAATCAACCACAGGTGATGGTGGGAATTGTCCGCAATGCCAGCGCCAATGTTACCGTCGTTGGAGAGGTTTCGACCAGTGCGCGCGTTCCGTTAACCGCCCGAGGTGAGCGGCTTCTTGATATTCTTGCAACGGTCGGAGGCGTCCGCCAGCAAGTCGACAAGATCACAATCCAGGTGACGCGCGACCAGACGGTCGCGACCATGCCGATGGATGCACTCATTCGCGACCCTCGTCAGAATGTCCGACTTCGCCCTGATGATATTGTCACGGCAATTTTCCAGCCATTCAGCTTCACGTCCCTTGGTGCGACTGGGGTCAACGCTGAAATTCCGTTTGAAGCATCGGGCATCACCCTGTCGCAAGCGCTTGGTCGAATCAACGGTCTACAGGATAGTCGCGCAAACCCGAAGGGTGTGTTCATATTCAGATGGGAGGACCCTTCGGCACTTCAGGGTGCAATCCCGGTTGGCGCTCCAGCCCGCGCAGACGGGAAAATTCCAGTGATTTATCGTGTAAATCTCTCGGATCCAAAGACATTTTTTGTCGCACAGAACTTCCCGGTCAAGAACCGCGATGTACTCTACGTCTCTAACGCTCCCGGCGCGGAGTTGCAAAAGTTCGTTTCGATCCTATCCCAAACTGCCTTCTCAATCATTGGCATAACGAACGGCATTAGCGGTAACTGACGCAATCGCTCTTACTGCTCGCATGCCAGAAGGCCCTTCTCGCGTGTGGCCTTTTTGGGCATGAGCTGCCCGATGCTGTTTTGGCGTCTCGAGATTGCGAGCAAGCGATGCACAATCCCTTGGTGACCGGCGGTGCCGGATTTCACGGCTCACACTTTTGCGATCGGCTTGTCGCGCGCGGCAATGGCGAGCTGTGCGTCGACAACTTCTATACCCGCAGCAAGGCTAACGTGGCGCACCTTCTGGGCAAGACATCGCCCGCGCTGATGCGCCACGATGCCGGCTGGTCGCTTTACTTCGAAGTGGAGCAGATCTTCGACACCTCTGGTGTGCGGATGCATCGGCAGGATAGCCGGGGGGCATCCAACTTCGTCGGCCGGGCGGGGCAAGGCGAGGACCAGCCTATCTATGGCAACGGCATGCAGACCCGCCGCTTCTGCTATGTCAATGATCTGGTCGAAGCGATGCTGAAGCTGATGGACAGCCCGGCCGTTTTCACTGGCCCGAACGACGCTGAAATAGTAGCCGAAGGGCCGCCAGGAAAGCGCGCTAAAGGAAACAATCGGCTGCTTTCGCACGTTTGCCAGGGCCAGGCATGGTCGAGCCGCCACCCTCACACCGTTCCAGCCCTGAAGCCGCGAGGGTGAGGGTTTGACCGAGCAGTTCCTGCGGGTTCCACCCTTTCCTGGCGCGGCCCGCCCGCAACTGTGGCAGCTGGGATCGACTACTTTACAGTCAACTGACGTTCAAGCTGCGCTAGTCGACAACCAAGTCGGCGGGTCCTTCTGGGCTAGGCCGGCCCAGATTGCGAATGGCTTTGAACTGATTCTCGTCCCCGACAATGCGGCGCAACTGGCCGCAATGCTGCAACCACTGTCCGAGCCTGGGGTGACGATCGTCTTGCCACCCGGCATGCGCGCACCTGCCGGGTTCGCCGTTTTGCAGGCCCCGTTCGATCCCTGGAGCGCTGCGCAGCGGGCCAGCGCAGTCTGGGCTGGAGCGGAGCGCGAACTGGCTACGATTGCCGCCCTGCTCGGCAAGCCAGTGCAACTATTCGGCGAACGCGGGCCACTGCGGCAACTGCCTGACCTGGTGGGCGACCTGCTGCAATCACTGACCGGCAAGAGCTGGGTCAGTCCATTCGACGGTACGCCCTGGGACCTCCTGCAGGTCATTGCGCAACTGGGCGACTGGCGCCGATTGATCGCCAGCAACCGCGATCTGGGAGCGGTCTATGGAGTCGCCCGGTGGAAGCGGGTGACTGTCGATCCACTGCTGTGGGATGGAACCGGGCCGGTCCGCTACGCGCGTCGCTTGCGCTCGGATCTTGACCCAGGCGCGCGCGTCGTAGCCTGGAAATCCCGCACCGCGCCCGCCGTCCTTGCCGAGCTGGAAGCTTCAGGATCGATCGCCGAGCTAGAGGACGGCTTCATTCGCTCAGTCGGACTTGGCGCCAACTGCATTCCGCCGCTGTCCATAATTGTCGATAGATCAGGGGTTTATTTCGATCCAAACGCGCCAAGCGACCTCGAGGCCATGCTTGAATGCGACGAACTGCCCGCTAAGTGGGTTGAGCGGGCGTCGGAACTGCAAACTACACTCGTTCATGCGGGGATAAGCAAGTATGGACAAGGGGAAGTAACGAAGCCGGTTACGGTAAGTAAGCAGCGGCGCATACTTGTGACTGGGCAAGTTGAGGACGATCGATCGGTGATGAGCGGGGGGGCCAATTGCACGAACCTTGAGCTGATTGCCAAGGCGCGGGCGTTGGAGCCGGATGCCTGGATTATCTACAAGCCACACCCCGATGTCGAAGCCGGGCATCGCAAGGGCCATGTCCCGGATGCCGATGCGCTCCGCTATGCCAACGAAATCGAGCGCCGGGCACCGATCGCAGCGCTGCTCAATCAGGTTGATGCGGTCCACGTCATCACCTCGCTCACGGGGTTCGAAGCGCTCCTGCGCGGCAAGGCGGTGACTACTCATGGCCAGCCCTTCTACGCCGGCTGGGGGCTGACGCGCGATCTCGGCCCGCGCAATCCGCGCCGCACACGCCGCCGCAGCCTGGCCGAACTCGTTGCTGCCACTCTGATCGGCTACCCGCGCTGTGTTGACCCCGTTACCCGCCTGCCCTGCCCACCCGAAGTGCTGGTACAGCGGATCGCAAACGGCCAGGCCCGTGTTGCATCGCCCCTCATTCTCTTGCGGGAATGGCAGGGCAAGCTGCGCCTGTTATGGCAGCGATTGAGCGGAGGGCGGCGATGAACGCGCAATGGACTCCGCGCCGCGAATTCCTGTTCCTGCAGGGACCGCCCGGGCCGTTCTTTCGCGAACTGGGTGCTGCCTTGGCAGAGCACGGTTGCGGGGTTCACCGGATCAACCTGTCTGGCGGCGATCGCTATGACTGGCCGAAGGCGGCTACCAATTACCGCGGCCGGATGCGCAACTGGCCGATGTTCCTCGATCGCTACCTGCGCGCGCACCACATCACCGACCTGGTCCTGTTCGGCGACTGTCGCCCGATGCACCAGGCTGCGCTGCGTATGGCCCAGCTGCGCGGAGTGCACATCCACGTTTACGAAGAGGGCTATATCCGCCCGGACTGGATGACGCTGGAGCGCGACGGAGTGAACGGCCATTCGCCAATGGAGCGCGACCCGGCCGCGATTCTGGCCGAAGCGCGCAGCCTGCCGCCGATTCCGCAGTTGCCCTCCATCACCGCCGAGTTCAAGCGGCGCGCACGCGATTCCTACTGGCACTACCACCATGTCGTAACCGGCCGCCTGCTCTTCCCCTTCTACCGCACACATCGGCAGGGCTCGATCATCCTCGACGGCATCGGTTGGCTCTGGCGGTTGTCGCAACGTGAACGACGGCAACGCCAAGCGGTCGAAACGCTGGCGGCGATTGCCGGGCGCGATTTCTTCGTTTTTCCGCTGCAGCTGACCGGGGACTACCAGATCCGGCATCATTCGCCGTTCGGTTCAATGCATGTCGCGGTCGACTATGTGCTGGAGAGCTTTGCTCGGTTTGCCCCGCCGGAAACGGTGCTGCTGGTCAAGGAGCACCCGCTCGACAGCGGCTATACCAACTGGCGTGCTTTACTGATTGCCAAGGCCCGGCGGCTGGGAGTGAACGGCCGGATCTTTCATATCGATGGCGGCGAACTGGATGAGTTGTCGGCAACAGCCAAGGGCATGGTCTGCGTCAACAGCACCTCGGCCACGCTGGCGCTGGAGGCGGGGACACCGGTCGCCGTGCTGGGCGATGCGATCTACGATATCCCTGGGATCACGCACAGCGGCGGGCTGGACAGCTTCTGGGCCCACCCGACCCCGCCCGATGCTGAGCTTTATGCCGCCTTCAAACGCGTACTCCACGCCAAGTGTCTGGTGCGCGGGGGCCTCGCCAGTGCCTCGGCCACGGCGATCCTGGTGCGAAACAGCGTGGCGCGGCTGCTTGCCGATGACCAGCCGCCCAAGCGGCAGCTTGAGCCGGCGCGGATCGTCCGCGCGGTCGGCTAGGATCCGGACTTTCCCGACAATATGGTCCAGCGCGATCTTCTGCTCGATGTGACGCGGCTGGTCTGGCGCGTCTGGTCGGGGCGGTTGCCAACCGGGATTGATCGGGTGTGCCTGGCCTATCTTGAGCACTATGCGCCGCGCGCGCTGGCTGTCGTCCAGCGCCAGGAGCTGCGGCTGGTGCTCTCGGCCAGGCACAGCGCCGAACTGTTTGCCTTGCTCCGCACCGGCGGGCCCGGGTTCCGGCGGCGGCTGACCACTTTGCTGGCAGCCGCAGCGCTTTCAGGCAAGCCGCGCCAATCGACCCGTGGCTGGACCTATCTCAACATCGGCCATACCGGTCTTGACTCGCCCGGTTTAACGGCCTGGTTGCGCAAGCAGCAGTGGAAGCCGGTATATCTGGTCCATGACCTGATCCCGATCAGCCATCCCGAGTTCTGCCGCCCTGGCGAATCCAAGCGCCATCGCCAAAGGATGCGCACCGTGCTCGACTCTGCGGCCGGTGTTATCGCCAATTCGGCGGCGACCCGTGATGCGCTGCTCGAATTCGCACGCCGAGAGCGGCGCCCGGAGCCACCGTGCGAAGTCGCCTGGCTCGCCTCGCCGGACGAGGTGGACGCCGCGCCGGTACCGCCAAGCAACCGGCCGACCTTCGTGATGATCGGGACGATCGAGGGGCGCAAGAATCACCTGTTGCTGCTCCACCTATGGGAGCGCCTGGCCAAGGAGCTGGGGCCCGCCACACCCAAGCTAGTGCTGATCGGCCAGCGCGGCTGGGAAGCGGATGAGGTTTTTGCCCTGCTCGACCGCTCTCCCCGGCTGAAGGGCTATGTTCGCGAGCTGGGTCGGTGCGATGATGCAACCATGCTCGGCTGGCTCGACCAGGCCCGCGCGCTGCTGATGCCCAGCTTCATCGAAGGTTTCGGCATTCCAGTAATCGAGGCCCTGCAGCGCGGCGTTCCGGTGATCGCCACCGACCTGCCGGTGTTCCGCGAGATTGCGGGCGACATTCCGCTTTACCTCGATCCGCTCGATGGTCAGGGTTGGGAAGCGGCAATCCGCGCCTATTGCGGCGATGCGCCGGACCGGCTGCGCCAGCTGGCCGCGATGGCATCGTTCCGCACGCCCACCTGGGAAGACCACTTCGCCAAGGTCGACGGCTGGCTCGCGACGCTCTAGACAAGGCGGATGAGCGAGCCGCTGCCCTTCCAATCGATCCATCGCCACGGGCTTGTCCGCCTGGCCGCGGCAACCCCTGCGGTCTTTGTGGCTGACCCCAGCGCCAATGCCCGGGCCGTGCTGGAACTGGCCCAGCAAGCGGAGCGCGACGGGGTCGATCTGGTGGTCTTCCCCGAGCTGTGCCTTACCGCTTACGCGATCGATGACCTGCTGACCCAGCAGGCGCTGCTGGATTCGGCGCGCTCCGCACTGGCCCGTATTGTCACCGCCACCGAACGGATGCGTGCGGTTCTGGTGGTGGGGCTGCCGCTTGTCCGCAACGGGCGGCTTTACAATTGCGCGGCGGCTGTAACGCAGGGCCGCGTGCTGGGCGTCGTGCCAAAGAGCTTCCTGCCCAACTACCGCGAGTATTACGAGAAGCGCTGGTTCGCGCAGGGCGTAGGCATTACCGACGAGACGATCGAGCTTGGCGGAGTGGAAGTGCCGTTCGGTACCGACTTGCTGTTCCGTGCCGCCAATCTGCCCGACTTCACTTTCCACCTCGAGATTTGCGAGGACATGTGGGTGCCGCAGCCGCCCTCGATCCGGGGGGCGCTGGCCGGTGCGACGGTGCTTTGCAATCTGTCAGCCTCGAACATTACGGTCGGCAAGGCCGATGAGCGGACGACCCTGTGCGCCGCCCAGTCGATGCGCTGTGCCGCTGCCTATGTCTATGCCGCCGCCGGGGCGGGCGAGAGCACGACTGACCTGGCCTGGGATGGCCAGGGTTCGATCTTCGAACTGGGTGAGGAGGTGGCGCGGTCCGAACGGTTCAGCCGCCAGCCGCAACTCGCCATCGCCGATGTCGACGTGCAGCGGTTGCGGCTGGAGCGGATCCGGACCGGGTCGTTCAATGATGCCGCCGTTGCCGCCGGCCACCCGGAGCGCGAGTTCCGCCGGGTCGACTTCACTCTGCCGCTCCACGAAAAGGATGTCGGTCTGCGCCGCGCGCTGCGCCGTTTTCCCTATGTCCCGCACCGCGCCGAGCGGCTGGCGCAGGACTGCTACGAAGCCTTCAATATCCAGGTCGATGGCCTGATCCGGCGCATGGAGGCGACCAGGTCCAAGTGCCTGGTAATCGGAATTTCGGGCGGGCTCGATTCGACCCATGCGCTGATCGTAGCCGCCAAGGCCTGCGACCGACTGGGCCTGCCCCGCACGGCGATCCGCGGCTATACCATGCCCGGCTTTGCCACGAGCGAAGGGACCAAGGCCAATGCCTGGAAGCTGATGCAGGCATTGGGGATCACGGCAGACGAGATCGACATCCGGCCGGCAGCCGAACAACTCTTGAAAGACATGGACCACCCGTACGCGCGCGGGGAGAAGGTCTACGACGTAACCTTTGAGAACGTCCAGGCGGGGCTGCGGACCGATTACCTGTTCCGGCTCGCCAATCACCACCACGGTTTCGTGGTCGGCACGGGCGACCTCTCAGAGCTGGCGCTCGGCTGGTGCACCTATGGCGTGGGCGACCACATGAGTCATTATGCCGTCAATTGCGGCGTGCCCAAGACGCTGATCCAGTACCTGATCCGCTGGTCGGTTGAGAGCGAGCAGTTCGACGCGGCGACCGATGCCGTGCTCACAGCAATCCTCGATCAGGAAATCTCGCCCGAACTCGTCCCGGCCGATGCAAGCGGCGCGATCCAGAGCACCGAATCCGCCGTTGGGCCCTACGCGCTCAACGATTTCTTCCTGTTCTACACGCTGCGCCAGGCGCTGACGCCGACAAAGATCGCCTTCCTGGCCTGGCACGCCTGGCGCAAGGATGGCACCGGGCGCTGGCCATTCGGTTTCCCGGAGGAGCGCAAGGAAGACTATTCGCTGGCGGAGATCCGCCGCTGGCTGGAAAACTTCGTGCGGCGCTTCTTTGCCACCAGCCAGTTCAAGCGCAGCGCCATTCCTAACGGGCCCAAGGTTTCATCCGGCGGCAGCCTCAGCCCGCGGGGCGACTGGCGGGCGCCGAGTGACGGGCTGGCGGATGTCTGGCTGGCCGAAGTGGCGCAGGTACCGCGCAAGTAAGGCCTAGTTGCCGCCTTCCGGCTTCTTGGCGGCTTCGGCCTCTGCCTTCTGGCGCGCTTCCATCTGGTCTTCGAGCTTCTCGACGTCGGTCTGGGTCTTGGCCGCGTCCTTGTCGATCGTCGACAGACGCTTGGCGCGCTCTTCGGCAATCAGCTGGCCGAAGCGGATGCTTTCGTCGCTCTGCTTTTCGGCATAGGCGGCATCGATCAGCCTGCCCGAGCAGCCGGTCCAGCCGCCCGCTCCAACCGGCGAACAACTCATCGTCCCGGTCTTGCTGACGCGTTCGTAAGCCAGGACCTTGTTGTTCCAGGCCTCGTTCTGCGGCGAGCTCGACTGGCGCAGGATTTGCGGGATGCGGAAGCGCTCGGCCTCAGCCTTGCGAGCACAGACCGTGATCGTGTCATCGGCTGAAACCGGACACTCGTCATTGCCATAGACGATCAGCTGGTTGACCTTGGGCTCAGGCGCATCCTGGGCCAGCGCGGGAGCGGCGGCGAACAGCAGCGGGACGGCAATCAGCAGGCGGCGCATGGGTAGTCTCCTTGGCGCGATTGCCCCGATATAGGGGCCCTGTGCGCTGAATGACAGCTTAAGCGGCACAGTTCCTTGCGCGCGGTCAAGCGAACGTCAGATTCGCTCGGACAGGCGGATCGCCATGCGGCATCCCAGCCGGATCGCGCCCGACAGCAGCGGATAGGCCGGCGCCTGCTCCGCCCCGGCCGCAATTGCCACTTCCTTGTGCGCCCGCTCGTCATCGCGGAACGCGCGGATCATCTCGGCGAGTTCGGGGTCCGCGTCGCCCAGTTCCTCTAGCTGTTCGGTATAATGCCGATCGATCTCGGTCTCGATCGCAGCCGTGCAGGCCATGGCCGCCTTGGGGCCGATCAGCGCGGTCGCCGCACCAAGGGCAAAGCCGGCGACGTTCCACACCGGCTGCAAGGCCGTCGGGCGCACCCCGCGCCTTGCCAGCAAGGCATCGAACTTGGCGCGGTGGGCGGCTTCCTGTTCGGCCATATGGGCAATCTCGCCCGCATGTGGTGCGCGGTCGCCCATCACCGCCATCTGGCCCGCATAAATGCGGGTCGCGCCATACTCGCCAGCCTGGTCAACGCGGAGCATTCGTGCGGTATCGGTCACGCATTGGCTCCTTCACGGCGCAGCAGGGCGAAAATCGCCAGCGCGCCGGCAGTTGAAATCAGGAAATTGAAGCCCGCCAGCGAAATGCCGAACAGCGTCCAGGGCGCAACGTCGCAGCGCACGATTGGCGCGTCGAGAATGGCAGCGAGCGGATCGCCGCCGGTCTTGGCCACAGTGGCGCAACCGGTGATCCCTTCCCACCAGTTGTACTCGACCCCGGCATGGAACGCGCCGATCACGCCTGAGGCCAGGATCGCGATCCCGGCAAGCAGCGGCCACAGCTGCTGGCGCGGCTGCGTGAGGCCAATAGCGGCCAGGACCAGTGCGGCGAAATGCGGATAGCGCTGCCACCAGCACATTTCGCACGGGAACAGGCCAAATCCATACTGCGAGACATAGGCCCCGCCGAGCAGCACCGCTGGCACCGCCAGCGCCAGATGCCGCGCCGAAATCGTCATGGGCTTACTTCCCCTTCAGCGCCAGCGAAGCCCGGCCCCCGCGGCGCAGGGTTTCCAGCGCATAGTTGAGCTGGAAGTCGGTGATGCCTTTGGCCTTGAGTTCTTCGGCCGTCGCCTTGAAGCGCGGATCGTCCTGACGGTCGGCCTCAAGCTGCTTGTCGGCCACGCCAAGTTCGTTGACCAGGTGGCGGCGCAGGTCGCTTTCGCGCATGGTCAGCTCGGCCCGGCGGCGCGCGTCGGGATCGGACAGTTGCGGGACGCGGATATCGGGTTCAATTCCGCCTTCCTGCACCGACTTGCCCGCAGGCGTGTAATAGCGCGCAG
The DNA here is from genome assembly GCF_007954425.1 of Novosphingobium ginsenosidimutans. Classification (NCBI taxonomy): domain Bacteria; kingdom Pseudomonadati; phylum Pseudomonadota; class Alphaproteobacteria; order Sphingomonadales; family Sphingomonadaceae; genus Novosphingobium; species Novosphingobium ginsenosidimutans. The sequence continues at coordinate 1,263,064 of NZ_CP042345.1, read as the reverse complement.
TGGTCAGCTTGATCGCGCGGCTCTTGTCGAGTTCGAACAGCGACTGGACGCTACCTTTGCCAAAGCTGCGCTCACCCATGATCAGCGCGCGCTTCTGGTCCTGCAGCGCGCCGGCAACAATTTCCGAGGCCGAGGCTGAGCCGGCATCGATCAGCACGATCACCGGCAGGCCCTTGGCAGCATCGCCCGGGATCATCTCTTCGGCTCGGTAAAACTCATTGTCGCGCGGGTTGCGACCGCGTTGCGAGACGATATCGCCCTTGGTCAGGAACAGGTCGGACAGCGCCACGGCCTCGTCCAGCGAGCCGCCTGGATTCTGGCGGAGGTCAAGCACCAGACCGGTCAGCTTGCCGGCGGCTTGCTTCTTCAGGTCGGCAATCGCCTTGCCGACATCGACGCCGACATCGCGCGAAAACTCGTTAACCGAGATCACGCCGACGTCCTTCTCCAGCTTCCAGGTGACCGGCTCAAGATCGATCACGCCGCGAGTTACAGTAACGTCGAATGTGTCGTTGCGGCCTTCGCGGAACAGGGTCAGGCGGATCGAAGTGCCCGCCTCGCCGCGCATACGGGCAACGGCCTCGTCCAGCTCGATCCCGTAGATCAGCTTGCCGTCGAGGTGGGTGATATAGTCGCCGGCCTTGACCCCCGCCTTGTCCGCCGGGCTACCCTTCATGGGCGCGATCACGCGCACCGCGCCATCGTCCATCCCGACACTGAGACCAAGGCCCGAATAATTGCCGTCGATCATGTTGGTCAGGCGTTGGAACGAGGCGCCCTCGACGTAGCTGGAATGCGGATCGAGCCCGGCCAGCATGCCTTCGATCGCGCCGTTGATCAGTTTGTCGTCATCGACCGCCTCAACATACTGGGCCTTGACGATCTGGTAGACCGTGAACAGCCGGTTGAACTGGGCGTTCGAGCGCCCTTCAACCGCAGCAAGGCCCGCTGTCGTCGCCGGGAGCAGGGCAACGGCACTGACCAGCAGCGTCGCGCGGGCAAGGTTTGCAAGCTTCATTCCGATCACGGCCTTTCGCCATTCGTTCGCACCAATCTATCGACTGCCGCGCCTTAACGCCAGATGGCCCGAAGTCTGGCCTCGTACAATTTCGATTAACGACCAAGCTGGTCGAGCGGATTGACCGGCTGGCCATCCTTGCGAAGCTCCAGGGTGACCAAAGGTTGCCCCGGCCCGGTGATGCCCAACGGCGAGCCGCCAACAAGTCGATCACCGACTTCGACATCAAGGGTTGAAAGTCCGGTCACCAGCGAGGTCCAGCCGCCAGGATGTTCGATGATCACGATCTGGCCATAACCGCGATAGGCGCCGGCGAAGACCACGCGGCCGGCCGCCGGTGCCACGATCTGCGCGGCCGGGCGGGCAAGCAGGGTCACCCCGCGCGAGCGGGGCTGCCCCGGCCGCTCGGTCCCGAACCCGGAGACGACCTGTCCTGCGAGCGGCAAGACAAATCCGGGGATACGCGCGGATGCGCTAGCGGTTGCCAGAACTTCCGCGGCGACGACCGCCGCACCGGGCACGGCCGGTCGCAGGATCGGCCCGGGCAAGGCGGCGAGCGCGGCGCGGCGGCGGCTGGCTTCATCGAGCTGGCCAACCAATCCGTTAAGGTCGCGGGCCTGCTCGGCCAGCGCCAAGGCGCGTTCGGCTTCACGGGCAGCAAGGCCGCCAGCGGCGCGGGCTTCGAGCCGCTGGCGGCTTTCCAGTGCGGCCAGCGCCTGACGTCGTGCCGCCAGATCGCGCTGCGCCTGGCGCAGGCCAGCGGCGTTGGCGCGGGCCTGGGCCTGGAGCGCGCGGCTGCGATCGAGCTCGGCACGCAGATCGGCAGTGCGCCGTTCGACCTCGGGCAGCATCGCCTCAAGCGCGGCGCGCAGATAGACCGTATCCTGAACCGATCCGGGCCGCAGCAGGGCGAAGGCAGCAGGGCGACGGGCGAGCCGCTGTAAGGCGGCAGTTAGCTGGACCAACGGTTGCTGGCGCTCGGCAAGACGCGCGCGGAGCAGGACGCGTTCGCGCTCGATCAGGGCGGCGCGCGCTTCGTTAACGGCGATACCCGCTTCGGCCTGCTGGATCCGGGCAGCAAGGCCCGCTGCCTCGCGCGCCGTCTTTTCGACCGCTGCGTTGGCGGTGGTGGCCTGGGCTTCAAGCTCGGCCGCGCGCCGACCAGCCGCCGCTCCGGCGCTTTGCGCATTGGCAATGGCTCGGCGCAGCTGGTTGGGATCGGTCGGAGCGAGCGGCACTTGCGCAGCAGCACTGCCCAGCGCTGCGAGTGCAAGCAGAGGGGTCAGGCGCAGGAACGAAGCAGGCGACATCGCGCGCCTTATCCCGAACGGTGATAGGGATGACCAGCCAGAATACTGGTCGCGCGCCATAACTGTTCGGCCAGCATGGCACGGACCAGCAAATGCGGCCAGGTCATCGGCCCGAAGCCGAGCAGTAGATCGGCTCTGGCGCGCAGCGCGTCGCCGTGGCCATCGGCGGCACCAATCAGAAATCGGGCCTCGCGCACACCCTCGTCACGCCAGCGGCCGAGCAGGGCAGCGAATTCTTCGGAGGAAAGCTGCTCGCCACGCTCGTCGAGCAGGACTTCCCGGGCGGGAGTTAGCGGGACGGGGATCGTCCCGCCGGTGTCAGGCAGTTCGGTTTGGACGACTGGCCAGGTGATCCGCTTCAGATAGCGCGCGACAAGGTCAGCCTCGGGCGAGCGGGCAATCTTGCCGCGGGCAATCACGTGCAGCCGCATCGTAAAGGAATCAGGCCGCGCCCGAATCCCCGAAGGCCCACATCCGCTCGAGGTTGTAGAAGCTGCGTACTTCGGGCCGGAACAGGTGGATTACCACGTCGCCTGCGTCAATCAGCACCCAGTCCGCCGCTGGAAGACCTTCAATCCTGACATGGCCAAAGCCACCCTGCTTGATCCGCTCAGCCAGCTTCTGCGCCATGGCCGCAACCTGGCGGGTCGAGCGACCGCTGGCGATCACCATATGATCGGCGATCGAGCTTTTGCCCTCGAGCGGGATCGAGACGATCTCCTGCGCCTGGTCATCATCCAGCGACTGGAGCACCAGCGCATGGAGCGAGCCCGGTTCGGACTGAGGTAGCGGAGTGGGCGTTCCCGCAGCGGCGGGCGCGTTCATGGCAGGTGTCATGTAGGGGGCAAGTGCTCCTTGGGGCGGGCGGCGCACGACGGCGCGGGGACAAGGCCCAGCCCGTTCATGGCGTGTCGGGATCGACCGGATGGTGCGTGAGCGGATCCCTGACAGCCCGGCCGGCGAAACGCCGGGCCCAGTCTGGATCGGCGCGGCGAATGGCAGTCGCCGAGCGCGGATCGGGATCGAAACGCAATTGTATCAGCGCGGGTGCGCTCCATCCTGCCCGGTGTTTCAAACTGGCCGCGGACCGCCGGTATCGGCCGAGCCAGGCTGCAGCGGGGCTCGCCGCAGCAAGGCTATCATAGCCGGGCCGCGCAATAACCGCAATCGGCATGGTGCGGGCAAGCCGGCGCCAGTCGCGCCAGCGGTGCAGCTGGGCCAAGTTGTCGCTGCCCATCAGCCAGACGAAGTCGATATCCGGGTAACGCCGTCGCAATGCGCGCAGCGTATCGACCGTGTAAACGGTGCCCAGTTCGCGTTCGATCGCGGTTGGCACGATCGGGGCACGACGCGCCATGCGCAAGGCCGATCCGAGCCTCGCCGGAAGCGGGGCCATGCCCGCCCGGGGCTTCAAGGGATTGCCGGGCGAGACCAGCCACCAGACCGCATCGAGCCCAAGCGCGTCGCGCGCAAACAGGCTGATCCGCCGATGCCCGCCATGGGCCGGATTGAAGCTGCCACCCAGCAGCCCGACGCGCGGTTTCCCGCGGTTCAGGGCCGAACCTGCCCGGTGCCGCGCACCAGCCACTTGTAAGTCGTCAGCCCTTCGAGCGCGACCGGGCCGCGGGCGTGAAGCCGGCCGGTGGCGATGCCAATCTCGGCTCCCAGGCCGAACTCGCCGCCATCGGCAAACTGGCTGGAGGCGTTGTGCATGACGATGGCGCTATCGACTTCGGCGAGGAAGCGTTCTGCCACGGCCTGGTCCTCGGTCACGATCGCATCGGTGTGGTGCGAGCCGTGGCGCGCAATATGTGCCAGCGCTGCATCAAGACCATCAACGACGGCGACCGAGAGGATCGCATCGAGGTATTCGGTATCCCAATCCTGGTCCGTGGCAGGCAGGATCCGGCGGTCGAGCGCACAGGCCCGGGCATCGCCGCGCAGCTCGCAGCCCGCATCGAGCAGGGCAGCGACCAGGCCTGCCGATTCGGGGTAGCGCGCGTCGATCAGCAGTGTCTCCATCGCGCCGCAAACGCCGGTGCGCCGCAGCTTGGCATTGCGCGCGATCGCCACCGCTTTGGCCGGATCGGCGGCGGCGTGGACATAGGTGTGATTGATCCCGTCAAGGTGCGCCAGCACCGGCACCCGGGCATCGGCCTGGACCCGCGCGACCAGGCTCTTGCCTCCGCGCGGCACGATCATATCGATCACCCCGGCAGCGGTCAGCATCGACCCAACAAGGGCGCGGTCCTGGCTGGGCACCAGTTGCACGGCGTTTGCCGGCAGGCCCGCCTCGACCAGACCGGCAACCATCGCTGCGTGGATCGCGCGGTTGGAATGGACCGCCTCGCTACCCCCGCGCAGCAGCGCGGCATTGCCCGAACCCAAACACAAGGCAGCGGCATCGGCGGTTACATTGGGGCGGCTTTCGTAAATGATCCCGATCAGCCCGATCGGCACGCGCACCCGCGAAAGTACGAGGCCATTGGGTCGTTCGGTCCGGTCGATCACCTGTCCAACCGGGTCGGGCAAGCCAGCCACGGCCGCAACCGCCTCGGCGATCCCACCCAGTCGCTCCGGATCGAGCCGCAGCCGATCGAGCATGGCCGCACTGAGGCCCCGCGCCTCGCCCGCCGTCATGTCTTTGGCATTGGCCTCGAGAATGGCTGAACCGCCGGCGACCAGTGCTTTTGCCGCCGCCCGCAAGCCGGCCTTGCGACGCTCTGGACCGAGCTGTGCCAGTTGCGCCTGGGCCGCACGGCCGGCCTGCGCCAGGGCGGCAATCAGCGAATCGGGATCGCCTTCGGGAACGGGTGCGGAGAGCGACATTGTGCGGCTGCGCCTATCACTTGGTAAACGGTTCCCGCAACCCAATCGACTCGTCGCGCGAGTCTTTCGATTCGACGACAACCGTTTGCGGGAGATTCGCTTACCTTCGGCTTACCTGCTAGCGGGCCCGCATCGAAGGTCAAAAGGGCTCGGGGTCGTCTTGCAAAATCTGACCGTTGGCGGGGTAAGGGACCGCCTGCGGAGCTGGTTCCCGGATCGCGAATTTTTCATGCGATCGCAGGGGCAGGTCCGTTTCATCAGGGTTTCGGCAAAAGTGCAGATGGTGGGTGCCGCCATCCTCGCTGCTTTGCTGCTCGTCTGGCTGATCTCGATGGCCGGCATGGCCGTGTCCCAGTACCTCTCAACCCGCGACCGCCTTGCGCTGCTCGACCGCGAGGCAAAGGTGGCGACCGCCGAAAGCCGCGTCGCCGAATACCGTGATGATCTGCAGAGCGTCACCCAGGACCTGAACCGCCGCCAGGACGCGCTCGAGAAGATGACCGAGGTCCTGCCTGACGACATCAAGACCGGCGATACCGTCTCAGATTCGACTGGCGAAGCGGCGAAGACCGTCGACAAGGTCAGCGCTGCCCTGCCCGAGGCCGCTGGACTCGCCAGGATCGAAGCCCGCCAACTCGCGCTGGTCGAGCGGCTGACCCGCTTTGCCGACCGCCGTTCGGCCACCGCAGCCCAGCGGATCCGTGCGCTCGGGCTGGATCCCAATGCCATGGTCGCGCGGCTCAACGACAGATCCGCTCAGGGTGGCCCGCTGATCGAGCTATTTGGACCGGGGAAGCGCGGACTCGATCCCCGGTTCGAGCGACTCGGCCTCAGCCTGGCGCGGATGGACGCGCTTGAGCGCGGCCTCGCCGGCATTCCGCAGCACACGCCGGCCAGCCTCGAATACATTTCGTCCGGCTTCGGCTATCGCGCCGATCCATTTACCGGCGGCGCAGCCTTCCACGCCGGGCTTGATTTCAAAGGTCCGATTGGTGCCCCGATCTTTGCGGCCGCCACCGGCCGGGTCAGCTTCGTTGGCGCCCAGCAGGGCTACGGAAATGTGGTTGAAGTCGATCATGGCAATGGCCTGATGACGCGCTATGCTCACTTGTCGGCATTCAGGGCGCGGGTCGGTCAACCGGTCCAGGCAGGGCAGATCATCGGGTTGATCGGCAATACCGGCCGTTCGACTGGTCCGCATCTCCATTTCGAGGTTCGGGTCAACGACCGCGCGGTAAACCCCCGGCCATTCCTTGAGGCAGCGGCACATGTTCAGCAATAAACCAGCGGCAACAGCGCCGCGAGCAACAGGCAGTAACACCATGCGCGGATCGACCTTCTCGGTCCTTGGGGCCGATATGGCAATCAAGGGCAATGTCACGGCTTCGACCGACCTGCACATCGACGGCAAGGTTGAAGGCGATGTCACCTGCAGTTCGCTGGTCCAGGGCGAAACCGGCGAAATCGTCGGCGCGGTCAAGGCTGAGAGCGCCCGTCTGGCCGGCATCGTGCGCGGTTCGATCTCGGTCCGCGAGCTGGTGATCCTGAAGTCCGCGCGGATCCACGGCGACGTCCATTACGATGCCCTGACGATCGAGCAGGGCGCGCAGGTCGATGGCCGCTTTGCGCCGCGCGGCGTGGGTCAGCCCGAAGATAGCCCCGCTGAAGGCGTCGAAAAGCTGCTGACGCTCGCCGGCTGACCGGGCGGCTTAGGCCAGCCCGACCTCCGTCCGCAGCGCCTTGCGATCAAGTTTGCCGATCATTGTCTTCGGCAGGCTGTCGCGAACAACCACGCTATCGACCCGTTCGTGCTTGCCAAGCTGAGCGTTGAGCCAATTGGCCAGTCCCTCTCCCGTCTCGGTCACGCCATCCTGCAAGGTGACATATGCCCGCGGGGCTTCGCCGCGGTAGGGATCGGGCACGCCGATCACCAGCGCTTCCTTCACTGCCGGGTGACGCAACAGGACTGCCTCGACCTCGCTAGGGAAAACCTTGAAGCCGCCAACCGCGATCATGTCCTTGATCCGGTCGACAATCCGCAGGTAGCCGCCCGCTTCCAGCACGGCGACATCACCGGTGCGCAGCCAGCGTCCGTCGGGCCGCTCGGCAAAGGCGGCCAGCGCTGCCTCGGGCCGGCGCCAATAGCCGCGCATCACCTGCGGACCCTGGATCGCCAGCTCGCCAGGCTCTCCAGCGGGCGCATCCTGTGACGGGTCTTCCTTGTCGAGCAGACGAATGCGGGTGCCGGGAATGGGTTGGCCAATCGTCCCTGGGCGCTCCTCGCCCTCATAGGGATTGGCCGTTGCCACCCCGGCGGTCTCGGTCAGGCCATAACCTTCGATCAACCGCGCGCCGGTCATCGCTTCGAACCGCTGCTTGAGTGGCTGCGGCAAGGGCGCCCCGCCCGAGATGCAGACCCTGAGCGAGCTGAAATCGGTCTTCCCGCAATTGGGATGATCCAGCAGCGCCTGGTACATGGTCGGCACGCCGGGGATCGCCGTCGCCTTGACCCGCGCCAGGGTCTTGAGCGCCTGCCCCGCATCGAAACGCGGCAGCATCGCGATGCAGCCGCCGTGCGCCACGGTGCGATTGAGCACGCAGATATTGGCGAAGACATGGAACATCGGCAGCACGCCCACGATCATGTCGCGCTCATCCTGACGCGGGTCGATAGCCTCGACCTGGCGGGTGTTGGCGGTGATGTTCTGGTGCGTCAGCATGGCCCCTTTTGGAGTGCCGGTGGTGCCGCCGGTGTACTGCAGCAGGGCCAGGTCTTCCTCGGGATCGAGGGTAACCGGCGCAGGTGCCGCATCGACCAGCAGATCATCCCAGTGCAGCGCCTGCTCCGGCACCGGGGCAAGCGACTTGCGGGCCAGCAGCCGCATGGCCAGGCCCTTGAACCAGGGCAGCTGGCCCGCGAGCGAACCCACCACCAGCCATTCCAGCGCCGATTGCGCCATAACCGCCTCGGCCGTTGGCAGCAGGGCTGATGAATCGACCGTAACCAACAGCCGCGTGCCCGAATCCGCAACCTGCGCCGTCAACTCGGCCGCCGTATAGAGCGGCGAGAAGTTGACCACCGTCGCCCCGGCCAGCATGGCTCCGTAATAGGCCGCGACGTAGATCGGCACATTGGGCAGGAACAGCCCGACGCGGTCGCCCTTGTCGATACCAAGCTGCTGCAGCCCGGCCGCGAAGGCCCGGGCATCGCGCCACAGCTCTGCATAGGTAAAGCTGCGGCCCATGAAATCGACGAGCGGCCGGTTGGCGAACCGGGCCGCGCTGTCCGCAAACATCTGCGGCACCGACAGCGGCGGGAAGGTCGTATCCCACGGAGTCGGGTGCGCATAATGCCCCTGCCAGGGCTGAGAAGGTGACGCGGCGGCCGTGCTGACACTCATGTCAGCTTAAGTGGAGCCACAAGTCGCCCTGTGCAAGCGGCAGTCAGATCAGGACTGGGGACTCAGCCTTCGTCCGCCGCTTCTGCGGCACGCTTGGCCTCCAGCCAGGCGGCGGCTTCGGCTTCCTGCGCGGCTTCGGTAGCGGCCTTGGCCTGAGCCTCACGCTCTGCGCGCAGTTCCTCGATAAGCGCCTCGCGATCATCGCCCAGGCGCGCATCGTCACCGGCCTCATCGACCAGACCAGCCTTCTTGGCCGCCTTGGCGACAATCGCATCAAGCTCGCGCTGACTGCACAGGCCCAGAGTGACCGGGTCCTTGGGCTGGATGTTGGCAATGTTCCAATGGCTGCGATCACGGATCGCAGCGATGGTGTTGCGGGTCGTGCCGATCAGCTTGCCGATCTGCGCGTCCGAGATCTCCGGGTGCGCGCGCAGGATCCAGGCGATGCCATCGGGCTTGTCCTGGCGCTTCGACACCGGGGTGTAGCGTGGGCCCTTGGTGCGGCTGACCGTGACCGGTGCCTTCTGCATCTTCAGCGCATAATTGGGATCGGCCTGGCCCTTCTCGATCTCGGCCATGTTCAGTTCGCCGGCGCGCACCGGATCGCGCCCGGTGTACTTGGAGCTGGCGAGGTCATCGGCCATGGCCTGGACTTCAAGGATGTGCAGCCCGCAGAATTCGGCGATCTGTTCGAACGACAGCGCGGTGTTGTCGACCAGCCACGAAGCAGTGGCATGCGGCATCAGCGGGGTGGGTTGAGTCACGGGTATTCTCCGTCAGAAATAGATAGGGCCGCCCCTTGCGGAGCGGCCGTGCGCCCGGTCATCTAGGTGATCACGGCGGATTCGGCAAGGATTGAGTCAGTTCGGGTCAGACCCTCAGCACGATCTTCCCGATATGTGCCCCAGCCTCCATCCGCGCATGGGCCGCCGCGGCATCAGCCAGCGGGAAGGCCTGGTCCATGATCGGACGCAACTGCCCGCTAGCGAACAGCGGCCAAGCGTTGGCGGCGATTTCCTGCGCCAGCAGCGCCTTGAACTGGTTGGAGCGCGGGCGCAGGGTTGAGCCGGTCAGGGTGTAGCGGCGGCTCATGATCACCGCCATGTTGAGTTCGGCCTGCATTCCGCCCTGGACCGCGATGGTCACATGGCGGCCGTCTTCCTTCATGCAGCGCAGGTTGCGCGCGACATAGTCGCCGGCAACCATGTCGAGCACCAGTTCAACGCCCTGCCCGTCGGTGATCCGCTTCACTTCCTCAACAAAGTCGCTCGCCTTGTAGTCGATCGCATGATCAGCACCGATTTCCAGCGCGGCGGCGCACTTTTCCGCATCCCCGCACGTGACGATCACGGTAAGCCCGAAGGCCTTGCCCAGCATGATCGCCATGGTGCCGATCCCGCTGGTGCCGCCGTGGACCAGAATTGTCTCGCCCTCCTTGGCCCAGCCGCGTTCGAACACGTTGTGCCAGACAGTGAAGAGCGTTTCCGGCAGGGCTGCCGCCTGATCGAGCGGCATGCCAGCCGGGACCGGCAGACAGTGATCGGCCATGGCAAGGCAATATTCGGCATAGCCCCCGCCCGCGACGAGCGCGCAGACCTGCTGGCCCAGCATGGCGTCACTGACGTCAGCGCCCAGCGCAACAACCTCGCCGGCGATCTCGAGCCCGGGGATTGGCGAAGCGCCCGGCGGCGGCGGATAGAGCCCGCGGCGCTGGATCACGTCAGGCCGGTTGACCCCGGCATAGGCCACCTTGACCAGCACCTGCCCGGCGCCTGGGGTCGGCACCGGCACGGTCTGCGGCTGGAGCACCTCCGGCCCGCCTGGCGCATCAAAGCCGATGACGGTCATCGTTGCAGGCAGTGTTTCGCTAGACGTTCCGCCCATTTGCCCATTTCCTGTTGGCATCCCAGCACCGGCGCACGGCCTAGCCTTTGGCCGTGTTGACAGCAAGCGCAGGAAAGTCGATTTTGCGCCTCGGATGGACGATGACGACCGCCCCCGTGCGCGCAGCGATGCCGCCAGCCAGCTGGCGCTGGAACCGCTCGACCGCCTTTCGCAGGATGAACTGGCTGAACGGATCGCGCTGCTCGAAAGCGAAATAGCGCGGATCAAGGCGCATCGGGACAAGGTTTCAGCCCATCGGGCGGCGGCCGACGCCCTGTTCAAGCGGCCGGACTGATGATTTTCGGGGTGCCCCTTCGCAGCAGCGATGCGGCATCCCATATAGGCTCTGACCCGGTTGACCATATAGGTCCGATCAACCATCCTTGTTCACACTCTTCGGCTATCGAAGGGTCACTCCATCCGTGGGAAGGCTTCTAAATGCCAAGTTTTGCCCAGAGCCTCGAAAAGACGCTGCACAGTGCGCTCGCCAATGCGTCGGAGCGCAGCCACGAGTATGCGACTCTGGAACACCTGCTGCTCGCCCTGATCGACGATCCGGACGCAGCTCAGGTGATGCAGGCCTGCGGCGTGGAACTGGCCGAACTGGGCGAAGTGGTGCGCCAGTACCTCGACCAGGAATACCAAAGCCTCAAGACCGAAGAGAAAGGCGATCCCGCCCCTACGGCTGGCTTCCAGCGCGTCATCCAGCGCGCGATCCTGCACGTCCAGTCATCGGGCAAGGACACGGTCACCGGCGCCAACGTGCTGGTCGCGCTGTTTTCCGAGCGTGACAGCTATGCGGTCTATTTCCTGCAGCAGCAGGACATGAGCAGGCTCGATGCGGTCAGCTTCATCAGCCACGGCATCGGCAAGGGCGGCAAGCGGATCGAAGACAAGACACCCAAGGGCAGCGAGAGCGAAAGCCCGGCGCAAGAGGAAAAGGCCCAGAGCAAGGACGCCAAGAAGGAATCTGCGCTCGACCAGTTCTGCGTCAACCTCAATGACAAGGCCCTGGCGGGCAAGGTCGACCCGCTGATCGGTCGCGGCCCTGAAGTCGATCGCACGATCCAGATCCTGTGCCGCCGCTCGAAGAACAACCCGCTCTATGTCGGCGATCCCGGCGTCGGGAAAACCGCGATTGCCGAGGGCCTGGCCCGCAAGATCGTCGAGGGCGAAGTGCCCGAAGTGCTGGCCGAGGCGGTGATCTACAGCCTCGACATGGGCGCGCTGCTGGCCGGCACACGCTATCGCGGTGATTTCGAGGAACGGCTGAAGCAGGTCGTTTCCGAGCTCGAGAAGATGCCGCACGCAGTCCTTTTTATCGATGAAATTCATACAGTTATTGGTGCTGGCGCGACCAGTGGCGGGGCGATGGACGCCTCGAACCTGCTGAAGCCCGCCCTGTCCGGCGGGACGATCCGCTGCATCGGTTCGACCACCTACAAGGAATTCCGCAACCACTTCGAAAAGGACCGCGCGCTGCTCCGCCGGTTCCAGAAGATCGATGTGAACGAGCCGACGGTTGAGGATACGATCAAGATTCTGAAGGGCCTGCGCACAGCTTTCGAGGAACACCACAAGGTCAAGTACACACCCGACGCGATCAAGACCGCGGTCGAACTTTCGGCGCGCTACATCAATGACCGCAAGCTGCCCGACAAGGCGATCGACGTGATTGACGAAGTGGGCGCGATGCAGATGCTGGTGCCGCCGTCGAAGCGCAAGAAAACCATCACCGCGCGCGAGATCGAAGCGGTGATTGCCACCATGGCGCGCATTCCGCCCAAGTCTGTCTCGTCGGACGACCGTACCGCGCTTGAGCATCTTGAGCGCGACCTTAAGCGCGTGGTCTTCGGCCAGGACAAGGCAATCGAAGTGCTGAGCTCGGCCATGAAGCTCAGCCGTGCAGGCCTGCGCGATCCGGACAAGCCGATCGGCTCGTTCCTGTTCTCTGGCCCGACCGGCGTCGGCAAGACCGAGGTATCCAAGCAGCTGGCTGAAATCCTGGGCATTCCGATCCAGCGCTTTGACATGTCCGAATACATGGAACGCCACTCGGTCAGCCGCCTGATCGGCGCGCCTCCGGGCTATGTCGGCTATGACCAGGGCGGCCTGCTGACCGATGCCGTCGACCAGCAGCCCCATTGTGTCCTGCTGCTCGACGAAATCGAGAAGGCGCACCCGGACCTGTTCAACATCCTGCTCCAGGTGATGGATAATGGACGCCTGACCGACCATCACGGTAAGACGGTCGATTTCCGCAACGTGATCCTGATCATGACCACCAATGCCGGCGCCAGCGACATGGCCAAGCAGGGCATCGGCTTTGGCGATGTCTCCAAGGCGGATGCCGGCGACGAGGCGGTCAAGCGGATGTTCAGCCCGGAATTCCGTAACCGGCTCGATGCGATTGTGCCCTTCGCCTACCTTGGCACCGAAGTCATTGCGCGGGTGGTCGACAAGTTCGTGCTGCAGCTTGAGCTGCAGCTGGCTGACCAGAACGTCCACATCCAGTTCGATGGCGATGCCCGCAAGTGGCTGGGCGAGCGTGGCTATGACAAGCTTTATGGCGCGCGGCCGATGGCCCGCCTGATCCAGGAAAAGGTCAAGCAGCCGCTGGCCGAAGAATTGCTGTTCGGCAAGCTCCGCCACGGCGGCGAGGTCCACGTGACGGTCAAGGAAGATGCGCTGGCCTTTGAATTGACCCCGGCCCCGCCCAAGCTGCCCAAGGGCAAGGCGGAAAAGCCTTCGCCCAAGCGCAAGGGCAAGACCGCGCCCGAGCCGAGCAGCGACGGAACCGACTGACAGGTCTGGAACATTGCGGCGGCCATCGCCATTTCCCGGTGATGGCCGCAGCATTTTCCTGGATAAAGGCGGAACCGCAAGGGATCCGCATCGTCCCGGCGGATTGCTGGATCGATCCCGCCCGGCCCGCTGACCGGGCACTCATCACCCACGGCCATGCCGACCACGCCCGCGGCGGCCATGGCCAGACCCTGGCCACGCCCGCGACACTTGCGATCATGAACCTGCGCTACGGCGTGACCGACGGAGCAGTTCCGGTCGGATACGGCGAAGAAATCAAACTGGCGGGAGACGTGACGGCATCGTTTCACCCTGCCGGCCACGTTCTTGGATCGGCGCAGGTTCTGCTGCAACACGCGGGCGAGCGGGTAATCGTGACTGGCGACTACAAGCGCCGGGCCGATCCGACCTGCCCCCCGTTTGAGGTGGTAAAGTGCGATGTCTTCGTGACCGAGGCGACCTTTGGCCTGCCGGTCTTTCGCCACCCGCCGATTGGCGAAGAGATCGCCAAGCTGCTCAAGGCGCGGGCGGACAATCCGGAGCGCTGTGTGCTCGTCGGCGCCTATGCGCTCGGCAAGGCGCAGCGGCTGATCGCCGAACTGCGCCGCGCGGGGTATCGCGAACCGATCTATCTTCATGGCGCGCTGGAGCGGATGTGCCGGCTCTACGAAGAGCACGGGATAGACCTCGGCGAGCTGCGGCTGGTGGCCGGGATGCCCAAGGGCGCCTTGGCGGGCCAGATCGTGATCTGCCCGCCCAGTGCCTTGACCGACCGCTGGAGCCGCCGTCTGCCCGATCCAATCACGGCAATGGCCAGCGGCTGGATGCGGATACGCGCCCGCGCCCGCCAGCGCATGGCCGAATTGCCGCTGATCATCTCCGATCACGCCGACTGGGACGAGCTGACCGCCACGATCAGCGAAGTCGATCCGGCCGAAACCTGGATAACCCACGGCCGCGAGGATGCACTGCTCCGCTGGTGCACCCTGAACCAGCGCAAGGCCCGCGCGCTCGCCCTGGTCGGCTTTGAGGACGAGGATGACTGAGCGGTGGAAGAGTTTGCCGCCCTCCTCGACGCGCTGGTCTATACCCGCAGCCGCAGCACCAAGCTGGCGCTGATTGCGGCCTATCTGCGCGAGACACCGGACCCCGATCGCGGCTGGGCGCTGGCGGCTTTAACCAGCGCAATCGACTTTCCCGCGGTCAAGGCTGGGGCAGTTCGTGCGCTGATCATGGAACGGATTGATCCCGAGCTCTTCGCGTTATCGCGCGACTATGTGGGCGATACGGCGGAGACCGTCAGTCTGCTTTGGCCGGAACCGACCAGCGCTGGCATGCCGCCGCCGAGTGTCAGCGAAGCCGTCGCCGCGTTGGGTGCGATGACGCGGACGACCGTGGCAAACGAGCTGGCCGGATTGCTCGATCGTCTCGATGCCAATGGCCGCTATGCCCTCCTCAAGCTTGCAACTGGCGCGATGCGGATCGGCGTTTCGGCGCGGCTGGCCAAAGTTGCCTTCGCCGAGGCATTTGGTGTCAGCATCGACGATATTGAGGAGTACTGGCACGGCCAGGCTCCGCCCTATCTGGCGCTGTTCGACTGGGCCGCAAACGGGGCCGAACCGCCGAGCGGTGAGCACCTGCCGCTGTTCCGCCCTTTCATGCTTGCCCATCCGATTGAGGAGACCGTGCTCGACCTGGCGGACTATGCAGCCGAGTGGAAATGGGATGGGATCCGCGTGCAGGTGGTCCACGTGAACGGCGAGAGCCGGCTCTATTCTCGTTCGGGCGACGATATCTCGGCAACCTTCCCAGAGGTCACTGCAGCACTCACAATCCCCGCCGTGCTTGATGGGGAGCTGTTGGTGCGGGGCAGTCACCAAGGCGGTGAACAAGGCGGTGCCGCCAGTTTCAATGCCTTGCAGCAGCGGCTGGGGCGGAAGTCCGTGTCAAAGACGATGCTGGCAGACTACCCGGCCTTCGTGCGGCTCTACGACGTGCTGATCCGCGAGGGGGAAGATCTCCGGTCGCTCGCTTGGACCGACCGGCGTCTTGCACTTGAGGCCTTTGTTCCGCGGCTCGATCCTGATCGTTTCGACCTGAGCGCCGTCATTCCGGCGCAGTCCTTTCAGGAATTGGCCGAACTACGGGCCAAGGCGCGGGATGAGGCGATCGAAGGGGTAATGCTAAAGCGCCGCGATGCACCTTATATCGCCGGTCGGCGCACTGGGCTGTGGTACAAATGGAAGCGGGATCCGCTGCTGATCGATTGCGTGCTCATGTATGCCCAGCGCGGCAGCGGTAAGCGCAGCAGCTTTTATTCAGACTTCACTTTCGGCTGCTGGAACGGCGATCCCGACGCCGGGGCCGAGCTGCTACCTGTCGGCAAAGCCTATTTCGGTTTTACCGACGAAGAGCTGAAGTGGCTCGACCGCTATGTTCGCAACCACACCGTGGCGCGGTTCGGCCCCGTGCGCGAGACAGATAAGAGCCTGGTGTTCGAGGTCGCCTTTGATTCGGTCCATACCAGCAAGCGGCACAAGTCTGGCGTCGCCATGCGCTTTCCCCGAATCAGCCGGATTCGTAGCGACAAGCCAGCCCATGAAGCCGACCGCCTACAAAGCCTGAAGGCGCTGATCCGCGATTGACGGCGATCAAAGTGGCACGCTGGCCGAGGGGCTAGGAGCGACATGTTAGACCTCGCCCGGAGCATCAGCTATGTCCGCAACTACCCCTGCAAGTCCGGATGCCAGTCCTTTTGAACGGGTCGGCGGCCACGCCGTGATGCGGGCGATCACCGATCGGTTCTATGACTTGATGGACCAGGATCCGGCCTATGCCGAACTTCGCGCGGTCCACGCCACCGACCTGTCCGACATGCGCGCGCAACTGCCGCTCTTCCTGGCCGGCTGGGCCGGTGGTCCGCGCGACTGGTTTGAGGCGAACCCCGGCAAATGCATGATGAGCGCTCACGGCGGCATTGCGATCACCCGCGCCACGGCCGAGCAGTGGGCCGAAGCGATGAACCGCGCGATCGCGTCGGTTGAACTCTCTGACCGTGCGATCGGCGATGCCATGGCCGATGTGCTGAGCCGCATGGCCAAAGGCATGGCGCGCGACTGATCCTCGCCTTGCCGTCGCAATGCGGCTAACTTCCCGACCATGAACTCGATTGATCGCTCCCGCCGCCGCCTTGCCATCGCCGCTGCGGGTCTGGCCGGATTTGTCGATGCGGTGGGTTTCCTGTCGGCCAAAGGCTATTTCGTCTCGTTCATGTCCGGCAACACCACGCGGCTCGGGGTCGACCTGGCGGTCCACCCAGCCATGGCGATTGTTCCCGCCGGATTGATCGCCGGGTTCGTGCTGGGCGTGTTCGTGGGCGCGCTGCTGGCGGCGCGGGCTGGGGCATGGCGCAAGGTTGCGGTGCTGGGGCTGGTTGCCGGCCTGCTGGTCGGGGCGGCTTTGGCGCATGCTACTGGCGCCGGGCTGGCCATGCTGGGCTTGCTGGTCTTTGCGATGGGCGCGCTCAACAACACCTTCCAGCGCGACGGCGAAGTATCAGTAGGCCTGACCTATATGACCGGCGCCCTGGTCCGGTTTGCTCAGGGTCTGGCGGCGCGGGTCAGCGGGACCGGTGGTGAAGGCTGGGCAAACTGGCTGCTGCTTTGGCTGGGGCTGGCTGCGGGGGCCGTGGCCGGGGCCTTTGCATTGCTGGCCTGGTCTGGCCTGGCCCTGTGGCTGGCGAGCGGTTGGGCCCTGGCGCTGGTGCTGGTTGCCTGGCATCTGCGCAAAACGCCGCCGGGCCCTTGAACCCGGCACCAATGCCCCCTAAACCAGTTTTAAATCGAAACTGGAGAGTCTGAAATGCACCTTGCCAAAACGGCCCTGACCACCTTCGATCAGCTCCTCGCGACCCTTGATCACCTTCTGAACAAGGCCGCGACGAGCGAGCAGGGCGAGGCGCTGCTGCTGGCGCGGCTGGCGCCGGACATGCTGCCGCTGGCCACCCAGGTGCGCTTCACCACCCAGCAGGTCTACAACACGCTCAACCGGGCCTTTGGAGCCAGTCACGCTGGCGTCGATACCGATCACACCTCCTTCGCCGAAGCGCAGACCCATCTGGCTGAGGTTCGGGCGCTGATCGCAGCGGCGCACGAGACCGAACCGCTGGCGGAGACCGCAATGGTCGAGTTCGACCTGCCTAACGGCATGGCGTTTGCCCTGACGGTATCGGATTATGTCCGCGACTGGTCGCTGCCGCAGTTCCATTTCCACCTGATGACGGCTTACGCGATCCTGCGGCACGCCGGCCTGCCGATCGGCAAGGCGGATTACATGGGCTACATGATGCAGCACCTGAAATCACCGCCGGAGGGCTGATTTCCTAGGGCGAAACGATCTGGACCTGCTTGTCGCGGCCAGTTGCGCCGCGCAACAAGCGAAGTCTTGACGTCGCAATTCCGAGTGCTCTGGCCAGGAGATCGAGGACTGCGGCATTGGCCTTTCCGTCCTCGGGCTTAGCCCGGACTTTCACGAGCAGGCGCCCTGCTTCGATCGCAACCGTCTCGATCCTTGCGCCGGGCGTGACCCGCAAGGTCAGCCGTCCCTCCCCGTCGGCCAGGGCCAGGATCGCGGCGGGCGAAGGCAGGTCAGCCTTCGGTCTGGCCATTCAGCGCCGCGGCGTGGTGCTTGGCGTTCTCGGCATAGTGCTTCACGCCCATTTGCAGGCCGGCCAGCATCCGGTCGTCAAGATCGCGCATGAAAGTGGCGGGACGGCCGCTCCATAGCTGGCGCGAGGGGATCCGCTTGTTGGGCGCGAGCAGCGCACCGGCGGCCAGCATCCCGTCCTGTTCGATCACGCAGCCGTTCATCGTCTGAGCAGCAAAGCCAACAAAACCGCGATCCTCGATCACCGTGCCGTGGATCATCGCCATGTGGCCGATCAGCACGTCATCGCCAATCAGGGTGGGATAGCCTTCAGGCCGGCCCGGCATGGGTCCGTCGCAGTGGATGACGGTGCCGTCCTGGACATTGGTACGCGCGCCGATGACGATGCGGGTAACATCGCCGCGCAGCACGCAATTGTACCACACGCTGGCATCAGGCCCGATCTCGACATCGCCGATAATCCGGCAGCCGGGGGCAACAAAGGCGCTATCGTGAATCCGCGGCCGTTTGCCATGGATCTCGAGGATGGTGATATCGGATCGGGTCATGTCAGTCTTGTCCCAGCATGTTATTCCAGCGCACCTGCGGCAGGATCGAGGCGTGGTCATCGGTCCAGGCCCGCGCCGCCGGCGGCCCGAGCGGACGCCAGGCGCGCGACGGATCGACTTTGCGCAGGTCCGCAATCCGGCTCGGGTCGCGGGCAATCGCCACCCAGGTCGATGGTGTGAAGTAATTGCCGATTTCCTGTGATGGGTCATCATCGCGCAGCACGGCGTGAAGGCCGCGCTTGGCCGCATTGGCCGCCAGCACCGGTTCCAGATCGATATAGCGGTTTGAAATGTGGATCAGCAGGATGCCCTGCGGGCTCAAGGCATCAAGATAGACCCCCATCGCTTCGTCAGTCATGAGGTGCAGCGGAATTGCATCGGATGAGAAGGCATCAACCGCCAGCATGTCCAGTCCGCCCTTTGGCACCCGCGCAAGTTCCAGTCGCGCATCGCCGAGCACGACCTGGGCATCGGGGGCGCAATCGCGAATATAGGTGAAGGTGCCGTTGCGCGAGAGCTGGAGGACGGCCGGGTCAATCTCGAAGAAGCGCCAGGTCTGGCCCGGGCGACGATAGCAGGCGAGCGTGCCGGTGCCGAGACCAACCACGCCCAGCCGCGCACGTGGCCCGAACAGCCGATCGGCATTGGCAAAGGCGATTCCTGCACCCGAGCCGGGGCCATAATAGGTCAGCGGCAGACGGCTGAGCTTGGGATCAAGCGACTGCTTGCCATGCAAGGTGGTGCCGTGCGCCAGGGTCCGCATCCGCTGCGCCGGGAACTCACGCACGGTGTAGACCCCGAAGTAGCTGCGCGTGCGCAGGCCTTCGCGCGAGGCATCGATTGTATCCCAGCCGCCTTGCGCATACATCAGCGCCACCAGCAGCACGGCCAGCATCCAGCGCCACGACGCTATCAGGCAGCCGAGCAGGCCAACGCCCAGCGTCAGCAGGTACTGCCCCTTTTCGAGATCGCCCTCGGTGGTAGTCGCCTGATAGATGAACCAGCACATCGCCAGTCCCACCGACAGAACTGCGGCAGCCGTGACCTGAGCGAGTTGCGGATCGACCTCTTTGAGCTTGCGCCAGTCAAACAGGCTTGAAGTTGGCAGCAGCACCGCGGCGGCGAGGACGAGCAGCGGATGCTCCCAGACCCAGTCGAACAGCAGCGGTGCGAACAGCGCGGTGAACATTCCGCCCAACGCGCCGCCGGCCGACATGACCAGGTAGAACAGCGTCAGCTGCGACGCATCAGGGCGTGCATCATAGAGCCGGGAATGCAAGGCAACGCAGACTATGAACAGCAGGAACACGCTGCCAATCACCGGGACCAGCGTTGCCGCATGGCTCGAGGCCGCGGCAAAGCCGCCGGCGACCAATACGAACAGCGGCGCGACCTGGGTAAAGACCCGCGCCAGCAGCCGGTTGTCGGCAAAGGCCACGCTGAAACTGAGCAGATAGAGCCCGAGCGGGATCACCCAGAGCAGCGGCATGGCGAAAAGGTCGGTGGTCAGGTGTGTCGTGGTCGATAACATCAACCCAGAAGGCACCGCAGCAAGCACCAGCCACAGCCCGATCTTGTTCCAGCCGACTGTCACCGCCGAGCCGTCTTCTGCCTGCGGCATTGCCGCGTCAGCGGTCTTGGCCCGGCTCCAGGCACAGATGCCAACCAGCACTACCAGCAGGGCATAGCCCAGGCTCCAGCCAATGCTTTGCTCGGAAGCTGATAGCAGCGGTTCGGCCAGCAAAGGATAGGCGATCAGACCGCCGAAGCTGCCAAGATTAGACGCAGCGTAGAGCGCCCAGGGCTCAGCGGATGAAGGATGGGCGGCATACCAGCGCTGCATCAGCGGGGCCTGGGCCGAAACCAGGAAGAATACCGGCCCAATCGTCAGCGCCAGCAGGGCTGGCACCCACAGGATCTCCATACCCGAAGTCGGTGGCGGCAGATCAGCCAACGTAATCGGCAGCGTCAGACCGGCTACCGCCAGCAAGGCCAGATGAATCCGCCCCTGCCGCTTGAGCGGCAGCTGCGAGAGCCGATGCGCATAGAAATAGCCGGCCAGCAGCAAGGCCTGATAGACCAGCATGGCGCTGTTCCAGACATTCGGCGCACCGCCCAGCCGCGGCAAGGCAAGGCGGGCAACCAAGGGCTGGACCAGGAACAGCAGGAAACTGCCGGTCAGGATCGTCAGCACAAAGAGGGCGCGCTGGGCCCCAGCCAGGCGCGCGGTCATGCGGGGCTCCAATCGCGGCGCGGCAGTTCATAGGTGACATGGGGCGACAGCGGATCATCTGCCGCCAGCCGCGGATGGTCAAAGTCCAGATCTGGACGGTACTGCATCCCCAGCCGCTCCATCACGGCACGGCTGCGCCGGTTGCCTACTGTGGTTATTGCCCAGACCGACGGATCGTCGTGGTGGACCAAGAACCAGTCTATGGCCGCCCGCGCCGCTTCGGTGACGTAGCCCTGCCCCCAGGCCGCGCGCGCAATTCGCCAGCCGAACTCTGCCTTGCCTTCGACCGGGCCGGCCGAGCCGCGAATCACCCCGCACCACCCAATCAACTGATCTGTTTGGCGCAAGACAAGCGCCCAGAAGCAGTGGCCGTGCTCCGCCTCGATCCCGCGCATCCGCTCGATCAGCGCGGCAACCTCGTCACGCGACATGACCGGACCCAATGTGGCCATCACCTCGGGATCGCTGCAAATGGCGTGAAACGGAGCAAGATCTTCATCGCGCCACGAACGCATCAACAGGCGCGGCGTCTCCAGCCGAAACTCAGCCATTCAGCAGCCGCGCGGCGTGTGCGGCATGGTAGGTCAGCACCCCGGAACACCCGGCCCGCTTGAAGGCGGTCAGCGTTTCCAGCACCAGCGCATCACGCTCGCCCGCGCCAGCCGCGACCGCCGCCTCGATCATCGCATATTCGCCGCTCACCTGGTATGCAAATACCGGGACGCCGAAAGTTTCCTTCACTTTCAGTATGATGTCGAGGTACGGCAGCCCGGGCTTGACCATCACGCTGTCGGCACCCTCCAACAGGTCCAGCTCCACCTCGCGCAGCGCTTCGTCGCTGTTGGCCGGGTCCATCTGATAGGTCTTCTTGTCACCCTTCAGCAGGCCGCGGCTGCCGACCGCGTCGCGGAACGGGCCATAGAAGGCCGAGGCATATTTTGCCGCATAAGACATGATCTGGACGTTGGCGTGCCCCGCGTCTTCCAGGGCATCGCGGATCGCGCCGATCCGGCCGTCCATCATGTCGCTGGGGGCGATCACGTCCGCCCCGGCAGCGGCCTGGTTGAGGCTCTGGCCGATAAGCACCTCGACGGTCGCGTCGTTCAGCACATAGCCCGCTTGATCGACCAGACCGTCCTGGCCGTGGCTGGTATAGGGATCCAGCGCCACATCGGTGAGCACGCCAATGCTCTCCCCGCAGGCATCCTTGATCGCGCGGATTGCGCGGCACATCAGGTTGTCGGGATTGAGCGCCTCGCGCCCGTCCTCGCTGCGCAATTCGGGCTGGGTATTGGGAAACAGCGCCAGGCAGGGAATACCCAGCGCCGCCGCCTCTTTCGCCCGCTGCGCGATCAGGTCAACCGACCAGCGCGACACGCCGGGCAGCGAGCCGATCGGCTCTTCAACCCCGCTGCCGCCCGTTACGAACAGCGGCCAGATCAGGTCGGCCGGGGTCAGCACCGTCTGGCGGTGAAGCGCGCGGCTCCAAGCGCTGGCGCGCGTCCGGCGCAGGCGGGTGGCGGGGTAGGAACCAGTCATTTGCGGGGTTCTAGGTTACTGGCCCGGGGCCAGCAAGCCCCGGCGATCAGAGCTGCGGCAGCGCCGGCGCTGGGGTGGCGGCCGGCCCAAGGGCAGCGCCCGGGACAACGGCCTTGAGCGCGGCCATCCTGGCCTTGAACGCCGCCAGTTCCTTGGCGTCGACCTGGTTCGAGACGGTGAAGCGCACCGACATCGGGTTGACCTTCGCACCGTTGCGGTAGAGCTCGTAATGGAGATGCGGCCCGGTCGAAAGGCCGGTCGAGCCGACATAGCCAATCACCTGCCCCGCGCGGACCCGGCTGCCAGGCGAGACTGCAATCCGGCTCATGTGCGAATAGCCCGTTCCCCAGCCGCCACCATGGTCAAGCTTGACGTGGTTGCCATGGCCGCCGCCCCAGCCCGCAAAAGTGACCGTGGCATCGCCGACCGCATAGATCGGGGCGCCCATCGGTGCGCCGAAATCGACGCCCGCATGCATCCGGGTATAGCCCAGGATCGGATGGCGGCGGGCACCGAAGTCAGAGGTGATCCGGCCAACCACCGGCATGATCAGGCCCGAACGCTGCGCACCCATGCCCGATGCTTCGAAGAACTGGCCGTCCCCGCCCCACCGCAGCAGTTGCGCCTTGGGCCTGCCATTGCGCTCGACCCCGGCAAACAGCAGCTCACCGACGCGAGTTTCACCGGTCGCGGCGCGCTTGAAGCCGACGATGATGTCAAAAGTGTCGCCGGGTTCGATCGCGGTATCGAGGCTGAGGTGCTGGTCCAGCACCTGGAGATACTGCTGGATCGCCTCGATCGGCGCGCCAGCCGCCCGGGCCGAGCGATAGAGGCCCGCGCCGATGGTCCCGCGGATCCGCAGCGGCATCGCGTTGACGGCGATCGCCTGCGGCCGGAGCACAAAGTCGCTCCCGCTGCGCACCACCCCCAGCTTGAGGTCAAACCGCGCGCGGAAAGACACTGCTTCGAGCGGACGTGGCAGGCCGGGGCCAGAGCGCTTGCCGAGCGTAATGTCGATCTGCGTGCCAGGGGTCAGCCCGCCCTGCTCGATCGAGCCTGCTACCAGGTTGCTGACCCGGGTGGCATCGCCGGCACCAACCCCGGCGCGCTCGAGCAGGTGATCGAAGCTGTCGCCTTGCGTGAAAGTGGCAGTGAGCTGGACAATCGGACGTTCGGGTACATTGGCAACGGGACTGACCCGCTCGGTCAGGCCCATCTTACGCCCCGATTCGCCGCCGTAGGCCAGCGGCTGGATCGCCTGGTTGCGAAATTCGTCTTGCGAGGTCGAATCGACATGCATCGCCGGCGGCGCCGCGATCGAAGAAAAGTCCGGCAGGAAGGCCAGCGCCAGAGCGCTCAGACCAAACAGGGTGCCAAGGCCACGAAACCACCGCGCCGACCCGATCTCTTCGGCCAGGTCGGGCGTCCAGTCGAGCCGGGCGAGACGTAGTTCCCAATGCTGGCGAAGCTGGGCCAGCCGTTGTCCGAACGGCGGTATGCCAGAAGGCAGTTCCGTCCGACCCAAGCGTGCCGAACTGGTGGCAATGCGCAGGCCCAGCGGCGCCGTGCCGACCCCGGTTTCAAGCGCTTCACGCGATATGAACACCAATCTGGCCCCCGGGCGGCTGCAATCGGCAACCGCTGTGCACGGGTAAGGTTAATCTTCGCCTAAAGGCGGTAGGTCGATCTGGGAATAAGGACGATGCAAAGCTTGTCGTGGTCCGATGGCGATGCCACATCCAGCAGCACAATGGCGCGCAGCACTTTCGCCCGACAGGATCGATCCGGCCAGGGCCGGATCAAGGCCGTGCTCGGACCGACCAACACCGGCAAGACCCATCTCGCCATCGAGCGCCTGTGCGCCCATTCCTCGGGCGCAATCGGCTTTCCGCTGCGACTGTTGGCGCGCGAGGTCTATGACCGGGTCTGCGCGATCAAGGGTGCCGATCGCGTCGCGCTGATCACCGGTGAAGAGCGGATCGAGCCGAAGCATGCGCGCTGGCTGCTGTGCACCGCCGAAGCCATGCCGACCCAGGCTGACCTTGCCTTTGTTGCGCTCGATGAAGCGCAGCTCGGCGCTGACCGCGAGCGCGGCCATGTGTTTACGGACCGCTTGCTCCATGCCCGCGGCCGCGAAGAGACGATGATCCTGGGATCGGCAACGCTTGAGCCGATGGTCCGCGCCTTGGTACCCGATGCGGAAATTGTCGGGCGGCCGCGTTTTTCCACGCTGAGCCACGCCGGGGCACGCAAACTTTCGCGCATTCCGCCCCGTTCGGCGATCGTCGCCTTTTCGGCCGAGCAGGTCTACGCCATTGCCGAGATGCTCCGCCGCTTCCGGGGTGGGGCGGCGGTGGTAATGGGGGCGCTATCGCCCGAAACACGCAACCGGCAGGTAGCATTATACCAGTCAGGCGAGGTCGACTACCTGGTGGCGACCGATGCCATTGGGATGGGCCTCAATCTCGATGTCCAGCATGTCGCCTTTGCCGGACTGTCGAAATTCGATGGGGTGCGCCAGCGCCGGCTGTTCCCCTCCGAGATGGCGCAGATTGCCGGGCGCGCGGGGCGGCACCAAACCGACGGCACCTTCGGCACACTGGCGGGGACCGCCAGCCACGATGCGGAATTCTTGCCCGAAGAGGTCTACGCGATTGAGGAGCACCGCTTTGCGCCGCTGACGCAGCTGTTCTGGCGCAATGCCGATCCAGACTGCTCGTCCGTCGCGCGGCTGATTGCTGACCTGGAGCAGATACCGGATCGTAGCGAATTGCGCGCCGCGCCCGAAGCAATCGATCTCGCCGTTCTCAAGCGCCTGGCCGATGACCCCGCGATCTTGGCCGACGCACGCGGCGCTGCGCGCGTTGGACGGCTTTGGGATGCCTGCCGCCTGCCCGATTTCCGCCAGCACGGCGCTGATACCCATGCCCGCTTCGTAGCGCGGCTGTGGGCCGATCTCAAGGATGGGCAGATCCCGGGCGATCATGTTGCCCGGGCAATTGCCGAGCTCGACCGGCCCGATGGGGACATCGACACGCTCCAGGGTCGTATCGCAGCGATCCGGTCATGGTCTTACATTGCCCAGCGGCCCGATTGGGTTGTGGCCCGCGAGGAAATGGCCGCCCGCGCCCGCGCGGCCGAAGCGCGATTGTCCGATGCCTTGCATGGACGCCTGACCGAGCGCTTCGTCAATCGTCGCACCTCGGTGCTGATGAAAAAGCTCGGGCCGGATGCAGGATTGCTGCCGGTCACCGTCGCCGAAGACCGGGTCGAGGTCGATGGCGAGCCGATCGGTGTGCTGGTGGGCTTCCGCTTCCGCGTCGATCCGAACGCGCGGCTGGCAGATCGCAAGCTGCTGCTGGCGGCCGCCGAACGTCATCTCCCCGCCTTGCTGGCCGAGCGGGCGAACCAGCTTGCGGCCGCGCTGGCGGAGGGCAACCCGGCCAATCTGGCCCTGTCAGGCGCCTCGCTCGAATGGGACGGCGAGCGTATCGCCAGGCTTGTGCCGGGCAAGTCAGTCCTTACGCCGGTCCTTGTGCTTGAACCCGCGCTTTCCGCGTTGCCACCGGCGGCGCGGCGCGACCTTGAGCTGGCGCTTGAACGTTGGATCGAGCAGGCGCTCGATTCACTTGCACCGCTCCGCAAGCTTGAAGCCGCAAGCCGTGCAGCCGAGGGCGGTCCCGAACTGCGGGCCTTGCTGATTCGCCTGGTCGAGGCCGGCGGTGCCTTGACCAAGATCGAATCGGGGGTCGAGCTGCTGAGCCAGGCCCAGCGCCACCTGTTGCGGCGCCTGGGGGTTCAGGTCGGGGCGCTCCACCTGTTTGTTCCGACCATGCTGAAACCTGCACCGCTGGCGGCCTGGCGAACCTTGCAGGCCGTCAGGGGCCAGGCTGCGCCGCAGCCACACCCGGCCATGCCGCCGGTCCTGGCATGTGCCGGCCGGGAGCTTCCGCCCCCGGGCTATCGCGCGCTTGGCAAACAGGCGCTGCGGCTCGACCTGGCCGAGAAGCTGCTCCACGCCGCGCACGGCGCTCGCAGCGCCGGGTCAGGCAAGCCCGTGGTGCTCGATCCGGCGCTCGCCATCTCGATGGGCCTGCACACCCCGGCCTATGCCCAGTTACTTCGCCTGGCCGGCTTTCAGCCAATCATGCCCCGGCCCCTGCCCAAGGGCGCGTTCGGTCCGATCCAGCCGCCGCGCTGGCGCTGGCGGCCGACGCGGCGCGACCCAGTGTTCGCTCAGTCCACGGTGCCGCCCGCGGGCGGGGCATTTGCTGCGCTGGCGGGGCTGGTCTCTTGAGGATCGACAAGCTGCTCTGGTTTCTCCGCCTCGCGCCAACCCGGACCGTGGCGCATGACTGGGTGGCCGAGGGCCATTTCCGCCGCAATGGCCGGCGAATCGAGAAGCCCAGTGCCGAAGTCGGCGCGGGCGACATCCTGACTGTTCCGGCCCGCTCGGGGGTGCGCGTGATCGAGCTGATCGCTGTTCCTGCACGCCGTGGACCGGCAGCAGAAGCATTTGCCTGTTACCGCACGCTTGACGAGCGCGCTGCAAATCCCATAGCAGCGTCAGATAACAACACGCCTTAGGGGACCTGACTGCCATGACCTATGTCGTCACCGACGCCTGCATCAAGTGCAAGTACATGGACTGTGTCGAGGTCTGCCCGGTCGATTGCTTCTACGAGGGCGAGAACATGCTGGTGATCAACCCCAGCGAATGCATCGATTGCGGCGTGTGCGAACCGGAATGCCCGGCCGAAGCGATCCTGCCCGATACCGAATCGGGTCTGGAACAGTGGCTTGAGCTCAACGCGAAGTACTCGGCCGAATGGCCCAACCTCACCACCAAGAAGGAAACGCCGGCCGACGCCGACGAGCACAAGGGTGAGGATGGCAAGTTTGACAAGTACTTCTCGCCCGAACCCGGCGAGGGTGACTGATCCTTCGCGCCAGCAGGGCGAATCGATTGCAATTTTTGCATTTGCCGTGATGGCTGGTTGACAGCGGAATCGCTTGTCAGAGCGCGGAATTCTGCGGACTGGTAATTTTGTTGCCCATATGCTATATAATGGTCCGACTTTCAGGGCGCCCTGCCCTGGAAACGTGACAATCATTGGCTAGGCGGGACTGCGAACACGGATGGGGGACACACGGTGTCGGCCGAATGGCGGGCGCCGCACTGGAAATCCACGCCGCTGTCCGGTTCGACGGGTAATCTCCCCGCCGCATGAAAGGACGATACATGGCTTCCAAGGCGCACGCCTTCGATGTTGGTGACTACGTCGTTTATCCCAAGCATGGTGTTGGCCGGGTGATCGAACTGCTGGAGCAGGAAATCGCCGGCATGAAGTTGGAACTCTATGTCCTGCGCTTCGAGAAGGAGCGGATGACGCTCCGCGTGCCGACCAACAAGGTTGAGGCGATCGGCATGCGCAAGCTGTCGAGCGACAAGACGCTGCGCGAGGCGCTTGATACGCTGAAGGGCAAGCCGAAGGTCAAGCGCACCATGTGGTCGCGCCGCGCCCAGGAATACGAAGCGAAGATCAATTCGGGCGACCTGGTGTCGATCGCCGAAGTGACCCGCGACCTGTTCCGTGCGGATGACCAGCCGGAACAGTCCTATTCGGAACGGCAGATCTTCGAAGCCGCCTCGTCGCGCCTGGCGCGCGAACTGGCGGCGATGGAAAAGACCGATGAACCGGCTGCGCTCAAGAAGATCCTGGCGATCCTCAACGAGCATGCGCCGAAGTACTATGCCGAGACGGCCAGCGCCTGATCGACAGTAACCGGATCACCGAGAGGGGCCGTTTCCGCAAGGAAGCGGCCCTTTTCGTATGGTCGTGCCACGCCCACTTGTCGAAACTGCTGTGCTGTATTATATCGACAACACACATTGCGCAGGAGACTCGCCATGAAGTTTGACAGGTTCTTCCGGGCCCTCGGTCCGATCATCGCCGTTGCCATGACCGCCGGGCTGGCCGCTTGCGACGGCAACGTCTCGATCAACGGTGAAAAAGGCAAGCCGCTCGCCGAGATCGATCTGACAGGCACCCCGCCCGAGGAACTGGTCCTGCTGGGCCCGGACGAGGTCCGCGTGACCCAGGGTGACAAGCTGGCCATCACCGTCGAAGGTGACAAGGCGGTGACCGACAAGCTGCGTTTCACGCTGAAAGACGGCACCCTGGGCGTGCTGCGCGAAGGCAAGATGATCGACGCCGACGAGGGCAAGGCCGTGGTCAACGTAACCATGCCGGCGCCCAAGACCCTGACCATGGCCGGCTCGGGCAAGATCAATGCCGCTGCTCTGGCCAAGGATGCCAAGGTCACGATCGCCGGGTCGGGCGATATCGAAACGCCCAATGTCGCGGGCGACAAGCTTGATCTGACGATCGCCGGATCAGGCTCCTACCGCGGCGCAGGCAATGTCGCCGCGCTCGATGTCAGCATTGTCGGCAGCGGCTCGGCCAATATGGACGCCTTGAAGACCGACAAGGCCGATCTGACCATTGCCGGATCGGGCAATTCGGCCTTCTCCAGCGATGGCGAGGTCAAGGCCAAGATCATGGGCTCAGGCAGCGTGACGGTGCGCGGCCGCGCACGGTGCACGGTCGAATCGATGGGTTCGGGCAAACTCGTCTGCGAACCGGGCAACGGTTCCGCGCCAGCCAGCGAAGCGGCGAAGTAAGTTCGGTTCATCTCCAGCTAACCCAGGTGCGGTCAGGATCGCCTGATCCTGATCGCGCCGGGGGCTTCGCCATGACTCAGACCAAACTGCTTCTTTTGCCGGCCGTGCTGGCCCTGCCGGGCTGCGGCGTGGCTGGAGCGGCCTTCGACGTCGCTTCGGCTCCGGTGCGGGGTGCCTCGCGCGCGGTGGAAGCCGGCAGCACCGTGGTCGATGTCATGACCACCAGCGATTCGGAACGGGATCAGAAGCGCGGCCGCGAAATCCGGCGGCGCGAGGAACGCCTGGGCGAACTTGATCGCGAATACCGCAAACAGTCGAGCAAGTGCGAGCGCGGCGATGATGGCGCCTGCCGCAAGGCGGAGCAGGCCTACGCCGAAATGCGCGCGCTGATGCCGAGTGTGCCTTACGAACGCGATTGATCAGGCGGCCGCGCGCCGCAGTCGGTCGTTGATGGCAGCGCCGATCCCCACTTCGGGGACTGCTGCCACGGCGATCCGGGGCTTGGGCGAAGCTGCTCCGGCGTGAAACGCGGCATAGAGCGCAGCGGCGGCTTCGGCCAGGTCGCCCTTGGGCGAGAGCGAAAGATCCCCCGCCACCGGCCCGAAGCCAATCAGGAATTCATCCGCTGCGGCCGTCGCGGCATTGAGCCGCACCGGCTTTCCTGGGGCATAGTGGCTGGCGAGCTGACCTGGCGCCTCGATCGCGGCTGACGTCACGGCGTCGACCTCTCGCCCAAGAACTGCCGAAATCTGGGCCTCCGGGAGCGGGCCAGGCCGCAGGACCTGCCAACGGCCATCGTCACGCAGGGCAACGATGGTGGACTCAAGACCGGCAGCGCAGGCCCCGCCGTCGAGAATCAGTGGTACGGCAACTCCAAGCGAAGCAGCGACATGCTCGGCCCGGGTCGGGCTTACCCCGCCACTGCGATTGGCCGATGGCGCAGCCAGCGGCAGCCCGCTGGCTTCAAGCACGGCGCGCATCACCGGATGCGCCGGGCAGCGCAGGGCGATGGTCGGCAGGCCGGCCGTCACCGCTGGCGCAATTGCGGCTTCCGAGCGCACCGGCAGCACCAGTGTCAGCGCGCCCGGCCAAAAGGCCTTTGCCAAGGCCTCGGCGCGGTCATCGAAGCGCGCAAGCTGCCTGGCCACATCGACCGACTCCACATGGACGATCAGCGGATTGAAGTCCGGCCGCCCCTTCGCGCGATAGATTGCGGCCACGGCTTCCGCCCGGTCAGCCCGCGCGGCAAGGCCATAAACTGTCTCGGTCGGCAGCGCGACCAAGCCCCCGTCGCGCAGCAGCGCCGCCGCCGCAGCGATCCCTGCGGAATCGGCGACATGGATCTGCGCGGCTTCATGCTTGTCGGCCATGCGCCTCCCGCTATAGGCGGGAAGCTGCAAAGCCAAGGGAAAGCAAGAGAGCGCCATGGATTTCACTGCCCCCACCGCCGATCAGGTCCTCGCCATCAAGGTCAATGCCGGGATTGATGAGCTCGCCGCTCATCCGCGCTTCGCTGCGGCAAGCCCGGACATGGTTGAGGCGATCGTCGAAGGGATCGGCCAGTTCGCCGCTGGGGAGTTCGCCCCGCTCAACCGCAAGGGTGACCAGGAAGGGGCCAAGCTGGCCAATGGCACGGTCACTCTGCCTGATGGCTTTGCCGAGGCCTATCGCGCCTATGTCGAGCAGGGCTGGAACGCAGTCGCCGGGGACGAAGCCCACGGTGGTCAGGGCCTGCCCTTCACGCTGGCCGCTAACGTGCTCGAAAACCTTGGCGCGGCCAACATGGCCTTCTCGCTGCTGCCGATGCTGACGGTCGGCGCGATCGACGCGCTGGCCCACCATGGCAGCCCGCAGCAACAGGCGCTCTACCTGCCAAAGCTGGTCAGCGGCGAATGGTCGGGCACGATGAACCTGACCGAGCCGCAGGCCGGTTCGGATGTCGGCGCGCTGCGCACCACCGCCACGCCGCGCGGCGATGGCACCTGGTCAATCAAGGGCACCAAGATCTTTATCACCTGGGGCGAGCATGACCTGGCGGGGAACATCGTCCATCTGGTCCTTGCCCGCACCCCCGGTGCGCCAGCCGGCAGCCGCGGTATCTCGCTGTTCGTGGTACCCAAATACCTGGTGAAGCCCGACGGCTCGCTCGGCCCGCGCAATGATCTGCGCTGCGTCTCGATCGAGCACAAGCTCGGCATCATGGCCAGCCCGACCTGCGTGATGAGCTTCGGCGACAATGACGACTGCATCGGCGAACTGATCGGGCACGAGAACGAAGGCCTGAAGGCCATGTTCACGATGATGAATTCGGCCCGGATCAATGTCGGCAACCAGGGCGTCCAGATTGCCGAGCGCGCGCTGCAGCAAGCCCGGTACTATGCCCGCGACCGCGTCCAGTCGGCCCGCGCCGGTGGTGCCAGCCGCGAGCCGGTCGCAATTATCGAGCACCCCGACGTGCGGCGGATGCTGCTGCGGATGCGGGCGCTGACTGAAGGTTCGCGCGCCCTGCTCTATTACACCGCCGGCCAGGTCGATCGCGGCGCGCTCAGCGATGTGGCCGCGCAGCTGCGCGCCGACTGTCTGGTGCCGATGCTCAAGGCCTGGGGCACCGACATCGGTTGCGAAGTCGCCAGCCTCGGTGTCCAGATCCACGGGGGCATGGGCTTTGTCGAGGAAACCGGCGCGGCCCAGCACTATCGCGACGCGCGCATTGCCCCGATCTACGAAGGCACCAACGGGATCCAGGCGGCGGACCTGGTCACGCGCAAGCTTGGCTATGAGCAGGGTGGCGTTCTGACCTCTCTTTTCGCCGAAATCGCAGCGGATTGTGCCGATGCGCCCGAACTGGCGGCGCTTGCGGGCGACTGCGAGGGGATTGTCCGGTGGATGGGTGCAGAGGCGAGCCTCGATGATCGCCTTGCGGGAAGCGTGCCGTTCTGCACGATGAGCGCCGTCGCCGTCGCCGGCTGGCAGCTCCAGCGCCAGGCCCGGGCTCTGGCCGGGGAGGACACGCCGCAGGCCAAGGCCAAGACAGTGGTCGCCCGCTACTTCGCCCAGCACATCGCCAGCGAGGCGCGCGGCCTCAAGGCCCAGGCCACGGCCGGGGCTGACCTGTTCTACGCGCTTGATGCAGAGGCGCTGGCCGGATGAGCGATCAGGGCGATCCCCTGGCGCGCATCGCCGACGCGCTGGAGCGTCTGGCCGGCGCCCTGCCCGCCATGCCGGACTGGACTTCGGCACCGGCCTATGTCTGGGATCGCACTGGGGCTCGCGCCGTGTTGGCCCTGGCAGCGCCCGGGCTGGAGCTGCTGAAAGGTATCAATGCGCAAAAGGCGCTCGTCACCGCCAACGTGTCGCGCCTGGCCGCTGGCCACGCGGCGCACGACATGCTGCTGTGGGGCGCACGGGGCATGGGCAAATCGGCGCTACTACGTGCCAGCGTGATTGCTGCGCAGGAGCAGGATCCCGCGGCGCTGGCACTCGTCCAGGTCGCGCCCGATGCCTTTGCGGCCCTGCCCCGTCTGTTTTCGGCGCTTGGATCGGAGCGGCGGCAGTTCCTGGTCTTCATCGACGACCTGGGCTTTGCCGATAGCGATAGCGAGGGACCGCGCGCCCTGCGTTCGTGGTTGGAAGGCGGGGTCGATGCCCGACCGGCCAACGTCCGCCTTGCGGTCACCGCCAACCGCCGCGCGATCGTTCCGCGGCACGCTGCAGAGCAGGACGATCCGATCAATCCGCGCGATGCGGTGGATGACAAGCTGGCCCTCGCCGATCGCTTTGGCCTGTCGATCGGCTTCCACGCCTGTAGCCAGGAAGATTACCTGGCGATCGTCGCGGGCTATTGCGCCAGCCATGGCCTGTCCTGGGATCAGGGCGAGGCGCTGGAATGGGCCAAGCGCCGCGGCGCCCGCTCTGGCCGCGTTGCCTGGCAGTACGTGACCGAACTGGCCGGGCGCGCCGGCCAGTCGCTCTAAGGCTTACTCCCCGCCCGCCTGCTTGAACCCGGCGCGGTACTGCGCTTCGAGATTGCCATCGAGCTCGCGCTGCGCCGGCATCCGCGCCGTCACCACCGGGCGCACGGCTGGACCCGCTGCCGCGCCTGGCGCCGAAACGCGCCAGACGATCCCGGCAGTGTCGTCAGTCACCAGCAGCGCGCCGGTCTTGTCGAAGGCCACCCAGGTCGGGCGACCGCGAGTTTCCTTCTTGCCGCTGAGAAAGCCGGTGAGAACCGGGATCGGCTTGCCCTGCGGGTTGCCGTTGGCATCAAAGGCCACGAAGACCACGTCATAGCCGGTCAGCGGCTCGCGGTTCCACGAGCCATGGCGGGCGATAAAGGCGCCGTTCGTGAAATTGGCCCCCATCTTCTCACCGCCGCGCAAGAAGGCCAGGCCCAGCGGCGCCATGTGCGCACCCAGGCCATATTCGGGCTTGCGGACATATTCATCGATGAATTCCGGCGGCAGGCCGACCACGCGGTCATCGTCGTACTTCTTCCAGTAAATCCACGGCCAGCCATAGTGCGCGCCGACCGGCACGTTGGTCAGGTAATCCGGCACAAGATCGGGCCCGAGCATGTCGCGCTCGTTGACGACGGTCCAGAGTTCGCCGGTCGAGGGGTTCCAGTCTAGGCCGTTGGCATTACGCAGGCCCTGGGCATATTGGCGCGCCCGCCCCGTCTTCAGGTCCAGTTCCCAGATCGCCGCGCGGCCCTGTTCGATTTCGAAGCCCTTCTCCGCGATGTTGGAGGCAGAGCCCACCGCGACATAGAGCTTCGCGCCGTCGGCGCTCAGCACCAGGTTGCGCATCCAGTGATTGCCGGAGGGCGGCAGGTCCATCAGCTTCTTGGGTGCACCCGTCAGGGCGGTTTCGCCCAGCTGATAGGGGAACGACAGCACTGCATCGTGGTTGGCGACATAGAGTGTACCCTCGCGCCAGCCGAGACCCGAGGGCGAAGCAAGGCCGTTGCCCTGGCGCAGGACGTGACGCTCCTCGGCCTTCCCGTCGCCATCGGCATCGCGCAGCAGCACCAAGCGATCGGGCGAGCCTTGCTGTGCGCCCGCGCCGCCCATCAGGAACTTGGCTACCAGCGCCTCAAGCCCACTACCAAGATTGCCCTTGGGCGCATCGGCTTCCGCCGCAATGACATCGCCGTTGGGCAGGACCAGAATCACGCGCGGATGCTGAAGCCCCTCGGCAAAGCGGTTGACCGTCAGGCCCTTGGCGGCGACCGGTGCTTCATTGGCCGCCCAGCCCACCGGCTCGGCAATGCGGATCGAAGGGAACCGCTCAACATCGGGTTCGACAATCAGCGGATCGCGGCCGGACAGCTCATCCGGCGTATGCTTGGCCGGAGTTGGCCGGGTCAGCACATAGCCGAGACCGAGGATAACGACGAGGACGGCGAGGCTGCCGAGCAGCCATTTGCGGGTTCTGGACATGGCAAACTGATAAGCGGGCTGGCGCGTGTGGACAATGGACCTTTTGACCGGGACGTCTTTCGCCTAAGGCGGGGCCATGTTTGCCTTTGCCCCCGACCCGAACCAGCCCAAGCCCGAACTCTATGCCGATCTGATCGCAGCGGCGCGCGCACTGGTTCACGATGAGCCGGACGGCGTTGCCAACATGGCGAACCTGGCCGCTCTGATCTGGCAGTTCCTGCCGCGGCTCAATTGGGCCGGATTCTATCGCACGGTCGATGGCAACCTTGTGCTGGGTCCGTTCCAGGGCAAGACCGCCTGCATCCGGATCGCCGCGGGTCAGGGGGTGTGCGGGACTGCGCTGGCCACGGGTGAAACCCAGCTGGTGCCCGATGTCAACGCCTTCCCCGGACATATCGCCTGCGATGCGGACAGCCGCTCGGAACTGGTCGTGCCGGTCTGGCGGGATGGCCAGGTGATCGCCGTGATCGATCTCGACAGTCCCGAGCCGGCGCGGTTCGATGCCGAGGATGCCGCCGGGATCGAGGCGCTGGCCGCAGCGATCGCCCCGGCCATCTGAGCGGCAGGGCCTGCTCCGAAACGGGACAGGCCAGTTACAAAGCGCTTGGTCAGCTTGGTTTTCCGCGCCGCGCGATGCTAAACTCCGGATTAAGGCTGGGAATCGTTCCAGCATGACAGGGGTTTGCCGATGTCACCGCGTGGACAGGCGCTGCAACTCGTTCTCGCTGCCGGTCTGACCGGCCTGGCTGCGCCTGCCCTGGCGGCCGATCAGCCCGCCCCGCTGCCACCGATGCCGGCTGGTTCCCAAGTTATGCCGGTGGGGCAAGCCGGTCCGGAGCGGGCCGCCTGGGAGGAAGCCCGCGCAGACTGGCTGGCCGAATGCCGGCAGCGCTTCGACGGGACCGGAAAGTTGACCGGTGGCGTGGTTGGCGGACTGGTCGGCGGGGTCGCCGGCAGTGCGATTGCCGGCCGGGGCAATCGGACCCTGGGCGCCGTTGTCGGCGGGGTGGCTGGCGCCGTCGCCGGCGCGGCGATCGGCGATTCGTCCGACCGCCGCCGTGCGGGCGATTACTGCGAAAGCTACCTTGATCGCTACATGGCGAGCTATAGTTCTGGATACGGCAGCAATGGCTACGGACACCCGTTCGGCCAAATGACCTATGGCTATGCCATGCAGCCGATGATGGTCTTGGTGCCGGTGGCCATGACAAGCGTGGCCGCACCGGTCGCGCCGCAGGAGAACTGCACCGAGACCGAGGTGATCGAAGAGTGGGTGCCCGCCGCTCGCCCGGCCAAGCGCTATATTCCGCGCCGCAGCCTGCCGGACAAGCGCCTGCCGCTCAAGTGAGCGTCATCCGGGGCTGGACCCGGGACGGCCAGCCTCCAAAAGTCGCCTTCCTACACCCGCCGCGGCCTGTCATCCGGGAACGGCTGCGCCATGCGCGCAAGCCGCTCATTGCCAACGGCAGATCCGGCCGGCCCGGACGCGGTTTGGTGTGACCTTTGCGTGACCTTTCGATCCGCCAGAGGCGCTACAGCTTGCGGCCGATCAGCTCCTTCATGATTTCGTTGGTGCCGCCGAAGATCCGGGTGACGCGGGCTCCGCGCCACATCCGGGCAATCGGGTACTCGTTCATGTAGCCGGCGCCGCCGAACAGCTGCAGGCACTTGTCCATCACTTCCCACTGCAGATCGGTATGCCACAGCTTGGCCGCAGCGCCCTCTTCCGGGGTCAGTTCCTTGCGGAGATGACGGGCCAGCGCCCAGTCGAGGTGCGCCCAGCCAACCTGCAGCTTGGCCTTGAGGTCGGCCAGCACGAAGCGCGAGTTCTGGAAGTCGAGGATCGGCTTGCCGAAGGCCTTGCGGTCACGGGTATACTCGACCGTCATGTCGAAGGCGCGCTGCGAACCCGCCATGGCCGAAACGGCGATCGACAGGCGTTCCTGCGGTAGTTCGCTCATCAGGTAGATGAAGCCCATCCCTTCCTGCCCCAGGCAGTTGGTGATCGGCACGCGCACGTCTTCGAAGAACAGCTCCGAGGTATCGGCTTCATCTTGGCCGATCTTGTCGAGATTGCGACCGCGTTTGAAGCCTTCGCGATCAGCTTCGACCAGGACGATCGAAACGCCCTTGTAAGCCGGCTGGATCTCGGTGTCGGTCTTGCAGCAGACCAGGATCAGGTCGGCGTTCTGGCCATTGGTGATGTAGGTCTTCGACCCGTTGATCACGTAATGGTTGCCGTCCTTCTTGGCCGTGGTGCGCATGCCCTGAAGGTCGGAGCCGGTGCCAGGCTCGGTCATGGCGATCGCGGTGATCACTTCGCCCGAAACCAGCTTGGGCAGCCAGTGGCGCTTCTGCTCTTCCGAACCGTAGTTGACGATGTAGCTGACCACGATGTCGGACTGGAGCGAGAAGCCGGTGGTGACTCCACCGTAATAGGCCGCCTCCTCGTCAACGATCGCGTTGTAGCCAAAATCAAGGCCGAGGCCGCCGTACTCCTCGGGCACAGTCGGGCAGAGCAGACCAAGTTCACCCGCCTTGGGCCAGATCGACTTTGGGACAATGCCATCCTCGGCCCATTGGGCGCCGTGGGGTGCGATCTCTTCCTGCATGAAGCGGCGCACTGTCTGGCGGAACGCCTCGTGGTCTTCGGTGTAGGCAGTGCGGGCAAGCGAATCGAGCGACATGGGGTTTCCCTCTGGCTGACTTGAATTGGCCAGAGATTTGACGCTGCCCCGCGCGCCGGTCAACCGCTATTTAATCGAACGATTAATGCGCCACCGCGACCTGGGTGGTTACCAGCGGCTGCAGCCGAATGCGGCCCAGCCGCAGCGATGGATTGGTCCGGTCAATCCGCACAACCACACCAAGGTCTGCCCTCACACCCAATGCCGCTGCGCTCGCTGCGCCGATCCGCAGTCGGTAGTCGCCATAGGGGACCGTATCGAACAGCACGTAGCCATCGAAATCGCTCTGCACCTGGCGCATCACATGGCCCGCGGCATCGGTCAGTTCGAGCACAACGCCCTCACGCGGCTCCCCATCCGGGCCAAGCAGCAGCGCCTCAAGCTCGCCCGTCGGAGCAAGCGGCAGGCTGACCTTGGCTGTCACACCGGGACGCGGCACCACGACCACGCCCTGGCCCTTGGGTTGGAGCAACGGATCCGGCAGCGTCCCGGCATCGATCGAGACCAGCACCGGGACATAGGGCGTAAGGCCATCGATCACGGCGCGGCCAGCCTTGTTGGTCGGCGTGTCGGTATGGCGGAAGCCGGCCTCGGCTGCGACGCCTTCGACCAAACCTTCGCCTGCCTGGCGGAAGCCATCGCCGTTCTCGTCACGGAACACTTCGACCGCAGCCTGCCCAGATTCGGCCAGGCGCTGGCGCGACATCCGCCAGCCGCCGTCGACCGGGTCCGGCCCCAGGCTGAAGCCGAGCGTCAGCCCCAGAGTCAGACGGCCACGGGTATCGAGCCGACCTTCGGTGCGCAGGGCAAAGCGATCGAATTGGCGGACCCATCCCAACATGACCTCGTCGCGGCGCGCGGTGGCATCGTGCTCATAGCCGAGCCGCAGGGTCGAACTCTGCCCAATCCCGGCTTCAGCGACCGCCTGGGCGTTTTCCAGCCCGCGGTGCTGGCCATCAAGCCCAAACCGCGCCGCACCGCGCAGCCGCACCGGCCCGATGGCGGTGTTGGCAATCAGGTTCAGCTTGGTACCCAGGTCCTCACCCGCCAGCACCGGTGCCGGGCCACGTGCCGTGCGGCGCGACAGTTCAGTGGTCAGCGAGGTGCGTTTCAGTTGAAGCGCCGAGCGGATTAACCATTCCGTAACTTTTGCCCCCGTTTTGGTCTGGAAATGACGAATTCCGGTCTCGACCGGCAAGCGCCAGGTCCCCAGTTTGACTGCCGTACTTAAACGCAGGCCATATTCGCGGCGCTGCTGGGCCTCAACAAGCTCGCTTTCGAAGTCACCGTCGACCCATAGGGCCTCGGCGTCATAGCGGATCGCGCCGAGACGCCCGAGCGCCTTGGCCTGGAAGGCTCGGCCCGCACCAAGCTGCTGCGCACCGCTCACTTCGAGCAGCATGCGACCCAGCGCGCGCTGGACGGTCCCTTCGATGTAATGGCGGCGGCGGCCGGCAAACATCACGCTCTGATATTCGACGCCTGCCGTGGTTCGTCGATCGATCCCGCGTTCGACGCCAACGCCCCAGCGCCAGCCGGTGTTGGGATCGTTGAAGGTCTTCGAAAGATCGATCAGGTCGCGGCCTGCATCGACAACGCCGGCCCAGTACCAGGTCTTGCCGGCCGGAAGGCTCTCAATGCCAACTGGCGCGCTGGATCGTTCACGCTTGATCTGGCCTTGCGGGCCATAGAGCACGACTTCGAAGTCGTTCTCGCCCCAGAGCAGCTCGATATCGTCAAACCGATAGCGGCCATCGCCGCGATCGGCTTGGTAGGCCCGCAGCTCCCCATTGCGATAGAGTTCGGCGTCCCAGCCGGCTGGCAGGGTACCGCTCAGCGAGGTCACCCCGAACCGGCCGGGACGGTTGAGCGGGCGGTTGGATACAAAGGCACCACGACCGTACCCGGTCTGGGCCGTAAGCGCACCGCGCAGCGATTCCACGTCGCCAAGGGCAATCTGCGTAGCCTTGAGCGGCCCGAGCAGTTCAGCCGAGGGATCGTTGCGGAACAACTTGAGACGAAGCGAATCCGCCCCATTGTCTGTGCTGCCAGCCAGGCGCGCCGTGTAGCTTAGCCCCAGTGCCTCGCCCGAGGCCAGCGCCTCGAACTGGGCGCGCGCACCCATGTTGCGGGTCCACTGGCCCTGGATCTGGACATCAATCGAGGGCGTGCGCCAGCTCTGATAGGGAGTCTGGGCTTGCGGCAGCTTGGATAGGTCGAATTCGGCAAACCGGGGTGCACGAAGTCGCGCGGCGCGACTTTTGCGTTCGATCGCCTCGAGGATCGGCAGCTTGCGATCAGATTCGAGCACCACCGCGAGATTGGACAGGTCCGCGCGGAACCTTACGCCCATCCAGCCGGACAGCGCCTTGAGGTCGATGCACCAACCCTCGGGCGTATCGTGGATCGCTTCCGCAGCGATCGCACGGTTTCCGTTCATGTTTTGTACCGAGTTTGAATCGCGATCGAGGGTGAAGCGCTGGTCCTCCGCGAACAGCCAGCCGGTTGCGCGGCGCGACTTCTTGTCAAGTCGCACCGGCAAGTCGAGCGCTTGGATCAGGTCGGCAAAGTCGACGCAGACGCCGGCTGGCGTCTGATAGCCGCGCAGCGGCTCACCGAGGCGGTACTGGCCGCTGCGCAATTCCAGCAGCAACGAATCGTCCTCGTTCGCGCTCCACGCCTGGGCGTGGGCCGGACCTCCCGCACCAACAACGCCGAAAGCCGCCCCGATCAAGGCGGCCAAGTGGCGCAGTTGTGGGCGGTTGCCCGTCATGACGTCAGCTTTCGTCTTCCCGGAGTGATGGGCTAGCGAACGGTCGAGGTGACTTCGGCGATCAGTTGTCCGCCGTTTTCCGGAAGTTCGCGGTATTCAATGCGAATCGGCCCGGTCAGCTTGGCGGCCTGCTCGGCGGTCAGCGGCACCTTGATCGTGCGGCCCTGGACCTCGGGGTAGATCGCGACACCCTTGATCTGAAACACCTGTTCGCCGCCGCGCTTGCCCAGGATCTCGCCATAAACGGAACGCTGGCCAGTACGCCGCATATCAAGCTCGAGCCACTTGGAGGTGTCATTACCGCCAAGCCTTGGGTTGGCGATCGTTGCAGCGGCCTCGAGCCGGCCCTTGCGGACGAAGACGGGGATAGTGATGCCGTAGACCGGTGTGAGCCGGATCGCGAGCTGGCCTGCCGCCGCCTGCTCTTGCGCGACTTCAGGCGAAAGTGCCGGCGGCACGGCGCGGAAGCTCATGTGGACGCGGTATTCGCCATCAGGCAGTTCAGGCGCAGGCCGCGCGCTCAGGCGAATCGCCTGGGGCTGGCCAGGCAAAAGCGTGATCCGCTTGGGCGCATAACGCAGCATTTCCAACGCCGCCTTTTCAGTCGCGTTGGCTTCCGCTTCGGTCACATCGGTAAAGTCGCCATCGGGCTCCATTCGGCGCAACTCGACGCCGATGCGATAGGTGGCGGCCTGGTTGCCGATATTGCTCAGCACCACTTCCGCATTGCCGGCGCCATTGATGATCACGCGGGTTGGCGCGACCAGCAAATCCCCCTGCGCGACCGCCGGGGCCGGAGCAAGCAGGATTGGCAAGGCACTGAGGGCAATGGCGAAACGGCGGACAGAAGCAGAAAACGGCATTGGCTGCGGACCCCTGGCAGATGCAAATCCTTGCCGAGGTCCTGCAAAGGGACCTGCGGCATCTGCTTAGGTCTAGGCAAACAGGGTTAATTTCTCGCTAAGCATAACAGGTCTGTTGCAAACCAAAGGACCGCACCCGCCGTGGCGGATGCGGCCCATGGTCTCCCCACGACTGCCAACAGGCAGGCGGGTTGGCTTTCGCTTACTGGTATTCGACCGAGACGCTAAAGGTGCCGTTGTAGACACCAGCCACCTGGCCCGAAGCAACGGTCAGCGTGCCGCCAACAGCGAAATTCGCCGAACCCGTGCCGCCGAGCTGGAAAGCGCCAGCCGGGTTGCTGTTGAAGCCGCCGATCGCCATCGTTTCGGTGCCGCCCGAACGGGTCAGCGTCGCCGAAGCCGGCAGGGTCAGAACGACATTGGCGTTCGGCGTGCCGGTGACGGTGAACCCGGCCGGAGCGCGGGTGCCGGTCGAAACCAGGGTGCCGCTCGAAGCGGTGGTCGAATCAGCGTTGACGGTAACGGTGCCACCGGTGTTGGCAGCGATCTGGCCGAAGTTCAGCGCCGAATTGGCAGTGAGCGTCAGCGTGCTGAGGACTTCGGCCGAAGCATTGGCAGTGGCCGAAGTGGCGGCCGAAGCGGCCGAAGCAAACGAAACAGCGCTGAGAGCGGCGCCGACGAGAGCGATACGGAACGTATTGCGCATGATAACTCTGATCCCTTCCAAGCAGTCTAACCTGCAGCGCGAATGCGCCGCCCGAATGGACGGTTGGCCCCCATTCGCAGCGATGCTTGTAGTTTCACGGAGTTGTGGGATTACTTTTGGTTATGGTTAACCAATCAGGGCCGGGCGTTAACATCTGGCTCC
Source organism: Novosphingobium ginsenosidimutans (assembly GCF_007954425.1). NCBI lineage: Bacteria > Pseudomonadati > Pseudomonadota > Alphaproteobacteria > Sphingomonadales > Sphingomonadaceae > Novosphingobium > Novosphingobium ginsenosidimutans. The sequence continues at coordinate 1,221,518 of NZ_CP042345.1, read as the reverse complement.
GGGGAAACCCGCAATTTCGTCAGAAGCTTAGATTCCCCCGCCGGTCAGGCGCTGGCAGATCAGGTCGAGCTGGTCGAGCGTCCGGTAGCGGATGGTTACCGCCCCCGAACGCGGATCGGCATCGGCATTGATTCGGACCGATAAACCAAGGAACTCTTCGAGGTGCGCCTGGACGGCGGCAATGTCGGCCGAATTGGCATTGTCGCGTTCACTCCGCGCGCGGCGCTGGGTGGCGGGCGCATCCTTGCGCCGGACCAGCCGCTCGACTTCGCGGACGGACAGTTGTCTGGCAACAGCCTGCGCGGCGAGCTCAGCGGCATTTTCGACCCCGATCAGCGCCCGGGCATGACCCATCGACAGCCTGCCCAGCTCAACCAGCGCGATCACGCTTTCGGGCAGACCCAGCAGGCGCTGGAGGTTGGCAACGTGGCTGCGGCTCTTGTCGACCAGTTTGGCGATCTCCGCCTGGGTCAGCCCCTCGTCCTCGGCCAGACTGTGGTATGCGCGCGCTTCTTCGATCGGGTTGAGATCCTCGCGCTGGAGGTTTTCGATCAGCGCCAGCGCGGTAACCTCGCGCTCATCCAGATCGCGGACAATTGCTGGAATTTCATGGAGTTGCGCACGCTGGGCAGCCCGCCAGCGGCGCTCACCCGCAACCAGGCGCCACTTTCCCGCACCATGCGGGGTCACGATCACCGGTTGGATCACCCCGCGCGCCGCGATCGATGCGGCAAGTTCAGCCAAAGCGGCCTCGTCAAAATGGCGCCGCGGCTGGCCGGGGTGGGGAACGATGGCGGCAACCGGCAGCAGCGCCAGGCCATCCTTTGGTGCGGCTCCGCCAGTAGCGCTCGCGAGCGTGGCCGGGTTGACCAAGGGTTCCTCACGCCGCGTTTCCCCGAGCAAGGCACCCAGCCCGCGGCCAAGAGCCAAAGGCTTCTTCTTGGCGGGCGCCTGCGGCGCGGTGCCAGTGGTGTTATCGTCGCTCATGCGGCTTTCCTCGATTCGGGCAGGCGGCCAATCAGTTCACGGGCAAGCGCGATATAGGCGCGGCTGCCGGCGCAGGAATGATCATAGACGAGGGCCGGCAGTCCGTGGCTGGGCGCCTCCGAAAGCCGCACATTGCGCGGAATCACCGATTCGAACACCAGCGGACCCAGGCATGATCGGACGTCGTCCGCGACCTGATCCGTCAAGCGGTTGCGGCGGTCAAACATGGTGAGCGCCACACCGATGATCCCGAGATCGGGATTGAAGCGCTGTTGCACGCGCTCCACTGTCTGCAGCAGCTGGCTAAGCCCTTCGAGCGCGAAAAACTCGCATTGCAGCGGGACCAGCAGCGTATCGGCGGCGCAAAGCGCGTTGAGCGTCAACAAGCCCAGCGACGGCGGGCAATCGATCAGGCAGATTTCGTGCCCGGTATCGGCCGACAATGCCTTGGCGAGACGTTCCGTGCGATTTTCGACTGAAACCAGCTCAACCTCGGCGCCTGAGAGGTCCACCGTGGCCGGGACGATGTCGAGCCCTGGGATTCTTGTTGAGGAAACACACTCGCTGAGCGGCATCTGATCGACCAGCAGGTCATAGGTCGAGCGTTCGCGATCGTTGGTGCCGATGCCGATTCCGGTTGAGGCATTGCCTTGGGGATCGAGATCAATCAGCAGGACTTTCCACCCCGTCGCCGCCAGCGCGGTCGCCAAGTTGATCGCCGTGGTGGTCTTGCCCACCCCGCCCTTCTGGTTGGCGATCGCCATGCGGATCACGGTTTTTTCCCCTTTTTGCCGAGCAACTGGCCGATAATGACCCCGGCCTCGGGATCGGTCAGCGACTGTTCCACGTGAAACAGGTGATTCCACCCCTCCAGTTCTGACAGTTCCTGCTGCGCCGAACGACCCTTCGGCAACAGGTAGAGCGTGTCCTTTGTGGAAAAGCGTGCGGAAAGGTCGAGCAATCGGACGAGTGGAGCAAAGGCCCGTGCCGAAATGACGCGAAATGCCCGCGTTTCGACTTGTTCAAGCCGGGCGCCCTCTATCCGTGCACGCTCCAGCCCCAATGCGAGTCGCGCGCGTTCAAGCCATTCGATTCGCCGCGCCCGCGATTCGACCATCACCACTTCGCAATCCGGCCGCAGTGCTGCAATCACCAGGCCGGGAAAGCCCGCCCCAGTCCCGAGATCGAGCCAGGGCGAGGATGTTTCACGTGGAACATGCGGCAGCAATTGAGCCGAATCCGCAATATGGCGGTGCCAGACCAGAGGTAGGCTCGCTGCAGCAACCAGATTCTGCCGCGCGTTCTCCTCAATGAGCAAGGCGATCAGCAGCTCGATCCGATCTGCGGCTACAGCATCCCATTCCGGCAAGGCGGCAAGCCAGGCCCGCGCTTCCTGTTCGGTGGCAATCATGCGGCGATATCGGTCCGGCGCCGGGCATGTACCAGCAGGGCCGCCAGCGCTGCGGGGGTAATCCCCGGAAGCCTACCTGCTGCCGCCAGCGTAGCGGGGCGCGCCTTGGTCAGGCGCTCAACCATCTCCCGCGAAAGCCCGGGAATCGCGGCATAAGGGAAATCATCGCCGAGCGGCAGCGCTTCGCCAGCGCGCAGATCGGCCAGTTCGCTGTCCTGCCGCGCCAGATAGGGCGCATAGGCCGCATCCTCGGCTAGCTCCGCCGCCAGTTCCCGATCGTCGTGCACGTTCTGACCCAGCCAGGGTGACAAGCCTTCGAGGTCCACTCCCCCAAATCGCAGCCAGTCGCGCAGCGGCAAGCGGCCAACGTCGGCCCGCACAGGCAGGCCGGCAGTGGCTAGCTCGTGGCCGGTCACCGTCCCATCCAAGGCCGCGCCAATTCGGGCACGGGCTTCTTCGCGCCGCGCGAACCATTCGGCGCGCTGCGGGCCGACACAGCCAGCAGCCAGTGCCAGCGGTGTCAGCCGGGTGGTGGCATTGTTGGCCCGGAGCCGCAGCCGGTATTCAGCCCGCGCAGTCAGCATGCGGTAGGGCTCGCTAACCCCATGCAGTGTGAGATCGTCGATCATAACCGCCATGTAGGAATTGGCGCGATCGAGTGCGATCGGCTGTCGGCCGAGCACGTCTGCCGCAGCCGACATCCCCGCAACCAGGCCTTGCGCGGCCGCCTCTTCGTAGCCCGTCGTCCCGTTGATCTGCCCGGCGCAGTATAGCCCGGGCAAGTCGCGCAGTTCCAGGCTGGGGCGCAAGGCGCGCGGATCGATGTGGTCATATTCCACTGCATAGCCCGGCACGACCATCTCGACCTGCTCAAGACCCTCCATAGTCCGCAGCATGGCCAGTTGGACATCGGCCGGCAGCGAGGTGGAGATGCCATTGGGATAGACCAAGTGAGTGTCCAGGCCTTCCGGCTCAAGGAAGACCTGGTGCCCGTCACGGTCACCGAAGCGGTGGATCTTGTCTTCGATCGACGGGCAGTAGCGCGGGCCCTGCGCGCCGATCGCCCCGGAAAACAGCGGTGAACGGTGCAGGTTCGCGCGGATGACGTCATGGCTGCGGACGTTGGTGCGGGTAATGGCGCAGAACACCTGCGGCAGCGCGCGCCCGGCCCCACCATGGGCAACCGGCAGCGTCGACATGGTCCAGTGATCGGAATCAGACGGCTGCTCTTCCAGCATGGCCCAATCGATTGTCCGGCCATCGAGCCGCGGTGGGGTGCCGGTCTTGAGCCGCGCCAGCGGCAGTGCCGCTTCGCGCAGCTGCACCGCAAGGCGCTGGGCCGAAGCTTCCCCAATCCGCCCGCCGACCAGGCGCTCTTCACCCCGGAACAGCACGCCGCCCAGGAACGTACCGGTGCAGAGCACCACAGCGCGGGCAGCCAGCGGCGTGCCATCGGCCAGGTCGATCCCGGTCACACGCCCACCGGGCAGCCGCAACGCCGCCGCTTCGCCCTGCACCAGCGCCAGATCGCCCTGCTGGCCTAGCAAATGCTGGACTGCTGCCTTGAACCGCTTGCGGTCGGCCTGGACCCGCGGGCCCTGCACCGCGCTGCCCTTGGAGCGATTGAGCATCCGGTAATGGATCGCCCCGGCATCGGCAGCGCGGGCAATGATCCCGTCACAGGCATCAACCTCACGAACCAGGTGACCCTTGCCCAGCCCGCCAATCGCCGGATTACAGCTCATCGCCCCGATCGCGTCGAGATCGAAACTCACCAGCGCCGTGCGCGCACCCATGCGCGCAGCCGCAGCAGCGGCTTCAACCCCGGCGTGCCCGCCGCCTACAACGATGATGTCGAATTGGTCCATGCCTGCTGCGGCCTTTAGCCGAGCGATGTTTCACGTGGAACAGATTTTGCGACCGCTTGCGTTACTTGCCGATGCAGAAGCGCCCAAACAGCGCGTCGAGCATGTCTTCGGTAGTGGTCCGGCCAAGCAAGGCGTCAAAGGACACCCGCGCCAGGCGCAGCGCCTCGGCCACCAGCAGTGGATCAGCCTCATCCTCTGCCGCTTGCAGAGCCTGAGCAGCGTCGCGCAGCAGATCGTGCTGCCGCTGGTTGAGGGCGGCTTCCCCGGGCTTGGGAAGAGCTGCGCGAGCCATTTCAACCAGATCGTCGATCAATGCTTCGATCCCCTCGCCGCTGACCGCTGAAACGCGGTGCCGCGGATGAACCTTTGCTGCACCTTGGGGACGGTCGCACTGTGCCGAAACTTCCCATGCCCCGGCTGGTCCCTCCCCTTCGGGACCAAGCCACAGGACCAGATCGGCGCGATCAAGCGCCTCGAGCGCGCGCTCGATCCCGATCGCTTCAACGACATCGTCAGTCGCGTCGTGCAACCCGGCGGTGTCGGCAAACAGGAAGGGAATCCCCGCATAGCCCACCGGCCGGGTCAGGACATCGCGGGTGGTCCCGGCAATCGGCGTGGCGATCGCTGCCTCAGATTGGACCAAAGTATTGAATAGCGTACTTTTTCCTGCATTCGGCGGACCCGCGATGACCACCCGGAAGCCTTCGCGCAGCGCCTCGGCGCGTGGCCGAGCCAGCCAGGCTGCCAGATCGCTGCGCAAGCCATCGATCCGTTGCAGAAAATCAACCGGAAGCGTGGCGACATCATCTTCGTCGGCAAAGTCCAGCACTGCCTCGACTGCGGCGGACAACCCCAGCAGGCGTTCACGCCATTCTTCAACCTGCCGGGAAAACGCACCCCCCGCCATCACCAGTGCCGATCGGCGCTGCAACTCGGTCTCGGCCGAGAGCAGGTCCGCAAGACCTTCAGCCTCGGCCAAGTCGATCCGGCCATTGGCAAAGGCCCGGCGGGTAAACTCACCTGGTTCGGCACTGCGCAGACCTGGAAGCGCTTCCAGTGCCGAAGAGACCGCTGCCACCACCGCACGGCCGCCATGGAGGTGCAGTTCCGCTGTATCCTCCCCTGTCGCGGTATTGGGTGCCGGCAACCACAGCACGAGCGCCCGATCCAGCACTGCACCCGCCGCATCGCGTAAAGTCGCAGCCACTGCGCGCCGCTCAGGCGGCAGGTGACCCGCCAGCGCCTGCAAAGCCGCGCCTGCCGCAGGGCCGCTGACCCGCACCACCGCAATCGCAGCCGGAGGCGCGCCGCTCGACAGGGCGAAGATCGTGTCAGTCATGGTGCATCAGACAGTCCCAGGCGGGAATCAGTCCTCGCTCTTCTTCTTCGCGCCGGCAGCAAAGGCAGCGCCATTTTCGACAAATTGCTGGAACAGCTTGAGGCCCATCTGCCCCATCGGCGCAATGTTCTTGGCGATGTCCTGGATCTGCTCGACGTTGCCGGCACCCTTCATCGCCTTGGAAATGGCCTCGATGTAGAATTGGTTGGCCTTACCGACATCGGGCAGGCCAAGGAACGAACGCGCCTCTTCCGGGGTACAGTCGATCTCGACGTTGATTTTCATTGTGGTCTCCTTGCCCGCGTTCCTGGTTCCCATCATCAAGCTGGCACAGGCCCTTGGCAAAGTCCATCCAGCCGACATATTGGCACCAACCCCAGCAGCGGAGATTTCCATGGCCACCAACACCCAGTTCCCCTCGCTTGACGGCGCGGCCCAGATCCCAGCCTATGCCGCCCGGCCGGCCGGCACCCCCAAGGCCGCGATCATCGTGATCCCTGAAATCTTCGGAGTGAATCCCGGGATCCAGCAGAAGTGCGAAACCTGGGCCAGCGAAGGCTATCTGGCGATCGCCCCCGATATTTTCTGGCGCTTTGCGCCGGGCGTGGAGCTCGATCCCGATGTGCCGGAGCAGATGCAGGAAGCCTTCGGCTATTTCGGCCAGTACGATCCGGACCTCGGCATTCAGGATATCGAGGCGGCGATCCACCACATTCGCCGCACGGAAGGCGTCGGCAAGGTCGGCCTGGTCGGTTACTGCCTGGGCGGACGGATGGCCTATATGGCGGCAGCGCGGACCGATATTGATGCCTCGGTCGGCTACTACGGCGTGATGATCGATCAGATGCTGGGCGAAAGCCACGCCATCGCCAACCCGCTGATGCTGCACATCCCGACCGCCGACCACTTCGTTGGGCCGGAAGCGCAGGCGGCAATCCATGCCGGGCTGGATAACCATCCCAAGGTAACGCTGCACGACTACGACGGGCTGGACCACGGCTTCGCAGCGGAAATGGGTGATCGCCGCGATGAAGCTGGCGCGCAGCTGGCGGACAGCCGGACCCGCGCCTTCCTGGCCGCCAATCTAGCCTGAGGCGTAACTGCCGATTGCCTGGAAGATCCGCGCGATCGCCGCGCGGTCTTCCTCGGGCACTTCGGGGCGCCAGATCTCGAACAGCAGGAGGACGCGGCGTTGCGGCCCGTCGTTCTTCGCCTCGTGCTCGATCGAATCGTCGAAGACCAGCGGCACGCCTGGTTCCCAGGAGCGGGTGTCGCTGCCAACGCGCAGCCAGCAGTTCGGGGCGGTGCGGATCGGAATGTGGCAGATCAACCGCGTGTTGAGCATGCCGCAATGCGGCTTGATATGGGTTCCCGGCAGCAGGCTCGACCAGTGGGCATTGGGTGAGCGACCGGGGCTGACCGGCATCGGAGCCAGTTCAAGCGCGGCCATGGTGGCGGGGCAACGGCTCGCATTGTCCTCAACCACCGCACCGTCACGCCAGAAGTAGAAGGCTGACCAATCCTTGCGTTCAAGCAGGTGGTTGGCCGGTGCGGGGCGGTCCGGGTTGTGGCGGACATAGGGATCGAAGCCCTGGTCGCCGCCAGCAATCACGTCTGCCAATTCCTGCTGCATCGCCGGGACCTGCGCCAGCATGCCATCCAGCCAGGGGAACTCCGCCGGATCGTAGAAGCGCCGCTGCGGCAAGCCGGGATAGTAGAACATCGTCGGTTGCTGCAGGAAGACCTGCCGCTTGCCGGTGAGCAGGTCGACCGCCTCGCGCATGGCGGGGCTGAGGTTCTCGCCCAGTTCGCCCAGCAGATGGCCGGTGAAGTCATCGCTGGCGCTGGCGAGATAGGCCCGCGCATGAGCCTCCAGCTGCGCCAGCTCGGGCGGGACGCGGCCATCGAAGGCCATCTGCGCCTGGGCTGTGCGGTAGAAGCTCATCGCCGCACGGGCATCGCCGGCCCGCTCGCGCAGCAGTCCTTTGAGCAGCAGTGCCCCAACATCGCGGATCGCCAGGGCCAACTGGCGGTCGATCGCTGCTTCGGCGGCGTCATTTCGGCCCAGTGCCAGTTCGGCATTGGCCAGCGCCGGCCAGGGAAAATCGGAGGGCGGTTCCGCCGCCGCAACTGAGCGCAACAGCTCAGCCGCGCGGGCATGATCGCGCGCGGCCAGGGCCTGCATTCCTTCGGCAATGATGGCGTGGCGCTCGCTGCTCATCCGGCAGGCTTAGGGCAGACTGGAACTTTGGCGCAAGTCGCGGCATTGTCGGGCGGATTGCAGGCTGCAAAGGAGCTGTTGATGTCCACTCACCCCGGTGTCGCCGCCTGGCACGCCTATATGGAAAGCGGCGCTGATCGCGATCTGCTCTCTGCCCTGGTGGCCGACGATGCGGTGTTCCACTCACCCGTGGTTCATAGCCCCCAGGCCGGCAAGGCCAAGGTCATGCTCTATCTGCTGAGTGCGGCCAAGGTGCTCGGCAATGACAGCTTCATCTATGTCCGCGAGATCGTCGAAGGCAATGACGCGCTGCTGGAGTTCACCTGCGAGATCGACGGGATCCACGTCAACGGGATCGACCTGATCCGCTTTGACGATGCCGGAAAGATCATCGATTTCAAGGTGATGGTCCGCCCGGTCAAGGCGGTCAACAAGCTGTGGGAGATGATGGCCGCGCAGCTGCAGGCGGCCGCTGGTTAGGCTTTAGATCGAACCGGAACCATCGATCCTGAGGCCCCCACCCGCTGACCATTCGGCCTCCAGCGGCGGTTCCCACATCGCGTCCATGAAATCGAACATCTGGCGGTCGACCTGCATGGCATAGGTCTCACCGCGTTGCTGGTTGCGGCGGTTGACGCGGAACCAGCGCTCGTCTGCGGGTACGTCGATGAAGTGGACTGCTGCATTGAGGCCTGCTTCGGCGGCAAAGGCGCGGAAGCGATCGCGGTGTTCCTTGGTAGTGAAGCCAAGGTCGAGCAAGGCCGGTACACCCCGTGCCACCAACTGGCGCGCCGTGGCCATGATCTGCTCTTCACAGCGCCGAACCCGTTCGATCGTCCACTGGAATTCGATGGGTTGCGGGCTGTCGGCCCAGAACAGCGTCATCATCCACTCGTCGATCGAAAAGCGAACGCCGCCCAGCTCGTCGGCCAGGCGGCGTGCGTAAGTGGTCTTTCCGGCCCCGGTGGAGCCAACAATCAGGATGATGTCGGCTGCCATGGGGTGGTCTTACTGGTTCATCGTCGCGAAGAAGTCTTCGTTGGTCTTCGAATCCTTCATCTTGTCGAGGAGGAATTCCATCGCGTCGATCGTGCCCATCTGCATCAGGATGCGGCGCAGGACCCACATCTTGCTGAGCTTGTCCTTGCCGACCAGCAGCTCTTCCTTGCGGGTGCCGGACTTGCCGACATCGAGCGCCGGGAAGATGCGCTTGTCCGCGACCTTGCGGTCGAGCACGATTTCCGAGTTACCGGTGCCCTTGAACTCTTCGAAGATCACCTCGTCCATGCGGCTGCCGGTATCGATCAGCGCCGTGGCGATGATCGAGAGCGAGCCGCCTTCCTCGATGTTGCGCGCCGCGCCGAAGAAGCGCTTGGGACGCTGCAGGGCGTTGGCATCGACACCGCCGGTCAGCACCTTGCCCGAGCTGGGCACGACGGTGTTGTAAGCACGGCCAAGGCGCGTGATCGAATCCAACAGGATCACCACGTCGCGCTTGTGTTCGACCAAGCGCTTGGCCTTTTCGATCACCATTTCGGCGACCTGGACGTGGCGCGTTGCCGGCTCGTCAAAGGTTGAAGAGATCACCTCACCCTTCACCGAACGCTGCATGTCGGTCACTTCCTCGGGCCGTTCATCGACCAGCAGGACCAGCAGGAACACTTCCGGATGATTGTCGGTGATCGCCTTGGCAATATTCTGCAGCAACACGGTCTTGCCGGTGCGCGGCGGCGCCACGATCAGGGCGCGCTGGCCCTTGCCCTGCGGGCTGATGATGTCGATCACGCGGGCCGACTTGTCCTTGACCGTCGGGTCAAGCGTATCGAGATTGAGCCGCTCATCCGGGTAGAGCGGGGTCAGGTTGTCGAAATTGACGCGGTGACGGACCACTTCGGGCTCGTCGAAGTTGATGCTGATCAGCTTGGTGATCGCGAAGTAGCGCTCGCCATCCTTGGGGGCGCGGACCTCGCCTTCAACCGTATCGCCGGTGCGCAGGCCCCATTTGCGGACCTGGTTGGGCGAGACATAGATATCGTCGGGACCAGCCAGATAGTTCGCTTCCGGGCTGCGCAGGAAGCCGAAGCCATCGGCCAGTACTTCGATCGTGCCCTGGCCGATGATTTCCTCGCCATCCTCGGCCAATTCCTTGAGGATCGCGAACATCAGGTCCTGGCGGCGCATCGTCGATGCGGCTTCAACCTCAAGCTCTTCGGCCATCTCGACCAGCTCGGCGGGGGTTTTCTTCTTGAGTTCTTTAAGATGCATTATCGTTGTATTTCCGTGTGTTGCGCATAGGCGCAGGCTGTGATGGCCGGTCGATCGATGGGCTTGGAGAAAGCGGATCGTGGCGCGTCGTCAATGGCGCGCGCCCATGCCGGACGGTCGAGAGATAGGCCTTCAGACGCGAAGGGTCAACGCCGCAACTTCAGAAGGGCTTCACGATCACCATGATGGCAATGAGCACGGTGGCAATGCCCGGCACCTCGTTGAGGATCCGCAGGCGCTTGCCCTCCAGCCGCCGTCTGCCCTGAGCGAGATCCGCGGCATAGCCAGCCATCCAGACGTTGTAGGCGCTGAGAATCAGTACCAGGCCCAGCTTGGCATGGAACCACGGCTGGGTGAACGCCCCGATCGAGAAGGCCAGGGCCAGACCAAGTGCCCAGGTAACACCCATCGCCGGCCACAGGATGATCCGCAGCAAGCGGCGTTCGCGATCGATCCAGCGGGCTTCCTCGGCCGAACCGGGCTCCGCCTCCTGATGGTAGACGAAGAAGCGCGGCAGCATGAACAGCCCCGCCATCCAGAAGATCACGAAGGTGACATGGCCCGCCTTGAGCCAGAGATAAGTCATGCTGAGCACCCACGAAAGCATGGCTGGATCATACTAGCGCTTCCAGCTCCGTACCAGCGCCAGCAATTGCTCGACATGTTCGATCGGGGTGGTCTGGCCAATGCCGTGGCCCAGGTTGAAGACATGCGGGCGATCGGCAAAGGCTTCGAGCACGCGCAGCGCCTGGCGATCGAGTTCCTCCCCGCCGGCCAGCAGCAGCAGGGGATCGAGGTTGCCCTGAACCGGCATGCCCGGCGGTAGTTCGCGCGCGGCCCAGACCGGATCGATCGTTTCATCGACCCCGATCGCATCGACCCCCGTCTCGCGGGCATAGGCCCCCAGCTTTTCACCCGCGCCCTTTGGAAAGCCGATGATCGGCACGTTGGGAATCTTGGCCTTGAGCTGCCGGACGATCGCCGCATTGGGCGCAATCACCCAGCGCTCGAACTCGCTTGGGGCCAGACTGCCCGCCCAGCTGTCGAACAGCTGCACCGCCTCGGCCCCGGCCTGGATCTGGCCGATCAGGTATTCCACGGTCACGCCGACAATCGCATCGATGATCGCCTGGAAGCCGGCAGGATCGCGGTAGGCGAGCGCGCGGGTATCGTGCTGGTCGCGGCTGCCCTCACCTGCCACCATGTAGGTCGCAATGGTCCAGGGGCTGCCGGCAAAGCCCAGCATGGTCTTGTCCCCGGGAAGGGCGGCCTTGACCAGCCGGACGGTCTCGTAAATCGGGCTGAGCCGCCCGGGCACCGCGGTCAGACTGGTCAGCGCGGCATCGAGCAGCCTCGGCGACATGTGTGGGCCCTCACCCACCAGGAACTCCAGATCCTGGCCCATCGCATAGGGCACGATCAGGATGTCGGAAAACAGGATCGCGCCATCGAAGCCGAAGCGGCGGATCGGCTGCAGCGTGATTTCGGCCGCAGCCTCGCTGTCATAGACCAGGTTCAGGAACCCGCCCTTGCTGGCCCGGAGCGCGCGATATTCCGGCAGATACCGCCCGGCCTGGCGCATCAGCCAGACAGGCCGCTCCGCCATGTTTTCGCCAGACAGGGTACGGAGCAGCAAACCGGGCATCGCGTGAGTCCAATCAAATTCAAATTAGATTCTTAAAAGGATTATGGAGTTGTTGGCCCTGTGGAAAGCGGGGATTGCGATCCCTTGCCTGAATTGTCCCTAGCTGAATAGGGGCTAGCGCGGGTGCGAATCCGGTTAACGGCGCGTCAAGCAGAGGTTGTCCCCACTGTCCCCAGCCTGTGGGAATCGTTTTCCCCTTGTCCACAAGGTCTGTGTGGCCGGGCCGGTACTGGGCAGCGAAACTGTCCCCGAACTTGTCCCAAGGCTTGTGCCGTGGTTTATGCGGGGCTCTGTCCACAGGGGTAGCCCAGGAACCCGATGCCGCGTCTGCACCTTCATCTGCTGTCTGATTCCACCGGTGAAACGCTGGAGATGATTGCCAAAGCGGCGCTGGCCCAGTTCGAAGGGGCCGAGGTCAGCCGCCATTTCTGGCCGATGGTCCGCTCGCTCCAGCATCTTGACCGGATCATGGGCGATATTGCCACCAATCCGGGACTGGTCTTTTTCACCCTCGCCAATGCCGAGATCCGCGCCAAGCTGGAGGAACGCTGCCGGGCGCTGGGCCTGCCGGTGGTCCCCGTGCTTGATCGTGCCGTAGAGGCGCTCGAGTCTGCGCTGGGCCAGCACCCCCATGCCCGACCGGGCCGGCAGCATGCAATGGACGAGGCCTATTTCGCCCGCGTCGATGCGATCCACTATACCATTGCCCATGACGATGGTGTGGCCTGGGAAGATTGGGAGCAGGCCGATATTGTCCTGGCCGGCGTCTCGCGCAGTTCCAAGACGCCGACCTCGATCTATCTGGCCAACCGGGGCTACAAGGTCGCCAATATCCCGATCGTGGTCGAAAGCCCGCCGCCCCCGGCGCTGTTTGGCCTCAAGCACCCTCTGGTCGTCGGGCTGACCACCGCGCCCGAACGGCTGGTCCAGGTCCGGCGCAACCGGCTGCTATCGCTCAACCAGGCGCCCGAAACCGCCTATGTCGACCAGGACCGGGTGACCAAGGAAGTGCAGTACGCCCGGCGGATGTTTGCCGATAATGGCTGGCCGGTGATCGATGTCACCCGCCGCTCGATCGAGGAAACCGCCGCTGCCGTGATCAACATCTACAACGAACGCCACGCCGGCGAGGAGCAGCGGTGACCACGCTGGTGCTCGCGTCGCAAAGCGCCTCACGTCAGGCAATGCTGACCGATGCCGGCGTGCCCTTTACAGCGTGCCCGGCTCATGTCGATGAGCGCGCGATCGAGGCGGAAATGGCTGGCGCGGCGCCCGGGGATGTTGCGCTGGCGCTTGCCCGGGCCAAGGCTCTGGCGGTGGCGCGCAGCGAACCCGAAGCCTGGGTCCTCGGGAGCGATTCACTGGTAACGGTCGAAGGCCGCCGTTTCGACAAGCCGCGCAGCCGTGATGAGGCGGCGCAGCATCTCGCCTTCTTCTCAGGCAAGGTGATGGAACTGCACAGCGCAGCAGCCCTGGCGCGCGGCGGACATACCTATTGGGACCATGCCGACGTGGCGCGGCTCTGGGTGCGGCATCTCTCCGACGCCTTTATCGAAAGCTACCTTGCGGCCGAATGGCCGGCGGTCAGCGGCTGCGTCGGCGTGTTCCGGATCGAGGCTTTGGGGGTGCAGCTGTTTGAGGCGATCGAGGGCAGCCACTTCACCGTGCTGGGCATGCCGCTGCTGCCGGTACTGGGTGCACTGCGCGCGCGCGGGGTGCTGACCGCATGAGGCTCCCCTACGCTGACGTGATCGGCGATCCGATAGCCCAATCGAAAAGCCCGGTGATTCACGGCTTCTGGCTCGCCAAACTTGGGATCGAGGCCGAGTATCACCGCTGCCTTGTCACCACCGATGGTCTGGCGGCCTACCTGGCCGAGCGGCGCGGCGACGCGCTCTGGCGCGGCTGCAATGTAACCATGCCGCACAAGCAGGCGGTCATGCCGCTGCTTGACCGGATCGATGACGAGGCGGCGCGGATCGGCGCGGTCAACACCGTAGTGCGCGAGGCCGACGGCAGCCTGACCGGCCACAACACGGACGCACCCGGGTTTCTCGAGCCGGTCCTGCCGCTGCTCGGGGACGAGGATTATCGCTTTGCCTATGTCATCGGCACCGGCGGCGCGGCGCGGGCGATCATCGACGCGCTGTTCCATACCGAATTCATGATCTGGTCGATCAGCCGCAATCCCGCCAAGGCCAAGGCCGAATTCGGGCGCTACCTGGGCGAGGATCCGGAGTTCCTGATCGATCTGGCCGAGCTTAAACCAGGGCCGCTGCGCCCAGCAGATCCCGAAGTGCTCAGCCTGATTGTCAATGCCACCCCGCTCGGCATGACCGGGCAACCGCCGCTTGACCTGCCGTGGGGCGGCTTCCTCGCCAATGCCACGGTCTATGATATTGTCACCGCGCCGGCCGACACCGCTCTGCTCCAGCAGGCCCGCGCGCACGGACTGGCGACGATTGACGGTCTTGCCATGCTGATCGGCCAAGCGGCCGCTGCGTTCGAAAAGTTCTTTGGCGTTCCTGCGCCGCGGAGCCAGGATAGCGAATTGCGCAGGCTGATGACCCAATGAGCAAGCCATTCATCCTTGGCCTGACCGGTTCTATCGGCATGGGCAAATCGGCTGTCGCGGCGATGCTGCGCGGGCTCGGCGTACCAGTCTTCGATGCCGATGCGGCGGTACACGAGCTACAGGGTCCGGGCGGGGCCTGCATCGATCCGATCGAACGGGCCTTTCCGGGGACGACCGGGCCGCATGGGGTTGATCGGCAGAAGCTGGGCGCGGCGGTGTTCGGCAATCCGGAGGCGCTCAAGCTGCTGGAATCGATCGTCCACCCCGAAGTGGCCGAGATGCGCCGCGCCTTCCTGGCCGACAATGCCGATGCAAAACTGATCGTCTTCGATATTCCGCTGCTGTTCGAAAAGACCGGCAATCACGGGCTCGATGCGGTCGCGGTCGTCTCAGCCCCGTTTGCGCAGCAGCGCGAGCGGGTCCTGGCCCGGCCCGGGATGACCGAGGAGAAGTTCGCGCAGATCCTCAAGCTCCAGGTCCCTGATGCCGAGAAGCGCGCGCGCGCCGATTACGTGATCGATACCGGCACGTCGCTCGCCGAAACCCGCCATGCCGTTCAGCAGCTCGTCCATTCGATCACCTCGGCGCAGATTTAGTCGAGTCGCCCCCTTGCCAGCGCGCGAAGTGGGGCCGATATCGGTTTGGTAATGCGCGAGATCATCTTCGACACCGAAACCACGGGGCTTGATCCCAGGAACGGTGACCGGCTGGTGGAAATCGGCTGCGTCGAAATGGTCAACCGGGTGACAACCGGCGAAACCTTTCACTGCTATCTCAATCCTGATCGCGATATGCCGGCTGCGGCCGAAGCGGTGCACGGCCTGTCCGCCACCTTCCTTTCGGACAAGCCCCGCTTTCACGAGAAGGCCGCCGAATTCCTTGAGTTCATCGGCGATTCGATGTTGGTCGCGCACAATGCCGGGTTCGATTTCGGCTTCATCAACATGGAGCTCGAAAAATGCGGGCTCGATCCGCTGGGGCGCGAGCGGATGATCGATACGGTCGCGCTCGCCCGGATCCGCCACCCGGGGGCCAAGAACTCGCTTGATGCGCTTTGCACCCGCTATGGCATCGACCGCAGCCATCGCACGCTGCACGGCGCATTGCTTGACGCCGAGCTGCTGGCCCAGGTCTATGTCGAGCTGACCGGTGGGCGCCAGATTGGCCTGCACCTGGCGGTCGATAATGCTGCGGCAGACCTGGCCGAGCCAGTCATGCGGGTTCAGCGCGAGCGGCCGTTTCGCGCCGCGCGGCCCCACGCTGCCAGCGAGGAAGAGCGTGCCGCCCATGCCCAGTTTCTCGACACGCTCAAGGAGCCGCTCTGGCGAACATGAGCAGGTCGGGCGAATACGAAGGAGAAGTCTTATGGATATCCGCGTTTCCGGCCACCAGATTGAAACCGGCGAAGCTCTTCAGGCTCATGCCCAGGAACGACTGTCCGGAATCGTCGGCAAGTACTTCTCGCGCGCGCTGTCATCGACCATCACTTTCAATCGCGCGCCGGCCGGGGCCTTTCGGGCCGATATCGTCACCCATGTGATGCAGGGTCTGGTGCTGAAGGGCGCCGGGATCGCCCACGATGCCCATGTCGCCTTCGACCAGGCCGCGGAGAAGATCGACAAGCAGCTGCGCCGCTACAAGCGCCGGCTGAAGGACCGGCACGAAGCGGCCCAGCACGCGGTGAAGGCTGAAGAGGCGGCCTACACGGTCTTCGCCGAGCCCGATGCCGAGGAAGAGGAAGTCACTGTCGATGCCCCGGTGGTGATCGCCGAAACCCGGGTCGACGTGCCCGAGGCGACCGTATCCGACGCAGTGATGATGCTAGACCTGCGCAACACCAATGCCCTGCTGTTCAAGAATGCCGGAACCGGGCGACACAATATGGTTTATCGCCGCGGGGATGGCTCGATCGGGTGGGTTGAACCTTCCTGAACAAGGGTCTATGGGCCGCGCAACCTTTGGTGAGGGTGAGGGGTTGATGGTGCGGACGCGATTTCCGCCGCCCTTGCCCCTTGGCCATGCCAAACCAACCTGCGTTTCGGACATATCTCACTGCCATGACCGGACTTTTCACGCTTTCGCCTGATGCTGTCGGCACGATTGGTGCAGACAGCAAGCAAGCGATCCTTGAGCAGCTTTCGCAGCGATTCGCTGCCGTCTACGGGCTTGACCCGGCGCTTGTCCTTGAACGCATTGAAGAGCGTGAGCGGCTGGGCAGCACCGGCTTTGGCCGCGGCGTGGCGATTCCGCATGCCCGCCTCCCCGGTCTGGCGCGCCCGGTGGCGGTGTTCCTGCGGCTCGAAGCACCGGTGGCTTTTGATGCCGCTGATGGCATGCCGGTTGGCATGGTGTTCGGCCTCCTATCACCCGAATCCGCTGGAGCGGCTCACCTCCACGCACTGGCGGCGATCAGCCGGATGATGCGCGACGAGGCGATGCATGTGGCGCTGACCGAGGCGCCAGGGGCCGAAGCGCTTTATGCGCTGCTTGCCAATGTCATCGACCGCGACGCTGCCTGAATCCGGGCCTGATTCCGGGCGTGAAGCAGCGGCCAGCGGTGCGGCCCTGCACTGGCGCGCGCTTGAAAGCCTCTATGCTTCGGCCCCGATCAACCGCCTGTTCTCGTCCGAACTGACCGTGACCGGCGAAGGCGCCGCCCGGATTGTCTTCACCATCGATGAAACCTGCTACCACGCCGCCGGCGCGGCCCACGGCACGATCTATTTCAAGATGCTCGACGATGCGGCTTTCTATGCTGCCAACACCCTGATCACAGATCGCTTCCTGCTGACCACGGCCTTCAACCTGCACTTCACCAAACCGGTCCGTTCCGGCCGGGTGATTGCCGAAGGCCGCTGGGTCTCGGGCCGCAAGCGCGTGCTGGTCGCCGAAAGCCGCCTGATCGACGCAGAAGGGGAAGAGATCGGGCGTGGCACCGGTACCTTCATGCGCAGCCGGATCGCTTTGTCGGGCCTCCCAGGTTATGCCACCGGGCTGCGGGCGGCAGCCGTCTGAGCGGGGAACCACGCCTTCCCGCGCACCTTGAAGTGGGGGCGCTGATCCGCCGGGCGGGGGCCGAAGGCGGCTTTGCCAGCGTCCTGCAAAAAGGTGAACGTGACGCCGGGACAATCGTTGTCGTCCTGACCGAACGCGGCACCAACGCGCGGGTGTACGAACGCATGCCGCAGGCAGATGGCAATCGCGCGTGGACACTGTCACGCGCGGAAAACAGCGAAAACAAGGCTGAGCTGAACGAATGGCTTGATCGACGTGGCAACCAGGATCCCGACCTGTGGATTGTCGAACTGGATATCGCGAATGGTGAACGGTTCATCGGAATAACCTGAACGCCAGATTGACTTTGCTGCACTGCGGAAAGAAGGGGCCGGACCTTTGTTTGTGCGCAGGCGGCGCGAGGGGCATTCAGGCCATTCACGCTAGCACGCAGACGGGGGACAACCGGCAGGTTTTCCGGCCGGGGGCAGTCCGATCCAGGTCTTTCCGCTCCCGTCCCAACCTGCGCCAGGTGCGTCCACCGCCCAATAAGACGGACGAATGCGCCGCATTCTTAACAGTACCAAGCTTAACCGCGCCAGCGCTCTGGCTGTCGCGGCAAGTGCGATGATGATCATTGCCAGCGCCGACGGTTCGGGCGCAGCAGCCCAGGCGCTTGAGCCGGTTGCCACTCAGGAACCGACCCTCCCCACAGTTTCCGAACCGGTGATCCAGCAACTGCCCGGTGCTGACGGTGCTGACGTGGCCCCTGCGGCCAGTCTGGCTGACTTGGTGGCAGAGCAGCCGCAGCCCGCGGAACTCTCGCGCGAACTCAACTGCCTCGCCGCCGCCATCTATCACGAGGCGAAAGGCGAGACCCTCAACGGCCAGTTGGCCGTCGGCCGCGTAATCGTTGCTCGCTCGAAGTCGGGACGCTTCCCGGATTCGTACTGTGGCGTGGTGTTCCAGCCCTCGCAGTTCTCGTTTGTGCGCGGCAACAGCCTGCCGGGCGGCGCACGCAACGCTCGCCAGTGGAAGAATGCCGTGGCCGTGGCCCAGATCGCTCACGAAGGCACCTGGCGCAGCCCGGTTGAAGGTGCGCTGTTCTTCCATGCCGCCTATGTCAGCCCAGGCTGGCGCCTGACCCGGATGGCCCGGGTCGACAACCACGTCTTCTATCGCTGAACGGGTTGGGGGGCTGCGGCCCCCCTTCTTGAATCAGTCCGCCGGCTTGATCTCGATCCAGACGGGCGCATGGTCGCTGGCCTTTTCGCGACCACGATATTCCTTGTCGACACCGCAGGCCTTGAGCCTGTCCGCCAGTTCTGGCGATAGCAGCGCGTGGTCGATGCGGAAGCCATGGTCGCGCTGCCAGGCACCAGCCTGGTAATCCCAGAACGTCCAGACGCCGCCGCCCGGCTGGTGCGTGGCGATCGCATCGATCCAGCCATCGGCGAGCAGGCGCATATAGGCATCGCGCGATTCGGGTTGCATCAGGGCGTCATCGGCCATGGCGGCCGGGGCCCAGACATCGCGGTCGGTCGGGATGACGTTGTAATCGCCCAGCACTACGGCCGGCACTTCCTCGGCCATGATCTCCTGCATCCGGGCGCGCAGCCGCTCCATCCAGGCCAGCTTGTAATCAAACTTCGGCCCCGGCTGGGGATTGCCGTTGGGGAGGTATATGTTGACGATCCGGGTGTCGAACACATCAACCTCGAGATAGCGCGCGTGATCGTCGGTCGGATCGCCGGGGAGACCCTGCTGGACCACCTGTGGTGTCGTGCCATCGGCGAGGATGGCCACGCCGTTGAAGCCCTTCTGCCCGTGCCAGACAGCATGATAGCCGATCTTCTCGAACTCTGCGGCCGGGAAGCCCTCGTCCTGGGTCTTGATCTCTTGCAGGCAGGCGACGGCCGGGCGGGTTTCCTCCAGCCATTCCAGCAGGCGCGGTAAACGGGCCTTGATCCCGTTGATGTTGAAGCTGGCGATGCGCATCGGGAATTCAGACGGCGAAGCTGGAACCGCAGCCGCAGCCGGCAGCAGCCAGAGGATTCTCTACCTTGAAGGCTGAACCGCCAAGCGAATCGACGAAATCAACAACGCTTCCGGCCACGAGGTCGAGACTGATCGGATCGACCACCAGCTTCACGCCGTCGGTCTCGACCACCAGGTCATCCTCCTCAATACTTTCGGCCAGTCCGAAGCGGTATTGGAAGCCGGAACAGCCGCCGCCCTCGACCGCAAGGCGCAGTGCGGCGGGTTTGCCCTGCTTTTCGGCAATCAGCGCAATCCGCGCAGCAGCCGAGGGGCTGAGGGTCATCGTGGGAGCGTCCATGCGCCCGATGTAAGCCGCGCGAGGCCGAGCCGCAAGGCTGTGCGCGGATCAGGCGCTCTGGATATAGCTGCGCATCGCCTGGGCCTCGGACTCGATCCGCTCGATCCGGTACTTCACAAGGTCCCCGATCGAAATAAAGCCGACCATTGCTCCACCTTGCACCACAGGCAGGTGGCGGATGCGGCGCCGGGTCATCAGGCTTAGCGCATCGAGCACGTCGGACTGCAAATCGACCGAAATCACCGGCGCGGTCATCACCGCACCCACTGGGCCATCCAGCATGGCCGGGCCGTTCTGTGCCAGGCCATAGACCACGTCGCGTTCGGAAAAGATCCCGGCAATCGTGCCGCCCTCCATTACCGGCAAGGCACCGATCCGTTTCTCGGCCAGCAGGGCCACTGCACTGCGCACGCTGGCGCTGGCGTCGATGGAGATAATGGGGCTGCTGCGCCCCTCGATCAGGCGGGCAATAGTCATGGCATACTCCCCTCTAGGCCTGAGAAGATGACACGAAGCGGGGCTGATGGCGAGTCCGGGACTAACGTCCACTTGCAACACACCTTCGACAGGCGCAGAGGCGGCGGTGATGACCCGTTCCCCGCTCGACAACCCGGAAATCGCTGCGATCGCCTGGTCGCGCTATAAACGTCTGCTGAAGCGCTGGAGCCTTGTTACGCTGGCGGTCTGCCTCGTGCTGATTGCCTATCTTGCGTGGGAATTCGGTCTGCCTTCGATCCACCTCTATATCGCAAGCGTGCTGGGGATCGCGGGTGTGATCATGCTGACCGTGGCGCTGATGGCGCTGCTGTTCCTGTCGAGCGGCACCGGCCACGACGAATCGATCGACGAACGGGAATAGCCGCTATGCCGGCGGCTTGAGCTGGTATTCTGCCACTGGCACGCCGCCGATCAGGTGTTCCTGGATAATCCGCTCCAGCACTTCTGGCGTGCAGGAGTGGTACCAGGTCGGCCCCGGCCAGACCACGGCGACCGGCCCCAGCGCACAGACCCTGAGGCAGCCCACCTTGTTGCGCAGCACGCCAGTGTGGCCGCCCAACCCCAGTTCGCCGAGCCGCTTTTTCAGGAACAGCCAAGCCGCGTGTCCGGTGGCCCGGTCGCAGCACTTGGGCTCTTCGGGATCGGCGCAGAGAAAGATCTGCCAGCGGGTGTCGAAGCCGCCCAGCCGGGCGAGCGTGCGCTCGGCCAGTTCGAGTTCGACGGAGTCTGGCGAATTGGACAGGGCTCAGCCCTTCTTGCCGACGATCCGGGCAATTTCGGCCGCGACCATCCGCTCAACCAGCGGCGGCAGGTTCTTGTCGAGCCATTCGGCCAGGGCCGGGCGCAACAGCTCGCGGGTCAACCCTTCGAGCGAGGTCTCGCCCGAGCGGACAATCTGCGGCGCCGCGCCAGGTTCGGCCAGCATGGCCAGCGCGGCAAGCGATTCGCGCATCGAGCTGGCGGTATTCTCGGGCAGCAGCGGGGCCTCTTCGGCCTCGTCGTCGACGAGTTCGGCTGCGGCATCTAGCTCGAAGACATCTTCTACGGCCTCAGCAGTCTTGATTCCGCGCTGTTCCCGCTCCTTGCGCTCGATCGCGGCATCGGCGCGATTATCGCGAGCGATCACCTTTTTGATCGAATCCAGGATCTCTTCGACCGACGGTTCACTTGCCTGACGCATGGCCCTACCCCCGTTTGTCCCGCAGGGGGACAGAATCACTTGGGGGTTACTGTCCCGTCCTGGGCCTTGGTGTCAACGGTGCGCGTAGACTGGGGCTTGGGCGCGGGGTCGCTGGCCCAGTCCCAGATGTTGCCGGAGATGCGGTCATAATTGGCGACCGGATCGTAGAGCGCGCCGCCGTCAAGCGCCAGATCGCGCGCCTCGGCCTTGCCCATTGCGGCGAGGAGGTTGAACCCGGCGACGTAGGAATTGCGCTGCGCGGTGACGAGCTGGACCTGCGCGTTGAGCAGTTCCTGCTCGGCATTCAGGATATCGAGGATCGTGCGGTTGCCGACCGTGTTCTCGGCCTTCACACCTTCAAGGCTGAGCTTGGCAGCATCGACGGCGGACTGCGAAGATTCGATGATCTCCCGGCTGGCCTGCCAGCTGGCATAGGCAGCACGGACGCCGGAGATGACCTGGCGTTCGATCGCAATTTCCTGTTCCAGCGTCGCCCCTTCGCGGGCCTGGGCCTGCCGGCGCTGGGCGGCAGGAAGGCCGCCCTGGAACAACGGGATTGAGGCCCGTATGCCGGCCTGGCCGGTTGTCGCTGACTGGTTGACCAGCGGCGAACCGCCGCCCAGCGTGCCGTGGTAATCGGTATAGTCCGCCCCGGCGAAGACGCTGACGCGCGGCAGCCGTCCGGCACCTGAAGCAGCGGTATCGAAGCCTGCAGCCTTGCTGCGCTGACGCGCGGCGATCAGGTCCGGGTTCGAATCGAGCGCAACCTGGACGGCGGTTTCGACATCGGCAGGTAACCCCGATAGCGGCGGCGGTGACTGGAGGTTGACCGGCTCTTTGCCGACCACGGCGATATAGCGCTCGCGCGCTGCCACCAGCTGGGCCTCGGCCGAGCGGGCCTGGCCACGGGCGAGGCTGAGACGGGCCTGCGACTGCGCGACGTCGGTGCGGGTAAGATCGCCGATCTCAAACCGGTCGCGTGTGGCTTGCAGGTTGACTTCGAGCACGCCGACCTGGCCCTTGTTGAGGCCAACCACGGCCTGGCCCAGGATTACGTCCATGTAGGCTGCAACGGTCTGAGCGAAGACTTCGGTCTCAGTTGCTCGGAGATCGGCGCGGCCGGCTTCGACGCGGGTCTTGGCGGCGCTGATCGAATTCTTGATAGCGCCGCCGGCATAGAGCGGCATGCCTGCGGTCAGGTCTGCGGTGGTCGCGCGTTCGGGCCCGCCGAGCGGTCCGCCGGGCGTGGAGGCCGAGCGCTTGACGAATTCGGTGTGTGCGGCGGCGCCGCTGAGTGTCGGCAGGGCGGCTGAGCGAGCGATCGGCACCCCGGCATCAACGGCGCGCTGCTGGGCACGCGCCGCCTGCAGGTTCGGGTTGGTATTGTAAGCCATGACCAGCGCCTCGCGCAGATCATCGGCGAGCGCCGGGGCTGCTGCCAGCCCGATTCCCGCCAGCAGGATTGCCCGCCCAAGCCGTATGGCCATGCTTAGAAGCTCCACCGTTTCGGTGCGGCAAATTCAGCCAGCACCGGGATTCCCATCTCGGCCAGTGGCAGCAACGCCACGGCCCCGGCGGCCTTGCGGCCGGTTGCGAGGCGCGTCACCCCGCGTTCGACCAGACCCGTTACCAGTCGACCAGCGTCTTCCAGGCGCGCGGCGAGGTTGTCGGGCAGGACTTCGATTGCGCCGTCGATCAGGACCAAGCTGTAGCTGCCCTTGGCCTTGCCAGCGGCGGCATCGGCAGCGCTGACCGTGGTGACCTTGGCGACCAGCCCCTGCAGTAATGCCGCAAGATAGCCGCTACCGCAGGAGACGAGCAGGACGTTGTCATCGGCCTGAAGGCCGGCCTCTACCAGCATACGCCCATGAAACAGCGGGGCGGCCAGCGCATGGCCGTCACCCAGCGGGATTGCGCGATCAATATAAGCATGGGCGCGGGCGGCGGCGGGAACGTGATCTTCGCGCGCGACCCGGGTGAAGGCTTCAAGCACGGCAGGATCGTTGACCCCGCTGGTGCGCAGCTGGCTGTCGATCATCGCGCGGCGGGCGGCGGCAAGGTCGGTGCCCGGACGCTCGGCAGTGAGATTCATGATTCAACCCTTCTCGACGGGCTGTATTGCACAAATAACACAGCACCGCAATCGCCTTGCTTCTAGGCGAAGCACCGCGCTGCGCCAAGCGCTTTGACGGGAGGGCGGTTCAGGGACTAAGGCGCCCCCAAACAACCCGTTCGAGGAACCTACGCCCATGACCGAGATGGTGACGATCCGCGAGGAAGACCTGATCGAAAGCGTCGCCGATGCGCTCCAGTTTATCAGCTATTTTCACCCGATGGACTATATCCGCGCCCTGGGCGATGCCTACCAGGCCGAGCAGGGCCCTGCGGCCAAGGATGCGATCGCCCAGATCCTGACCAACAGCCGGATGTGCGCCGAAGGCCATCGGCCGATCTGCCAGGACACCGGCATCGTCAATGTCTTCGTTGAATGGGGCCAGAATTGCCGCCTGGAATCGGGCCGCTCGCTACAGGAAGTGGTCGATGAAGGGGTGCGCCGCGCCTACAACCACCCGGAAAACAAACTGCGCGCCTCGGTCCTTGCCGATCCCGCCTTCACCCGCCGCAACACCCGCGACAATACGCCATCAGTGCTCCACGTCACGATGGTGCCGGGCAGCAAGGTCAGCATCGACGTTGCGGCCAAGGGGGGCGGCAGCGAGAACAAGTCAAAGTTCAAGATGATGAACCCCAGCGACAATATCGTCGATTGGGTGATCGAGATGCTGCCGCAGATGGGTGCCGGCTGGTGCCCGCCGGGGATGCTGGGCATTGGCATCGGCGGGACGGCCGAGCACTGCATGCTGCTGGCCAAGCAGGCGCTGATGGAGCCGATCGACATGGCTCAACTCAAGCAGCGCGGGCCACAGAACGATATCGAGGCAATGCGGATTGAGATCTTCGACAAGGTCAACGCGCTGGGGATCGGTGCCCAGGGCCTGGGTGGACTCTCGACCATCCTCGATGTGAAGATCATGGACGCGCCCTGCCACGCGGCGGGCAAGCCGGTCGCCATGATCCCCAACTGCGCCGCCACCCGCCATGCGCACTTCACGCTCGATGGCTCGGGTCCGACCTTCCTCGAGAAACCCAACCTCAACGAATGGCCCGAAGTCCACTGGACGCCGGACAAGGCGGCCAAGCGGGTCAATCTTGATAGGCTGACGGCCGAAGAAGTGCGCAGCTGGAAGCAGGGTGACCGGCTGCTGCTCAACGGCAAGATGCTGACCGGCCGCGATGCCGCGCACAAGCGGATCCAGGACATGCTGGCCAAGGGCGAGGCTCTGCCGGTCGAGTTCAAGGGGCGTTCGATCTACTATGTTGGCCCGGTCGATCCGGTCATGGGTGAAGTGGTCGGCCCGGCCGGCCCGACCACGGCGACGCGGATGGACAAGTTCACCGACATGATGTGCGAGCTCGGCCTGCTGACCATGATCGGCAAGGCCGAGCGCGGCCAAGGCGCGACCGAGGTGATTGCCAAGCACAAGGTGGCCTACCTGATGGCGGTCGGCGGCGCGGCCTATCTGGTGGCGCGTGCCATCCGTGAAGCCAAGGTCGTCGCCTTCGAGGACCTTGGTATGGAAGCGATCTATGAGTTCACGGTCGAGGACATGCCCGTTACAGTCGCGGTCGACAGCGAGGGCAACAATGTCCACCAGCTCGCGCCGCTGGCCTGGAAGGAAAAGATCGCTCGCGAAGGCCTGTTGCCGGTCAAATAGGCCGCGCCGGGACGTTCGACCAATGACGCCTGCGGTTCGACCAAGCCGCTGGCCTGTTCCTATTGCTTCGGGCTAGTCAGGTTGGCCATGGACCTGACTGCGCCATCCACGCCGCGCGTGCCAATCAAGCTGGTTTTGGCCTCGATTGCCGGGGTCTGGCTGGCCTATTTCGCGCTGGCGACGTTGCGCGGCTGGCTGGTCGGGCTCGAGCTTTTCGATGCGCTGCTGCTGCGCCGGATTCTGGTCACGCTCGGTTCGATGGCCGTCACACTGGCGCTTTGGCCGATCGTCCGGCTGCTCGATCCGCGGCCATTCTGGATCAAAGCCGGGGCTGTGCTGCTGATGGCCCTGCCAGCCTCGGTCCTGCTTGCAGCGATCAATCAGTGGGCCTTTGCCGATATCGAGAACAAGGTCGTCGCCACGATCGGCGAGCGCGAAGGCCTGCGGATCCGCAGCGACGAAAGCGGCAACCTGCTGGTCGATCCGCTTGACCGTGAGGCCGAGGTTGCAGCAACCCCCGATCCGCTGCCGACCGCACAGCCGGCCCCGACCGGCGAGGCGCGCCCGGCGATTACCATCGATGCCGAGACCCGCGCCGACAACCGCCTGCGCCAGCTCGTCGACGTGGCCTTGGGGCGCTATTACCTGCTCTTGGCCTGGGCGGCGCTCTACTTCTCGCTGGCCAATGCCGAACAGGCCCGCGCGGCGGAGCGGCGCGAGGGCGAGTATCGCCGCGCCGCCAAGGCTTCCGAACTGCGGTCCCTGCGCTACCAGGTCAATCCGCACTTCCTGTTCAACACGCTCAACTCGCTCTCGGCCCTGGTCATGACCGGGAAGACGCAGGCGGCCGAGCAGATGATCCAGACGCTCTCCACCTTCTACCGCCGCAGCCTCGCCGGCGATCCGACGGGCGATGTGGCACTCGACCAGGAGATCGCGCTCCAGCGGCTTTACCTTGAGATCGAGGCGGTGCGCTTTCCCGAGCGGCTGCGCACCAGGTTCGATATTCCCGCGGCGCTGGCCGATGCGCGAATGCCAGGCATGATCCTGCAACCGCTGATCGAGAACTCGGTCAAATATGCCGTATCCGCAACGACCCATCCGGTTACGCTGACGGTCGCCGCGCGCGAGGAGTATGGCTGCCTGGTGATCGAGGTGGCCGATGACGGCCCGGTCGCCAAGGATCCCAAACCTGGCTTCGGCATCGGCCTTGCCAATGTCCGCGATCGCCTTGCCGCGCGCTACGGCGATGCTGCCCAGATCACGTCCGGCCCCGTCGCTGGCGGCGGCTGGCGCAGCCTGATCCGTCTGCCCCTGGAGCGCCATGACTGAAACCGCCACCACCTTGCGCACCCTGATTGTCGATGACGAACCGCTGGCGATCGAGCGAATGCAGCTGATCTGCCGCGATCTGGCCGGGCTGGACGTCGCCGGCACGGCCCAGGACGGCGCAGCAGCGCTGCGAATGATCGATGCCCTGTCGCCCGACCTGGTCCTGCTTGACATGACCATGCCCGAGCTGGACGGCCTGGCCGTTGCGCGTGCCCTGACGGGACGCAAGCCGCGACCTGCAGTAATCTTTGTCACCGCTCATGAGAATTTCGCGGTCGAGGCCTTTGACCTCGATGCAGTCGACTATGTGCTGAAACCGGTCACCCCGGATCGGCTTGAGCGCGCGGTTGCCCGCGCGCTGGCCCGGCGCGGCGAACGTGCCGAGCAGGGCGGGGACTGGCTGACCGAGTTCTGGGTACCCTACCGCTCCGAACTGCTGCGGATTGCTGCCGCCGATGTCGATCGGATCGACGCGGAGCGCGACTATGTCCGGCTGCATGTCGGCGACCGCAGTTACTTGCTACTTCAGACGGTGACGGGCCTGGAAGCGCGGCTTGATCCGCAGCGCTTTATCCGCCTGCATCGTTCGACGATCCTGCGCCGCGACCGGATTACCGGCCTGCGCCATGATGGCCTGGGCGTCTGGTCGGCCGAGCTGGCCGATGGTTCGGCGGTGCGGATCGGGCGGACTTACCTGGCCAAAGCCAAGGCGATGGCCGGCCGTTAAGCGCGGCTTCCTGCATAAGTTTAGGGCCGGACAGGCGGGGGTCGCACATCCCGCACTGCCCGGCCCTGACCCCCGGGGCTATTGGGGGTATCGGGTTTTGGCTCAGCCGTTGTCGTGCTGGCCGGCAAACTGCGCCTCGAACTGGCGGCGGACCTCGGCGCGGCAGGCCTTCTGCTCCTGAGCGGCGCGGCTGCGCGAGCCGGTCGCCGTGGCATTGCGGCAGATCTGCGACTGGGCGCCATCGACGCGGCGCTCCAGCGTGGCGCGGCCGGCAGCGCTGTTGAGGTTGAGATCGTCGGTCTTGATGACCAGGCCGCCCTGGTTCTGAGCGAGGGCGGGGACGGCGCCGGCCGCGAGCAGCGCGGCAGCAAGCAAAGGACGGATAAACATGGCGGTTTCTCCTCGGGACTGCACCTGGGGGATGGTGCAGAACCGGGATAGGCTGTGTTGGTGTAGCGATACAGCAATGCTCGACGAGGTACGTCCGCGAACCGACCAAGCGCCGAATTCGGCGACCAAGCGCTGAATCGGTCCGGCGAACGACAGGGCGGATTGGGCTGTAAGCCCGCCGAATCGCGTGATAGGGCAGCCAGGATGCTTGTCGCGTTCGTCTTCCTGCTGGGGGTCACCAACTTCGCGGTCCACCGCGCCGTGCTGAACAGCGAGCACCCGCTGCTTGGCCAGGTCCCGTGGTTCTTTCACCTGCTGGGCGGGCGGTTCAGTCTACTGGTCGAGTTCGTGATGCTGCTTGGGGCCATGCTGATGGTCGCAGGCGGCTCAAGCGGCTGGATGTGGTTCTATGCCGGGTACAGCGCGGTCAATGCCGGGTCGGCCTGGCTGATCCTGAGCGGGCGTGTCTGATCGTATCATGTCGGGGAAGACAGTCCTCTACCACGTCAGCGACTTGCACTTCGGCTATGAGGATCGTCAGGCGCTCGACTGGTTCGCCGCCGAAGTGGAGCGCGAGCGGCCGGCCGCGGTGATCTGTACCGGTGATCTGACCATGCGTGGCACCGCAAAGGAATTTGCGTTGGCGGCGGAGTGGCTGATGCACCTGCCGGTGCCGGTTTCGATCGAGCCGGGCAATCACGACGTACCCTATTATCATATGATGCTGCGGCGGCTGGCGCGGCCCTATGCCCACTTCCATGCGCTCAAGCATCGGCTGGGGAGCGAGATTGCCCTGCCGGAAGTGGCAGTCGTTTCGCTCAAGACCATCGCCCGCGCGCAGCTCCGGCTGAACTGGTCAAAGGGCCGGGTCAGCCAGGGTGATCTGGATGCAACGTTGCATGGCTTGGCCCATCATCGCGATGTGCCGCTGAAGCTGGTCGCCTGTCACCACCCGTTGGTCGAGGCCAATACCCACGCCACGGCATCAACCCGCGGCGGCAAGCGCGCGCTGGCGGCGCTGGCGCGGGCCGGGGCCGGGGCGGTGCTTTCGGGCCATGTCCATGATCCGTTCGACAAGGTTGTCGAAGTGGACGGTCAGACCATCCGGATTGTCGGGGCGGGTACGCTGTCGCAGCGGCTGCGCAGCTCGCGCCCCTCGTTCAATCGGCTGGTGCTTGATGGGGCCGGGGACTTCTCTGTCGAGGTGAAGACGCTGTAGCGCCGCGCCGCGCGCGGACCTTGCCTTCGACGGCGTGGACCAGGGCAAGCAGATCCTCGCGGCTGACGTCGAGCACTTCATCCCATTCGGCTAGCACGGCATCGAGATCGCTATCCTCGATATGACCGATCCAGTCCGGCTGCAGCGGTTGGGGTGAGGGGCGGTGGGGGTAGGAGTGGCCGGTCAGCCGGTTCCAGACCACGCCGCCCGCCAGCAGCACCAGCACGTTGAGCGCCAGCGGCATGACCAGGAAGGTCAGTCCCGCGGCGGCAACCGCCGGGCTCGACAGCGCGGTCAACAGCACGGTGCCACCTGCGGGGGGATGAAGGCATCGCAGCAGGCTCATCGCCGCAATGGCAAGGCTCACCGACAGGCCGGCCGAGAGCCAGGTCGCGCCGAGCATTGCGTGGACCACCACGCCGATCGCACCGCCCACCAGATGGCTGCCGAAGACCGGCCAGGGTTGGGCCAGCGGGCTGGCCGGCAGGACGAAGACCAGCACCGAAGACGCGCCCATCGAGGCGACGAGCCAGGGCAAGGCGGGATCGCTGCCCAGCACCAGCCGCCCGATCAGCGCCGTGAGGGCAATCGCGATCCCGGCCCCGATCGCCCCGCGCAGCCAGCCGATCCGGCCGGCAAACATCATCCGCGTAGGCGTGGCGGCGAGCGGGGTGTGTTGCTGCATGGTCAGGTACTCCCGTGGAGTGCCGAAACGAAAAAGGGGCCGACCTTGCGGCCGACCCCGTTTCTCGTAGTCCGTCGATCCAGGATCAGCGCTTGCTGAACTGGAAGCTGCGGCGGGCCTTGGCGCGGCCGTACTTCTTGCGCTCGACCACGCGGCTGTCGCGGGTGAGGAAACCGGCGGCCTTGACGACCCCGCGCAGGACGGGCTCGAACTTGGTCAGCGCCTGGGCGATGCCGTGCTTGACGGCACCGGCTTGGCCCGAGAGACCGCCGCCCTTGACGGTGGCGATCACGTCGTACTGGCCAGCGCGATCGGCAATCTGGAACGGCTGGTCGATCACGAGGCGCAGCGTCGGACGGGCGAAGTAGACCGACTGGTCACGGCCGTTGATCACGACCTTGCCCGAACCGGGCTTGATCCAGACGCGGGCCACGGCATCCTTGCGGCGGCCGGTGGCATAGGCACGGCCCTGGGCGTCGACTTCCTTTTCGCGGAGCGGCGCAGCCGGAGCGGCGGGGGTGGCAACATCGGCAGCAGCGCCGAGGTCGGCCAGATCGTTGAGCGTGGTGTCAGACATCAGGCACCCACCTTGTTCTTGCGGTTCATGGCAGCGACGTCGAGCGGCTGGGGCTGGGTGCCCGCATGCGGATGCTCGGCACCGGCGTAGAGGTGAAGGGCGCGCATCTGGTTGCGGCCGAGCGGACCACGGGGGATCATGCGCTCAACCGCCTTTTCGAGCACGCGCTCGGGGAAGCGGCCGTCCAGCACCTTGGCGGCGGTCACTTCCTTGATGCCACCGGCATAACCGGTGTGCTTGTAATAGGTCTTCTGCTTCAGCTTGTTGCCGGTCAGCTTGACCTTGCCGGCGTTGATCACGACGACATGATCGCCGCAATCGACGTGCGGGGTGAAGCTCGGCTTGTGCTTGCCGCGCAGATGATTGGCGATGATCACGGCGAGACGCCCGACCACCAGTCCTTCGGCATCGATCAGATGCCACTTCTTTTCCACCTCGGCCGGCTTGATCGACCGGGTGACCTTGGAAAGCGCCTTCATGGCCACTCCCTTTCTGAAATGCAGGTCAAATCCCATGTTCACAACGCTGACCGGAATCGCTTCCGGCAGCGCGGGAAGGCGGCCCATTCGTCGATGACGAGGCAAAAGTCAAGCAATTCAGCGGTTCTGCTGAGAGGTAAAATAATACCGTTCAGGGCTGGGTGCGCTCAAAGGTCCAGATCTCGCGCGTCGTGCGCGTGCTGCCGCCAAGGTCAGTCAGAACGGTCCGCGCGACCCGTTGCGGCAGCCCGCCCGGGATCAGTCCTTCGGCGCGGATAGTGACGCTGATCAGGCCGCGGGTGCCATCGGGCATGGTGATACCCCGTGTTTCAACCGAATCGGCGCGGGCCGGGCTGAACAGGTCCACCGGCCAAGCGGTCCCGCCGGTTCCGGCCATGACCACCTGCGTCAGCATGGTGCTGGCCTGACCGCGCGCGCTGGGAGACATGCGCGCGCCGGCAATCATCATCTCGCCCAGCGCCACGGCCTTGGCGCGCGAGCCGTCGCCAACCAGCGGGTCGCTGCGTGGCACCAGGCGGCCTGCGGCATCAAGCCGGATCGGGAAGAAGCCGGGTTCCATCCGGTTGCGCTCAAGCTCGGCGAAGCGCTCGAGCGAGGGGGGCACGTCCACCTTCACGTCGCGTAGTTCCCCTTCAAGTCGCCAGCCACTGCCTTCGGGGCGGAACCATACGAGATAGCAGCGCGTGGCGCGCACTTCCTTGCCATCAATCAGACTGCGCACCACTGTGCGGCTGATCATCACCGGGCCCGCGGGCGGCTTGAACGCGACAGTAGCTTGCGAGGCTGGTGCCGCCTGGGCTGCCGGAGCTGGTGCCACGGCCGCAATCCCGGCCAGCAGGATTGTCCGGGCCCTCACCTTGGCTCTTCCGCGAATCTGCAGCTCACCTGCCTTCACCCTTGCCTTGTCATTGTTTTTCCGGGCTATTCGCGCAGGCTCGGCGGCATTCGTCAAGCCTTGGCAGCACGCAGGCCCAGGGCATGGGCACCCCAGACCGTGCTGGCGACCAGCAGGGCGCCAACCAGCTGGTGTGCCACCGCCAGCCACAGCGCCACGCCGCTCATCACCGTGGCAATGCCCAACAGAACCTGAAGGCCGAAAGCCGAATGAATCGCGATCGAGGCGCGGCGATCAAGCGCGCGGAGCTTGCGCCCCATCAGCACCAGAATTGCCACGACCACCCAGGCCCACCAACGGTGGACGAAATGCGTCAAGAATGGATCATTCAGCAGGGCGTGCAGCTTCCCGGCCGCCCAGTCGATCCCCTCGGGCACCAGATGGCCCTGCATCAGTGGCCAGGCATCCCAGTTAAACCAGCCCGAACCGGCGACATAGCCGGCGCGCATTCCCGCCACGAGCGCACCGAAGAACAGCTGCAGGGCAAGCGCGCCGAGCGCGAACACCGTAAAGGGCGTGAGCCGCGCGCGCGCCTCGCCCCGTGCCAGGGCGCGCAGGTCGAGCGCGGTCCAGACCAGCCCACCAAGCGTGAACAGCGCCACCAGCAAGTGCGTAGCCAGGCGGAAGTGACTGACCCGGACATCGGCGCTGAGGCCTGACGAGACCATCCACCAACCGATCGTCCCCTGCAGCCCGCCCAAGGCCAGCAACGCGACCAGCCGGCCATGGTAGCCTTTCGGAATCGCGCCCTTGATCCAGAACCAGGCCAGCGGCAGCGCAAAGGCCAGCCCGATGATCCGGGCGATCAAGCGGTGGACCCACTCCCAGAAGAAGATGAACTTGAAATCGGCCAGGGTCATTCCCGCAGGCCCTGTGACCTCGATATACTGCGGGATCTGCTTGTAATCGTCGAAGGCCTTCTGCCACTGCGCTTCACTCAGCGGCGGCAGCACACCCGACACCGGCTTCCATTCGGTGATCGAAAGGCCGGATTCGGTCAGACGCGTGATCCCGCCAACGGCGACGATGAAGACCACAAGAGCGGCAACGGCGAAGAGCCACCGGGCAAGTGCCAGGGGCCGGGGAGAAGCGGCTGTCATGAGCGCGCGCCCTGCTCCCGCGCGCGAAAAAGCGCAAGCGGGCTTTTGGGGCCGTCTTGTGTAATGAGACACTATAACATATATCCCGCGCTCCATGCGTGATGCCCTGCTCTCGATTCGCGGCCGGCTCGATCGGTTCGGCGTGCTCCTGTCGGGGCTGTGCATGCTGCATTGCCTCGCTGGCCTGCTGCTGGTCGCCGGGCTGGGGCTGGGCGGGCAATTCCTGTTCGCGCCGGTGATTCACCGGGTCGGACTGGCCCTGGCCATTGCAGTTGGCGCAGTTACTCTGGTGATCGGGGTGGTCCGCCACCGTGATCCCAAGCCTTTGCAGATCGGCGGTGCGGGCCTGGCGCTGATGGCCGTCGCCCTGTTCGTCGGCCACGGGGTGGAAGAGGCGCTGCTCACCATCGCCGGCGTCTCGCTGCTCGCCTGGGCGCACTGGCGCAACCTCAAGCTGTCCTGATTGGCCGCTCGGACAGGCTCACCTGTCCTTTTCGCTCCATTGCCAAATTGCCGCCGGTCGCTATCTGCGCATCGAGATGACTGACCAGCTTTCCCTTACCGTCAACGGCGAACCGCGCCGCGCCGCGCCCGGCACAGTTGCTGACCTCGTACGCAGCCTGGAACTTGACCCGGCAAAGGTCGCGGTCGAACGCAATGGCGAGATCGTCGCGCGCTCGACCTTGGGCAGCGTCGCGCTGGTTGAGGGCGATGTGCTGGAGATCGTCCACTTTGTTGGCGGCGGGGATCACCGCCCTGACGACAGCTGGACTGTCGCGGGTCGTAGCTTCCGTTCGCGGCTGATCGTCGGCACCGGCAAGTATAAGGACTTTGCCGAAAACGCCGCCGCGGTCGAAGCATCGGGCGCCGAGATTGTTACGGTCGCGGTGCGGCGGGTCAACGTGTCGGACCCCAAGGCACCAATGCTGACCGATCTCATAGATCCGAAGAAGATCACTTACCTCCCCAACACCGCCGGCTGCTTCACCGCCGAGGACGCGATCCGCACCTTGCGGCTGGCGCGCGAGGCCGGCGGCTGGGATCTGGTCAAGCTGGAAGTGCTGGGCGAAGCGCGCACGCTTTACCCGAACATGGTTGAAACCATCCGCGCCTGCGAAGTGCTGGCCAAGGAAGGCTTCCTACCGATGGTCTATTGCACCGACGATCCGATCGCGGCGAAGCAACTGGAAGATGCCGGTGCCGTCGCGGTCATGCCGCTGGGTGCGCCGATCGGTTCGGGTCTCGGCATCCAGAACCGGGTGACGATCCGCCTGATCGTCGAAGGCGCAAAGGTCCCCGTGCTGGTGGACGCCGGGGTTGGCACCGCCTCTGATGCGGCAGTCGCGATGGAACTGGGCTGCGACGGTGTGCTGATGAACACCGCTATTGCCGAGGCGAAGGATCCGATCCGTATGGCCCGGGCGATGAAACTTGCGGTCGAGGCCGGGCGCCACGCCTATCTTTCTGGACGAATGGCGACCCGCAAGTACGCAGATCCCTCCAGCCCGCTCGCAGGGCTGATTTGAGGATTACGGTAAACCGCTTCTTAACCAAGTTCTGGTGATCTGCCCGCAATCAAAGGGGCACATCATGGCCAATGCCGGAACTGCATCGCTGACCATTGCCGAACTGCGCGAGTTCGCCAGCTTCAGTCCGTGCGAGCAGCGCTATATCAAGCGCAGCCTAGATGTCGGCCTCGGCCGACACGATGCCTTCAAGCTGTGGGCCCGCGATGCCGAGGAAACCGCATCGATCCGCAGCCAGTACGTGGTTTACCAGGAACTGAAGGCGCTGCGCGGGCAGATCCCGTCGAACAGTGACTTTGCCAGCCTTGAAAGCTTCATGGGCAAGTTGCTGCGGATCACCGCCTTCGACATCGCCCAGGACCGACTCGAGGGCTTTTCGGCCTATCGTTTCCTCTATGAGCGGTTGCTAGGGGCCGATGTCCGGCCGTTCCTGCCAAGCGCTTTCTGCGCCGCCGCCGCACTGCCGCATATCCGCCCGGACCGGCGCAAGCACCTGCTCCAGTCGATCAGCGAAGCGGCCGCGACTGCGCCAGGTTGGTCGAGCCGCGAGCCGAGCTTCTATCCCGAATGGGTGGAAAAAGAGGCTGCGTGAGGGGAATCTCCGTTCCTCGTAACTCCAAATAAACCATTCCGCGCAATTCTGCCCTGCATCCGCCCAGGGGGTAGCACGCGTGACCAGTTTTGCCGACGGCTTGAGCGAAGAGGAATTTCGCCGCTCGATCGAAGCCCGCCTGCGGGAGAACCGGCCCGAAGAGGCCGTCAAGCGCCTGCGCCGGTTGCTGGCGGCAGACGCCGGTCCGGGCGGCATCCTTCCGACGCGCTTCCTCTCGATCGAAAGTTCGGATCTGGTCCTTGCCGGCTGGGACGAGCTGGGGACGCGAATCCGCGCCCATGACGAGCCGGGCCGCCCGATAACCGCCATCTCGATCGCCTTTGGCTGGCCGGGCGAGAATCCGCCCCAGCCCGATGAGCGCGGCCACCTGCGCCCGCTGGTTGAGGTCGAGTACTTCAACGATTCGTCCTATCCCTTCTCGCAAAGCGACCGCGACAATCTGCTTGAGGGCTATTCCTATTATGGCTGCACCTGGGCCGGCGAGGGCAAGGTGACCGAGCGGACCCTGAACCTGCAAGGCATTGACGATCTGTATGGTGCCCTGGCTGAACTGGAAGCTCGCCTGCTGGCCATGGAGGTGCCCGATGAGGACCAGATCCGCGCCGGCTCGTTGGGTGCCTGCCTGCTATCGGTGCTGCTGTTTGAAGCCGTGCGTGATGCAGTGGCGCGTGATGGCCTGCCCCGGCCGGTCTGTGTCATGGCCGGTAGCAACGGGGTCTATCCCTATTTCGACGCGCCAGTTTCGGGCATGCCCGAGCATGCGTTGAAGGATGAGGCAGCCGAAGCAAACAGCGCGGCGGCCTATATTCCCGGGCCCCGATACAGCAGCCTGCTGGTCACTGGCAT
Organism: Novosphingobium ginsenosidimutans; assembly: GCF_007954425.1. NCBI lineage: Bacteria > Pseudomonadati > Pseudomonadota > Alphaproteobacteria > Sphingomonadales > Sphingomonadaceae > Novosphingobium > Novosphingobium ginsenosidimutans. The sequence continues at coordinate 1,186,011 of NZ_CP042345.1, read as the reverse complement.
TCCGCGCGCGCGCAAACGCGCCGTGCTGGTGGTCGAGGAATCGGAGACCGAAACCGCAACCCGGATCGCCAACCTGCGCGGGCTGCACCATCGCGACGCGGAAGTGCATGAGCCCGCAATCGAGCCCGTCTTTGAGCCGATCCCCGAACTGGCCGAAGTGGCCCCGCCGGACGATGGCACAATCATTCCCAACCCGAACGGGCCGTTGATGGTCAAGAAGAAGTCAGCCCAGTCGTGGGACTTCCGCGACCTGCTGACACCGGAACCGCCAAGCCTCGATCCTGCCGCTGGGCCAGAGGACGATCTGGAACTTCCCGAGCCGCCGCGCGACTGGATGCCGCCGGCGGATCAAGCCGAAACGCTCGCTCCGGACCCGGCGGCAGACTTTGCCAATCCGGTGCCCGAGCTCGACGCGCCGCTCGGCGATCCCGAATGGGACTATGTGCCCGAGCCGCCCGCCCAGGACCCGCATCCACCGCAGTGGCAGCCGGAATCCGGCCCGGTCGAGCCAGAGGCTGAGGAGGAGGTCGAAGCCGATTGGGATCTGCCGTCCGAACCGCCGCTACCGCCGGTGTTCCAGCCCGCGCCGGTCGAACCTGCACCGGACACCGAAGCGCCGGTTGCGTCGCGCCGGGTTGAGCCAGGCTTCACCTCATTCGAGATCGATCTCGATATCGAGAGCCGCCTAAAGGCGCTGATTGCCGCACAAACCTTCGCGCCCGAGCCCGAGCCGCTGCCAGAGCTGGATCTGGACTTCGACGAGGAGCCAGAACCGGTCGTCGACGCCAAAGCTGTGCAGCCGGACTTTGGCCCGGCCTGGCCACTCGGCATCGGCTGGCTGGAAGACCTTGCCGAACCAGAGGTGGTCGCCGCGCCCGCGCCGCGCACTTCTCTGCTGACGCGGTTGCTGACCCTGCTGCCCTGGCGGCGCTAGACCCTAGCCCTTGTAAAGGCTGTCGAGCCGCTCGCTGTAGCGCTCCTTGAGCTTGTGCCGGCGGATCTTGAGACTCGGCGTCATTTCCTCGTTCTCAATCGAAAATGCCTCGTCCGCGAAGGTGAACTGGCGGACCTTCTCGATCACACTGAGGTCCTGGTTTACCCGGTCGATCGCGGCGCGGATCGCCGAGCGGAAGGCGGGCAGGTCCTGCAGCGCCTTGAAATCGAACTTTTCGCCCTGCGCGCGCGCCCATTCAAGCGCCCATTCGGCATCGGGCACGATCAGGCCGACAACATAGGGACGCTTGTCACCCACCACCATCGCCTGGGCGATCTCTGGCTGGAGCGTCAGCATGCCTTCAACCTTTTGAGGCGAGATGTTGTCGCCCTTATCGTTGACGATCATGTCCTTCTTGCGGTCAGTGATGACGATCCGGCGCTTGTCATCCAGATGGCCGATGTCACCGGTGTGAAGCCAGATGCCGGCACCTGGTTCGCCTTCCGGCTCCTTCAGGACGCGCGCGGTCTCAGCCTCATTGCGCCAGTAGCCGTGCATGACCAGCTCGCCGCGCACCAGGATCTCACCGTCCTGCGCGATCTTGATCTCGACCCCCTCCATCGCCGGGCCAACCGTGTCCATCTTCAGGCCCACGCGCGGCCGGTTGCAGCTGATCACGGGGGCAGCCTCGGTCTGGCCATAGCCCTGCAACATGGTCAGCCCCATTGCCTCGAAGAAGGTGCCGACTTCGGGGTTGAGCGGCGCCCCGCCCGAAACCATCGCCTTGATCCGGCCACCAAAGCGGGCGCGGATCTTCGGGCGCAGGGTCCGCTCAAGCAGCAGGTCCATCGGCTTGTCGCGCAGCCGGCCCTTGCCTTCGCGTTGGCCCTTGATCCCGCCGATCGCCAGCGCCCGGCCCATCAGGAAATTGGCGACTTTGCCCTGCTTTTCGACCTGCTTCATGATCCGGGTGCGCAGCACCTCGAACAGGCGGGGGACGACGACCATGATCGTCGGGCGCACTTCCTCGATATTGCTGGCCAGCTTCTCGAGACCTTCGGAATAGTAGATCTGCCCGCCCATCCCGATCGGCAGCATCTGCCCGCCGGTGTGCTCATAGGCATGGCTCAGCGGCAGGAAACTGAGGAACACCTCGTCGCCCCATCCGAAGTCTTCGGACAGGATCCGCGCCGCGCCATCGACGTTGCAGAGGATCGCCCCGTGGTGCTGCAGCACGCCGCGCGGGCTTCCGCCCGTGCCGCTGGTGTAGATGATGCAGGCGGTATCCTCGCGCTTGATCTGCGCAACACGCTTGGCGACCGCAGCGTGCGCAGCGGCGGCATCACCGGTCACCAGACTGGCCCAGTCGCGGTATTCGAACTGGCCGGTCTGGGCGATCCGCAGCGGCTCGATCCCGATTACGAAGCCGGCCTGGCCCGAAGTCAGGATGGCCGGCAGCAGCGGTTTGGCCAATTTGTCGTCGGACACTATCACGGCACGTGCGCCCGAGTTTTCCAGCACGTGCAAGTGGTCGCGCTCGGTATTGGTGATGTAGGCCGGCACAGTCACACAGCCTGCTGCCATGATCGCGAAATCGGCGATGCACCATTCCGGTCGGTTTTCGGAAACCAGCATTACCCGGTCGCCGTCCTTGAGGCCCATCGTTCGCAGCGCCTCGGCCATCAGGCAGACCTGTTGCGCCGCTTCGGCCCACGAAATGGACTGCCATGATCCGCCCCGCTTGGCCGAAAGGAACGGTACTTCGCCCTTCTCGTCCGCGCGTTTCAGAAACAGTTCGACCAGGTTCCGGGCGGCCCGGAAATCACCAATATCCATAAATGCACTGCCCCTCTCTGCAGCACCCTTCCCCGTACGGACGAATCCCCTAGGCAAGCTTTTCCCTAGCGGCAAGTCTGCGGGGCCATCCGGCCTATGGCTTGGCCGCCGCTTGATTGCCATGCCGCTGTCCTGCTCCTAAGAAGCCGGTCATGGCCTCGTTCCGACTTTCCATCGCCTGCATCGCGCTGTTCGTTGCGTCCTGCACCAATCCGCAATCGCTGCAGTCCGTTCCGCCAGCGGCCGAGACGGCCCAGCCATTCGTGATCGCGGCTAACCCGCTGGCCGCCCGGGCCGGGATGGACGTGCTGGAGCGCGGCGGCAATGCGATCGATGCAGCGATTGCGGTCCAGGCCATGCTCTCGCTGGTTGAACCGCAATCATCCGGAATGGGCGGCGGCACGATCATGCAGCACCTTGATGGCCAGACCGGGCAACTGGTGGTCTATGATGGGCGCGAAGTCGCCCCGGCCCAGGCCAGTCGCGAGATGTTCATGGGCAACGACGGCAAGCCGCTGGGCTTCCGCGAGGCGGTTGTTTCTGGTCGCGCTACGGGCGTGCCTGGCGCTGTTGCCGCGCTGGCCCTGGCCCACCGCGAGCATGGCAAGCTGCCGTGGAGCAGCCTGTTCGATGCCCCGATTCGCACTGCCGAAGAGGGCTTCATCATCAGCCCGCGCCTTGGCCGCTTCCTGCCGCTGCCGTTCCCGCAGCTCGATCAGCCCGATGCCAAGCGCTATTTCTCGCGTCCCGATGGCACCCGGATGGCTACCGGCGACCGGTTGCGCAACCCCGACTATGCCGCCTTTCTGCGCCGGCTCGCCAAGAACGGCCCCGACGCGCTCTATCGTGGCAGCACGGCGGCCAAGATTGTTGCCCGCACCCGCGAGGGACCGCTCGCTGGGACCATGACCATGGCGGACCTGGCGGGCTACAAGCCGGTGAAGCGCATGCCGATCTGCGCCCCCTACCGCGCCTACAAGGTTTGCGCCCCGCCGCCGCCGTCAAGCGGCGTCGGGATGCTGGCGCTGCTTGGCCTGCTGGAGCGGACCGACATTGCCGCCCGCGGTCCCAATGATCCGCAGGCCTGGTTCCTCTTCGCCGAGGCGAGCCGGCTGATGTATGCTGATCGCGATACCTATGTTGGCGATGCTGATTTCGTGAAGGTGCCGGTCGCCGGGATGATCGAGCCGGCCTACCTTGACCAGCGCGCCGCCCTGATCGGCAAGACCGCCGCCACGCGCGTCGAACCGGGCAAGCCGAAAGGGGCCGGGGTCGCGATTGCCGACCGGACGCTGGAACCAGCCGGTACCTCGCACTTCATTGTCCGCGATGCGCGCGGCAATGTCGTTTCAATGACCACCACGGTTGAATCGATCTTCGGCTCGGGCCGGATGGTCGATGGATTCTTCCTCAACAACCAGATGACCGACTTCTCGTTCAACCCGCTGCAGGAGAACGGGGAGCTTTCACCCAACGCGGTTGCGCCGGGCAAGCGGCCGCGCTCGTCGATGGTGCCGCTGGTGCTGTTCGACAAGGATGGGCACTTTGCCGGAGCGATCGGCTCTGCCGGTGGCAATGCGATCCTGGCCTATGTCAGCAAGTCGCTGGTTGCAGCGATCGACTGGGGCTTGCCGATGCAGCAGGCGCTGGCGCAGCCCAATCTGGTCGCGCGCGGCAACAGCTTTAACGGCGAAGTCACCAAGTTCAGCCCTGAGCTACGCGCGGGTCTTGCCGAGCGCGGGATCAACCTGGCGCCTGGGCAGGGTGAGGACTCAGGTGTCCACGGCGTGCTGATCCGCAATGGCAAGATTGACGGCGGGTTCGATCCGCGGCGCGAAGGCGTAGTGCTGGTCGGGAACTAGGCCGCGGGGCTACTCGCTGCCCACGGCTTCGGCAATGCTGCCGAAGCCGTCGTGCTTCATCAGCCGCTCCAGCCCGCGCGTGATCCGGCGGGCGAGGCCCGGACCTTCATAGACCATCGCGCTATAGACCTGGATCAGGCTCGCCCCGGCGCGGATCCGCGCCCAGGCGTCTTCAGCGCTGGCAATGCCGCCCACGCCGACCAACGGGATCGTGCCTTTCGCCACGGCATGGAAATCGCGCATGCGCTGTTGGGCCAGATCGCGCAGCGGCGCGCCCGACAGGCCGCCGGCTTCACCCGCATGGCGGGACTTCAGCGGAGGACGGGTGATCGTGGTGTTGGAGACGATGATCGCGGCGATGCCGTGTTTCACCGCCGCCTCGACGATCCGGGCTGGCGCTGCCTCATCCAGATCGGGGGCAACCTTCAGGAAGACCGGTGGATCACCGGCCTGGCGTTCGGCGGCAATGGCTGAGAGCAGGTCGTTCAGCTCTTTGTCGCCTTGCAGGTCGCGCAGCCCCGGGGTGTTAGGCGAGGAGATGTTGACCGTGATGTAGCTTGCCAGATCGCGGAAGGCGGCGATCCCGGCCAGGTAATCGGCGATCCGGTCAGTCGAATCCTTGTTGGCACCGACATTGGCGGCAACCACACCCTGCCGCTTGCGCCTGGCGAGGCGGGCATGAACGACCTCGAGCCCGCCATTGTTGAAACCCATCCGGTTGATCACCGCGCGGTCCTCGGCCAACCGGAACAGGCGCGGCTGCGGATTACCCGCCTGCGGGCGCGGGGTGACCGTGCCGATCTCGGTGAAACCAAACCCTAGCCCCAACACGGCATCGGGCACCTCGGCATCCTTGTCAAAGCCGGGGGCCATGCCGAGCGGGTTGGGGAACTTGATCTCGGCGACTTCGGTTGCCAGCGGACCAGGACGACACGGCGCGCCGTGCGGCATGAGTTTCAGCGAGTCGATCGTAAGCCGATGCGCCCGCTCGGCGTCGAGCAGGAACAGGGCCGGGCGGATCAACGAATAGATCTGGGTCACGACGGGTAGCCTATGGCAGCACTGCGCCGCGAAGTCGATTCGCAGGTATTTCTTCGTGAATTCACTTAGGTGAAAAGTCGCAATCGATTTCCTGACGCGTTTGTGGGCAGTACCCCCGGTCAGAATGTCGAATCCCTACAATTGCTCGGTAAAAGCCTCAACTATTGCAACTTTGCGACCCAAAGGGCTCGAAGCACTGTGCTGGTAGCCCTAAACTTACAAGGCGGCCTCGGACCTTTGGTTGGGGCCGTTTTTTTTGCACCACTTGCCAAGCGGCGGCGCGACCCGCAGAACGTCTCGCGATGCTGCGATCACCTGCAACCGACGAGAGTGGTGGACCTGCCGCGCCGGATACAGCCGATCTGACTGCCAGCGACCGGATCAAACTGGATTTCCTACCTCCGCCCGATCCGCTGCGCCGCTTTGTCACAACCTTTTATTCTTTGCGCTGCGACGATCGCGAGATCCACGACTGCCTGCCAGCGGCAGTCGGTTATCTTGCCGTGAATCTGTCCGGCACGGGCCTGCTGCACTTTGCCAACGGCCGCATCGAGCCCTCGCATGAAGCCATGTTTCTGACCCCGACCACGGCTGCTGTTCGGATTGCACTGCAGGGGCCCTGGCACATGGTTGGCGCGGCCCTTTCGCCGCTTGGCTGGGCGGCGCTGACCGGATTGCACGCCGGGTCTGTAGCGGACCGCGTCCTGCCTGCTAGTCAGGTGCTGGGCGCGCTGGCCGACGAGCTTGTGCCAATGTTGCGGATGGCTGAGGGCGGCGATCCCGCTCGTGCCGCAATTCTGGCCGAAGTGATCGGCGCTCGGCTGCAGCCAGTGAAGCCACGCCATGTCCAGGTCATCGGGGCGATTGCTGAGTGGCTTTCGTCCGATTTCGACCCGCCGGTTTCGGCCTTGCCCGAGCGCGCCAACTATTCGATCCGCCAGGTCGAGCGGCTTTGCGAACGCTATTTCGGCGTTCCGCCCAAGCAATTGGCGCGCAAGTACCGGGCGCTGCGGGTTGCGGCGATGCTGCAGGCTCCGGACACCAGCCCGGAACAGGTCGCCGCGCTCAAAGAGCTCTATTTCGATCAGTCGCATCTCATCCGCGACATGCGGCACTATCTCGGCCGGACCCCGAACCGGATCTTCGATGGCTCGGCGCCGTTGCTGAATGCCACCAGCTCGGTCCGCGGCTACCGCGAAGTCCGGCCCAATTTCGCGCGCATTCCCGGCGATTGAATTCCTCCGGGGATAGGCCTAGGGGAAACCGGAAAGAATCAGTCCGATTTGCCGGAGTACCCTTCATGCGGCTTTCTAGCATGGCCGATTATGCCGTCGTCACGATGAGCGCCGCCGCGCGCCATTGTGGCGGCTCGCGTGTCTCGGCCGCTGAATTGGCGGCTGAAACCGGCCTGCCGGTGCCAACCGTGCAGAAGCTGGTGAGCCGCCTGACCGCCGCTGGCCTACTGCGCTCGACCCGCGGCGTGGGCGGCGGCCTCAAGCTGGCGCGCCCGGCTGCAGCGATTACTCTGGCGGACATTATCGAAGCGGTCGAAGGCCCGATCGCGCTGACCCAGTGCGTCGACGATGCCCGGGCCGATTGCGGGCTTGATGCCTGCTGCTCGGTCAAGCCGCACTGGCCGATCGTCAACGAGGCACTGCGCGGCGCCCTGTCGCAAGTCTCGCTGATCCGCTTGGCTGAGGTGACGGCATGAGCGAGGACGCAACTGTCAGGGATCAGGCCGCGCGTGATGCCGCTGCCAAGGTCGCCGATTACGAGCACGGCTGGTCGGCCGAGATCGAGACCGAGTTCGCGCCCAAGGGCCTGAACGAGGATACGGTCCGCTTCATCAGCGCGAAGAAGAGCGAGCCTGAATGGATGCTCGACTGGCGGCTCAAGGCCTTTCGCCATTGGCAGACCATGCCGACGCCGGATTGGGCCAAGCTCAACATCCCGCCGATCGATTACCAGGACGCCTATTACTACGCCGCGCCCAAACCGAAGAAGAAGCTCTCCAGCCTCGACGAGGTCGATCCCGAGATTCTCGAGGTCTACAAGAAGCTCGGCATTCCGCTTGAAGAGCAGAAGGTGCTCGCCGGGGTCGAAGGCGCGCGCAAGGTTGCGGTCGATGCGGTGTTCGATTCGGTATCTGTCGCCACCACCTTCCGCGAAGAGCTGAAGAAGGCGGGCGTCATCTTCCTCTCGATCAGCGAGGCGATCCGCGAGTACCCGGACCTGGTCAAGCAGTGGCTGGGCAAGGTTGTGCCGGTGCGCGACAACTTCTTTGCGGCGCTCAACTGCGCGGTCTTTTCGGATGGCACCTTCGTTTACATTCCCGAAGGCGTACGCTGCCCGATGGAGCTCAGCACCTATTTCCGCATCAACGCCGAAAACACCGGGCAGTTCGAGCGGACGCTGATCGTGGCCGACAAGGGCAGCTATGTAAGCTACCTCGAAGGCTGCACCGCGCCGATGCGCGATGAAAACCAGCTCCACGCTGCCGTGGTTGAACTGGTCGCGCTCGACGATGCCGAGATCAAGTATTCGACCGTGCAGAACTGGTACCCCGGCGACGCCGAGGGGAAGGGCGGGATCTACAACTTCGTCACCAAGCGCGCGCTGTGCCAGGGCAAGCGCAGCAAGGTCAGCTGGACCCAGGTCGAGACTGGTTCGGCGGTGACCTGGAAGTATCCGAGCTGCGTGCTCAATGGCGAGGATTCGGTCGGCGAATTCTACTCGGTCGCCGTCACCAACAATTACCAGCAGGCCGATACCGGCACCAAGATGATCCACAATGGCAAGGGTAGCCGCTCGACTATCGTGTCCAAGGGCATCTCGGCCGGCAAGAGCCAGAACACCTATCGCGGCCTCGTCCGCGTTGCCCCCCAGGCCGAAGGCGTGCGCAACTTTACCCAGTGCGACAGCCTGCTGCTCGGCAAGGACTGCGGCGCGCATACCGTGCCCTACATCGAGGTGCGCAACCCCTCGGCCCAGATCGAGCACGAGGCGACCACCAGCAAGATTTCGGACGACCAGCTGTTCTACGCGATGCAGCGCGGGCTGGATCAGGAGGCTGCCGTCGCCCTGATCGTCAACGGCTTCGCCAAGGAAGTGCTGCAGCAATTGCCGATGGAATTCGCGGTCGAGGCGCAGAAGCTGCTCGGCATTTCGCTCGAAGGAAGCGTCGGATGAAGAAGACCCTCACCCTGCGCGAACCCGGCGCTGATGAAGCTCCCGCGATCAAGAAGAAGGGTCGCGGCTGGGAGATTTCGGAGAAGCGGCTCGACGCCCTCCACCAGCGCGCGCGCGAGATGCGGCGCAACCCTTCGCCCGCCAGCGAGGCCCTGGCGGCGGCGCTGACCGAGGTCGAAACCGGGGGCTATTCCTTCAAGCGGCAGGACGTGATCGGCTCGGCCATCGTCGACTTTGCCTGCAAGCCGCTGATGCTGGTGATCGAGCTGGATGGTGACGAAGACGCCAGCTTCACCGCCGATCGCACCCGCAGCCTGGCCGAGGTCGGCTACCGGGTCGAGCGCCTCTCTGCCGCCGCCGTGCTGGCTGATCCGGCCGCCGCTGCTGCCCAGGTTTCCGCCGTTATGCGCGAGCGCTGGCACGAACGTCGTGCCGCCCGCGCTACCCGCCCCGCTCAAAACCGTGCGCCCAGTAACCGCAATTTGGGCCGGCGCCCGCAGGACTGATCATGCTGACCATTTCCAACCTTCACGCCACCGTCGCCGACAAGCCGATCCTGAAAGGCCTGTCGCTCACCATCAACGCCGGTGAAGTCCACGCGATCATGGGCCCCAATGGTGCGGGCAAGTCGACGCTGGGCTACACGCTCGGCGGGCGGCCCGGTTATGAGGTGACCGGCGGCGCGGTCGAATTCCTGGGCCAGGATCTGCTCGAACTGGAACCGCATGAGCGCGCCGCCGCCGGGCTGTTCCTGGGTTTCCAGTACCCGGTCGAGATTCCAGGCGTGTCCTTCGTCCAGTTCCTGCGCGAAAGCCTCAACGCCCAGCGTGCGAGCCGCGATGAGGCACCGCTTTCGGGCGGTGAATTCCTCAAGCTGGCGCGCGAGCAGGCGGCGCTGCTGAAGATGGACATGGAAATGCTCAAGCGGCCGGTCAACGTCGGCTTCTCGGGCGGCGAGAAGAAGCGCGCCGAGATGGTCCAGATGGGCATCCTTGCGCCCAGGCTGGCGATCCTCGACGAAACCGATTCCGGGCTCGACATCGATGCGCTGCGGATCGTGGGTGACGGGATCAATGCGGTGATGCGCCAGCCTGACAAGGCCGTGCTGCTGATCACCCATTACCAGCGCCTGCTCGACTACGTGAAGCCGGACTTCGTCCACGTCCTGGCTGGCGGCCGGATCGTCAAGACCGGCGGGCCGGAACTCGCGCTTGAGCTGGAAGAGCGCGGCTACGAGGTGGTCGCGGCGTGAACCAGGCAATCGCCCTTCCCACGCGCCGCGAAGAGGACTTCCGCTATGCGGACCTCGGCGCACTGGCGCAGGTCTGGCCGGTTGCGGCCGAGATCATTTCCGTGCCTGCCAGCGAAAGCGGGAACCTCGCCCTGGTGCTCGATGGCACCGCGCCGGTGGCGCGCGAGATCGCGATCACGCTGGGCGATGGCGCTTCGTTCGATCTGCGCGTGCTCAACGCCGGGTCGGGCTATGGCCGGGTCGCGGTGCGGATCGAGCTGGGGCGGGGCGCCAGCTTCACGCTGGGCGCGGCGCAGCTTGCCGGCGGGACTCAGACCGTCGAAATCGTCACCAACGTGCTGCATGCCCATCCCGATGCGGTCAGCCGCCAGATCGTCCGCTCGGTCGCTGGCGGGCAGGCTACGGCCAATTACCTCGGCAAGGTTCGCGTCGCCAAGGGTGCCGACGGGACCGATGGCTCGCAATCGGTCCGCGCGATGCTGCTTGACCGGACCGCCACGGCCAATGCCAAGCCTGAGCTTGAAATCTTCGCCGACGATGTGAAGTGCGCCCACGGCTGCGCGGTGGGCGAACTGGATGCCAACGGCCTGTTCTACATGGCCCAACGCGGGCTGCCGCCGGCCGAGGCGAAGAAGCTGATGCTTCAGGCTTTCGTCGCCGAAGCCTTTGCCGGTGCGGCAGACGAGGAGCGGCTGCTCGAAGCCGCGCTGGCGGCGCTGGGCCGGCTGGTATGAACGCGATTTCCACTCTCTCCACGGCCGATCTCAAGGCCCAGTTTCCCGGCCTCGCCGGCGGCTGGCATTACCTAGATACGGCAGCCACGGCGCAGAAGCCGCGGGCGGTGATCGATGCGACCGTGCGGGCGATGGGGGCGGACTATGCGACCGTCCACCGCGGGGTCTATGCCCGTTCGGCCGACATGACCCTGGCCTTCGAAGCCGCGCGCGAAAAGGTGGCCGCCCTGATCGGCGCGCCGGCGCCGGAACTGGTCTTCACCCGCGGCGCGACCGAGGCAATCAACCTGGTTGCCTACACCTTTCCCAACAAGGGCCGGGTCCTGCTCTCGCTGTTGGAGCATCATTCCAACATCGTGCCGTGGCAGCTTGCCGGGTGGCAGGTCGATGTCTGCCCTTTGACTGCCGACGGCCGGATCGATCTTGATGCTGCCGAGGCGATGCTGACGCCCGAGCACACCATGGTGGCCTTCGCCCATGTTTCGAACGTGCTTGGTTCGGTGCTCGATGCCCCGCGCGCGGCGCAACTGGCGCATCGAGTGGGCGCCAAGCTCCTGCTCGACGGTTGCCAGGCCGTGCCCCGGCTCGAAGTCGATGTCGCAAAGCTCGGCTGCGATTTTTACGCTTTCTCCAGCCACAAGCTCTATGGCCCGACCGGGATCGGGGCGCTATGGGGCCGCGGCGATCTGCTCGATGCCATGCCCCCTTGGCAGGGCGGCGGGGCGATGATCGACCGGGCCAGCTTTGCCGGCACGACCTATGCCCCGCCACCGCAGCGGTTCGAAGCGGGGACCCCGGCGATTGTCGAGGCGATTGGTTTCGGGGCGGCGGCGGATTTTGTCCGGGCGATCGGTCTGCCAGCGATCCACGCCCATGAAGCGGCGCTGGTGCGCGAACTGCGCGCAGCGCTGCGCGCCCGCAACGATGTGACGCTGTTCGGACCGGAGGAAAGCGCCGGGATCGTGTCTTTTGCGCTCGACGGGGTGCATCCGCATGACCTCGGCACCATATTGGATGAGGAAGGTGTGGCCATCAGGGCCGGCCATCACTGCGCCCAGCCGCTGATGGAACATCTGGGCGTGCCGGCGACGGCGCGGGCCAGCTTTGGATTGTATTCGGATCAAGGCGATATCGCCGCGCTGCTGCGCGGGATTGAGCGGACACGGAGGATCTTCGGATGAACGAAGAACGCAAGATCGTGGTGGAAGAAGTCGAGGCCGTGAACGCCCCGCCGCGCGCCCGCGTGGACGATGCCGAAGCGCCGGCCGCCAAGCTCGAGCGCAAGCGCGACTATCTCGACGGCTTCCTGCAGCAAAAGCCGGCTGAGGTTAGCCCTACTGAACCGGGCGGCTCGATCTATGACGGCGTCGTTGCCGCGCTGAAGGATATCTTCGATCCGGAAATCCCGGTGAACATCTATGATCTTGGGCTGATTTACGGGGTCGATGTCGATGCCGACGGCGGGGTGGTCGTAACCATGACGCTGACCACGCCGCACTGCCCGGTCGCCGAATCGATGCCGGGCGAGGTCGAACTGCGGGTCGGCGCGGTGCCGGGCGTGCGCGACGCCGAGGTCAACCTGGTCTGGGACCCGGCCTGGGACCCGGCCAAGATGAGCGACGAGGCCCGCCTGGAGCTTGGGATGCTATGACTACGACCACGACCGTTCGCCAACGCCCCGCCGCCGTCATCCTTACGCCCGCTGCCGAGGCCCGGATCGCCGCGCTGATGGCCAAGGCACCCGAAGGCGCGATCGGGGTAAAGCTTTCGACCCCGCGTCGGGGCTGCTCGGGCCTAGCCTATTCGGTCGACTACGTGAGCGAGGCCAATGCTTTCGACGAGCGGATCGAAACGCCTGGCGGCACTTTCTTCATCGATGGCGGCTCGGTGCTTTACCTGGTCGGCAGCACGATGGACTGGGTCGAGGACGACTTCACCGCCGGCTTCGTGTTCAACAACCCCAATGCCAAGGGATCATGCGGCTGCGGTGAGAGCTTTACGGTTTAGTGCCTGGTTCGGTCACGGCGTGGCGTGACCTGGCGCAACACCAGCCCGCTCCCCCGGCCCAACCACCCGGTCATTGTACCCTATGGGTGGTTGGGCCGGGGGAGCGGGCTGGTGTTGCCTCCGCCGTCAGGCGGACAAATCAAGGCCGAGGCACAAACGTCTCGCCCGTTTCGGCGTCGATGAACGCGATCAGCGCCTTCTCGTAATCGTCGAGCTCTTCATCGGCATCGAGCCGATCGCGCAGCCAGCCGGTTTCAGCCGTGGTCAGTTCAGCACCAGCCTCGGCTTCTGCTTCCCAGTCGAAGTGCTCCGCATCTGCGCCGCCGAGCAGGCTGCCGAAAGCATCCTCGACATCGCTTGCCATCATCCGCGTGAGGAACCCGCCGATTCCGGCGCCTTCGGCATTCATGAAGGCTTCCAGTTCCGCGGCGCGGACGCTGTCGAGCGGCTCCGGCCCGGCAAAGCCAAGCAGGTAATTGGCCACGCCCTGGACGAACAGCTGTTGCCATTCGGCGGCATTGGCTTCGTAGAGTGCCGCGTCCTTGAGGCGGAACAGCAGTTCGGCTTCAGCCTGACAGACCGAGGCGGCGCCTTCGCTGCCGGGGGCAAATAGCATGCGCCGCAGCAGGGCCACTTCGGTGGCGTTGATGCCGCTGCCGGCAAGTTCGCCGTGGCGGGTTGGGCCACCACCTTGTTCGATCGCAGCCTCGATCTGCCGCAGGGCATAGGCGCGCAGCGAGGCCGGCACGGAACCTGATTTTTCCAGCACGCGGACCAGCAGTTCCAGCTCAGCGAGGCTGCCAACGCGGCCATCCCGGTCAATCCGGAAGGTCAGCTCGTCGGCCATTTCCTGGTCGACATGGCCCTGGGGCTCAACCGTATGGACGATGAAGTTCGACAGCGCTTCGACGAAGAAATCGCACCAGTCCCGGCTCGGTTCGACCAGCGCATCATTGGCGACGAACAGTGCTTCTGCCTCGTCCGGGTCCATCCGTCCGTCGGCCCAGCCCAGCTCGCGCAGGACCTGGATTTCTTCGGGCGCGATCTTGCCGTCGGCCGCAGCCCTTGCGGCAATATCGCTGAACTGCATCGTCATTGATCGGTAGCCCCGCTATCTGTTCGCGGGCGGACTATCGCAGATCAGGGTTAAGGTGCCGTTACCCCTGTTTTCAGCGGCTCCGCAGCGCCGCAACGCAAGCGGCGCGATCTACCTCTTGACCGTCGCTGGCGCGGCGCGCCTCGACATAGGTGGTTTGCGGTTCGCGGCCGGGCTGGGCGGGATAGAGGAAGATGTCGAGCACGCAGGCGGTTCCGACATATTGCAGCTTGCGGGCATCGCCCTCGGCCACGTCGAGGCGCGGCTGGCCGAACTGGCGAACCAACTCGGCCGCGCTAGAGCCGATCACCCCTTCAAGCCCCGGAAGGCTTTGGATCCTGGCCGTGGGTGGCGGGGTGCGCACCGGCGGGCGCACCGGCGTCATCGCCGGACGGGTGGCCGGACGCGTCGTCGTCGGTTTGACCGGCACGCTTGCTGAGCGCGGCGCCGAAGAGCTGGCGCAAGCGGCCAGCGCCGGGATCAGGGCGAGCAGGAGCAGGGATTTAGGCAACATGGGGCGCTCTCGCACGGTGCACCAGGTGAGTGGCGGCGGCCGCCCCCAGCAGCGGGGCGAGCAGGTTAAGGAAAGGCATGGTCAGAAGGCCAGCTATGGTTCCTCCGAGCACCGCGCGGGCTAAGCCGGTCAGCGGTGGGGGCGCTTGCGGATCATGGCGGTGACGCAGCCACACCATGTCCTGCAGCTCGCGCCCCAACAGCGTGGCATTGACCGCGAACAACACCAACGGAGCACCAACCCCCGTAACCAGCAGCAACAGCGCGACGGGTAAAGCGGCGAGGTTCCAGCCCAGCGTGCGGACTGCGCTGCGCAGACCCTGGCCCAGCTCCTCGCTGAAACCAAGCGTGCGCGCCGAAGCCAGTGCCGCAGGGTAATACCTCGCCTCGACCGCCTCGACCACTTCGTCGGCGAAGAACTGCAACACGGCCAGCGCAACGATCCGCCACAGCAGCCAACCCGCGACGAGCATTCCTGCTAGTGCGACGACGCCGCTGCCCTGCTCCAGCCCGGCCAGGGCCAGCCCGCGCTCGGCCAGCCACCACAGACCGGTTCCGGCCACAGCCACGATCAGCAGCGTCAGGACCAGACTCTTGCCCAGCACGCGCAGCACCGCAGGATCGCCCAATTGTCTGAAGGCAAGGGTGAAGGCGCTCAACATGGCGGCGGCATTGCCGCAGTCTGGCCCAGTGTCAACGCACGCCACCTTGCCCTGCGGCAGGATGATGGCTAGGCGCGCCGGTTGTAAGCTGCCCGTAACTGGCCCCGCGCAAAAGGATTCCCTGTGTCTGCACCCACCATCGATGTCATCGCTATCGGCAACGCCATCGTCGATGTCATGGCACCCTGTGCCGATGAACTGATCGAACGGCTTGGTCTGACGCGCGGCGGGATGACCCTGATCGACACGGCCCGCGCCCGCGAACTTTACGACGCGATGGGTCCGGCGCGCGAGATTTCGGGTGGTTCTGCAGCCAACACCCTTGCCGGCCTCGCCGCGCTCGGCGCGAAGTGCGCCTTTATCGGCCAGGTGGCCGACGACCAGCTGGGCGAGGTATTCGCGCACGATATCCGGGCCGGCGGAATTGACTATGCCACACCGGTCCGGGCCGGCGATCCACCGACAGCGCGCTGCCTGATTTTCGTGACGCCCGATGGCCAGCGGACGATGAACACCTTCCTCGGCGCTTCGCAGTTCCTCCCGCCCGCAGCGCTGGACGAGGACGCAATTGCCGCTGCGAAGGTGCTCTATCTCGAGGGCTACCTGTGGGATCCGGAAGAGCCGCGCGCTGCCATGCGCCGCGCGATCGCTGCCGCCCGCGATGCCGGCCGTCAGGTCGCCTTCACCCTGTCCGACGCCTTCGTGATCGACCGCCACGGCGACGATTTCCGCGCGCTGATCGCCGAAGGGCAGATCGACATCCTTTTCGCCAACCACGTCGAACTTGCCGCACTGACCGGCGAGGATGATTTCGAAGCCGGTCTTGCCGCCTTGCAGGACAAGGTTCCCGTGCTGGTGGTGACCTGCAGCGAAAAGGGTGCGGTGGCGGTCAAGAACGGCGTGCGCAGTGCTGTGCCGGCTGAACCGGTCGTGCGGGTGGTCGACACCACTGGTGCGGGTGACCTGTTTGCCGCCGGTTTTCTCTATGGCCACGTCAACGATCGCCCGGTCAACGAATGCCTGACGCTTGGCGCGATCTGCGCGGGCGAAATCATTTCGCACTTCGGCGCCCGGCCCGAGGCCGACCTGACCGCGCTGGTCAAGGCGCGGCTGGGCTAGGCTTCCGCTTCGCGCGCCACCTCGCGCCAGCCGATATCGCGGCGGCAGAACAGGTCCGGCGCCTTGATCAGGTCGATGGCAGCATAGGCACGCTGCTGCGCGGCGGTTACCGTTGCCCCCCGCGCGGTGACATTGAGGACGCGGCCACCAGCGGCTACGAGCTGGCCTTCGGCCATCGCTGTGCCGGCGTGGAACACCTTCGCTCCGCTTGCTTCGGCGGCATCGACGCCGGCAATTGCGCCGCCCTTCTTCGGCGTGCCCGGATAGCCTTCCGCCGCCATCACGACGGTCAGCGCGGTTTCGGGCGAGAGCCGCGGCGGAGCGATCGTCGCCAGGCGGCCCTGCGCGCAAGCGAGCAAAAGTTCGACCAGATCGTCCTCTAGCCGCAGCATCAGCACCTGACATTCAGGATCGCCGAAGCGGGCATTGTATTCAATCAGCTGCACGCCGCTCTTGGTCAGCATCAGCCCGGCATAGAGCACCCCGGAATAAGGCATGCCCTCGCTTGCCATGGCCCGAACAGTTGGCACCACAATTCGCTCGAGCGCCTCGCCCGTCAACAGCGGGGTCAGCACCGGAGCGGGGCTGTACGCGCCCATGCCGCCGGTGTTCGGACCCACATCGCCATCACCCACGCGCTTGTGGTCCTGGGCCGAACCCAGCGGCACCACGGTCTGCCCGTCAGTCAGGGCAAAGAAGCTGGCCTCTTCGCCTTCGAGAAATTCCTCGATCACGGCTTCGGCCCCGGCATCGCCGAACTTGCCCGAGAAGATCTCGCGCACGGCTTCTTCGGCCTCGGCCATGGTCAGGGCGACAGTCACGCCCTTGCCGGCGGCGAGGCCATCGGCCTTGACCACCACCGGCGCGCCGAACTTGCCAAGGGCGGCAAGACCTTCGCTTTCGTTGCGGACGCGCTCGAACCCGGCGGTCGGGATATTGTGGCGCGCGCAAAGCTCCTTGGTGAAAGCCTTGGAGCCTTCCAACTGGGCGGCGGCCTTGCTTGGCCCGAACACGGCAATCCCCTCGGCGCGCAGGCTGTCGGTCAGGCCGTCGACCAGCGGAGCTTCAGGGCCCACCACCACGAGCCCGATCGACTGCGCGTTGCAGAAGGCGATGACGGCGGCGTGGTCTGTCGCATCAAGGGCAACCAATTCGGCGTTTTGCGCAATCCCGGGATTGCCGGGCGCGGCGAACAGCTTTGTGAGCGACGGGGATTGTGCCAGCTTCCACGCCAGCGCATGTTCGCGTCCGCCCGATCCCAACAGCAGGATGTTCATGCCCGGTCCTTTTGAAGAATACGATGAAGACGCCGGGCTGGTAGCGAAGGACGCTGCCGGCGACAACGCCGCTGCCCTCTCGGTCAGCGAAATATCTGCTGCGCTGAAACGCGTGGTCGAGGACCGCTTCGGCTTTGTCCGCATCCGAGGCGAGCTTTCGGGGGTCAAGCGCGCTGCCTCGGGCCACCTCTACCTGTCCTTGAAGGACGAGAATGCCCGGATCGACGGGGTGATGTGGCGCGGGAACGCCCAGCGGCTGGGTTTTCAGCCCGAGGACGGGGTCGAGGTAATCGTCACCGGCAAGCTGACCACCTATCCGGGCCGTTCGAACTATCAGGTGGTGATCGACCGGATGGAAATTGCCGGTGAAGGCGCCCTGCTGGCGCTGCTGGCGAAGACCAAGGCGCGGCTTGAGGCCGAGGGGCTGTTCGATCCCGCCCGCAAGCGTCGCCTGCCCTTCCTGCCGCGCGTAATCGGCGTGGTCACCTCGCCAACCGGGGCAGTGATCCGCGACATCCTCCACCGCCTGGCTGATCGATTCCCGGTCCACGTGCTGGTCTGGCCGGTACTCGTCCAGGGCCAGGGCGCAGCCGAGCAGGTGGCGGCGGCGGTGCGCGGTTTCGGAGCCTTGCCATCAGACGGTCCCACTCCCCGGCCGGACCTGGTCATCGTTGCGCGCGGCGGCGGCTCGATCGAGGATCTGTGGTGCTTCAACGAGGAAGTGGTGGTCCGGGCCGTGGCGGATTGCCCGATCCCGATCATTTCCGCTGTGGGGCACGAGACGGATACGACTCTGATCGATTTCGCCTCGGACCTGCGGGCACCTACCCCGACCGCGGCTGCGGAGATTGCCGTACCGGTACGCGAGGACCTGGCCCAGCAACTGGCGGAGCTGGCCTTGCGCAAGCGCCGTGCGGTCAACCGTCCGTTGCAACTAGGGCGGGAGCGGCTGCAGGCCCGGGCCGAGCGCCTGCCCAGGCCGCAGGCGCTGTTCAGCCCGCACGCCCAGCGGCTTGACCAGGCG
The DNA here is from genome assembly GCF_007954425.1 of Novosphingobium ginsenosidimutans. Classification (NCBI taxonomy): domain Bacteria; kingdom Pseudomonadati; phylum Pseudomonadota; class Alphaproteobacteria; order Sphingomonadales; family Sphingomonadaceae; genus Novosphingobium; species Novosphingobium ginsenosidimutans. Next base: position 1,167,465 of record NZ_CP042345.1, on the reverse strand, counting down.
GCCGAACGGCTGCGCCGCGGGCTGGTCGATCGCACGCACCTGGCGCGCGGCAATTACGAGCGGGTTGGCGGCCGCCTGTCGCTGCCGTTGCTATCGGCCCGGCTCGACCGCGCGCAGGAGCGGCTTGCCGGCCTCGCCCGGCTCCATGCCTCGCTGAATCCCGATGCCGTGCTGCAACGCGGCTATGTCCGGGTAACTGGCGCGGGTGGCGCAACGCTGACGAGTCTCGCCGCCGCCGCAAACGAGGCCAGCCTGTTGCTGCACTTCCGAGATGGGGAGCTGAAAGTGGTGCCCGGCGATACCCCGCCCGCGCCCAGCCGTGCCAGGTCCGCGCCCAAGGCAACACCGCCCGAACAGGGCAAATTGCTCTAGCCGCCTCAACCGGCTAGGATTGCGCTCATGCTGATGTCTTCTTCCGATCGCCCCGCCACCTTGTTCTATCAGGCCAACGGTTTCCGCGTGCTGACGCCCGGCAAACACGTGGTCTGCGCCGCGAGTGGTGAAGCCATTGCCCTTGAAGCCTTGCGATACTGGAGCGTGGAGCGCCAAGAGGCCTATGCTTCGCCCGAAATCGCAACCCGCCACCTGCTGGGCCGGGGCTGAGTCAGCCCCGACGTGGACCGCCGCGGGCTGATCCTGGGCGGGGCCGGTCTAGCCGGACTGGGCATGGCAGGGGGTTGGCGCGCGCTAGCCGATCAGCCGGCGGAACCCTTTGCCTTGACCGGGCAGCTTGTGCAGGGCGGCTGGGCCCGCGGGACGGTGCCGCGCGGCACGGCGCATCTAGCGCTTAATGGCAAGGCGGTGCGGATAGCCCCCGATGGCCGCTTCCTGATCGCCTTTGATCGCGATGCCGGTCCGATCGCGCGGTTGATGGCAGAAAGCGCAGACGGCACGCTGGACGACTATGCCATTCCGATTGCCAGCCGAGCCTGGAAGATCGAGCACATTCCGCTTGGCCCGCGCCCCGGCTCGCCGCCGAGCGAGGAATTCGCCCGCCGCCGTGCTGCCGAGCTGGCCCAGATCAATGCCGCGCGCAGCGTCGAGCGGCTAAGCGAAGGCTGGCGGCAAAAGATGATCTGGCCGGTGATCGGTCGCCTGTCCGGCCTCTTCGGTTCGCAGCGGATCTACAACGGCACTCCTGGTAGCTATCACTCAGGCACCGATATCGCGACCGGTACCAGCGGGACCCCGTTTGTTGCTCCGGCCGACGGCGTGGTGATGCTGGCGGCGGACAGTCCGTTCACGCTTGAGGGCCGGTTGCTGATGATCGATCACGGCATGGGGCTCAACAGTGCCTTCCTGCACTGTTCGGCCCATGCGGTGGCGACTGGCGATGTGGTGCGGCAGGGGCAGTTCATTGGCCGGATCGGCATGACCGGACGGGCGACCGGGCCGCACCTACACTGGAGCCTGAAATGGCGTGAGTCCCGGCTTGATGCGGAACTCTTCGTGCCGCCGATGCCAGCAATGCCGAAGCCATGACAACCGTTCCGCGTTTCAGAATTACGCTGATTTTGCTGCTGTTGTAATTATATTACGCTTTCGGTGTTGGCCTGTGGCAGCCTTGCAACATAGCTGCAATGATTGCGGTTATCCGGCCGAAATGCTTTGCCCGCCCCGCCCCTTTTCGCCATGAGCCGTTCATCTATCCGCAATCTTGGCGGGGGCTGTGCCCTGCCCGGGGATCGGATGATCAGGAATCCTCGTGGGGAAATCCACGGGATCTACAGAGGGACTGACCTGTGAAAACCACCAAGAAATCGCTTTCGGGCGCGACCTGCCTGCAGTCGCTGGCTCTGGCCGGCTCTGCCGTCGCCATGCTTTCCTCGACTGCCGTCTTTGCGCAGGACGCGGAAGATGATGCCGCCGATCAGACGATCGTCGTTACCGGCTCGCTGATCCGCAACCCTAACCTCGAACAGGCCAACCCGGTCAACGTCACCACTTCGGACGCGATCGAACTCAAGCAGTCGAACACCGCGGAAGAAGTCCTGCGTGAAGTGCCCGGCATCGTCCCGAACATCGGTACGGCCGTGAACAACGGTAACGGCGGTTCTTCGTATGTCGACCTTCGTGGTCTCGGCTCGAACCGCAACATCGTGCTGCTCGACGGCAACCGCATTGTCCCGGCCGACCTTCAGGGCCGCGTCGACCTCAACAACATCCCGCTCGCCCTCGTCAGCCGTGTTGACGCGCTGACCGGTGCGGCCGTGACCACCTATGGTGCGGACGCCATCACCGGCGTCGTCAACTTCGTCACCAAGAAGGACTTCGCCGGCATCGACCTGTCGCTCGGCGAACAGATCACCCAGCAGGGTGACGGAAACTACCTGCGCGCTGACCTCACCATCGGTGCGAACTTCGATGACGGCCGCGGCAACGCCGTGCTCAGCGTCGGCTACCAGGAATCGGACCCGGTCTATCAGGGCGGCCGTGACTTCTCGGTCTTCGGGATCGATTCGTACACCGGCACGCTGGGCGGTTCGGGCACCACGGTTCCCTCGCGCATCACCGGCACCCGCGGCCTGATCGCTGGCACCACCACGCCGAACACCGACGGCACCGTTGCCAACGGCGGCACCCGCCAGGTCGATCCGGCCACCGGCCTTGCTCGCTCGAGCTACGCATTCTTCAACTTCAACCCGTACAACATCTTCCAGACGCCGTTTAAGCGCTACAACATCTTCGCTCAGGCGAACTATGAAGTCAGCGACGCGGTGGAAGTCTACACCCGCGGGCTGTTCTCTAAGAACACCATCGACACCATCATCGCGCCTTCGGGTTCGTTCGGCGGTTCGGTGACGATGAACCTCAATAACCCCTACATGCCGGCGACCCTGCGCAGCCAGTTCTGCGCATTCAACACGGCAACGGGCGGCGCCTACGTGCCGCTGTACAGTCCGGCCGTCTGCGCCGCCGCTGCTACCGCGACCGGCCCGAGCGACCCGAACTACCGCACCGTCACCTTCAACCTGTCGCGTCGCGCGGTTGAAGTCGGTCCGCGCATCAGCAACTACACCTCGACCGTGTTCGACTATCGCGTCGGCGCCCGCGGTGCGATCACCTCGTCGATCGACTGGGACCTTTCGGCTTCGTACGGCGAATCGGACAAGGTCCAGGCGATCAAGAACTACACCCTGCAGTCGCGCTGGCGGCAGGCTCTGTTGGCCAACAACACCACGACCTGCATCACCAACACCGGTGGCTGCGTCCCGGTGAACCCGTTCGGTCCGGCTGGTTCGATCTCGGCCGCGGCGGCTGACTTCCTGTCGGATGACAGCACCACCCAGGTGAAGACCTCGCTGGCCCAGGTCCGCGCGGTTGTTTCGGGTGACCTCGGCTTCTCGTCGCCGGGTGCCAGCGAGCCGATCGGTTTCGCGCTTGGTGCCGAATACCGCAACTACACTGCTCGTCAGGCTTCGGACATCCTGTCGAAGACCCCGGGTGAACTGGGCGGCGCCGGCGGCGCGGCTCCGGACATCTTCGGTGCCTACAAGGTCTACGAAGGCTACGGCGAAATCGTCGCTCCGCTGCTCGAAGACAAGCCCTTCTTCAAGAGCCTGACTCTTGAAGCCGGCGCTCGCTTCTCGAGCCAGAAGATCGACGGTGGCGGCACCAACAACGACTGGACCTACAAGGTCGGTCTGAGCTGGGAACCGGTTGACGACCTGAAGATCCGCGGCAACTACGCCCGCGCCGTTCGCGCCCCGAACATTGCCGAACTGTTCTCGCCGGTCAGCACCGGTCTGACCAGCCTCGCCGCAGACCCCTGCGCCGGCGCTGCTCCGACCACCAACGCCAACCTGCGTGCGGTCTGTATTGCCCAGGGCGCTCCGGTCGGCACGATCGGCTCGATCCTCAACCCGACCGCGGCCCAGGCCAACTCGACCGGCGGTGGCAACCTGGCCCTCGCTCCGGAAAAGGCCACGACCTGGACCGTTGGTGCGGTGTTCCAGCCGCAGTTCCTGCCGGGCTTCTCGCTCTCGGTTGACTACTGCAACATCAAGGTCACCGACGAAATCGGCGCTCCGACCTCGGGCGACGTGATCGCGGCCTGCTTCGGCAGCCCGGCTCCGTCCGGCGTCACTGCCGCTTCGGCCACTGACCCGCTCTGCACCGCCATTCGCCGTAACCCGGTGACCGGTGGTCTGGACGGTGACCCGGCCACCACGCTGGGTCTCCCGCAGACGCTCAGCAACAGCGGCCGCCTGAAGACCAGCGGTATCGACCTCATCGCGAACTATGCGAACGACCTTGGCTTTGCCAAGTGGAGCTCGGGCTTCGTGCTGAACTATGCGATCTCGCAGACCTTCAACGCCAACGTGAACAGCCCGCTGAACTTCGACCGCGAATGCGTCGGCTACTACAGCGCGAACTGCGGCTTCACCGGCTCGATGCAGCCGAAGTGGCAGTGGTCGTGGCGCAACACCTTCACGTTCGGCAAGCTGGACGCGTCGATCCTGTGGCGTCACATCTCGGGCATGCAGCAGGAACCGGATGACATCATCCAGGTTGCTCCGGCGTACACGGGCCCGCTGCCGGTTGGCTTCGGCTACCGTGAAGGTGAAACCGTCAACTTCGGCAAGATCGGTGCCTACGACTGGTTCGACCTGACCCTGCGCTTCAACGTCAATGACAACCTGACGTTCACCGCAGCCGTCCAGAACCTGTTCGACAAGGATCCGCCGGTCGTCGGTAGCTCGATCGGTTCGACCTCGTACAACAGCGGCAACACCTACCCGTCGACCTACGACGCGCTGGGTCGCCGTTTCGCGGTCTCGGCCCGCATCAAGTTCTGACCTGTCAGAACCTGAAACAAGATCGGGGGCGGACAGCAATGTCCGCCCCCTTTCTTTTGCTTGCCACCCTGCGGCTTGACTTGATGCCCGCCTGCCCCTTGAAGCAGGCGCGATGACTGACAGCCGTCTCTCCCAGGCCTGGACCGCGCTCGCCGCCGGCGATCATGCCCGGGCCGCTGCGCTGTTCGATGCTCTGCTGCGCGAGCCGCTGGTCGATCCACTGGCGCTGGTCGGCATGGCCAGCTTGCTGCGCCAGCAGGGCCGGCTGCGCGATGCCGTGCTGCATTGCGATGCCGCGCTGCGCGGCGATCCACGCTGTGCCGAAGCCTGGCTCGAGCGCGCCTTCGTTCTCAATGCCGGCGGATCGATGGCTGCGGCCAGGGCCTCCTACGAACAGGTCCTGGCGCTCGAACCGGCCAATGCGGCCGCCCATGCCGGACTCGCAGCCCTTGCTGCGCGCGATGGCCTGGCAGACCGCGCCCGCCATCATGCCCAGGCCGCACTCGCCGAGGAGCCGGACAATGCGATTGCTGCGGCAGCGCTCGCCACGGTCGAGATCGAACAGGGCAATGCGGCCGCTGCCCGCGACCTCCTGGCCCCACGGGCCGCTCTACCCGCCCCGCCATCGCCTGAACGGATCCAGCTCCTGACCACCTATGGCGATGCCTTGGCCCGTTGCGCCGAACCCGATGCCGCCTATGCCGTCTACACCAAGGCCCAGTCCGACTTCGCCCGCCTGCATGAACCGCCGGCCGGCAGCCGCGAAACCCATCGCGCCTTGATCGAACGGATCACGGCCGAACTTGCTGCGGCCGATCGCGCAGCCTGGGCCCAGCCGCCACCCCCCGACCCCACTGGGGCTGCGGCAGGCCATGTGTTTCTGCTCGGATACCCGCGCTCGGGCACCACTCTGGTCGAGAACGTGCTCGCTTCCCTGCCCCAGGTGACGGCACTTGAGGAGCGACCGACACTGGTAGAGGCAGATCGGGCCTTTCTGGCCGAACCAGGCGGGATTACCCGGCTGGCCGGGCTTGATGCGGCAGCGTTGGCAAATCCCGCCCAGGCCTATTGGGACCATGTCCGTGCGGCCGGCATCGACCCGACCGGACAGACTTTTGTCGACATGGATCCGCTCAAGGCCACACGGTTACCACTGATTGCGCGCCTGTTTCCGCAGGCGCGTATCCTGGTGATGCGCCGCGATCCGCGTGACGTGGTGCTCAGCTGCTTCCGCACCAGCTTTGCCTTGACCAGTGCCGCGCTCGAATTCACGAGCCTTGAGCGCACTGCCTGGCACTATGACGCGATGATGCGGCTGATCGAACTGGCCCGCGACCGTCTGCCGCTGGCTTTTCATGAAGTCGATTATCATGGGTTGGTTCGCGATTTCGACGGAACCACCCGCGCAATGTCTGCCTTCCTGGACCTGCCCTGGGACGAATCGCTCCGACGCTTCGATCGTACGGCGCAGGACCGCGGGGTTGCCACGGCCAGCGCCAGCCAGGTGCGGCGCGGGCTCTATGACGGGCGTGGACAGTGGGAACCCTTCGCACGCCACTTCGAACCGGTCCTGCCGATCTTGCAGCCCTGGATCGAAAAGTTCGGCTACGCCTGAACCGGCAACGGATTGGGGCCGGCCAGCGAAAGGCCAACATTGGCGGCAACCGCCTCGGCCCAGGTCACGACCATGCCGATCTCCTCGCCATGGGCGGCGCGCGCGGCCGCGTAGTCGGCGCTGCGCTCTATCGGCGAATAGGCCGCGCCGCTTTTGGAATTGCGCTGGAACGCCGGGCCAGCGGCGACTGCCGCCGCATCGAGCGTCAGCCCATAATGCGCCGCGACGGCAGAAATTGCAGCCTCGGGCTGGGCGGTGAGCAGGTCTGCGTCGAGACTGGCCAGGCGCCCGCCCAGCTTGCTTGCCAGCGTGGTTAAGTGCCGGTGCTGCGCCAGCCAGCCAACCGCTGCAACCTGAAGGTCAGTCAGCCGGAAATAGTCCTCCGGGGCAAAGCCAAGGTCGATGAAACGATCGTGGACATAGCCTTCAAGCAATTCCCGAACCCAGGCGCGGCAGTGCAGCCCCTTGCGGGCGACTGAGACGAGGAAGGTTTCCAGTGGGGCATAGAGGAACAGCGCCTGCCCCTGCTCTTGCAGCGCCAGCAAGAGCTCGGCGAGCGGATTGATGATGTTAGACGGCTTGATGATCACCGCTTCGTCCGGCCCAAAGGGACGGCCCAGCAAGCGCAGCGCGAGGTCGGCCGTGCGCGCCACCGCGGCCGGACGCGCGCCCCGTCGCCGGAAGCCGACAACGTCGTTGAGGATTGCCGGCTCGCTGAGCCCCATCGCCACGCCCGGCACGGACAACGCCCGCGCGAGCAGGGTCGATCCGCAAAAGGCCGAGTGAAACAGGAAATGCACCCGGCCGCGCGGTAGCGCCAGCAGGCCCTGCGCCGGCAGATCGGCGGCGGTGGGCCTGACCCCCAGCAAACTATCGATCAGGAACGCCTGCCGTTCATGCTCCGCGCGCGGCACATGGATGAACCGCACCGCATCGTCGCTTTCGACATAGCGATGCGCCAGCCATTCGGCATCGGTCAGGTCAAACGCGGGTGCGGCAGTCATGCCACGGGTCTAGGGCCGGCGGCGGCGCATCGCAACTGCCGCTTGCCGCCCCGCCGCGCCGCTTCTAAGCCTTGCTGCAATGGCTTCTACACCAGCCCAGCTTGCCAATGCGGAAGGGATGGCCGCACTGCGCGCCGGCAATGCGCCGGTAGCCATTGCCGCCTTCACCCGCGCCACTGCTGCTGATCCGGCGGCCGGTCCGCTGTGGCGCAATCTGGCCCATGCCCACCGCCTGGCCGGTGATCCAATCGGGGAACGATCCGCGTTGGACCGGGCGCTGTCGCTTGACCGGCTCGACTTCGTTGCCCAGTTGCGCCTGGCGCAGCTGCACCAGCGACTGGGTGAAGAGGCGCAGGCGCTGGTTGCCTGGAGCGGGGTGGAACAGCTTGCCGCCCAGCTGCCGGGTCTGGCTCCCGAGGTTGCCGCCGAACTTGCCGTCGGCCAGGCCTATTGCGAAGGGCTGCGGGCCAAACTGGCGACTGCGGCAGAGGCGGCGCTGGCCGCCGATCCGGGCCGCGACGAGACCGAGGAACGCCGCGTGCGCGCCTTTGTCGACCACGCCCTGGGTCGCCGGCGAGTCTATCACAACCAGTGCGCCGGCGTGTTCTATCCGTTTCTGCCGGAAGACGAGTATTTCGATCGCCGGCACTTCCCCTGGCTTGATGAGCTTGAGGCTGCCACCCCGCAGATCCAGGCCGAACTGCGCGCGCTGCTTGATGCCCCGGGTGACCTGATCCGGCCGTATGTGCGGTTCGAAGAAGGCACCCCCGACAATGAATGGAGCCCGCTCGACGGCTCGCTCGACTGGTCAGCCTGTTTCCTCTGGGAATATGGCGACCCGCACCAGTCAGTGCTGGATCGCTGCCCGCAGACGGCCGCGGTGCTGGCGCGGCTGCCGCTGGCACGAATTCCCGGCCGGGCACCCAATGCCTTTTTCTCGGTCCTGCGCCCCCGCAGCAAGATCCCGCCGCATACTGGGGTAACCAACACCCGGGCGATCATTCACCTGGCGCTGGAAGTCCCCCCGGGCTGCGGCTTTCGGGTTGGCAATGAAACGCGCGAGTGGGTGGAGGGCAAGGCCTTTGCCTTTGACGATTCGATCGAGCACGAGGCGTGGAACAACAGCGACCAGCGCCGTGCAGTTCTGATCTTCGATAGCTGGAACCCGCATCTCAGCCCGCGCGAACAGGCTGCGATCCTGCACTATTTTGCGGCGGCCGATGGCGCGCTGACCGGTGGCGGCCCGCGCTAGCCACCTGCACTTTTCGACCAACGCCTTGGCCGGGCGGTCCAGCGCGGGTTGAGCGGCGCGGACTTGGCCCATAAGCTGTTACGATCAGGCCGCCACGCGGCGAACCAGCATAGGAACCGTTTCGGATGTCGATTCTCTTCACGTTGCTGCTCACCGCAGCCCCCGCCAGCGCCACCGCAATGCCAGAGCCGAACCCGGCTGAAATGTCGGCTGCGGAGATCCGGGCGCACAACAAGCAGCTTGATCGCAAGGATCCCTATTTCATCAAGTGCGTGCGCGAGGCCGATACCGGTTCGCTGGTCGGGCGCAAACCCGTGTGCCGGACCAACGAACGCTGGGCGGTGCTGGAAAAGGTTCAGCGGGCGGGGGCCGATCAGCTGGCCCGCGACATGACGACCAATTCGCACTCCAGCGGCAACTGACCTTTCGGAGTCGCATCATTTCCGGGGAGCCCAGGATGCTAACCACCCTTGCCATCATGCTCTTGTCCGGTGCGGCCGCCGCCCCGGTTGGCGAAGCAGCTGTAGCACTGCAGGCCGAACCCGATCCCAAGACAATGAGCGCCAGCCAGATCCGCGAGCATAACAGCAAGCTTGATCGCAAGCATCCCGACTTCATCCGCTGCGTCAAATCGGCTAACATAGGCACACTGGTGGCACGCAATGTCAGTTGCCGTACCAACCGGCAGTGGGCCATTGCTGATCGCGTTGGCAATGATGAAGCGCGCGATATCGGCGACAAGATGGCCAGCAAGTTCTGGGACTTCGAACGGGCTGGCCCCTGACGATCGCGCCCGGACAGAGTCGGAGTCAAAACGCCAATGCTCAGTTCCTTGCTAGTGCCGCTGCTGATCGGTGTGTCGGGTCCTTCGGTGGTCGTGCCGGCCACGCTCGAAGCGCCAGCCGCCGTCGATCCCAAGAAGATGAGCCAGGCTCAGATCCGCGCCCACAATGCCAAGTTGCAGCGCACCGATCCGAACTACATCCGCTGTGTGCGTTCGGCGGCAATCGGCTCGCTGGTCTCGCGCAACTTCAGCTGCCGAACCGTCGCGCAATGGGAAGCGGCCGACCGAGCGGGCAACGAAGAAGTGCGCCGCGTTCAGGATGCAATGAGCAGCAAGGCCGTAAACAGCAATTAGACCGGTCGGGCCATCTGGCTCTGCGCCAAGCTGAGGAGAAGGACGATGTCTTTGCTTGCCACTATCCTGGTTCTGGCCAGCGCGCCTGCCGCCGCCGCACCGGTGATTACGGGGCCGATCCTGATGAAAGCGTCAGAAATCCGCGCCTACAACGCAACGTTGACGCCCGATCACCCCAACTACATCCGCTGCATTCGCGATGCGGAGACCGGATCGCTCGTCAAGCGCAGCCGGACCAAGGTGTGCCGTACTAACCAGGAATGGGCGCGGCTTGATGCCAATGGCAATGAAAACGCCCGCGACACGGCGGACCGGATCCGCGGATCAATCCCGCCGGTCGACCAAATGACCCGCAACGAACCCTGAATAGCGTCAATTGGCCTGCCTGATGACCCGTACGCCGGGTTGGCCATCGATGCTGGCGACATAGCTGCCCAGTGATGCCTTGCGGATGCGGATCTTCTGGCCCGCCTTGGGGAAGGTGTTGCGCCCGTCGGTCTGCTTCCAGCGCGCACCGTCTTCCAGCGTGAAGACCGGGAAGCCATCGCTGGCCATGCGGATGGCGGAAATCTTGCTCTCGATCTCCTTCACCTCGTCATCGTCGTTGTCGCCGCCGCCGAACAGCTTGATGCTGGGCAGCGACAGGCCAAACAGCCCCCGCTTGGCTTCGCGCACGGTGGCACGGTCGGTCACCACCAGTTCCTTGGCGGTACGGGCCGCATCCATGGCGCTGACCGCCTTGTCATAGCAGGCCAGCCGCGCCGCCGGATCGCTCAGCGCCTTGCAGTCAACCACGGCCTGGAACACGGCCGGCGGCGGGCCGTCGAGCGGCTTGTCCTTTGCCTGGGCGGGCAGCGCGGCAACAAGCAGGCACAGGCCGGCAAGAGTAGGGGTCGGGCGGAACATCGGCGCGGTCTCCTCGTTCGCGGATGGCAGGACAATGCCGCCCGTCCTGGCACAGGTCAATTGCGGCGATGCGCTTGATTCGCCGGGCCATGCAGGCCATGCCCGGCGCCATGCCGCGCCGCCTGTTTACTGTCCTGCTGCTGGTCGGCCTTGCCCCGGTGATCTGGCTGCGTGAGCCGGTCTTGCCAAACGACACGCAGTCCGTTTCCGCAGTATCATTGCCCCTAACGCGCGATCAAGCGGGCCTTGGCCCCTTCCGCCTGACTGGCGCCTGGGACCTGTCCAGTCCCAACCGGGATTTCGGCGGGTACTCCGCGCTGGTCGTTTCCGGACCAGGGCGGCTCAGCGCATTCAGCGATTTCGGCGTGCGGCTTGACTTGCCCATGCCCGGACAGCCCGGTGCCGTGCGGATAGCGCGGCTGTTGCCCAAATATGCCGGCGTCAAATCGTCGCGTGACGTGGAAGCGGCCGCGCTTGATCAAGATGGGGTGGCGGTCTGGCTGACCCTGGAACGGCGCAACACGTTCATGCGCACTGCTCCCGGACAGGCCAAGCCGGAAGTCTTCGCCGCTCCGGAGCTGGCCGGGTGGCCGGAAAACAGCGGTCCCGAGGCCATGACCCGGCTCAGGGATGGGCGTTTCCTGGTCATCGCCGAAGCGGGCGGCCCGGCACACCAGGGGCGCCTGTTGCCCCACGCGCCGGATGGCACCGATCGCTCGTGGCATTTCCGCTATTTGGCTCCAGCCGGTTACCGGCCTACCGATGTGGCGCAATTGCCTGATGGGCGGGTTCTGATCCTGCTGCGCGAACTGCGCTGGCCGATGCCGCCGCGCTTTGGCACCAAGCTGGTCCTGGCCGATCCGGCGACGATCCGGCGCGGGCAGGACTGGGGCGGGACCATGTTGGCCAGCCTGGATGGCACAGGCCTGGAAGAGAATTATGAAGGCCTGGCGATCGAACCGGGCCCCGATGGCACACTCAACGCCTGGTTGATCAGCGACAACAACAACGCCGCAACCCAGCGGACCCTGCTGCTGCGCTTGCAGTTCCGCCTGTCCGATCTGCCGCCGCGCGGATCGCAAGCAAAGCAAAAGGCGCCCGGCTGACCGGACGCCTTGGCTTGTTTCGGTGCAGACCCGATGGGTCCGCTGCGAATCAGGCGGCCTGAGCCTTGACCAGTTCGCGCTTCACCTTCAGCGCATTGGCCGAAAGCTTGGTATCCGAGGTCTTCAGCAGCCAGTTGTCGAGGCCACCGACGTGCTCGACCGAGCGCAGGCCGTGGGTCGAAACGCGGAACTTGAAGCTGCGGTCCAGCTTTTCCGACATCAGCGTGACGTTCTGCAGGTTGGGCAGGAAGACGCGCTTGGTCTTGTTGTTGGCGTGGCTGACGTTGTGGCCAACTTGACGACCCTTGCCGGTCAGTTCGCAGATGCGGGACATGTCAAAACTCGCTTAGAAAAATGGATACCCGTGTGGGGGAAGGCGCGCGCTTACCGATTCACCCTTGAAAGGTCAAGGCATACCGTCGTTTTTGGCGCTTCTGCGCGGCAGAAGCGCGGCAACACCGGCCCACTCCCCCGGCCCAGCCACCCATATGGTATCCTGTCGGGTGGCCGGGCCGGGGGAGCGGGCCGGTGTTGCAAGGCAAGGGCGGATGCCCTTGCCGCACCGAAAATTACCATCTAGCCCGGCTAGATGAGCCGTTGGCCCCTGCCTGAACCGATGCAACTGGCCCTTATGGAGGCCCAGGCGGGCGAATCTGCAGGCGAAGTGCCGATTGGCGCGGTGATCGTCAAGGACGGGAAGGTGATCGCCGCAGCCCACAATCAGCCGCGCGGCCTTTCCGACCCGACCGCCCACGCCGAAATGCTGGCGATTCGCGCCGCGGCGCAGGTGTTGGGCAACGAGCGTCTCGATGGTTGCGAGCTGTGGGTGACGCTTGAGCCCTGCCCGATGTGTGCCGGCGCGATCAGCCACGCCCGGATCGGCAAGCTCTACTATGCCGCCAGTGATCCCAAGGGCGGTGCAGTGGAGCACGGCGCGCGGGTATTCGAACAGGCGCAGTGTCTGCACCGGCCAGAGGTCTACACGGGCATGGGCGAGGCGGAGGCAGCCGGGCTTTTGCGCCAGTTCTTCCAGTCGCGGCGTTAAAGCCCGCGCCAGATCTTCAGCGCCGCCGAATCGCGCAGGCCATAGGCGTAACGCGGACAAGCCTTGGGCAGATAATCGAGCCCATAGCAGAGCCGCAGTTCGCGCAGCCACCCGGTGCGGCTGGTATCGACACCGATGGCTTCACGCGGCCAATCGGGATTGCGCGCCACGAAGGCGCTGCGCAGATCGCCAACTGTCAGTCCACCCTGCCGAGACAGGCGGTCGGCATCCGGCCAGCGAATCGATCGCCACAAGATCGTGGCAATCTTGAAGTAGGCCTCGGGCCGCTTCGCCATGCACGAACCATGCTTGGCCCAGGCATGCTCAAGCAGACGCGGGCTTGGGGTCATGCAGAGGTTCTCTGACAGCTGCGCCAGCGTCGGGCGCGGCGTGGAGGAGCACCATTGCGGCCAGCGCCCGGCCGCGCCTTCTGGCCAAAGACCGTGGAGTACGAAACCAAACCGCCCGGTCTTCCCGCCGCATTGCAGCGGATCGCTGCTCCCCCGGCTCTTGCAATGCTCGGGCGACCAGCTCGCCGCGAGGGTATAACGCGCGATCGGCATGCGCACGGCTTGTCCCTGCGCGGGCGCGGGCGGCATCGAAAGCCGCGCCGGGGGGCGGCACTGGAAGGCCTGGGCCGCCGCCGGGAGCGGCAGCATCAGCGCCACTGCTGCCAGCGCCGCACGGATCATAGCGGCGTAAAGTCGAGCCCGATGTCGGCAGCCGGGGCGCTCTGGGTCAGGCGGCCGACCGAGACATAGGTCACGCCGGTCGCCGCGATTGCGCCGATCGTATCGAGCCGCACCCCGCCCGAAGCCTCGCTCGGCACCCGGCCGGCGATCAGCGCCACAGCTGCGCGCAAGGTCGGCACGTCCATATTGTCGAGCAGCAGATGGCTGGCCCCGGCAGCCAGGGCCGGTTCGATCTGGTCAAGGTGGTCGACCTCGCAGATCACATCCTGCACACCCGCTTTCCGGGCCCGGTGAACCGCTTCCGCGACACCGCCGGCAACGAGGACATGGTTGTCCTTGATCATCGCCGCGTCCCAGAGGCCCATGCGATGGTTCTTCGCCCCACCCATCCGGGTGGCGTACTTTTCGAGGTGCCGCAGCCCAGGGATGGTCTTGCGGGTATCGAGTAAGGTCGCATGCCCCTGCATGGCATCGACATAGGTCCTGGTCATCGTGGCGATGCCCGAAAGGTGCTGCACGGTGTTAAGCGCCGAGCGCTCGGCCGTCAGCATGGCACGGGCATTACCGGACAGGCGCATCAGGTCGGTGCCGGCGGGCACCTGGGCCCCTTCTTCGACCAGCACCTCGATCTCCATGCCGGGATCGAGCGCGCGGAAGAAGGCGACCGCAATCGGCAGGCCCGCGACAGTGATTGCATCGCGGCTGTCCATCACCCCGGCAAAACGGGCATCGGCCGGGATCACGCTTTCGCTGGTCACGTCGTGACCGCCGCCGGGCAGGCCGAGGCCGAGATCCTCATCCAGCGTGGCGCGGACGAAGGCGTCAAGGTCGAAGCCGGGGAGGGAGAAGCCAGGTTTCACCGCAAACCCTTCGTCGTGAGCCTGCCAAAGGACCATCCTTTGACTTGCGGCACGCGCGCACCGCTAAGAAAAAAGCAGCCCTTCGACAAGCTCGGGTCAATCGGGCGGTTAGCCAGATGGCCTGATCAGTGCACGAACCGCGCAACCACGTCGCGGTAGGAACGGCTCACCTTCACGTCTGCGCCGCTTTCCAACACCAGGAAGCATTCGCCATTGGTGTGCGGCTTCACCTGGCGGACCTGGTTGAGGTTAACGATCCACGAGCGGTGGACGCGCTGGAACACGCGCGGGTCGAGCCGCCGTTCGAGGTCCTTCATCGTCTCGCGCAGGATAAGGCTGTTGTCGGCGGTGTAGATGACCATGTAGTCGCCCGCCGCCTCGATCCGCTCGATTGAATCGACATCGACGCGGAAGATCTGGCCCTTGTCCTTGATGTTGATCAGCCGCTCATAGCGGGCAGCCGCCGGCTCGCCCTCGTCAGGCATGGCTTCCATTGCATCAGGCGCCACTTCGGCGAGGACCGACTTGAGCTTCTCGGCCTCTTCGGCCGAGCGCTTCTCGGCGAGGCGCTGGCGGACGCGTTCCAGCGTATCGGCCAGTTTGTCCTCATCGACAGGCTTCATGAGATAGTTCACCGCGTTGGCCTCGAAGGCGCGGACGGCGTGCTCCTGATAGGCGGTGACGAAGACGATCAGCGGCGGCTCGATCTCCATCACGCCCTTGACCACGCTGAAGCCGTCAAAGCCGGGCATCTGGATGTCGAGGAACACCAGGTCGGGCTTTTCGGTCTTGATCTTGCGGATCGCCTCGCGCCCGTTGGAGCAGGTGTCGATGATCTCGACATCGGGGAAGGCTTGCAGGCGCAGCATCAGGCCCTGGATGGCCAGTTTTTCGTCATCGACCAGGATCGTGCGGATGGTCATGGTGGCGGTCCTTGAATGGGATCAGCCAGCCAGCGCGGGTGCGCGCGGGGCGGCAGGAACAGCGGCGGGCTCACGCCGCTCAAACGGGATTTCGATTAGCACGGCGAAGCCGCCTTCGGGGGGGTCCATTGTTTCGAAACGATGCATTTCGCCGTAGGCCTGAGCCAGCCGGTCGCGAATGTTGGCTAAGCCCACTCCGGTTGAAACTTGTTCCCCGCCGTCGAACGTCACGCCTGCAAACCTGTTGTCATGCCCCGTGTTTTGCAATCCCGGCCCCGTGTCCGAGACGACGATGCGAAGGTTGGGTCCGATGAGTTGCGCGGTAATGGTGATCTCAGCCCCGGCTTCTTGCGGGCTGACCGCATATTTGATCGCATTTTCGACCAGCGGCTGAAGCAGCAGTGACGGCAGCAGCGCCGCTTCGGCTGCCGGATCGACCTTGAAGCTGGTGCGCAGCCGCTCTTCGAACCGCATCCGCTCGATCTCAAGGTAGAGCTTCAGGGTTTCAACTTCCTGCGCCACGGTAACGCGACCGGTCGGCTCGTTGACCAGGGTGTAACGCAGAAACGACGAAAGCCGGCTGAGCATGGCATTGGCCGGTTCGGTCTGTTTCAGCAGCACCAGCGTCGAGATCGAGTTCAGCGTGTTGAACAGGAAGTGCGGGTTGAGCTGATAGCGCAGCATGGCCAGCTGCGCCTGGGTCGCCTGATTTTCCAGCCGGATCAGCTGATCGTTCTGCTCTTCGATCTGCAGGAAAAAGTTGATTGCGTAATAGAGCGCTGACCAGGCGCCTAGCAGGGTCAGGCCGATATAGAACAGCCCGATAAAGCGCGATGCGACGCCCGATGCATCGTCTGCGTAATAGAGTGCCGAAACCCAGGCATCGACGAACACGTAAAAGCCCACGGCGATCGGCAGCACGATCGCTGTCACCCCCCAGGTGATCAGCGGCCGCTGGTTGATCAGCTGGCGGTAGATCACCGAGAGAATCAGCGTGATCGAAAACCCCGTTACGGTGGAGATCAGCACCAGCACCAGGAAGCTCAGTTCCAGGCCATTGGCGATGCCCGACATCGCGCGCAGCAGCATGGCCCCGCCCCAGCCGGCCGCCTGGAGGCGCCAGAAGGCCCGGTTCTTGTTGGCAAAAAAGGGGGTCGGACGGAAGGGCAGCACGGCCATGGGGCGCAGCTTAGCAGAAAAGCAGGGCCTCTCGCGAATGTTTTGCGTGAGGCGCGCCTTTGGATTAGCTTTTGTGCCAAACGGGAGAGAACCAATGGCCGATATCGACAGCCCCATCCACCACGGCAGCCATGAGCGCGCCAAGTTCCGCGCAATGACCGAAGGCACCCAGGAAGACTGGTCGCTGATTTCCAGCGAGTACATGGCCTTTGCGCGCGACCTGCCGGACCGCGTGCTCGCCCATCTCAAGCTGCTCGACGGCGATTTCGGCGGCTTCCCGGTCGACCGGCTGCAGCACTCGCTGCAGACCGCGACCCGCGCACATCGCGACGGGCGGGATGAAGCCTATGTCGTGATGGCCCTGCTGCACGACATCGGCGATACGCTGGGGACCTATAACCACCCGGAAGTTGCCGCCTCGATCATCAAGCCGTTCGTTTCGGAAGAGATCCACTGGATCTGCCAGAACCATGGCGCGTTCCAGGGGCACTATTACTTCCACTACGTCGGCATGGACCGCAATATTCGCGAGCGTTTCCGCGGCAATCCCTATTTCGACGCCTGCGCCGAATTCTGCGAGAAGTATGACCAGGCCGCCTTCGATCCGGACTACCAGAGCGAACCGCTCGAGTTCTTCGAGCCAATGCTGCGCCGGGTCATGGCCCGCCCGATCAACTCAATGTATGCCAAGCTGGCCGAAGCCGAATAGGACCTAGCCCTTCGGCTCCGGCCCAGAGTCGGCCTTCACCGCGTCGATCGCTTCCTGCAGCACTTTCTGGCCGACTGCGCCGGCCATCAGCTGTTCGCCGATCACCCAGCTGGGGGTGCCGTCTATCCGCAGCTGCTGGGCGAACGCGAGGTTCTGCCTGATTTCGGCTGCGACGCGCGGTTCGGCAATGACCTTGCGGGCGCGGTCCAGATCAAGGCCGGCGCGGGTCGCTGCCGCCTCGATCGTATCGGCAGCAGGCCGGCCGCTGGCGAACATGGCCTTGTGGAAGGCCTCGAACTTGCCCTGTTCAGCAGCGGCGAGCGACCAGCGCGCGGCATCGGCACTGGCGGGGGAGAGGATCGGCAGCTCGCGGATCACCACCTTGAGATCGGGATTGGCGGCGATCAGGGCCTCAACCTCGGGCACTGAGGCGCGGCAATAGCCACAGGCATAGTCGGTGAATTCGACCAAGATCACCGAGCCGTTGGGGTTGCCCAATATGGCACCGGGGAAGGGGGCGGTCAGCGCATCGCCGGCACGCGCCACCTGCTTCCCGTTCTCGCGGGCCTGGAGCCGCTCCATCGCCTCGGGCAGGATCTCGGGGTGCTCAAGGATATAATTGCGGACGATCTCCTCGATCGCGGCCTGGTCCGACGGGTTCTGCCGCGCACCGAGCAGCCAGCCGCCCAGTCCGCCGATCAGCGCGACAATGATGAGTGCGAGGATTACCCAGGGGGAGCGGGGGTTTGGTTCGGTTCCGGCCATGCCGACCGGCCTACTTGCGTTTGTTCGCCCGTTCAATCGCTGCGCGCGCCTGCATTGCGATGTCCTGGGCCCGCAGCCAGTCAGGCGAGCCCTTGGGCAGTTGGGCTTCGGCCGCTTCGGCGCTGCGCAATGCCTGGGGCATCTGCCAATTCATTACCTGTTGTTCGGCGCTGGCCAGGTGCGCGCGGGCGAGATCACCATTGGCGGCATAGACCACGCCAAGCTGGTACCAGGCGAAGGGATTCTCGCGATCGCGCGCCACGGCATTCTTGAGGACCTGCTGCGCTTCGGCGAAATTCTGCGGGTTCTCGGTCGCGATCAGCGCGTGACCGAAGATTGTTGCGATCAGCGGCTGGTTGCCCGACAACTCGGTCGCGCGGCGCAGGGCATCGAGCGCTTCGGCGGGCTTGCCGGTTTCGAGCAGGATCTGGCCCTTGAGCTCGAGGAAATAGGGATCGTTAGGCGCCTTGGCGAGCAGGGCATCGGCCTCAGCCAGCGCCTTCTCAGGGAAGGCCTGACGATGCCAGGCATAGGCCCGGGCATAGCGCGCAGGGATGTCGGTCATGGTCTCGGGATAGGTCCGCATCACCTGCGCCGGTTCGCCGAGGTAGCCAAACAGCTTGGCCTTGGCGCGCTGGAACCGGGCTTCGAGCTTGGGGTCGAGCGGATTGTTGTAGGCTGGATCGCGCTCGTAGGTGTCCTGCAAGGTGGCAATGCGGTCCCCCGTCATCGGGTGGGTGCGGTAGAACTCGTTGTCCGGGGTGCGGGTGTAGCCATAGCGAAACTCCATGTTCTGGAGCTTCTTGAAGAACTCGACCGAACCCCGCCCGGTAATCCCCGCTTTCGACAGGAACTGAGCGCCGGCCGCGTCAGCCGTCGACTCCTGCGCCCGGCTGAACGAAAGGTATTTGCCCAGTGCAGCCTGCTGGCCGGCCATGATAACGCCAATTGCCGCGTCGCCGGCGCCTGCTGCAGCCGCCGCGACGCCCAGCAACAGCGAAAGGATGCTGATGTTTCCAGCCGCCTTGCTGCCGCCGTCGCTGATCACGTGGCCGCCGGTGATATGGCCCAGCTCGTGCGCGATCACGCCCTGGACCTCGTTCGCCGTGCTGGCAGCATTGAGCAGGCCGGAATGGAGATAGACCACCTGGCCGCCGGCGACGAAGGCATTGAGCGAGGGGTCGTTGATGACCACCACGTCGACGTTGTTCGGGTTAAGGCCGGCCGCGGCGATCAGCGGCGCGGCCATGTCGTGCAGCAGCGCTTCGGTCTCTGCGTCGCGCAGGATCGACTGCGCTGCCGCCGGCTGGATCGTCAGCGACCAGGCGGCAATCAGGGCAAGCAGGCGGGCAAGAATGCGCATGGGACCGTCTTTACTCCGCCGGCGCCTGAATGGGCGCTGAAGGCTGGCGCAGGCGCGCCAGGAAGTCCAGCACCGGGGCGCTGACGCTGGCATCGCGCGAGAATGGCTGAGCCAGCTTGAGCACTGTTCCAGCATGATCGACGCCGGGCAGTATCACCAGTTCGGCCCGACCGCCGCGTTCCGTCAGCGCCTTTGCGAGAACCTTGCTGTTGCGCGGTTTCACGGTTGTATCGGCGTCACCTGTCAGCAGCAGCATTGGCGGGGCATCCCCGCGCGCGAAGGTGATCGGCTGGGTCAGCTTCGGATCCTTGACATGGCCGAAGGCATTGCGGGCGGAATCCGAGGTGAACGGGTGGAAGTCATAGGGACCGGAAAGGCCGAACACACCTTTCATGAAGCCCTCGGGCAGTCCCAGACGGCCCAGCCACTGCCGTTCAAGTCCGAGCATAACCACTGTATGCGCACCTGCCGAATGGCCCATCAGCACAACTTGGCTCGGATCGCCGCCATAACGCGCAACGTTTTGCGCAGTCCAGGCGACCGCCGCCGCGCCGTCTTCCAGCATGTGGGGATAGACGCCATCGGGCACCAGCCGGTAGCCGGGTAGGACCACGACATAGCCCGCGCGGGCAAAGGTCCGGCCGATGAAGTGATAGTCCTCGGGGCGACCGGAGTGCCAGCCGCCGCCGTGGATGAAGACCAGCACCGGGTGCGGGCCAGGCTTATTGGGGGCAACGATGTCGAGCCGCTGGGCGGGGAGCGGGCCATAGCGGATGCCACTTGCCACCTCCAGCGTTCCGGCCGTGCCGCCGACGGTCCGGTCCGCCAGGTCGAGCAGGCCGACCGCGCCGGTTGCGTGGGCATATCGCCAGACAGCAAAGGCGGCAGCCGCCAGCAGCAGCAGGACAGTCACAGTCCAGCCAATCCAGCCCATGCGCTTGTTTCTCCCGACGATCGCCATAGGCCAGCGTCTAGCGAGCAAAAGCGAAGGGCGCCATGCCTTCCGGCACGGCGCCCCACTCGCTCTCAGGTAGTGGCGGGTTAGCCGACCAGCTTGCGGGCGGCACGCTCCAGCAGCGGCACATCGTCGCCGACTTCGCCCAGCAGAACCACTTCACCGCTGGGCAAGCGGCGGGCCACCAGCAGGGTGAACTCGTTGCCTTCGGCCGAGACGCTATCGAGCGGATAGGCTTCCAGCTTGCGCAACTTGCGGGCCAGGGCTTCGCGCGGCGTGTCGCGCACGACTTCCTCGACGCCCGCTTCGGCCTTCTTGGCGCGGCGTTCCTCGTTGACGATGCCCTTCAGGCCGCCCGGCGCACTGGCCAGGTACTGGCCGAGCGAACCGCGGGCCACGCCGACGCGGTGCGCATGGCTGAGCGCCGTGGCATATTCGGTCAGGCGGGTCTTGTCGTAGTCCGCGCCGAAGACCAGCTTGACCACCGGGGTCATCGGGGCCCGGTCCTGGACGGTCAGGCCATAGTCGGCCACCAGCTCGTTGAACTCTTCCGGCGCTTCGACCGCGGCCAGAGAGAAGTCATAGGCCCGGCCAATTGCAGCATAGAGCGCCTGGCGGGTCCGGTCTTCGCTGCCGCGCGCGGCTTCGGCCAGCTCGCGGGCCGAGGCCAGCCAGTCAGCCAGGCCCATGTCAGTGGGCTCTTCGGCGTTCAGTTCAAGGGGTTCGGCGTCATAGACCGTGGTTAGATCGCTATCTTCGCCGCCGGCATCCAGCGCGCCGAACTGCGGCGCAGGGAAAGCCAGGTCATCGCCGGCTTCATCAGACGCGAAAGCACCAAGATCGAGCACATTGTCATCGCTATCCAACGTGACAAAGCCCGGCATGACGTCAGCCGGACCATCGGCCCAGTCGGTCAGTTCGTCGCGGCGAACTTCGTGCGGGGTTTCTTCCAGAGCCTGGTCGATTTCCTGCAGCAGGGCATCGGTGGTGCGCTGGTCGGCCAGTTCCTTCCAGTTGATCACGCCATAGATGAAGTCGATGGTGTCATCGTCGCTCGAGAAGGGCAGCAGGATGCCGCGATAGAGAATCGTCGATTCGCGCTGGTTGACGAATTCCGCCTCGAACCCGATCGGCGCCTGGTTGGCCAGGATCTGCATGTAGTGATCGGTAATGCGGCTGAGCAGGGAACGGCTCGGCACGTCGTCCAGCGTATGGATCTCGCCGTCGGTGCCGCACTCGCTGGCCAGCTTGTCACCAAGGTAGCGGATCGAAGGGTTCTCGATCCCGCCGGTGAAGTCCAGCAGGACACTGTAGGGGCCGAAATCCGGGAGATTGTCGGGCTCAAGGTCTTCGATCGAGGGGAAGGCGCGATCGCCCAGCAGGCTCGCCCAATGGTTGTAGGCGCGCACCTGCATGCGGCGCTCGTCTTGCCCGACGGGGTTCGGCGGCGGTTCGCTCACCACTTCCTCCTCGTGATTGTCGAGGTCGGGCCATTCATCGCCGGTGTCGGCATGGTCCGAAAAATTGCCCCGATACGTATCCATGTGGTTTCCCCACTGAGTGCCTGTCAGTGGGTTTCTCGCGCAACATGGTAAATTAACCGTTAAGTTGCGCCAATCGCCCTGGCGTCACGCCCTAAGTGACGTCATTGCCGCGCCAAATCCTTCACTGTCCTTAGAAAAGGTAGCGCATCCGCGCCTTTTGCTCGATCGCCACGCCGCTCACTTCGAAGGCGGCCTTGTCGAACTTGGGCGGGCCCATCCTTACCGGCGCATCGCGGGAAAACCCGTAGCCTTCCTTGGGCATCATCAGCGCCATGTCCATCTTGCGGTTGGCATTCTCGTCATGAATCATCGAGATCGCATAGCGCCCGGCCGGCACCGCGCCAAAGTTGATCCGCACTTCGGTGCCGGCAGGAACGACGGCATTTCTTGCCGCAGGATCCTTGCGGCAATCGGGAAAGCCCTTGGGCTGGGCCGTCAGGCAGGCGAGGACCTGGCCCTTGGCATTGCGCAGCCCGGTGACCACCACGCTCACCTCGGTCAAGGCCGGGTTGCCCGCCCCGAGCAGCGGCGCTGCCAGGATCAGAGCGAGGAAAGGCCGCGATCGGTGCCGCACAGCCGGTCCCAGACGCGAAAATAGAGGCCATAATTGCATTGATAGTTCTCGTGATGCCGCTGGTGGTGGCTGGCTGTTATCAGCCATCCCCCTAAGCGCGAATGAACGAGGCGGGCCGGAAAGAGCTCCCAGCCCATGTGATTGGTGATCCCCATCAGCGTCATGATTGCGAGGACCAGCCCCAGCATCGCCACGTGGATGGGAATGAAGAAGATCAGCGCCGGGATCACCAGCGCGCCGGTGACAGCCTCCCAGGGGTGAAAGCTCATCGCTGTCCAGGCCGTCGGTGGGCGGCTGGCGTGGTGGACCGCATGAGCCCGGCGGAACAGCCAGGGTCGATGCATCCAGCGGTGAGTCCAGTAGAACCAGGTATCGTGCGCAAAGAGGTAAAGCAGCACTGACAGCGGTAGGTACCACAGCGGAAAGGCGCTGAAGTCGGTGTAAATCCGGGTCCAGCCAAGCTGCTGCCAGCCCCAGGCAACCACTCCGGCGGGCACGCCATAGATCGCTGCCGAGGCCAGCGACCAGCCGATCTCGCGCCGGATCTGCGGCTCCAGCCCCTGGTAGAGGCCGGGCCGCACGATCCGTGTCGCCCAGGCAAAGGCCCCGCTGGTAAGGAGATAGCGCAGCGCGACGATCAGCGTCATCGCCCCTGCCGACCATGCGGCCGCTTGCCATCCCGAACCAGACAGATCCTGCATTGCCGCGCCTTATGCCGCGCCGCGATTCGCGGCGCCAGCCCTGTTAGCGGGCGTTGTGGCTCTTGCCGCGGAACTGGCCCTGGCCGCTGCGCCCGCCATCGCGCCGATCGCCACCGGGGCGGCGATCGCCGCCATGCGGAGCGGGACGACGTTCACCCTGCGGGCCATCGCGGCGTTCGCCCTGACGGACCGGACGGCGATCCCCGGTCGGGGCCGGACGACGGTCACCGGTCGGAGCCGGTCGGCGTTCGGCGGTGTTGGCGCCGGCTTTGGGCATCACGCCGAACTGGCGGGCTTCACGCTCTTCCGCGGCGAGCGGGTTGAAGACCGGGCCGCGTTGTTCGCGCGGGGCCCATTCCTTGCGGACGTGTTCATTGCGATGGTGCTGATCGCGGCTCTGCCCGTCGCGGCTCTGGCCGCCGGGGCTGCGGTTGTTGTTGCGACCGCCGCGACCCTGGCCGCCGCGCGGCTGACCGCCACGCCCGCGGGCATCGCGTTCCTCGCGGCGGGCATCCTGCTCGGCCTCGGCCGGCTTGCGGCTCGGCAGCGGCAGGCGGGCGGCTTCCTTCTGGAAGTCTTCCGGCAGCGGCATGGGCATCAGCTTGACGTCGGTCAGGCGCTCAATGTCCTTGAGGTAGGCCTTTTCATCCGGGGCGCAGAAGCTCTGCGCCACGCCATCGGCGCCGGCGCGCGCGGTGCGGCCGATCCGGTGGACATACTGTTCCGGCACGTTGGGCAGTTCAAAGTTGAACACGTGGCTCACGCCCGTCACGTCGATCCCGCGGGCGGCGATGTCGGTCGCCACCAGCACCGGGGTGCTGCCCTTGCGGAAGGCCAGCAGGGCAGCGGTGCGCTGGGCCTGGCTCTTGTTGCCATGGATCGCCGCGGCATTGACGCCGGCGGTGGTCAGGTGGCGCACGACGCGGTCAGCCCCGTGTTTGGTGCGGGTGAAGACCAGCGCGCGCTCGATCGAACCATCGGCCAGACCGGCGCGCAGCCGCAGCGAAAGCAGCGCCTGCTTTTCGCTCTGGTTGACGAAGGTGATGAACTGATCGACGCGCTCAGCCGTGGTGGCCTGCGGCGTCACTTCAACCCGGACCGGGTTGGAGATGAACTGCTTGCCCAGCTCGGCAATCGCCTTGGGCATGGTCGCGCTGAAGAACAGGCTCTGGCGCTCCTTGGGGAGCATGTTGGCCACGCGCTTCAGCGGCACGATGAAGCCCAGGTCCATCATCTGGTCAGCTTCGTCGAGCACGAAGATCTCGACATTGCGCAGCGTCAGGGCGCGCTGGTCGATCAGGTCGAGCAGGCGGCCAGGGGTGGCGACCAGGATGTCGCAGCCCGGAACCAGCGCACGGGCCTGCTTGCCGACGGGGATCCCGCCGAACACGCACTGGACCGAAAGGTTCAGGTACTTGGCATAGCCGCGCATGTTCTCGGCGATCTGGGCGGCCAGCTCGCGGGTCGGCGAAAGGACCAGCATCCGGCACGAGGCATTGCTGCGCGCCTTGGGATTGGCCGCCAGGCGGTGCAGCGAAGGCAGCGAGAAAGCGGCGGTCTTGCCGGTGCCGGTCTGGGCGATGCCCAACAGGTCACGGCCTTCGAGCAGCGCCGGGATCGCCTGGCGCTGGATCGGGGTGGGATCGGAATAGCCCTTGGTCTCAAGCGCACGGACAAGCGGCTCGGCCAGGCCAAGATCGGTAAAATAGGTCATAAAATCTCTTCAATATGAAGCGGCGCAGACGGAATGATCCCGCCATGCGAAGCAAGGTGTCGTTCGATGCGACCCTGCGTGAAAGAGGAAGCTTCAGCGAATGCGGCGATCGTACGTTCGGGCAAGTCTTCCGTGGAAACGGTGACCTCACGCTGCCGGAACTGCGGTGGAAACAGGGCCCACGCGCCGATTGCAAGGCGTCCTCTAGTTTGCATTGCAACAAAAAGCAAGAAAATTGCGCTGGCACCCAGGACAGGGCTTTGGCAGGGTGCGGCCATGCTGACACGTCACTTGCTCGCGCCCGCCGCGCTGATCGCCGCCCTGGTTCTTCCCGCCCCGCTGCTGGCCGCGCCGCCGAGCAAGGCCGAACAGGTGATGATCGCGACGGTCGATGCTGAACAGGCGCGCCACCTCGCGCTGCTGGAAAAGCTGGTCAACCAGAACAGCGGTACCCGCAACGTCAAAGGCGTTCGCGCCGTGCATGATATGCTGGTGCCCGAATTCGAAGCGCTGGGCTTTACCGTGCGCTGGGTCGATCAGTCCGCCGTTGGCCGTGCCGGCCACTTCATTGCCGAGCATAAGGGAAAGAAAGGCACCAAGCGACTGCTGCTGATCGGGCACCTCGATACGGTGTTCGAGCTGGACCACCCATTCCAGAAGTTCGAGCGGATCAGTGCCGACAAGGTCAAAGGCCCCGGCGCCGCCGACGACAAGGGCGGGGTGATCGCCATGCTTGCGGCGCTGCGCGCCATGCACAAGGCGGGTACGCTCAAGGATGCGAATATCGAGATCGTTCTGACCGGGGACGAAGAAGAAGCCGGCCTGCCGCTCTCGATCGCGCGCGCCGACCTGATCGCGGCGGGCAAGCGGGCCGATGCGGCGCTCGACTTCGAAGGTTTGAGCCAGGAAGACGGAAAAGACATGGGCTCGATCGCCCGGCGCTCGGCGGGCAACTGGAAAGTTACCGTGACTGCCCGCAGCGGTCACTCCAGCGGGATCTTCTCGGAGCGGGCCGGGGAAGGCGCGATCTACCCGCTCGCGCAAATCCTCGCCGCTTTTCGCAAGGAGCTGCCGGAACCGAACCTGACCTTTAACGTGGGCATGGTGGCCGGCGGGGCCAGTGCTTCGATCGCAGCGAGCGGTGCCAATGCCGAGGCGACCGGCAAGACCAATATCATCCCCGGCGTAGCGGTGGCCATGGGAGATGTCCGCGCCCTGACTCGCGAATCGATCCAGCGGACCGAAGCCAAGATGCGCGAGATTGTCGCGCGGCCGTTCAATGGCGGCACGGCAACCCTGGTGTTCGAAGACAAGTACCCGCCGATGGCGCCAACTGAAGGCAACCGCGCGCTGCTGGCCAAGCTCAATGGCGTCAACGCCACGCTCGGCCTGCCTGAGATGGCCGCACTCGATCCGCTGAAGCGCGGTGCGGGCGATGTCAGCTTCGTCGCCGCCGATGTCGATAGCCTGGTCGGGCTTGGCCCGGCCAGCGAGGGCGATCACACGGCGGCCGAGACGGTCGATGTCCCCAGCCTGTGGCGCCAGGCCAAGCGTGCGGCGCTGCTGATGACGCGCCTGTCGCGCGAGCCGGCGGTCAAGCGCTAGGAACCAGCGCGATGCGCGGACCCGATTCGCCCTGCGACGGGACCTGCCGGATCGACCATTCCACCGGCTGGTGCCTGGGCTGCAAGCGCACGCTGGGGGAAATTGCCGACTGGCCGATGCTGCGTCCGCAAGACAAGCACGCAATCCTGCGCAAGCTCAAGGACCGGCATCAACCCCAGTCGTAGCCCGCCGGATCGACCAAGCCTTGCTGGCGGCGCAGCGCCGCACGCGCCAGCCGCTCCACCTCGGCCTTGCGGCGCGCGGCGTTAAGCGGGACTGTTGGCGCGGGACGCAGGATCTCGGCATCATAGCCATCGGCCACGATCAACCCGCAGCGTTCGGGGCGGAAGGCCTCGGTCTCCATGCAGGCGCGGTCGAGATGGGCGGCAAGACCCCAATAGAACCGGTCGCAATGATCCAGGTAATCGGGCCACTTGGCATCGCCCAACAGATCGGCCTTGCTGACCTTGATCTCGACGATCACGAGGTGGCCCTTGGCATCGATTCCCATCAGGTCGGCGCGGCGGTTGGAGCGCAGCGGCATTTCGGGCAGACACCAGATGTCATTGCGGGCAAATAGCCGGCAGATACCGCGGGCAACCGTTTGTGCTGCCTTCAGCTCAGCATCAACAATTGCGGGAATCGCGGCTCCGGTCATGGCCGAAGCATAGGAACAGACCGGGAACCGTGCAAGCGCTCAAGCAAACCGGAGCGGCGGCGGAACCTCTTCAGGTGGCGGGACAAGCATCAGCAACCCGGCGCGCGCGGCCTGAAATTCCTGCCACAGTGCCAGCGCGGCCGTGCTCGGGCTCACGCCCCGGGCCTGGACCGCCAGCAGCGCGGCAAGGCCGGGTTCCATGATCGCGGCCAGATCGGCAATGCCCTGTTCGGCCAGATTGCGGCGCCAGCCGGCGACATCACGCATGATCGCAGGGAAATTGCGGACCTCGGGCTGCATCGGCTCGGCCGCCAGTCCGGCCAGCACCGCCACCACGCCAGCTGCATCGTGCAGCGCCGCCCACTTCATGCCCATCGTGCTGGCCGAGGCCTGGCCGAACTCGGCCCGGCCCGACCCCGGCACGAGAACCGGCGGCGATCCCTTCGGCGGGTTGAAGAATGGCGGCTGTGCGTTCATGGATAGCGGTGATAGCCAAACGCCCTTGCCAAATCGCTAATTCGGGCGCCTCGGCGCTGCGGTCCGAAAATGCGCTGGCGCAAGCGTCGCCGTGCTGCTAACCGCTCGCCCTGCTTCGGCACCCGTAGCTCAGCTGGATAGAGCGCTGCCCTCCGAAGGCAGAGGTCACAGGTTCGAATCCTGTCGGGTGCGCCAAGTTTTCTAGCCCAGGCCGTCCCAGGTCAGTTTGGCGCCAAGCAGCACCATCAGCACATAGATCAGCGTATAGAACCGCGCGGTATCCATCCGCCGGATCAGGCGGACTGCGCCAATCGTGCTGACTATCGCCAGCGGCATCAGCAGCGCCGCGGCAGTGAGGGTCTGGCGGTTGAGCGAGCCAAGTGCGATGTAGCTTGGCACCTTCATCCAGTTGACCGCTGCAAAGACGATCGAGCTGGTGCCGACGTAAGTTTCATGCGGCAGGCGGCGCGGGGTGACCCAGATCTGGAACGGCGGCCCGCCGGCATGGGCGACCTGGCTGGTGAAACCGACCCCTATGCCGAACAGCGTGCCGACCCAGCCGGGCGAATCCGACGGCGCGACAATCCGCCCGCCACGCTCAAGCCACAGGCGGTAAAGCCCGAAGGTCAGCGTCAGCAGGCCGAGGACCAGCAGCAGCCGCTCCTCCGGCACCGAAGCGGCGAGGAACGTGCCGAGCGCAACACCTACCGCCGCTCCCGGCAGCATCCAGGCGACGATCCAGCCGCTCCAGTGGTGGCGGAACGACCAGACGCTGACCACATCCTGCACCAGCAGCACGGGCAGCAACACCGCCGCCGCGACGGCTGGTGGCAGCGCGAGGGCCAGCAGTGGTGTTCCCAGTACGCCCAGTCCCGAGAACCCGCCCTTGGCGAGACCGAGGATAGCAACGGCCAGTACGGCGAGGGCAAGGGTAGCGGGATCGGCGAGCAGGTCCATCGCTGTTCCTGCCAGCATGGTTTGTAGCCGCGCGCAAGCGCTGATCCCCTTCGCCCCGGCGCAGCCAAGGGTTGATCGCCGGAGCGGCTCGGCTAGGCTGGCGCCAAACAGTCCACAGGAACCCCATGCGCCACCATCTGTTGCTCGCCGCCTCGCTTCTGGCTTTCGCCGCGCCGCTTGCCGCGCAAAGCCCGGAGGCGGTCGCCGCCGCCGCGCTCAAGGCCGCGCCGGTGTGGGACGGACACAACGACGTGCCTGAACAGCTGCGTGACCGGCGCAAAAACGTGCTCGGCGATTTCAGCTTTGCGGATACGGCTGGCACCGCCGATCCGGCCAAGAACGTGGCGGCGATGCAGACCGACCTCCAGCGCTTGCGGGCGGGCAAGGTCGGAGCGCAGTTCTGGTCGGTTTATGTCTCGGCCAATCTTAACGACCAGCAGGCGGTCCAGGCAACACTTGAGCAGATCGACGTGACCAAGCGACTGGTCGCCCGCAACGCGGCCGACATGCAGCTCTGTGTCACATCCGACTGCGTCGCCAAGGCGATGAAGGCGGGCAAGATCGCCTCGCTGATGGGGATGGAGGGGGGCCACTCGATCGGGGGCAGCCTGGCCGTGCTGCGCCAGATGTACGAACTGGGCGCGCGCTACATGACGCTGACCCATTTCAAGAATACCGCCTGGGCAGATGCCGCCACCGACGCCCCGGTGCATGACGGCCTGACCGACTTCGGCCGCGACGTGGTGCGCGAGATGCAGCGGCTCGGCATGCTGGTCGATCTTAGCCATGTCAGCGAGGCTACGATGATGGACGCGCTCGATGTCGCCAAGGCGCCGGTGATCTTCAGCCACTCGAATGCGCTGGCGGTCAACAGCCACCCGCGCAACGTGCCCGATGCCGTACTGGCGCGGCTGAAGGCCAATGGCGGGATCGTGATGGTCAACGCCTATCCGGCCTATGTGGTCGAGGCGACGCGGCAGTGGAACGTGCAGCGTGCGACCGAGGAAGCGCGGCTGAAGGCGCTTCATATCGGCCAGCCCAAGGTGGCGGCGGATGCCTTGTCTGCCTGGGTCAAGGCCAATCCGGCACCGATCGGCTCACTCAAGGACGTGGCCGATCACCTTGATCACATCCGCAAGCTGGCCGGAGCGGATGCCGTTGGCCTGGGCGGGGACTATGACGGGATTGAGACCACAGTGGCCGGGATGGAAGACGTTTCGACCTATCCCGCGCTGTTCGTCGAACTGGCGCGGCGCGGCTGGACCCAGGCCGAACTGGAAGGCCTGGCCAGCCGCAACATGATGCGGGTGATGAAAGCGGCCGAAGCCTATGCGGCTTCTCGCAAGGGTGACGCGCCGATCGAGAACCCGGTATCTTTCTAGTGCGGGTCGATCCGCCCGATCATGCGGAAGAAGAAGGCCGTCGACCAGCCAAGCAGGAAGATTCCCAACACCGACTCAAAGGCACCCAGCAAACGCCAGTCGGGTGCCATGTGCAGATCGTTGTAGCCCACAGTGGAATAGCTGATGGTCGAGAAATAGAGCGCCGGTTCAAGCTGCGGGATCGCGCCGAGCACGATGTAGGCCAGCGCAAACAGCCAGATCTCGATTCCGTGAAGCGCCAGCATGGCGATTACGACGACCAGAGTGAAAGCCGTGCCGCGCGGCGAGAGTGGATCAATGCGTTGCAGCCGTTCGATCGAGGCCTCCGTGCGCAGCGCCCGGTTAAGCCCAAACAGGCCCAGCCCGTGGATTACGACGCAGAACACCACCATCAGTGACGATACGGCGAATTGCAGGAACAGGTTCTGGCTCATGGTGCCAGCAGATAGTCGACCGCGGCTTCGGCATGAAGTGCGGTCGTATCGAGCAGCGGGATCGAGCAATCGCCATCCTTCAGCAGCAGCCCGATCTCGGTGCAGCCCAGTATGATGGCCTCGGCCCCTTGCTCCGCCAGTCGCACCGCGATCGCGCGGTACGCTGCGCGCGAAGGCTCGCTGATGATGCCGGCGATCAGCTCTTCGTAGATAATCCGGTGCACTTCCAACCGATCCTCGGCCGGCGGGACGACAACGTCGAGCCCGGCCGCCGCCAGCCGGTCGCGATAGAACGTCTGCTCCAAAGTGAAGGCCGTGCCGAGCAGGCCGATTGTCCTGCAACCCAGCTGCCGGGCTTTCGCCGCAGCGGGATCGGCGATGTGCAGCAGCGGAACGCCGACCGCCCCCTGCACTGCATCGGCCAGCTTGTGCATCGTGTTGGTGCAGATCATCAACGCCGTGCAACCGGAGGCCTCGAGCCGGCGGGCCGCGTCGATGAGCAGGTCGGTCGCACGCTGCCATTCGCCCGCCATCTGCAGCGCCTCGATTTCGCTGAAGTCGAACGACCAGAGCAGGCAGCGGGCAGAAGCACTCGGCCCGGCGCGGTCACGCACCCCCTGGTTGATTAGCCGGTAGTACTCGGCCGAGCTTTCCCAGCTCATTCCCCCGATCAGGCCGAGCAGCTTCATAGCCAGCGCGCCTAGTCGCGCAGCAGTTCGTTGATCGCGGTTTTGGCGCGGGTCTGGGCGTCGACGGTCTTGACGATCACGGCACAGTAGAGCGACGGGCCCGGGCTGCCATCGGGCAGCGGCTTACCCGGCATCGAACCCGGCACGACCACGGCATAGGGCGGCACCCGCCCGACATGGACTTCGCCGGTCGCGCGATCGACGATCTTGGTCGAGGCGCCGATGAACACGCCCATCGAGAGAACGGCCCCTTCGCAGATCCGCACGCCTTCGACCACTTCGCTGCGCGCGCCGATGAAGCAGTTGTCCTCGATCACCACGGGCCCGGCCTGAAGCGGCTCGAGCACGCCGCCGATCCCGACCCCGCCTGAGAGGTGCACGTTCTTGCCGATCTGGGCACAGGAGCCGACCGTGGCCCAGGTATCGACCATCGTTCCATCGCCGACATGGGCACCGATGTTGACGAAGCTGGGCATCAGCACGACGCCCTTGCCGATATGCGAGCCGCGACGGACCACGGCGCCGGGGACAACGCGGAAGCCGGCTTCGCGAAAGCGGTTCTCGCCCCAGCCGGCGAATTTGGAGGGTACCTTGTCAAAGGCCGGGGCCCCGGCGGCACCGCCCGGCACGACTTCGTTGTCGTTCAGCCGGAAGCTCAGCAGCACGGCCTTCTTGAGCCACTGGTTGACCTGCCAGCCGCCCTGGCCATCGGGCTCGGCCACCCGGGCCTGGCCATTGTCGAGCAGCTCGAGTGCCGCCTCAACCACGGCGCGCACATCGGCGCTGGCGGGCGTTACGGTATCGCGCCGTTCCCAGGCGGCTTCGATGGCAGTGGCGAGGTCAGCGGTCATGGCTCGGCTCCGGGGCGCAAGGGTATCGGCTCAGCGCCTAGCCGTGCAGCCCCCATGCGGCAAGCGCCGCGCTCTTAGCCAAGGATAGAAAGTCTCCGTTAACTATAATAATGCCAAGTGGAGGCGAACCGCGGAGTGCAAGGTCGCATGCAATTCTCAACCCGTCCCATCGCGCGCTGGCATCTCGCTGCAGCCCTGACCTCGTTCTTGCTGGTTGCAGCCTGCGGCGGCGGTGGCGGCGGCTCGGTCGGCAGCACGCCGACCCCGATCGCGACTCCGACGCCAACTCCCACCCCGTCTCCGACACCGACCACCAGTCCCACGCCCACCCCGACCCCCACACCCAGCGCCAGCTTCCTGACCAGCGAATACAACCGCTCGTCGGGTCCAAGCCAGCATGGGGCGCTGACGCCGTGGGCGGCCGGCTACAGCGGCCGGGGCGTTACGATTGGGATCGTCGATACCGGGATCGACAGCGACAGCCCGGAGT
Source organism: Novosphingobium ginsenosidimutans (assembly GCF_007954425.1). Lineage (NCBI taxonomy): Bacteria > Pseudomonadati > Pseudomonadota > Alphaproteobacteria > Sphingomonadales > Sphingomonadaceae > Novosphingobium > Novosphingobium ginsenosidimutans. The sequence continues at coordinate 1,135,078 of NZ_CP042345.1, read as the reverse complement.
TCGCTGGACGGCTCGCTTCCGCTTCGGATGACGTTGCCGGAAGCCGCGGACTCGACAACCCGGACAGCGATCATGGCACCAACGTCGCATTGGTTGCGGCGGCCGCGCGCGACAATATCGGCGTGGTCGGACTGGCGTTCAATTCGACCATTGCGATGTTCCGCGCCGATACGGCGGGAACCTGCGCCAACAACGATCCGAACGATCCCAAGGATGGTTGCAAGCTAGCCGATTCGGCGATTGCCCTGGGGGTCGACCGGGCGGTTGCGGCCGGAGCGAAGGTTATCAACCTCTCGCTCGGCGGCTCGTCGCCAAGCACTGGCTTGCGGCAGGCCGTGGCCCGGGCCGCCAGTGCCGGGGTGGTAGTGGTGGTTGCCGCCGGCAACGATGGCGATTCGACCGATCCCGCAGTCGATCCCACTAACCCGGATCCCTTCGCCACCGGCCTGCGCCAGGCCGGGGCGGGCAATGTCATCATCGCTGGCTCGGTCGACAAGGACAATGCCTTCTCGGCCTTCTCCAACAAGGCCGGAGCCGAAGCCGGCTGGTTCCTCTCAGCGCGCGGCGAAAAGGTTTGCTGCGTTTACGAGAACGGGGTGCTCAAGATCACCACCGATGCCAGCGGACAGCGCTTCCAGTATGTCTTCTCGGGCACGAGCTTTGCCGCGCCGCAGATTGCCGGGGCAGCGGCGCTGCTGTTTCAGGCCTTCCCCAACCTGACGGCCACGCAGGTGGTTGACCTGCTGCTACGCACCGCGCGCGATGCCGGGGCAACCGGGACCGATACAACTTTTGGCCGCGGCATCCTTGACCTTAATGCCGCCTTCGCGCCGCAGGGCACCACCAGCATTGCCGGTACAGCGATCCCGGTCCCGGTCGGCGATACGACCGGCGTAACCTCCAGCCCGATGGGCGATGCCGGGCCGCGCGCCGGGTCGATCGATACGGTAGTGCTCGATGGCTATCAGCGCGCCTATGGCTTCAACCTGGCGGTCGGCCTGCGCGGGGCGCAGGTCCAGCCCAAGCTGGCTCCGGCGCTTGAATCGAACAGCCGCAACCTGTCGCTGGCCGGCGGCAAGGTGGCGCTGGCCTTTTCGATCGATGCGACCGGGCGGATTGCCAAGCTCCCATGGACCGGCCAGTTGCGGCTGACGCGCGAGCAGGCTGAGCAGGCGCGGGTGCTGGCCGCCCGCGCGGTAATGCAGATTGCGCCCGGGCGGCGGATTGGCTTTGCCTTCGAACAGGGCGCCGATGGGCTCGTTGCGCAGCTCCAGGGCCGCGACCAACCGGCTTTCCTGATTGCGCGTTCACCGCTCGACGATCTGGGCTTCGGGGCGACGGGCCAGGCCAGCTTTGCCGTGCGCGAAAGCCTTGGCCCCTGGGGCCTGACGGTAAGTGCCGAGCGCGGCTCGGCCCAGGCGGCGGCGCGGGTCAACCTGGCTGGCCTTGCCGGAGATCGCCTGCCGGGGGTGCCGGCCTCGCGGTTCGGCGTTTCGCTCGATCGCCGCTTTGGCGATCTCGATGCAGCACTGGGTGCAAGCTGGCTGATCGAGAAGGATTCGGTGCTGGGCGCACGGTTCCACCAGGCCTTCGGCGCGCGCGGCGCCGACAGCCTGTTCCTTGATGCCAGCATGGGCTGGCAGGTCTCGCCCGGCTGGCGGCTGGGCGCGGCCTGGCGCCGCGGGCTCACGCGGCCACAGGCGGGCGGAATGATCACGTCCGGCTCGCGGTTGATTACTTCGGCTTGGGCCTTCGACGCTCAGCGGATCGGGGTCTTTGCCGCAGACGACAGCCTGGCCCTGCGGATTTCGCAGCCGCTGCGGGTGGAAAGAGGCGGGCTCTCGCTCAACCTGCCGGTCGACTATTCCTACACCACGCTTAGTCCGATCTATGGACAGCGGCTGCTCTCGCTCGCTCCGAAGGGGCGTGAGCAGGATGTCGAAATGGTCTGGCGCGGCGGCCTGTGGAACGGGACGGCAATGGCCAGCCTCTACTACCGTAAGGATCCCGGCCACTATTCGACCCTGCCCGATGATCGCGGCGTGGCGGTAAGCTGGAACCGGCAGTTCTAGACAGGCGTCGCGGCTCCCGGCATGGCTGGGCCATGACCGAACCTGCTTCGAAAACTCCGCGCGCGCTTGATGGTATCAAGGTGCTGGACCTGTCGCGCGTCCTGGCTGGCCCCTGGTGCACGCAGATCCTTGCAGACCTTGGCGCGGAAGTGCTGAAGGTCGAGCATCCTGGCCGCGGCGACGACACGCGCGCCTGGGGTCCGCCGTTCCTCAAGCTGCCGGACGGGAGCGATGATCCCCGGGAAAGCGCCTATTACCTCTGCACCAACCGCAACAAACGCTCGGCTGCGATCGACATGGCGACGCCTGAAGGCGCCGCGCTGATCCGGCGGTTGGCCTCCGAGGCGGATATCCTGGTGGAGAACTTCAAGGTTGGCGGTCTGGCCAAGTACGGGCTCGACTATGCCAGCATCGCCGCGATCAACCCGGCGATCGTCTACTGCTCGATCACCGGGTTCGGCCAGACCGGCCCCTATACCCAGCGCGGCGGCTATGACTTCGTGGCCCAGGGGATGGGCGGTTTCATGTCGGTGACTGGCGAGGAGCACGGCGGCCCCCTGCGGGCCGGGGTGGCGATGGCCGATCTTTCGACTGGCAACTTCGCCGCAATCTCGATCCTCGCCGCGCTGCGCCATGCCGAGCGGACCGGCGAGGGGCAGCAGATCGACATCTCGCTGCTCGACACGCAGATCGCGATGATGGCCAACCAGGGCTCAAGCTATCTGGTCGGCGGCGTGGTGCCGGGGCGGCTCGGCAATCGCCACCCGACGGTAGTGCCCTACACCACCTTCGAGGTTGCCGACGGGGTGCTGATCATCGCGATTGGCAATGACCTCCAGTTCCGGGCCTTCTGCACCGAGATGGGCGTGCCCGAGCTTGGCACGGACCCGCGCTTTGCCCTGGCCCGTGACCGGCTGGCCAACCGCGACGCGATCGAGGCGATCGTGGCCGACTTGGTCAAGGATCAGGCGCGCGACGCGCTGATTGCGCGGCTTGAAGCCGCCGGCGTGCCGGTCGGCCCGGTCAACACGCTGGAGGACGTCTTCAACGATCCCTTCGTCGAAGCTCGCGGGACGCTGCACAAGTTTGTGCGTGAGGACGGGGTGGAAATTCCCTCGGTCGCCTATCCGGGCAAGCTCTCGCGCACGCCCGCGCAGTTCGATCGCCGCCCGCCGCGCGTGGGTGAGCACAGCCGCGAATTGCTGGCCGAATGGCTAGGGGTGGACGAAGCCGAATTCACCGCCTTGGCCGCAGCCGGAGCGGTGAAGAGCTAAAGCTACATCCCTGCCAGCTTGGCGAATTCGGTTGCCCGGTCAACCAGCGGCTGGACGCGGTCTGACTGGGCCTTGGCGTGGGCCGAGCTGGCCGTGCCGTCGATCACCCGCTTCTTGATCCCCTGCAAAATGCCGGCGAGACGGAAGAAGTTGTAGGCGAACAACCAGTTCATGTCGGGCAGGCTGTCGCGGCCGGTTTTTTCGCAATAACGCGCGACCACTTCGTCCAGCTCGGGAATGCCCAACGCCTTGCGATCAAGATCCGACACGCCGGAACGCCCGCCGTTTTCGGTGACCCAGGCCATGCAGACGTAGGAGAAATCACCCAGCGGATCGCCCAGGGTCGAAAGCTCCCAGTCGAGCACGGCCAGTACTTCCGGCTTGTCCTTGGCCCAGATCATGTTGTCGATCCGGTAGTCACCATGGACCACGCTGGTGCGGGTCTGCTCGGGCAGGGTCTTCGGCAGCCATTCGATCAGCCGCTCCATGTCGGGCATGTGCTCGGTTTCGGAGAGCTTGTACTGCTTGGTCCAGCGATCGACCTGGCGGCCGAAGTAATTGCCCGGCTTGCCGAAGTCCGACAGTCCGACCGCCTCGACGTCGACGGTGTGGAGTGCCGCCAGGGTATCGATCATCGCGAAATAGGTGTCGCGGCGATAGGCAGGTTCGTCACCCGGCATGGCCCCGTCCCAGATCGTTTTCCCGTCGACCATGTCCATGATGTAGAACCAAGAGCCGACGACGTTCTCGTCGGTGCACAGGCCAAACTGGCGCGCTGCCGGGAAACCGGCCTTGTTGAGCGCGTTCTGGACCTTGTATTCGCGGTCCACGGCATGGGCGCTGGGCAGCAGCGGGCCGAACGGCTTGCGGCGCAGCACGTAATTGCCGCTGGCTGCCTCGATCTTGTAGGTCGGGTTCGATTGCCCGCCCTTGAACTTGGTCAGGTGCAGCGGGCCCTTGAAGCCCGCCACATTGGCCTGCATCCACTCGGTCAGCTTGGCTTCGTCGAGCCGGTCGGCACCTTCCGGTTCGACCGTGCCGACAAAGGCCTCGTCCGCGTTAATCGCTGGTTCGCTCATGCCCTGGTCCTTACTGGTCGAACACGATTACCGAGCGGGCGGAGTGGCCGCCCTTCATCTTCTCGAAGCCTTCGTTGATCTGCGACAGCGGGATGCGCTCGGCGATGATTGTGTCGAGATCGAGCAGGCCGCGCATGTAGAAATCGACGAGGCGCGGCATGTCGACCGGGAAGTGGTTCATCCCCATGATCGCGCCCTGCAGCTTCTTGCCCGAGAGCAGGTCCATCGCCGAGAGGCCGACCGAGTGGTTCAGCGGCATCATGCCGAGGATCGTCGCCGTGCCGCCGCGGCGCAGCGACTTGACCGCGAGTTCGCCCGAGGCCGGACGGCCGACGGCTTCGACCGCGTGGTCAACCCCGCCCTTTGTGATCTCGACGATCTGTGCCGCGGCATCGTCAGCCAGGGCGTCGACTGTGTGGGTTGCGCCCAGCTTCATCGCCAGTTCGCGCTTCTCGGGCATCGGATCAGCGGCGATGATCTTGCCCGCGCCGGCGATCTTGGCGGCGTTGATTGCGGCCAGGCCCACGCCGCCGCAGCCGACCACGGCCACGGTCTCACCCGGCGTCACCTTGCAGGCGTTGAAGATCGTGCCCGCGCCCGTGGTCACCGCGCAGCCGATCACCGATGCGCGATCGAGCGGCATTTCCGGATCGATCCGGGTGCAGGCGTGCTCATGGATCAGCATCATTTCGGCAAAGGCCGAAAGGTTGAGCATCTGGGCGACGGGGCTGCCGTCACCGCGTGACAGGCGCGATTCGCTGCCCGGAGCGCGGCGGGTGTCGGCCCCCAGGCACAGCGCCATGCGGCCGGTGACGCAGAACTCGCAGTGGCCGCAGAAGGCCGAGAGACAGGTCACGACCGCATCGCCAACCTTGACCGTGCGGACCTCGCTGCCGACTGCCTCGACGATCCCGGCGGCCTCATGGCCCGGCACGGCCGGCAGGGCGTGGGGATAGGTGCCTTCGATGAAGTGCAGGTCGGAATGGCACAGGCCGCAGGCGGCGGTGCGGATCAGCACTTCGTGCGGACCCGGCTTGCTGATCGACAGCTCCTCAATCTCGAGCGGCTGGTTAGGGGCGACGAGGACTGCGGCTTTCATGTGCTTCTCCGGTCCCCCTCCCGCTTGCGGGAGGGGCTAGGGGTGGGTCTTGGTAGGGGCGGACTTTTGGCCCACCCCCGACCCCTCCCGCAAGCGGGAGGGGAGGGTTGCTTAGCGGGCGACTCCCAGATCGCCCGAGCTGAACGCACCGTCGGCCTTGGCATTGGCCGAGTGGCGGGCAAATTCGATCCGGGCGATGGCGCGGGCATGGACTTCGTCCGGACCGTCGGCCAGGCGCAGGGTGCGCTGGTGGGCCCAGGCCGAAGCCAGGCCAAAGTCGTCCGAAACGCCGCCGCCGCCGTGGGCCTGGATCGCATCGTCGATGATCCGCAGCGCCATGTTCGGGGCCTGGACCTTGATCATGGCGATTTCCAGCGCTGCCGCCTTGTTGCCGACCTTGTCCATCATGTCGGCCGCCTTGAGGCAGAGCAGGCGGGTCATTTCGATATCGATCCGGGCCTGGGCAATGCGCTGTTCCCAGATCGAATGTTCGGCCACGGTCTTGCCGAAGGCGACGCGCGACTGGAGCCGCTTGGCCATCTTGGCAATCGCTTCCTCGGCCACGCCGATGGTGCGCATGCAGTGGTGGATGCGGCCCGGCCCGAGGCGGCCCTGGGCGATTTCGAACCCGCGGCCTTCGCCCAGCAGCATGTTGCTGGCGGGGATGCGGACATCCTTCATCACCACTTCCATGTGGCCATGCGGGGCATCGTCATAGCCGAACACCGGCAGGTGACGGATCACCTCGACGCCGGGGCTGTCGATTTCCATCAGCACCATCGACTGCTGCTGGTGACGCTTGGCCTCGAAATCGGTCTTGCCCATGACGATCGCGATCTTGCAGCGCGGATCGCCCAGGCCCGAGGACCACCACTTGCGGCCGTTGATGACGTATTCGTCGCCTTCGCGGCGGATCGAGGTTTCGATGTTGGTCGCGTCGGACGAGGCAACCGCCGGCTCGGTCATCAGGAAGGCCGAACGGATTTCGCCGTTCATCAGCGGCTTCAGCCACTTCTCCTTCTGCTCCAGCGTGCCGTAGCGGTGCAGCACTTCCATGTTGCCGGTGTCGGGCGCGGAGCAATTGAACACTTCGCTCGACCAGCCGATGCGACCCATTTCTTCGGCGCACATGGCATATTCAAGGTTGGTCAGGCCCGGGCCTTCGAATTCGAAGGTATCGTCGACGTGATGATGGCCCGAATTGCGGGGGGGCATGAACAGGTTCCAGATCCCCTGCGCCTTGGCGCGGGCCTTTTCCTCTTCGACCACCTGCAGGACCTTCCAGCGTTCGCCAGACTTGTCCTCGGCCTTGTAGTCGTCGTTGCGCGGGCGGACGTGAGCCTCGATGAACTGGCGCACGCGATCGCGCCAATAGCGTTGCCGTTCGGTGGGTTCGAAATCCATGAGGCGTCCTTCCTTGCGTTTGGTCGAGTCTTGTTGGGTCTATCCTTGGCAGAGCCGCAAGGCCGCGCCAAGGGGGTTTAATCGGCCGGTTAAGGCGAAGTGGCGGCGGGCTCGATCGCGCCGGACAGCCGTGCGATGCGCCGTTCGTGGTCTTCGCGGGTGATCGGGAAGCGGGCGATGATCAGGATATTGACCACGGCGATGATGATCACTGCGATCAGGTAATAGATCGACAGGTCGGTCAGGACCGTCCCCGCCACCTCGCCCGGCCGCGCCTTTTTGGGGAAACCCGACAGGCTGATGATCAGTCCGGTCAGGAATATGCCCAGGCCCGTCGCGCATTTCTGGGTGAAGAAATAGGCCGAGAAGAACAGTCCCTCGGACCGTTCTCCGGTCTGCTCCTGCGACATTTCGATGATGTCGGCTGCCATCGATTGGACCAGCATCGATCCGGCCACGGCCAGGGCGTTTGAAATCGTCACCAGCGTGAACAGCAATGGGATCAGGATTGGATCGCTGTTTTCCGGGAAGCCGCCAGTCAGGCGCAGGATATAGGGCAGCACCCCCAGGATCAGCGATCCAATCCACATCGCGACTGCGCCGGTTTTCTTTTCGATCCGGTTCTGCAGGAAGCCGACCAGCAGGAACGCGCCAACCACGCCGGCGAACAGGCTGAACGAATAGGCCATGAACCCGGCCTGGGGCATCTCCCAGTAATAGGTCATGATATAGGTCGCCGCCGAATGGGTCAGCCCGTTGTTGGCATAGGCCAGCAGTGTGCTGCCGAGCAGGATCAGGAAGGCCCGGTTGGCCAGCGTCTTGCGGATCTTGCGCACCGTTTCGCCCAGCGGCAGGTGGACCGGCGGGCTCGAATCGAGCTTGGCGATCCGGCGATGGGTCGTGATCGCCGAAACAAACGTCGCCACCACCAGCAGCGCCGCCCCGGTCCAGCCATAGAGCTGGTAGCCATCGATATTGAGCTGACCGACCGGATAGCGCTCTGATGGAACCAAGAACACACCAAAGGCGAGGGTCAGCATCAAGAGGCCGCCGGCCCAGGCAAAGACAAACCGCCAGCGGGTGATCGATGTCCGCTCGTCATAGTCCGTGGTCAGACCCGGCACGACCGACAGCGCCGGAATTTCGTAGCACGATACCGCCGCGCGCATCAGGAAGGCGAACAGCAGCAGATAGCCATAGAGCCAGTCCGATGCCGCCTCGGGCGGGTGCCACAGCATGATCCAGGCCAGCGCAATCGGCAGGATGGCCGCATACATCCAGGGATGACGCTTGCCCCAGCGGCCGTGGGTCTTGTCGCTCCAGTAACCGACCAGCGGATCGACCAGCGCATCAAGAAGCAGGGCGACCAGCAGGATCAGGCCAACCAGGCTGGCTTCCAGGCCCAGGACCTGGCTGTAGAACAGCAGCAGCAGGGTCGAGAAGCCGTTGTCCTTGACCCCGTAGGCAACCGAGCCGAACCCGTTGCCCAGCTTGATCCGAAGCGGCAGCTTGACCGCTGCGGGGGTCACTGGCCGCTGCCTCCGGCTTCCTTGGCTTCGAGGAACTTCTGGATCGTGTCGAACAAGCCGGGCGCTTCGGGATCCCAGCAATGGCGCGGTCCGACCGTGATGCCGCCGTCGACAATCATCGAGGCGCCGGTCATGAAGCTGGCGGCGTCGCTGGAAAGAAAGGCCACGGCTTCGGCAATGTCGCGCGGCTGGCCGCCGCGCGGAACCGGCTGGGCGTGGCTCGACATCTGGGCGATCATCGCGTTCACCGTAGCCTTGTCGGCCTGGTCGACATCAAGGCTGGCGGCGAAGATGTTGGTGTTGATGAAGCCGGGCTGGACCGCATTCACGCGGATGCCAAACTTGGCGAGGTCCATCGCCGCGCACTTGGTCAGGTGCAGCACGCCGGCCTTGGCCACGGCATAGGCAGTGGGCGAGTAGCCGGGGCCAACCGCGGCGACCGAGCTGGTGTTGACGATCGCCGCCCCTTTGCGGTGCTGCATGTGCGGCACGGCGTAATGAATGCCCATCGCGACCGAACGCAGCACCAGGTTCATCGTCCAGTCCCAGCCGGCTTCGTCGCATTCGTCGATCCCGCCGCGTGCGCCGCCGGCAGCGGCATTGTTGAACAGGATGTCAAAGCCGCCATTCTCACCGCCGGCCTTGTCGAGCAGCGCTTTGATCTGGGCCACATCGCAGACATCGACGGCTACCGGCACCATCCCTGGTACTTCGCCCGCGAGGGCCTCGACCCCCGTCAGATCCATGTCGGCGGCATATACCTTGGCCCCTTCGCTGGCGAACAGCTTGGCCGTTTCCTTGCCGATTCCCGATGCCGCGCCGGTCACTACGGCGACTTTTCCTGCAAAGCGCATGTCCTCAAATCCCATTGTCTGTTTTGCCGCCAGCTTAGGGCTGAGAAAGCCCCGGTCAACGCCCATGCAGTTTACGTTACGGCAAGCGGGACTTGCAGCATGGCCAGCCAAAGCGGCGGAAATCCGCGCTTGCGAAAGGCCGCCGACTCGCCTTAACCTTTCGATTAAGAGAGGAGTCTGCGACTATGTCCGACCTTGATGCCTTCCGGGCCGAAATCCGCGCCTGGCTCGAAGAAAACTGCCCCGCTGAAATGCGCGAACCTGCCCGCAGCGATGACGATATCTGCTGGGGCGGCCGCAAGTTCCAGTTCAAGAGCGAGGCCCAGAAGCTCTGGATGGAGCGCTGCGCGGCCAAGGGCTATACCGTGCCCGATTGGCCCAAGGCCTATGGCGGCGCGGGAATGGGCCCGGCTGAAGCCAAGATCTGGCGCGAGGAAATGAACCGCATCAATGCGCGGCCGCCGCTGTCCTCGTTCGGGATCTGGATGCTTGGCCCGGCGCTGCTCAAGTTCGGCACCGAGGAACAGAAGATCCATTACCTCGGCCAGATCGCCCGCGGTGAAATCCGCTGGTGCCAGGGCTATTCCGAACCCGGCTCGGGCTCAGACCTTGTCTCGCTCCAGACCTATGGCGAGGACAAGGGCGACCACTGGGTGGTCAACGGCCAGAAGATCTGGACCTCCTATGCCAACAAGGCTGACTGGATCTTCTGTCTGGTCCGGACCGACAAGACCAACAAGTACCAGGGCATTTCCTTCCTGCTGTTCGACATGGAAAGCCCGGGCGTCAGCACCAAGCCGATCCTGCTGATCAGCGGCAATTCGCCGTTCTGCGAAACCTTCTTCGACAATGTGAAGGTGCCCAAGCACCAGATCGTGGGTGAACTGAACCGCGGCTGGGACGTCGCCAAGTATCTGCTGGGCCATGAGCGCGAGATGATCTCGGGCGCGGGCGGCAATGATCGGCTCAACACCATCGGCGCCTTTGCCAAGCGCAATGGCCTCGAAGATCCGCTGCTGCGCGCCGAGCTCGCCATGTTCGATGTCGATGCCCTGGCCTTCTCGGCTATGGGTGAGAAGTTCCTCGACGAGATCAAGGTCGGCAAGGCCCACCCGGCCCAGCCCAACATGATGAAGTACGCCGGGACTGAGCTCAACAAGCGCCGTCACGAGCTGCTGATGGCCGCTGGCGGCTCGGCCGCGCTGGAATGGGACAGCGAGGCTTCGGGCGGCGGCGCGAAGGCCCGGACCTGGCTGCGCACCAAGGCCAACTCGATCGAAGGCGGGACCAGCGAAGTCATGCTGAACGTCATTTCCAAACGCATTCTCGACCTGCCGGGAGCCTGAACCATGGCGCTGTATCACACTGAAGACCAGGCCATGCTGGCCGACACCGCGCGCCAGTTCATGGGTGAGGAAGGCACGATCGCCAAGCAGCTGCGCCACTGGCGCGACAAGCAGTGCAAGGACGGGTTCGGCCATGCGCTGTGGAAGCAGTTTGCCGAGCTGGGCTTTGCCGGCATTCTGGTGAGCGAGTCTGATGGCGGCCTGGGCATGGGCAATGTCGAGGCTGGGATCGTACTCGAAGAAATCGGCCGTAATCTAACGCCCTCGCCGTTCCTGACCAGCTCGGTCATGGCCGCTACCGCGATTGGTGCGGGCAATGACGAGCTGCGCGGGCGTTACCTGCCCGGCCTGCTGGCCGGCGACAGCGTCTTCGCTGTGGCGATTGACGAAGGCCCCAAGCACCGGCCCGAACGCATCGCCACCCGCGCCGAGCGTGCCGGCAACGGCTTCAAGCTGACCGGCAAGAAGGCCTTCGTGGTCCACGGCGGCAGCGCCGACATGCTGGTCGTCGCGGCCCGCACAGCGGGTGCCGATGACGACCAGGACGGGATCACGCTGTTCGCCGTACCCAAGGACGCCGCTGGCCTGAACCAGGACGCAGTCCGGCTGGTTGACAGCTCGATGGCCACCCACGTCAAGCTCGACGGCGTCCAGGTCGATGCCGATGCCGTGATCGGCGAAGTCGATGCCGGGCGTGAGCTGCTGAACCGCGTGCTCAACGCTGGCCGGGTTGGCGCGGCAGCGGAAAGCGTCGGCGTGGCTGGCGGGGCCTTTGACATGACCACCACCTACCTCAAGCAGCGCAAGCAGTTCGGCCAGCTGATCGGCGAATTCCAGGCGCTGCAGCATCGCGCCTCGCACCTCTACTCGGAGCTGGAGATCGCCCGCGCGAGCGTGATCAAGGCGCAGCAGCTGCTCGATGCCGGCTCTGAAAAGGCCGAGCTGATGGTTTCGGTCGCCAAGGCCAAGGCCGGCAAGGCGGCCAGCCTCGCGGTCAAGGAAGGGGTGCAGATGCACGGCGGGATCGGCATGACCGACGAGTACGACATCGGCCTCTACATGAAGCGCGACCGGGCGTTGGCCGAATTCATGGGCGACATGTACTACCATGCCGAGCGCGTTGCACAGCTCAGCGGCTACTGACCTTATCCGTCACCCCGGGCTTGACCCGGGGTCCCGCTTCCTTCCTGCGGCGGGCGAAAACTAGCGGGACCCCGGATCAGGTCCGGGGTGACGATGAAGGAATTGGGTTATGGATTTTTCGAAGCTTTTCAGCCTTGAAGGCAAGGTGGCCCTGATAACTGGCGGCAGCCGCGGAATCGGCAAGATGATCCTGGAAGGCTATCTCGCCGCCGGGTGTGCGCGGGTCTACATCACCGCCCGCAAGCGCGAACAGATCGCCGAGACGGTGGCCGAGTTTGAGGCCCAGTACCCGGGCAAGGTGATCGGCCTGCCGGGCGACCTCAGCCAGATGGAAGACCTGAAGCGGCTGGTGGCAGAGCTGTCGGCCCGCGAGAGCAAGCTCGATATCCTGGTCAACAATGCCGGGGCGGCCTGGGGGGCAGAGTTTGACCAGTTCCCCGAAGCCGGCTGGGACAAGGTGATGGACCTCAACGTCAAGAGCCTGTTCTTCCTGACCCAGCAGCTCCACGGTCTGCTCAAGGCGGCCGGCAGCTTCCAGGCCCCAGCCAAGGTGATCAACATCGCCTCGATCGACGGGATGCGACCGAACCCGTGGGAAACCTATTCCTACCAAGCCTCCAAGGCGGCGGTGATTCACCTGACCAAGCGGCTCGCCGCGCGGTTGATCAAGGACAACATCGTCGTCAGCGGGATCGGCCCGGGCGCTTTCCCGAGCGAGATGAACAAGGCCGCCGCCCGCAACCCCGAAGGCAGCGCCAAGGGCATCCCCTACAAGCGCGTCGGCGTGGCCGAGGATATGGCTGGCGGGGCGATCTATCTCGCCAGCCGGGCGGGCGACTATGTCGTCGGCACGACGATCCCCATCGATGGCGGCATCGTCAACGGCTGGGTGCCGGAAGTGTTCCAGGACGCCTCGGGCGGGCACTGAGCCGTGAAACGCCAGGTCCGCACCCTCGCCAGCGGCATCCATTTCGGTGAGGGGCCGCGCTGGCGCAACGGACGCCTGTGGTTCTCGGACTTTTATGCCCACTGCGTCTATTCGCTCGACCTCGCGGGTGACCTGCGGGTCGAGCTGAAGCTAGAAGGCCAGCCATCGGGCCTTGGCTGGATGCCCGATGGCTCATTGCTGGTGGTGCGGATGGAGCTGCGCCAGGTCTGGCGGCGCTGGCCCGATGGCCGCTTCGAACTGCACGCCGACCTGACTGATCACTCCGCGTTCATGTGCAACGACATGGTCGTTGACGCGCAGGGCCGGGCCTATGTCGGCAACTTCGGTTTCGATCTGGGCGCTGCCCTGGCTGAGCGCGGACCGGCCGGGGTCATGGCCGATCACCCGACCACCGTGCTGGCCCTCATCCAGCCAGATGGCTCGGTTGGTGATGCCGCCCCGGGTGAGCGGTTTTCGTTTCCCAACGGAGCCGTGATCACGCCTGATGGCCAACACCTGATCCTGGCTGAAACCTTCGGGGGGCGATTAACCCAGTTCGACATTGGCGAGGACGGATCGCTGACCAATCGGCAGCTGTTTGCCACCACCCTGCCGCGCCTGCCCGACGGGATTTGCCTTGATGCCAACGGCGCGGTCTGGATCGCCAACCCGACGGCCCCCGAATGCGTGCTGATCGCCGCTGGCGGCGAAGTGCTCGAAGTCATCCCGACCGGCGATCTCAACTGCTATGCCTGCATGCTCGGCGGTCCCGAAGGCCGGCACCTGTTCATGCTGGTGGCGCCCGGAACCGGGCCGGGCAAGACCCCCGGCGGCAAGGTGCTGGTGGCCGAAGTGGACGTCGGCCGCGCCGGCTGGCCTTAATCCCGCATCAGTTCCCGCACGAAGCCGATCAGCCCGGTTTGGCGGGCGCGTTTCATGCGTTCAGCGTGGAGGATTTCGCAGACCTGGTGGTAACAGGCCTCGATGTCGTCATTGATCACGACATAGTCGTAGCCGTCCCAGTGACTGATTTCGGCCCGGGCGCGTTCCATGCGGGCGGCGATCACTTCGGGGCTGTCGGTCCCGCGCCCGGTCAGGCGGCGGCGCAGCTCATCAATGCTGGGCGGCAGGATGAAGACCCGGACCACGTCCTGCTGGTCCTTTTGGTAAAGCTGCTGGGTGCCCTGCCAGTCAATGTCGAACAGGAAGTCCTGCCCTTCCTTCAGTCCAGCGCGGATCTGGGCCTTCGGCGTGCCATAGCTGTGACCGAAAACGGTTGCCCATTCATAGAATTCGTCTGCCTCGACCATCCGGTCGAACTCGGCCTGGTTGACGAAGTGGTAGTGCACCCCGTCAACTTCGCCCGGCCGGATCGGGCGGGTGGTGGCGGAGACGGAGAGGGCGATCTGCGGATCACGCTCAAGCAGCATGCGGCTGATCGTGGTTTTCCCGGCGCCAGATGGCGAGGACAGGATCAGCATAAGCCCGCGGCGTTGCAGGGCATTGCTGGCGGAATTGGCGGCTTCGACCATGCGCTCCATTCGCGCATGGCGCGCGCGTGATCAAGCCTTGGGCTTGGGGTTTTGCCCTGTCGCCTTGCCTTTACGGGCCTTGCGCCGGTCATAAAGCTTCTTGGCGACCAGGCCCGAGGTGACCACAATCGCCCCCGGGACCGAACGCGTCGCCACGCGCATCGCCACGGCGCCCGCAATCCCGGCAAAGATGTTGCGCTTGACCTTTTCTTCGCTTGGCGTGTCGGGCAGCACCTTGTCGACCACGCGGTTGAGCAGGGTGCCGCCGCCGTGGCGCGCCAGCCGGGCGAGGATGCGATCGGGCGAGGTCATTTCTTGCGCCCGAAATCGACCGAGACGACGTTCGAGCCTGTTTCCCCGTCGGCTGCCGGCGGACCGTCATTCTCGGCCTCGTCGTGCGGCTCGGGCTCGTCATCTTGGCCCAGCGCCTGGAATTGCAGGCCAAAATCGACCGCGGGATCGACGAAAGCGGTGATCGCGCTGAACGGCACGTCGAGCTTGGCGGGTACCTGGTTGAAGGTCAGCCCGACGGTAAAGCCCTGATCATCGACGCCCAAATCCCAGAACTTGTTCTGGAGAACGATGGTCATCTCGTCCGGAAAGCGCTCCCGCAGGTGGGGCGGGATCGACACCCCCGGCGCGCCGGTCTTGAAGGTGATGTAGAAATGATGCTCGCCCGGCAGGGTCCCGCCGGAGGCCACGATCTGGCCAAGCACCCGGCCGACCACGGCGCGCAGCGCCTCCTGCACGATTTCGTCGTATGGGATCAGGCTGTCCTGCGCATCATCAGTCATGACTTCACAAGTGGCCACGGTGCTCGCCACGGTCAAGGGCAAACCGCTTGCGTGCTGCCGTTTCGGGCCTATAGGCCAGCCCCATGCGTACCGGACGGATCGCCCGCAAGACTCACGAAACCGACATCCTCGTCGAAGTGAACCTCGACGGGACGGGGTCCTATGATGTTAGCACCGGGATCGGCTTTCTCGATCACATGATCGAGCAGTTCAGCCGCCACTCGCTGATTGACATCACCTGCCACGTGAAGGGCGATCTCCACGTCGATCAGCACCATACGACCGAGGACAGCGCGATTGCGATCGGCCAGGCCATTTCCGAGGCCTTGGGCGACAAGGCCGGGATCGGCCGTTATGGCACGGCCTACAGCCCGATGGACGAGGCGCTGGCCCGCGTCGCGCTCGACATTTCGGGCCGCCCCTGGCTGGTCTGGAACGCCAAGTTCACCCAGGAACGGCTGGGCGAAATGGACACCGAACTGTTCGAGCACTGGTTCCAGTCGATTGCCCAGGCCGTCGGCATCACGCTCCATATCGAGCTGCTCTACGGCACAAACAACCACCACATCTGCGAAGGCATCTACAAGGGCTTCGCCCGGGCGATGCGGCAGGCGGTGGAACTCGATCCGCGCAAGGGCGGAGCGATTCCCAGCACCAAAGGCCAGCTCGGTGGCTGAAGTCGTTGCCCTCGTCGATTACGGCGCGGGAAACCTTCACTCCGTTGCCAATGCACTGAAGGCAGCAGGGGCGGAAGGCGTCCAGATCACCGCCGACCCGGACGTTGTCCGCGCCGCAGATCGCATCGTTCTTCCCGGCGTCGGCAGTTTCAAGGCCTGCGCCGAAGGGCTGCGGGCCATCCCGCATCTGGTTGAGGCGATGACCGAACGCGTGCTGATCGGCGCTGCGCCGTTCCTCGGCATCTGTGTCGGCATGCAACTGCTCGCCTCGCGCGGGGTCGAGCATGGGGTTACGCCAGGGCTTGACTGGATTGGCGGCGAAGTGCGGCTGGTCGAGCGGACCGATCCGGCGATCAAGATCCCGCACATGGGCTGGAATGATGTGATCGTCCGCCCGCACGCCCCGCTACTTGAAGCGGGTGAGGCCTATTTTCTGCACTCCTACCATTTCGTGCCCGAGGACGGGCACCATGCCCTGGCGATGACCGACCATGGCGGCGGCCTGGTTGCTGCGGTTGGGCGTGACACGATCCTAGGGGTGCAATTCCATCCGGAGAAGAGCCAGGCCTATGGTCTGGCGCTGCTTCGTGCGTTCCTGGACTGGAAGCCATGATTGTCTTTCCGGCCATTGACCTCAAGGGCGGCCAGGTCGTTCGCCTGTCGGAAGGCGATATGGACCGCGCGACGGTCTATGGCGACAATCCGGCGGCACAGGCGCAGCTCTTTGCTGCTGCCGGTTCGCAGTTCCTGCACGCGGTCGATCTCGACGGCAGCTTCGCCGGTCGGGCTGAGAACCGGGCTGCGGTCGAATCGATCCTCGAAGTGTTCGAAGGCCACGTCCAGTTGGGCGGCGGGATCCGCACGCGTGAGGCGGTTGAGGGCTGGTTCGATCTTGGCGTGAGCCGGGTGGTGATGGGTTCGGCTGCGCTCAAGGATCCCGAATTCGTCAAGGACATGGCGCGCGAGTTTCCGGGCGGGATCGTCGTCGCGGTCGATGCCCGCGATGGCATGGTCGCGACCGAGGGCTGGGCCGAAGTGTCCGACGTACCGGTGGTCGATCTCGCGCGCCGCTTCGAGGATGCCGGGGTTGCCAGTCTGCTGTTCACTGATATCGGCCGTGACGGCCTGCTCAAGGGCGTCAACATCGAGGCCACGGTTGACCTCGCCCGCCAGGTCGACATTCCGGTGATCGCCAGTGGCGGCGTGAAGGGGCTGGATGACATCCACATCCTCTCGCTCCACGCGGTCGACGGGATCGAAGGCGTGATCACCGGCCGCGCGCTCTACGAAGGCCGGCTCGATCTGGCGGCGGCGATTGCGATGGCGAACCGGGCATGACCGTCCGCGTCCGGGTCATTCCCTGTCTCGATGTCGCCAATGGCCGGGTGGTCAAGGGCGTGAACTTCGTCGACCTCAAGGATGCCGGCGATCCGGTCGAGCAGGCGCGGGCCTATGACGCGGCCGGGGCGGATGAGCTGTGTTTCCTCGATATCAGCGCCAGCCACGAAGGGCGCGGAACCTTGCTGGATGTGGTTCGGCGCACTGCCGAAGTCTGCTTCATGCCGCTGACTGTCGGCGGCGGGGTCCGTGCGGTCGAGGATGCCCGGGCACTGCTGCTGGCCGGGGCCGACAAGGTGGCGGTCAATTCCGCCGCCGTCAGCCGGCCCGAAGTGGTGGCCGAGATTGCCGAGCGGTTCGGTAGCCAGTGCGTCGTCGCCTCGGTCGATGCGCGGCGGCAGGGCGATCACTGGGAGATCTTCACCCACGGCGGCCGCCAGGCGACCGGGATCGATGCCGTGGCGCACGCGATCCGGCTGGCCGAGCTGGGTGCGGGCGAATTGCTGGTCACCTCGATGGACGGCGATGGCACCCAGGCCGGCTATGACCTGGAACTCACCCGCACGATCGCCGATGCCGTGTCGGTGCCGGTGATTGCCAGCGGCGGGGTGGGGACACTCGATCACCTGGTCGAAGGCGTTACTAGGGGTCACGCCAGCGCGGTCCTGGCCGCCTCGATCTTTCACTTCGGCAAGCACACCATTGCCGAGGCGCACGCGGCCTTGCGCCGGGCGGGACTTCCGGCGAGAGGGTAGCGATGGACACAATCTCACGCCTTGAAGCTGTGATTCGCGCGCGTTTCGATGGCGATCCAGGCTCCAGCTATGTCGCCAAACTGCACGCGAAGGGTGGGGATGCGGTCGCCCAGAAAGTCGGCGAAGAGGCGGTTGAACTGATCATTGCCCACCTTGCGGGAACGCACGAGCAAGAAGTGGCCGAGGCGGCGGACTTGATCTTCCACCTGCTCATTCTGCTGGCTGAGCATGATATTCCCTTTGCCCAGGTCCTGGCCGAGCTTGAGCGCCGCGAAGGAACCAGCGGGATCGCCGAAAAGGCCAGCCGGAGCGAATAATGCCGATCGATCCTACCCTGCCCTATGACGACCACAACGTCTTCGCGAAGATCTTGCGCGGCGAAATCCCGAACCGCACGGTCTACGAGGACGAGTGGGCGCTCGCGTTCCACGACATCAACCCGCAGGCGCCAACGCACGTGCTGGTGATCCCAAAGGGGCCTTACGTCAGCTGGGATGATTTCTCGGCCGGGGCTTCGGCCGAAGAGATCGCCGGCTTCGTCCGCGCAGTCGGCCATGTCGCGCGCAGCCTGGGGCTGGTCGAGCCGGGCTATCGCCTGCTCGCCAACATCGGCCAGCACGGCCACCAGGAAGTGCCGCATCTTCACGTCCATCTGTTCGGCGGCAAGCCGCTTGGCCCGATGCTGGCGCGGTTCGACTGATCGCGCTCTTGCCCTGCGAGTCGCGCCCCGGCTAAGGCGGGGGCATGGCGACGTTCCCCCCTGCCCCCTCGGGCCTGGTCGATGGCAAGGTGCACCGCTTTGCCGTGCGCGCCTATTTCGAGGATACGGACCTCTCGGGCGTGGTCTATCACGCCAATTACCTGCGCTGGTTCGAGCGTGCCCGGTCGGATTTCGTCCGCCTGCTCGGGATCGACCAGCGGGCGGTCAACGAGGCTGGCGAGGGAGCCTTTGCGGTGACCGAGCTAACCATTCGCTATGCCGCCCCGGCGCGGCTGGACGATGCCGTGCAGATTGAGACGACCTGCGAAGACCTTGGTGCAGCAAGTTGCCGGATGCACCAGGTGGCGCGGCACGAGGACGGTCGCCTCCTTTCCGAAGCGCGGCTGCGCATCGGTTTTGTTTCTCCCGAAGGCCGCCCGCGGCGAATGCCCGCTGCCTGGCGCGATGCCTTTGCCACTATCATGCCCGAAGGATCCTGATGAGCACCCTTGCCCTCTTGGCCACTGCCCCGACCCGGCTTGATCCGGTCAAGCTGTTCTTCGATGCGGATATTGTCGTCCAGTCGGTTATGGCCGGGCTGATCCTCGCCTCGGTCTGGGTCTGGGCGATCATCATCTCGTTCTCGCTGCGCATGGCCGGGATCCGCAAGCGGACCGAAGCTTATGAGCGCGATTTCTGGAAGGCGGCCGATATCGACGCGTTCCAGGCCGAGCGGGGCGCCAAGGAAGCCGGTGAAATCCCTTCGGCGCGGGTTGTTTCGGCCGGGCTCGGCGAATGGCGCCGTTCGACTGCTGCCAAGGTGATTGACCGCGAAGGCACCCGCCAGCGGTTAGTCGCGGTGATGGACAGCGCCGTTGCGCAAGAGGCGGACAGGCTGGCTGAACGTTTGAATTTTCTTGCCACGGTCGGATCGGTTGCACCCTTCGTCGGGCTGTTCGGCACGGTCTGGGGGATCATGAACTCGTTCTTCCAGATCGGCTCACAGCAGAACTCGTCGCTGGCCGTGGTTGCGCCGGGCATCTCCGAGGCGCTGTTTGCCACGGCGATCGGCCTGTTCGCGGCAATCCCGGCGGTGATTGCCTACAACCGCTTTTCGCACCGGGTGAACCAGCTGGAGGCGCGGATGCAGCGTTTTGCCGACCGCTTCCACGCCAGCCTCAGCCGCGAACTGGACGCGGTTTAATGGGCGCCAGCCTCTCTCCTGGCGGTGGGCGCAGCGGGCGGGGGCGCCGCCGTGCCCGGACGCCAGTGTCCGAGATCAACGTGACGCCGCTGGTCGACGTGATGCTGGTGCTGCTGATCATTTTCATGGTCACGGCCCCGCTACTCAACGCCGGGGTACCGGTGGACCTGCCCGACAGCCGTGCCCAGGCGCTCGACCAGGAACCGCAGCAGGTGAACCTGACCCTGGCGCGCGACGGCCGGCTCTATCTTGACCAGACCGAGATCGAGCGTGCCGCCTTGCCTGACCGGCTCGCCTCGATCCCGCCGGGCGCAGATGGCAAGCTGCCGCTCGTGACGCTGCGGGCCGACAAGAGCCTCGACTATGGCGAGGTTATCGCCGTGATGGGCGAGCTTAATCGCGCCGGGTTCAACGCCATCTCTTTGGTCACCAACAGTTCAGGTGCGTCCGGACAGGACTGAGCCGATGGCCGTGACCGCTCTTCGCCGCGATGAAGGACTGGCGCTGCTGGCTGCGGTGGCGGCGCACGTTGTGCTGGTGCTGGTGCTGACGATCCGGCCGAGCGCCCTTCCCTTGCCGCCGCCCGAGCGGATTACCGTGACGCTAAGCGACGACGTCGGGCTGATCTCGACCTCACCCTCCACCGCCCCTGCGGCAGCGGAGGAAGCACCCGAACTGGGCGAACAGGCGGCCCCGCACCCCGCGCCCGTGGCTCAGCCCGAACCCCTGCCCAAGCCGCTGCCACGCGCCACCATCGCGCCGCCGCCCAGGCCCGCGCCGCTAATCAAGGCTACCCCCGCCAAGGCCCCGCCAGCCAAGGCCGCCACGCCCGCGCCAAAGGCACCGCCGGCCAAGGCCGTAACCAAACCCGGCGCGAGCCGGATCGGCGATGATTTCCTGAAAGGTAGCCCCAGCGGCACGGCCAAGGCCCCGCCCGGCCCGCCGCCTGCCGCCACGATCGGCCCGGCGGTGCGCTCGGCGCTTTCAGGGGCGATCTCGCGCCAGTTGAAGCCCAAATGGGTCGCGCCGCAGGGGGCTGAAGCCGAACTGCTGGTGACCATCCTGACCTGGGATCTCAACCCCGATGGCTCACTGGCCGGCAATCCCCGGGTGGTTCGGCAGGAAGGCATTACCGATGCCAACCGCGCCCAAGCTGCGCGCCACGCCGAGCAGGCGATTCGCGCCGTGCGCCTGGCTGCGCCCTTCAACCTGCCGGATGAGTTCTATCCGGCGTGGAAACGTATCACCACCTTCCGTTTTGACCGAAAGCTGTCGCAATGATCCGTACCTCGCTTGCCGTACTTGCCCTGCTGGCCGGGTCGCCGCTGCTGGCGCAGCAGTCCACCCCCACGCCGCAGCCGACCGTGGCCGTCCCGGCTGAGGAAGGGCTGTCAGGCTCGGTTTCCGACGAAAGCGACTGGCAGGACCTTGGCATCGCGATTCCGGCCTTTGCCACCAATGCCGATGTGCCGACCGCAACCAGCGCCGGCTCGACCGGGGCGCTGGGTTACAGCCTCGCCCAGGTGATCACCGCCAATCTCAAGAACAACGGCCTGTTCAAACCGGTCGGGCCAGACAGCCTGCCGCGCCCGGCGTTTGAGGAGGTCCGCACCCCCAGCTTCGATACCTGGTCCGGGCGCAGTGCCGAAATGCTGGTTCAGGGCTTTGTCCGCCCCGGCGATGGCGACCAGCTGCTGGTTGGCTGCTATCTCTACGACGTTGCCCTGAAGCAGCAGCTGGCGAGCGCCGCCTGGCAGGTCGCCCCGGGTGACTGGCGCCGCGCGGCGCACAAGTGTTCGGACATGGTCTATGCCCGCCTCTCGGGCGAAAGCCCGTTCTTCGACAGCCGCATCGCCTATATCGCCGAGACGGGACCCAAGGACCGGCGGATGAAGCGGCTGGCGATCATGGATTCGGATGGGGCCAACCACCGCTACCTGACCACCGGGCAGACTACGGCGCTGACCCCGCGCTATTCGCCCGACTACAAGTCGATCCTTTACCTCAGCTACTTCAACGGTCAGCCCCGGATCTACATCTACGATCTGGAGCGGGGCAGCCAGCGGCTGCTGCTGCAGAGCCAGAACCCGCTGTTCGCGCCGCGCTGGTCGCCCGATGGAAAATGGGTGCTCTATTCGATGGCGGTTGCCGGCAATACTGACATCTACAAGATGCCGGCCAGCGGCGGCGCGGCAGTGCGGCTGACCGATACGCCCGGGATCGACATCGGCGGCTCGTTCTCACCCGATGGCAGCCGGATCGTGTTCGAAAGCGACCGTTCGGGCAGCCAGCAGGTCTATGTAATGAACGCCGATGGCTCGGGCCAAAAGCGGATCAGCTTCTTTGGCGGGCGCGCCGCAACGCCCGAATGGAGCCCGCGCGGCGACCAGATCGCCTTTACTCATATCGCCGGCAATCTCCGCATCGCGGTGATGGGCCCGGGCGGCGGCGAGCTGCGCTATCTGACCGATTCGTGGCAGGACGAAGCACCGACCTGGGCGCCCAACGGCCGGATTATCCAGTTCTTCCGGACCGCGCGGGGCAGCGGCAAGGCCTCGCTCTGGCAGGTTGACCTGACCGGTCGCAACGAGCGGCGTCTGCAAACTCCGGTCGATGGCTCCGATCCCGCCTGGGGACCACTTCGTCCCTGATGGAACCCAGATCGCCATTGACTCGGTTGTTACCGCACCATCACAATGCTCGAAATTCAAAGGAGAGTTCCATGGCCAAGACCCGCCTGACCCTCACCGCCGTGATCGCGGCCGCGCTGGCGCTGGGCGCCTGCTCGAAGAAGGCCCCCCAGCAGCTTCCGCCCGATCCGGGTCCGGCGGTTTCGACCGGCTCGACCGAGGGCACTTCCTCCGCGCCTGCACCCGGCAGTCAGGCCGACTTCGTTGCCCAGATGATGGGCCAGGACACGATCTACTTCGATACCGACAAGTTCAATGTCGACGCGGCGGATCAGGCTGCGCTCCAGGCCCAGGCCGGGTGGCTGCAGAAGTACCCGGGCAAGCGCGCCACGATCGAGGGCCATGCCGACGAGCGCGGCACCCGCGAATACAACCTTGCACTGGGGGAACGCCGCGCCAATGCTGCGAAGAACTACCTCGTCTCGCTGGGTGTTGACGCCGGGCGGCTGACCACGGTCAGCTACGGCAAGGAGCGCCCGGTGGCGCTCGGCTCGGATGAGGAAAGCTGGGCCCGGAACCGCCGTGCGGTGACGATTACGATCGACTGAGGAAGACGGTTGACCGGCGCTGCTTACTGCAGCGTCGGCAGCAGCTGGCCGATATCGGGCAGGGCCGAGGTGTCGGCATGGGCCGACCAGCGCGGCCCTTCGTTCTGCAGGCTGGGGCCGGGCATATCGACTCCCAGCAGGGCATAGGCCGCCATCGCCAGCACTGAGGCGGCAATCGACACGGCGAGTTGCTTGCTCATCATGGTGAAACTCCGGCGGAAATCGCGTGCGGCAGATGCGCCTGCACATGCTGCAATGCAATACGGACTTTTGCCTGCCATTCCTGAACTTTCCCTGAAGGCCGCTTTCGCTTGCGCGGACTCGGTGGGAAGGCCTATCGCGGCGGGATGAGCAGGGCACGCCGATCCGACAATTGGGGCTTCCCGCGCTGGGGCGGCTACGGCGGTGCGCGCGAAACCGTGCAGGTCCGGTTGTGCGACCGTGCCGGCTGCACCGAGCCCGGGACCTGCCCCGCGCCCAAATCGCCCAACAGCCCGGACCGCTGGATGTTCTGCCAGGACCATGCGGCCGAATACAATCGCGGCTGGGACTACTTCGCCGGCCTTACCGCCGAAGAAGCCGCTGAACGCGAGGCGAAGGAGCGCCAGACCCACGAAGGCTTCAAGGAATCGGCGCACTATGCCTGGGCCGGTTCGGGCGATGGCACTCGCAGCCGCGACGAATTGCGCGCGCTTGACCTGCTCGAGCTGGAACCCGACGCCGATTTCGGGGCGATCAAGAAGAGCTACCGGGCCAAGGCCAAGCAGGTCCACCCTGACCTGCGCCCCGGCGACGAGGAAGCCGCCAAGGCCTTTCAGGCGCTGCAACTGGCCTACGAAGTTCTGCGTGCAGCCGAGGAACGGCGGGAGTGGAAGGGCTAGATCCAGCTACCCGCCAGGACCGGATTGAGGCGGGCCGCGTAGTTTTGCGCCGCGCCCGCCCGGATGACCTTGCGATGTTCCATGCCGCAATGAGCGATCCCGGCGTGATGCGCTATTGGGCCACGCCGCCCCATCCAGACCTGGCCATGACCGAGCAATGGCTGGCCGACATGATCGCCGCCGATCCGCTGATCAGCGACGATTTCGTGATCGAATACCAGGGCCAGCCGATCGGCAAGATGGGCTGCTGGCGGCTGCCGGAGTTCGGCTATCTGCTGCATCCGGCCTTTCACGGCCAGGGCCTGGCCAGCGAGGCTCTGGCCGGGCTGGTCCACTATATGCGCAGACGCGGCCTGCCGCGGCTCAGGGCCGATGTCGATCCGCGCAATGCCGCTTCGCTGCGCCTGCTTGAACGCGCGGGCTTTATCGAGACAGGACGAGCCAATCGGACCTGGCTGGTTGGCGGCGAATGGTGCGACAGCGTCTACCTGGAGCTGGCGCTCAACCCTTCTTGAAACGCTTGATCGAGGCCGAGAACGACAGGACGTTGCGGCCGGCATCGTCGATGATCCCGCGCACGAAAACGACGCTGCCGCCGGCCCGGACCACCTCGCCGCGCGCAGTCAGCAGCCGGCCGGGTTCGGCCGCGCCGACGAAATCGCAGTTCATGTTCATCGTCACGCCGTGGACCGAAGTGTCCATGCCGCCGGCGATCATGAACAGCGCATAGTCAGCAAAGGTCATCAGCGCGCCGCCGTGGATATTGCCGCCGCCGTTGCGGTTCTTGGCCTCGGGGATGAAGCCGCAGAGGATGCCTTCACCCTCGGGCTTGCAGTAGAACGGGCCAGCGTGCTCTTCGAAATAGTCGACCGGTTCCCAGTGATACCACCCGGCCCACTGGCCTTCGGCGACCTGGGCCAGGCCCGGGCGGCGGGTGGGTGCGTCCTGTTGCAACTTGTCGTGGGTGTGCTCGCTCATGCCCCTGCCTCAAGCAGAAGCTGCCGTCGCTATCAACCCTTGCCCGATGGCGATGGCCCGCGTAGCTTCCACAATGTCCGCAGCCGGAAGGGTGGGCCGGCTCAACAGGGGCAGTTATCGGGTCGCGCTTTCCCCGCCCGGGGAGAAGTCCGATGGCTGAAGACAATCCGACCTTCGAAGGTCGGGACGCCGTAGCGCCAGTTACCAAGGCGGCGCGCGTCGAATCGCTCGATATCCTGCGCGGAATTGCCGTCTTCGGCATCTTGGCCATGAACATCACGGCCTTTGGCCTGCTGTTCCAGGCCTATGGCAATCCAACCGTGGCGGGCGGGGCGGAGGGACCCAACCTGCTGGCCTTCAAGATCATCAACGTTGGTTTCGAAGGAACGATGCGGGGCATCTTCTCGCTGCTGTTCGGGGCCGGGATCGTGCTCCTGACCGAGCGGATGGAGCAAGCCGGCGCGGGCATCATGGCCGCCGAGGTCCATTTCCGCCGGATGCTGTGGATGATGCTGTTCGGCGTGATCCACTGGACTCTGCTACTATGGACTGGCGAGATCCTGTTTGCCTATTCGCTGTGCGGGCTGGTGCTGTTCTCGTTCCGCAAGCTGGCGCCGCGCCGCTTGCTGATCATTGCCGGCGCGCTCTTGCTGGTCGCCACGGTAATGTCGTTCGGCGGAGCCAAGAGCCTGGCTGAGACCAAGGCAACCGCGACTGCGGCGCTGACGGCCAAGGCAGCCGGCACCAAGCTGACCGCCGAGCAGGAGCAGGCCATCGAAGGATGGGAGCGTGAGCTGAGCCATTGGACCCCGACCCCGGAAAACGCGGCTGAGCAAAAGGCCTGGCACAGCGGGTCCTACCTCGACGCGGTCAGCGGGCAGCTGCCGGGCAGCTTCGAGTTCCAGTGGATCGGCCTGCCGTTCTTCTTCTTCTTCGACATGGTGCCCTTCATGCTGATCGGTATGGCGCTGCTCAAGCTGGGCGTGCTTGGGGCGCAGCGTTCGATGCAGTTCTACCTCGGCATGGTGGTGGCGGGCTATGGTATCGGCCTGCCGCTGGGCTTTTATGAGATGAACCTGATCGTCGGGTCCGGCTTTGACATCGTGGCCGCACGGCAGGCGGACACGACTTACGAGATCAGCCGGCTCGCCATGGTTATCGGCCACCTTGGCCTACTGCTGGCCTTCATCAAGTCTGGTCTGTTCAAGGCGTTCCAGCGCGGCATGGCGGCGGTTGGCACGATGGCGCTCAGCAACTACCTGATGCAGACGATCGTCTGCACCTGGCTGTTCTACAGCTTCGGGCCGGGCCTGGGCCTGTGGGGCCAGCTGGAGCGGCACGAGCTCTATTACGTCGTCGGCGCGATCTGGGTTGCCGAGTTCATCTGGAGCGTGATCTGGCTGAAATACTTCCGCTTTGGCCCGTTCGAATGGTTGTGGCGTTCGCTGACCTATTGGCAGCGCCAGCCGATGAAGCTCTGATCGGCGGGCGGCTGGCGGCGGGTCAGACCGCCGCCAGCGCCTGTTCGAAATCGGCGATCAGGTCATCGGCGGCCTCGATCCCGATCGAGATCCGCACCAGGTTGTCGGTGATGCCCAGCGCGGCCTTGCGCTCGTCCGGCACCGAGAGGTGCGTCATGCTGGCCGGGTGACTGGCCAGCGTCTCGGTCCCGCCCAGGCTGACCGCCAGCTTGGCGATCCTGAGGGCATCGAGGAAGCGGAAGCATTCCGCCTCGCCGCCCTTGAGCAGCAGGGAAAAGGTGCTGCCTGCACCGCTGCAGTGGCGGCCATAGATATCCTGCTGGCGCGGATCGTCGATCATGCCGAGATAGCCAAGGCCCTCGACTTTCGGATGGTCCTTGAGCCAGGCGCAGACCTTGGCGGCATTCTCACCAGCGCGGGCCATGCGCAGTTCGACCGTCTCTAGGCTGCGCAGCAGCATCCAGGCGGTGTTGGGATCGGCGATCCCGCCCATGGTGTTGCGCAGCATCCGGATCGGGGTGAGCCACTTCTTCGCGCCAGAGACCGATCCGGCGACAAGGTCGGAATGACCGCCGACGTACTTGGTTAGCGAGTAGACCACCAGGTCCGCGCCCTGGTCGATCGGGCGGGCCCAGAGCGGGCCGAGGAAGGTGTTGTCGATCGCGATCGGGCATTCGGCACCCAGCGCGGCGTTGCGGGCATCTCGCACCGCCTCGACATCGACCAGGGCATTGGTCGGGTTGGCCGGGCTTTCCAGATAGATCATCGCAACCTTGCCGCCCTGCTTGGCGGCCAGGGCCTTGGCGTCTTCAATCACGGCCTCGATCTCGGCGCGGGTCGCCCCGGCCGGGAAGTCGCGGTAGGTCACGCCGAACCGGCTCATGTGCTTGGCGACGAAGCCTTCGCTGGCCGCATAAAGCGGGCCGGAGTGGACGATCACGTCCCCGGCATTGCACAGCGCCAGCATCAGCACGGTGATCGCGGTCATCCCGCTGGAAAAGCATAGCGCCTCTTCAGCGCCGTCCCACAGCGCGAGGCGGCCTTCGAGGATCTGCTGGTTGGGGCCATTGAAGCGCGAATAGACCAGGCCATCGGTGCCGCCGGGAACCTTACCGGTAATCCCTTCGAAGAAGCGCTTGCCATCGGCGGCGCTGGGGAAGGCAAAGGTGCTGGTCAGGAAGATCGGGGCCTTCAGGCTGCCTTCGGACAGCACTGGATCATAGCCGTGGCTCATCATCAGCGTGGCGGGCGAGAGTTCGTGATTGCCGATATGGGTGATCGCGGCTTTGGGTTTACGCGTGTCGGCCATGGCTGGCGTCCTTCCTGCTGCGCCTTTGGAATGGGCGCGGACGCTCCCAGGAAGGCGGGAGCTGAAGCGGTGCCGGGGGCCCTGGCGCGCCTAACCTCCGCAGGTGCGCATCTCCGCCCGGTCCGGGATGACACCAGACTAACGGGCCGCAAAACTGATTTCAACTGCAACCGGAATCAGGTTAGCGCAGCAACCGCCCAGACGACCCCGACCATCAGCGGCACACCCGCGAGATCAAGCATTAAGCCAGCCTTGAGCACGCGCGGCAGGGCGATATGGCCGGTTGCCCAGGCCAGCGCATTGGGCCCGGTCCCGGCCGGCAGCATGAAGCCCCACGAGGCCGCGAGCGCGGCGGGCAGGGCGAGCAGGATCGGGTCTGCCCCAAGCGCTACCACCAGTGCGCCGACCACCGGCATGATCCCGCTGGCCGCAGCGATGTTGCTGGCGAACTCGGTGACAAGCACGACGAAGCCGACCAGCACCAGCGCCACGATCGGCAGTGGCACAGCCTTCAGCGGCAGCAGCATCTGGCCCATCCAGTCGGCAAGGCCACTTTCGGTCATGCCCATGGCGAGCGCGAGGCCGCCGCCAAACATCAGGATCACGCCCCAGGGCGCGCGGTTGGCCTCGTCCCACTTCAGCAGGGGACGGCCCGTGCCGTCGGGGATGAAGAACAGCGTCAGCCCGGCTAGCGCGGCGATGGTCCCGTCATCGAGCCCGCCCGGCGGGAACAGCGGCTTCAGCAGCGGCATGGTCACCCAGGCCAGCACGGTCACGGCAAAGATCGGGGCCAGGCGCTTTTCCGGTGTGGTCCAAGCCGGCGGCAAGTGGATCGCGGCGCGAGCGGCGGCGGGATCAAAGCTGCTCTCGCCGATCCGCTGGACCTTGGCGATGATCAGTGCGGCCAGCGGGACCGATAGGGCAACCAGCGGCAGCCCGTACATCGACCATTCGACAAAGCTGATCTCCACCCCCAGGCTTTTCTGGAGCAGGGCGACGGCAATCGCGTTGGTCGGCGTGCCGACGATCGTGCCATAGCCGCCCAGCGTCGCGGCAAAGGCCACGCCCATCGGCAGGGCGCCGGCCATGCCCAGCGTCTCACCCTCGCGCACGCCGCCAGAAGCGAGCATGGCCAGTGCCATCGGCATCATGATCAGTGCGGTCGAGGTGTTCGAAATGAACATGCTGATCAGCGCCGTGGCGCACATCACCGCCAGCAGCAGCCGCAGCGGCGAATGGCCGGCGCGGGACAGGATCGCCAGCGCCAGCCGCCGATGCAGCCCGGTCCGCTCAATCGCGAGGGCCAGGAAGGCCCCGCCGAGGAACAGGAACATGACCGGCGAATAATAGGTCGAGGCGGTCTTGTTGGCATCAGCCACGCCGACCAGCGGCAAGACGATGAACGGCAGCAGCGCGGTGACCGACAGCGGCAGCGCTTCAGTCATCCACCAGGCCGCCATCCACCAGACCAGCCCGGCAGTAGGCCAGGCAGGGTCCGGCATGCCCGCCGGGGCCTGGGTCAGCAGGGTCAGGAGGAAGCCGAGCGGGCCCAGCCAGAAGGCGATGCGCCTGGCGGTCATGCTTCCTCCCCCTGTGTTCCGACCGGAGCCGGGCTTACTTCGGTGACAGCACCATCAGCATCTGGCGGCCTTCCATGCGGGGATAGGCCTCGATCTTGGCGTCTTCGGCGGTGTCTTCCTGCACCCGCTTGAGGAGGTTCATCCCCAGCTGCTGGTGCGAGAGCTCACGACCGCGGAAACGCAGGGTGACCTTCACCTTATCGCCCTCGCCGATGAACTTGTGGATCGCGCGCATCTTCACGTCATAGTCGTGATCGTCGATGTTCGGACGCATCTTGATCTCCTTGATCTCCTGCGTCTTCTGATTCTTGCGCGCGGCATTGGCCTTTTTCTGGGCCTCATACCGGAACTTGCCGACATCAAGGAACTTCGCCACCGGCGGATCGGCGTTGGGAGAGATCTCCACAAGGTCCAGCCCTACTTCGGCTGCCTGCTCGATCGCTTCGCGGGTATACATGACGCCAAGGTTCTCACCGTTTTCGTCAATGACGCGGACCTTGTCCGAGGTGATCATCTGGTTGTAGCGCGGCCCGCTCTTCACGGGGGGGGCCAGCATGCGCCGGGGTGGGGGTGCTATAGTTCCTGCTCCTTAGGCAATGTCTCAGTGGCGCGTCCTTAATCCGAATCCTCGCGCGGTGGAAGCCGCGAATTTACGCCGCTTCGCGCCACACTGGAACCTGGACCAGTTTGCCGCGTACCGGCAGCACCGCGTGGACCATGCGGGCGGGCTGCATCGCGGCGATGATCGCCGGGTCGGCCACGTCCATCCCGCCGGTCAGCGCGCCGAAGGCCGGCAGAATCAGCTTGCGCTCGCTGGCCGCCCAACACGGCCGCGCGACCGAGCGTCCGCGCGCCGCAATCCGCAGCTTGGGATGAAAATGGCCCGACAGTTCGGCGCGTAGTTCCCCGGCGCGCGCTTCATGCCGCAGCACCAGCGGGCCCACGGCAAGTTCCTCCAGCATGGTTCCGGGCGCCGCGCCAGCATCATGATTCCCGCCGATCCAGACCCAGTCGACCACCCGGGTCAGCGCGGCCAGCATCCCGGCGGCGTGCGGCTCAAGCCGGTTGGCCCCATCGCCATCGTGGAAATTGTCGCCTAGGGTGAAGACCCGCCTCGCGCCGCTAAGGCGGATCGCGCGGGCGACCCGCTCCAGCGTTTCGCGGCTGTCATAGGGCGGCAGCATCTGTCCGAACCGCGCAAAGAAGCTGGCCTTTTCCAGGTGCAGGTCCGCCACCAGCAGCGCCTGCTCCCGCGCCCAGTAAAGCGCGCCGCCTTCCAGCAGCGCCATATCCTCACCTGCGAACGAAAAGGGAACCATGGCTTTTCCTTGCCGTAAGGCCAATCGCTTGGCAAGTGTCAGGAATGACTGACTGGACCCCCCATACCGCCCGCGCCAAGACCTGGTTTGAAAGCCTGCGCGACCGGATCTGCGCCGAATTTGAAGCGATCGAAGCTGAAGCCGGCAGCGCCGCCCGGTTCGATTACAAGTCATGGAGCCGTGAGGAGGAAGGAAATCCTGACCCCGGCGGCGGCACCCAGGGGTTGATGAAGGGTAAGGTGTTCGAAAAGGTCGGCGTCAATGTCTCGACCGTCCACGGCACCTTTGCGCCGCAATTCGCACCATCGGTCAACGGGGCGAGTGCCGATCAGCCCGGGTTTACCGCCACAGGCATCAGCCTGGTGGCGCACATGGCCAACCCGCATGTGCCGGCCGTGCACATGAACACCCGCTTCCTGACGACAACCAAGGCCTGGTTCGGCGGGGGCGGCGATCTCAACCCGCCGATCCCGTACGAAGAGGATACGGCGGACTTTCATGCCGCTTACCAGGCGGCCTGCGATGCCCACGATCCGGAATACTATCCCAAGTTCAAGGCCTGGGCCGACGAGTACTTCTACATCCCTCACCGCGGCGTCCATCGCGGCGTGGGTGGGATCTTCTACGATCACCTTGAATGCGCCGACGATGCCGGGTTTGAGGCCAATTTCGCCTTCACCCGCGATGTCGGGGAAGCCTTCCTGGCATCCTTCCCGATGCTGGTACGCCGCCGGATGGGCATGCCCTTCACCCCGGCCGACAAGGCCCAGCAGCTCGAATGGCGCGGCCGCTATGCCGAATTCAACCTGGTCTATGACCGCGGCACGCTGTTCGGCCTCAAGACCGGCGGCAACATCGATGCCATCCTGATGAGCCTGCCGCCAGAGGCGACCTGGTCCTGACCGACGGCAAAACCGCTTGCGGGTTTGGGGGCTGTTCCCCCACATAGGCGTTAATGCTGCGCCAGTATGAACTTGTCGAGCGGGTGCTCGCCTATGACCCGGACGCCGATGAGGCGATGCTGAACCGGGCCTATGTCTATACCGTGCAGAAACACGGCACGCAGAAGCGCGCCAGCGGCGATCCCTATTTCAGCCACCCGGTCGAGGTGGCCGGCCTGATGACCGAGCTGAAGCTCGACCAGGACACGATCATCACCGCTCTGCTCCACGATACGGTCGAGGATACCCTGGCGACCACGGCCGAGATCGAGCGCCTGTTCGGCGGCGATGTCGCGCGGCTGGTCGATGGCGTCACCAAGCTCTCCAAGATCGAGGTGATGAGCGAGAACGAGCGCGCGGCCGAAAACCTGCGCAAGTTCCTGCTGGCGATGAGCGAGGATATCCGCGTCCTGCTGGTCAAGCTGGCCGACCGGCTCCACAACATGCGCACGCTTCACTTCATCAAGAGCGCCGACAAGCGCCGCCGGATCGCGCGCGAGACGATGGATATCTATGCCCCGCTGGCCGAGCGGGTCGGCATGTACGAATACATGCGCGAGATGCAGTTGCTCGCCTTTGAGCAGCTGGAGCCTGAAGGCTATGCCACCATCACCGGGCGACTGGCCCAGATCCGCGAGACCGATGGGGGCCAGGTTGATGCCATTGCTCTTGCGATCAAGCAGGCGCTGGCTGAGACCGGGCTGAAGGTGGAGGTCTCCGGACGCGAAAAGCACCCCTATTCGATCTGGAAGAAGATGGCCGAACGGCATGTTTCGTTCGAGCAGATCACCGATATCATGGCCTTCCGCGTGCTGACCGACAGCACCGAGGACTGCTACCGCGCGCTGGGCGTGCTCCACACCACCTGGCAGATGATCCCGGGCCGGTTCAAGGACTACCTCTCAACCCCCAAGTCGAACGGCTACCGCTCGCTCCACACCAGCCTGATCTTCGAAAACTCGATGCGGATGGAGGTGCAGATCCGCACCCATGACATGCACCGGACCAACGAGTTCGGGCTGGCCGCGCACTGGGCCTACAAACAGGGTGACCGGCCCGACGGCCAGGTCGGCTGGCTGCGCGATCTGATCGAGATCGTCGATGCCAGCCACGATGCCGAGGAACTGCTCGAACACACGCGCCTGGCGATCTACCAGGACCGGATCTTTGCCTTCACCCCCAAGGGCGCGCTGCACCAGCTGCCCAAGGGCTCAACCCCGGTCGACTTCGCCTATGCGGTCCACTCCGACCTTGGCAACTTCGCGGTCGGAGCCAAGATCAATGGCCGCCACATGCCGCTGCGCACGCCGCTGAACAATGGCGACGTGGTGGAGATCATCAAGAACCGCACCGCCTCCCCGCAGCTGTCCTGGCTGGGCTTTGTCGTTACCGGCAAGGCCCGCGCCGCGATCCGCCGCGCGGTGCGCGCGAAAGAGCGCGAGGAAGTCGCCGCGATCGGGCGGAAGCTGCTTGAGGGGATTGCCGATCGCCTTCCCAGCAAGATCGGCAAGAAGGCCGTGCGCGAAGCGGTCAAGCGTCTGGGCCTCGGCACCGAGGAAGATCTGCTGGTCGCAATCGGCACGGCCAAGCTGGCTGACCGGCAGGTGATGGAAGCCCTGGTCCCCGGCAGCACCAGCGGGATGGATGATCCCGACCACTGGCCCAAGCAGGAACGCGCGATCTCGATCCGCGGCCTCACCGCCGGTGTCGCCTTCCACCTTGCCGAATGCTGCCATCCGGTGCCGGGTGACCGGATCGTTGGCGTGCGCGTGCCGGGCAAGGGGGTGGAAGTCCACGCGATCGACTGCTTGACGCTCGCCAGCGGGGTTGATGCCGACTGGCTTGACCTCTCCTGGGGTGAGCGGACCACCGGCGCGGTCGCCCGCATTCGGATGGTGCTGCATAACCGCCCCGGCACCCTGGCCGAAGCGGCCGGCATTTTCGCCAGCAACCGCGCCAACATCGCCGCGCTGGAAAACTCGAGCCGCGATGAGCTGTTCAGTACTTACGACGTCGATCTCGACGTGACGGACCTGGCGCACCTCACCCGCATCGTCTCGGCCCTGCGCGCCAGCGATGCCGTGGCCGAGGCAGAGCGGCTCTAGACCTCCAGCAAGACTTCAACTGCATCCCCTTCATCGATCCCTTCGGCCTTGCGCACGCTGGCCTTGACCGGCAGCAGCCAGCCCAGTTCCTTGCTGGGAAATAGCGAGGTTCGGAATTGGCTGTCGCCAATGGTGGCAGTGACTTTCAGCGAGCCAAAGCCGCCCAGGGTCTTTTCCATCCGCCGCATCAGCGCCGTGCCGGACAAAGCCTCGCCGGCCTCGCCATCAATCGTCAGGAAATGCCACGAGCCGCCGGAGTTTCCGTTCCAGCGCCAGAGCGTGCCGGTGTGCGCAATCCGCTCGATCACTTCACCCGCCGCACCGGCACCGGAATGTTGCAGATGTCGGCCCCGCCGGCGGGCCGGATGAAAAAGGTGTCGCGGCGGTTGGCGCGGGCATCGGCATAGCGGGCAAAGCTGTCGCTCTCGGTGGAGAGGTATTCATAGGCCGGCAGCCCGCTCACCTCGCTGCCGATCCGGACCGAGACGATCCCGGTGCGTTCTTCCGGCGTTTCATAGAACCCCAGCGCCCCGGTCCCGCGCGGCAGGCTAGACAGGTGCTCGATCCCTTCGATCACCCGGCCGACCAGCGCGATATTGCGATCGAGATGGCGCGGGGCATGGCCGATCACGGTATAGAGCTCGGCCCCGGTGCCCGTGTTGGGCGGCATATCGCGACCGACGCCGACCATGCCGTAGCAGTGGACGGGCCAGCCACTAAGCTCGATCCTCTTGCCCTTTGCCGCCGGCGAGCGCGCAACTGCGATTGGCCAACCGGCCAAGATGGCAGTGCCTTCAGCATATGCATCCTTGGTCGCACGGATCGGATACCAGCGGATTCTTGAACCGGTACCGTCAGTTATGAAGTCCTGAACCCGCAGTGTCGCGGAGTTCGGGCTATAGACAATTTCTTGTTGGCCCAGCCTGGTCGAATAGTCAGTTTGCGGCACCACCGCCAATTCCCCCGGCAGCGACTTCGCCTTGGCCTTGTCCTCCGCATTTCCATCGCCCCACTGCACGACATAGTTGTCCTGCACCCGATTGATGCTTGTGCCGTCCCAGAACCGCGCCGCCGCCAGCTTGCGGATATTGCCGACCCAGCCCTGGCTGAACGGGGCGGGCATCAGTTGGATCACAACGCGGCGCGGCTTGCCCTTGCCGTCGGAGGCCAGGTCCATCACCAAGAGGTCGGACGGTGCGATCGCCGCCCAATCGGCCTTGGGGGCGGCATTGACGATCTCGGCCGGGGCGAGCGGCGAGGGCTGCGCGCGGCCGGCGGCCACATTGGCCGAGGCCTGGGGCATGGCCGGCGTAGTGGCAAGCAGGGCGGCGAACGGGATCAGGTGTTTGCGCATGGCGCAGACTTTGCCAGCAAATCACAGCGCTGCAAGCGGTCAGTCCGCCGCGTCCTCCAGTGCCTCGATATCCGCATCACTCAGCCCGAAGTGATGACCGACCTCGTGGATCACTACGTGCGCCACCAGATGCTCCAGCGTCTCGTTCCCGCGGGCGATCCATTCGTCGAGGATGGCTGCGCGGAACAGGCGGATCCGGTCGGGCAGGGTGCCGCTCGGCGCGGAATGCTTGTCGCCTACCGGCACGCCTTCGTAGAGCCCGGTCAGTTCGAACGGGTCTTCGATCCCCAGCAGCGCCAGGGTCTCCGCATCGGCAAATTCTTCGACCTGCAGCACCACGCCCTCAAGGTGCGCGGCAAAGGGTTCGGGCAGACGGGCCAGGGCTGCATCGGCCAGCGCCTCAATCTCGGCGGCGTCGGGCGCCAGGCCAAAGGTTCGTTCCATGGGCTGAGAGATAGGAACGCACCGCCCTGCCGCCAATGCTTGCGCCGCCCGCCTGCCGCCGCTAGGGCGCAAGCTTCCAGTGCATGCGGAGCGGTGGCCGAGTGGTCGAAGGCGCTCGCCTGGAAAGTGAGTATACGTCAAAAGCGTATCGAGGGTTCGAATCCCTCCCGCTCCGCCAAGCAGTCTTCTCTCTTCCCTGTACCCACCTAGCCCAGCCACTCAATCCCGCAATTATGCGGGCTTTCGGTGTTGTCAGGTAGCGGAGAGAACCGTGACAGCGTCAAGATGCGGCAGGTTTGCGCTGGCTTTCTCTGCGCCTTTGCTCGGCAGTACGGTTTGGCCGATTTTCCCTGTTTTCGCTGCTAATGGGCCGCCCCAATGGACTGAACCACATCCATCGTATCGCAGGAAATTAGCTGAGATTCAGTGTTATACGGTCCCATCGCGACCTGATTTGCACTCCGCCAATTGCCGAGAAACAGCCGATTGGTCGCGATAACACGCGATAATTCGGGGTCGCAGAACGACAATAGCAAGCAAAACGCAGGAAATTGGCCGACAACTCGCGTTAACCCGCAAAGATCGCTTTAGCGCTCGCGGAGAGCGCAATTCCAATTGCCATTGTTTCGGCTTTGTTCTATAGGGGGCAAATCCCACCACGGATGTCACCTTGCAGGAGGAAGACGCCATGGTTGTGATAAATTCCCATTCGATCGAATTCAGAGATCCCGCTGCGCTCAAGCTGCGCAAGCGCGGCTGGCGCAAGTATCCCGCGTGCCAGATTGAAGAAGCCAAGCGCCAGCTTGAACGCACCGGCATGGTGGTCGAGCCGGTCCTGGTTGATAGCGAGGACCACGTGGTGTGCGGCGGCGCGATCGTCCAGGCCGCGCGCCAACTTGGCTGGACGCAGGTCCCGGTGCTGCTGATCGCCAACATGACGCCGGACGAGCTGCGGCTCTACGCGGTCAATGCCCACAAGTTGAACGACCTCGGTGCCTACGACGACGTGCTTCTCGCAGAGGAACTGCGCGAGCTCGACCGATTGCTCAGGGAGGACATTTTCAAGTGCCTCGCGATTGAGGAGGGCGAGCTGACCCGGCTACTGAGCCTCGGAGCGAAGGAGCCAGGATCAGAATTAGCCTGCAACACCAACGCCACGCAGACAGTCGTCAACAGGCCTGGTGACCTCTGGCAGGTCGGACGGCACCGGCTGCTTTGTGCAAGCTCGCTGGAGCACGGCAGCTTCGCCGCCCTGATGCAGGGAGAGCTGGCCCAGTTCGGACTGACCGACAGTCCCTACAACATCCCCATGGCGACAATCTCGAGCGATCCCACCAGGGAGGAGTTCGCCTATGGCCACGGCGAGATGTCGCCCAACGAGTTCACCCGCTTCCTCACCACGGTCATGCGGCTGATGAAGAGCGCCAGCGAGCCCGGTGCCTGGCAGGCTTTCTTCATGAGCTACCACTTCCTGCTGGAGCTGCTGCGCGCGGGCACCGTGGTATTTGGAAGGCCCAAGGCGATGTGCACCTGGATCAAGAGCCAGCCCGGGCAGGGAACGCCGTTTCGATCGCAGACCGAGCAGGTCGTCTACTTCCGCAACGGCGACGCCCCGCCGCGCGACAATGTCCAGCTCGGCAAGCACGGTCGCAACCGCTCGACTGCCTGGCACTACGACGGGATGACGACGGCGAGCAGCGAGCGCGCCGAGCTCCTGAAAAGTCGCGCGACGCCTAAGGCGGTCGACATGTTGCAGGATGCCATCCTTGACGTGACCTCGCACGATGGGATCGTCCTCGATCCCTTTGGCGGGATCGGCAGCACCATGGTCGCGGCCCAAGCCGCCGAGCGGCGGGGATACCTGATCGAGATCGAACCGCGCTTCGTGGATGTCGCGATCCGGCGCATGCAGGCGGCTTATGGCCTGACGGCAATCCGTCAGTCTGACGGGCGCTCCTTTGCCGACCTGGAAGCCGAGGCCGAAGCTGCCGCTACGCGAGACGAAGTCGATGGCTAACGATCCAGATGACATCGATCCCGAGCTGGTCGGTCAACCGGCCGGCTACGGCAAGCCCCCGTACGAACACCGCTGGCCCAAGGGCTACTGTCCCAACCCCACTGGCCGGCCCAGAAAGAAGCAGACCATGGCACATTCCGCTCCGCTCAATGAATTTCAGCAGCGCATGCTCAAGGAAGCCCGAAAGGTCATCACGGAGATTGACGGAACTCCCTTCACCAATCTCGACAAGCTACTTTTGGAACTGCGGACGAGCAATCGACCGGAAGACAGAAAGCTGCTGCTCAAATTCTGCGAGGAGGCATTAAAGGCTGACCACGAGTGGCGCTCGAATGCGGTCAAGGACCTGATTGCGTACAAGGAGTATTGGGGGCCAATCTTCATGCGGCGTCGCATGCTGGGTCAGAAGCTCCCCGAGGTTTACCCCGATCCGAACGACATCAAGATCATCTCGGCAACAGAGTTTCGTTTCATCGGTCCGGTGACTGCCGAAGAGGCCGCCCTCTGGAACTATATCGACAAGCAGCGCAGCGCTTTCTTCATGGTCGCAGATGAGCTGATCGAAGCGGCCGGGCTCTACAACCCGCTTGAGAGGGATTTTCAACGCTACCTGAAGGTGCGGCGCCAGTTTTATCGTTTCAACCGGCGCTTGCCCGCTGACTTCAAGAAGAAGCATCCCGCCAAGTTCCCGGCCTTCAAGCCGCCGGCCGAGCCGCCCGAATGGTACAGAGGCGACGACGAGTGGGCCGATCCCGAATCCGGCGAGTAAGCCAGCAGCCCTGCGATCCCTCGTGCGCGCTAGAACCGGATGTGCCAGGCCGGGTACATTCCGCGCGCCCGGCCGAACACTTCATTGAGGCTCATCTCGCAGTGTTCGCCGGTAACGGTGCTCACGAACACGAAGCGATAGCGCGCTCCGACGCTCTGGGCGGTGAGGTGTTCGGCAGCTGTTATGTTGAACATATAACCTTTGAGCTCAGGTCCGATGTTGGCCCGGTTGGTCGACTTGATCTCGCACACGGTGATCGCGTCAATCGACCGGGCAATGGCTTCGGCATCAGTCAGGGCGATGGGGTGATTAAGGCGAAGGACGTCAAAGGCGGCACCGTAAAGGGTCATGCCGCGCATGGCATAACCAACCAGTAGCGCCTTACGCTCGATCCCGGTTGGGCAGTGATATCTCGCATCCTTTGCCAGCAGGACCTGCACAGCCTTGCGCGCCGTCTGCTGGCCAGCCTCACGTGGCGGCAATCCCGCGACGGGCACGTCTTCGATCATGGCAGCCTCACGCGTCGCTCCTATGTCCTCTCGGGGCGACGGCCGAAGCCGGATGTTGGAAACCTGGCATACACACAGGCGCATGCGCCTTTACCGTTGCCGGCTGGACATGCGCGCATGCCACCCGGCCTTCAGCATCGCTGTTGACCGAGTTTGTATGCAGGGGTTTCCAAGCCCCGCTTCCTGGCTTTCACAGGAAGCAAGGGCAGATTGCTTGGTTCAGGCCGTAACGCAAGATGAAAGCGTTGAGAATAGAATGACACTTCCTGATCAAAGCTGCCTGCTCGGCGGGCCTCTCAAAAATTGTGATTGAAGCACCGTCTGCAAATTGAAGGATTTGCCTCGGTTGTCCGCTTTGTGGGAAGGTACGGAACGTCTGCATTCGAAATCCCAATGGAAATAGCGGACATCTGCAATGGTGAAGCGTTGAAAACGTTCCAATCCACCAACTGAGCAGACAATAAGACCAATGGCGTCGCAGATCAGTAGGCGGGTCCAAAAAGACTAGGCGTTGACAAATCGGGCCCTCAAATCCCAGGCGATCCCATGCGGCAGCTCCTACTACGGTTTGCGCAACGCCAGGACAGGATTGCTCCTGCCCTGGTGATAATCACCTCCTAGAAGGCGAACCGGAAGGTAACGTAGCCGCCATCACCCACTTCCTGGAGCACTGAACTCCGGCGATACTCGGTCGCCAGCGACATCCGACCTAGACTTAGTTCGAGACCTGCATCGACGTTTACGCTTTTCGCTGCGAGGGGCGCTGCCACAATATCGAACCGGGTGCCATTCCCCTTGAACTGGCTCTGCTGCCAGGTGCCAAGGTCTCCGCCTGCCCATTGCCAGCTCGCTGCAAGCTTGGGTGCGATGCGCAATCCTCTGCCCAAGTCGTACGTCCCAGCAATTCGGAGCCCTGCGTTAGCGAGATTGAGGGTGCGGTTGGCACTGATGATCGACAGCGCAGCATCCCCGCCGATCTCTTCGATGCGGTTTCCGCTAATGGACATCCGCGTCGCACTTGCGAACGGTGTGACCGAAAGTCCCGCAGCGTGGAATGAATAGGACGCCTCGGCAAACAGCTGGCGGGTAGAAGTGCTGTAGCGGGACTGCGAACCATCCGCGAAGTCGCTAAATGCAATGT
This sequence comes from Novosphingobium ginsenosidimutans, assembly GCF_007954425.1. Taxonomy (NCBI): domain Bacteria; kingdom Pseudomonadati; phylum Pseudomonadota; class Alphaproteobacteria; order Sphingomonadales; family Sphingomonadaceae; genus Novosphingobium; species Novosphingobium ginsenosidimutans. The sequence goes on along the minus strand of NZ_CP042345.1, from coordinate 1,095,284 downwards.
GCCGGCTCGCCTGGACTTCATGCCGGGCAAAGCCAGCACCGACGCCCAGACTCCAACCATCGGCATTGTAACCGAAGGTTCCGCCGGCATAGTGCGTCGCGACCGAAGCGTTGCCTTCGCCGCCGGCGGCAAGGCGCTCATAGGGCACATACCCGGTCATAACCGCTACGCTGAACCCGTTACGGGCTAGGCTGAGCCCCGACCTATAGCGCGGCGAAAAACTCGTGCGGGTGCCAGTCTCGACCATGTTCCACACCGCCGGTCCTTGCGCAGCCGTCAGCGCGTCTGCCGCCAACTGATCCTTGATGCCCAGTGCGCTGCCCACGATCCGGTTAGAAATCGTGCCAAAGAAATCACCCGAGAACGAGTCAAAGGCTGCCCGAGCTCCGGCAAGGTTCTGAGTCAGCACGCTGTCATACAGAGAATTGTAGAGCCCCATGGATTCGATTGCTGTTGCAACCGCCGCCTGCTTCGGATCGGCTGCGATGGATGCGAAGGTGTTGCTCTTCCGCTTCAGCGTCAGTTCCACATATTTGCTCGTCTGGTTGAGCTTAGGTTCCAGGAACGCAAGGTCAGTACTGACCGAAGCAAAGGTCCCTGTTATCTTGTTGGTCGCCGTGAGGATCATGTAGGACGTCGATGGCTTGTAATTGCCATTGGCAGCCAGGACCTGCACTGAAACGCCGGAACCAATGACCGCGTCGCCAGTCACATTGATACGGTCTGCAGCGCCAGCTGCACTGGCTTCAACCAGATACCTTGACCCAGATTGGAACCGAAGCGTCCCCTTGACGTTGATGGTGCCGATCGAATTGCCAGGTGCGAAGATCCCGCCCGTTTCGATGGTCACGGTTCCTGTGGTTCCGGTCCCGCCAAGCGTGGCACCTGATTTCACCGTAACCGGCGAGGTGATCGAACCGTTTACAGCCAAGGTCCCACCTGCAACCGTGGTTGTGCCGGTGTAGGTGTTTGTGCCGGTCAGGTTGAGCCGGCCATCGCCTTGCTTCAGCAGGGAGCCAGAACCCGAAATCGACCCAGCATAAACCGTATTATTTGTCTGATTGACAGTCAGATTGGCTGTGCCACCTAGAAGCAGGCTGCTGCTGCTCGTGCCGGAAAGCCCAGCAATCGTGGTTGTGGTGCTGCCTGACAGGTCTAGTGTACCGCTCTGCAGATCGAAAACCGTCGATGGGTTGATCGCACCGGCAATTCGGATGCTTCCCCCCAGCAACTGCGTCGTCCCGCCAAAGTTGTAGCCACCGAGGAATGATACGGTGCCGGCGCCTTGCTTGGTGAACAGACCTGTGCCGGAAAAGCTGCCGGTCACATCAAAGTTGCTGCCGATGTCGATGAGCAGTCGGCCATCATTGACGATGTTGCCCGTAAATCCGCCGACGGTCCCTCCTGAACCTAATCGGAAAGTTCCGCCGCCGCTTGTCGTCACGTTTCCAGCAATCGCGCCGGTCACGCCAAGCTCGCCGCCGCTGATGTTGATCGTTCCGAACGAGCCGGAATTGCTAGAAACATTCCACGTGCCAGCCAGCACCTCAAGGGTCTCGAAATTATCAAACCGCCCCAGCGATTGGATCACACCCGTCCCAGAATTGAGCCTCAATGTGTCGATGCCACTGCCGCCATCGGATGTGCCTACGATCTGAGAGCCTGTGCCAAGCGTGAGGGTGTCGTTAGCCGCGCCGAAACGAATGGCGGTACCGAGCGCGTTGCTGATCGTTCCAGTGTTCAGCAGCATGGCTTGACCCAATGCTTCGATAGCCGCACCAGTCGCGCTGTCGAGGCTGATGCTACCGCTGTTAGTAACGTCCGCAACGACGTCATTGTTCAGGAAGATGCCGTTCTCGATAGACCCCCGGTTTATCACTGTGCCTGCGTAGCTGCCCGGGACTGTCGCCCCTTGGATCAATATGCCGCCGCTGTTTCCGCGGATTAGCCCGTCGTTCTCGACTGTGCCGCCGCCGGATAGGATTACGCCAAACCGGTTACCTCGAATGGTGCCACCGCTTTGGTTAGTAACCCTACCGATCTGGCTTACGCCAGTGAGGTCCTGATCTTCGAAGGCAAACATCGAAACGCCATCTGCACCCCCACCGACCAGACCTTCTATCAGCCCGCTGTTGGTCACGGTACCGCCGCCCATCAGCCTTACGCCGTCATTGGTGTCACCGCGGATTGTGCCGCTGTTGGTGACTGCTGTGCCGCGAGCAAGGCCGAGGAAATCAACAGTTGCCGCGTCGACCAGGTATGAAGTTGTAATGCCAAATACCCGGCCAGAAATCGTCCCAGTATTGGTGACGGAGGAGCCCGGCTGAACGACAATCACGCCCGCATCAGTGCGATTGAAACTGCCGTTGGTGCCGTTGCCGCGGATCGTTCCAGCATTGTTGACCGACAACGGCGAAAACTCTCCGTAAATGCCAGAACGCGCGCCTGAGATATTGCCGCCCGCAAGGTTATTGACCGTGATCCGGGCAGATGAGTTGCCGGCGATCGCATCGCCAACCGTTCCCGTAATGGTGCCACTGTTGCTTAGCGAGGCAGCCGCCATGGTTCCCCCGAAGCTGACACCGTTGCCGCCGCTAATTGATCCCGCGTTGTTTACGGAGGCTAACTTGTCAGGAAAGCCGTTTTGGCCCTGGATCAATATGCCGCCACCCAGTCCGTTCAAGTTAGCAGAGTTCGTATCTCCGCCAATGATGTTGCCGGCATTCTCAATCGATCCTCCGCCTGAGAGAATAATACCAAACCGGCTGCCACGGATTGTGCCGCCGGCCTGATTGGTCACTGAACCGATGCCAGTTATCGCGCTGATGTCCTGGGTATCGAAGGCGAAAATGGAGATGCCATCCGCCAACGGATCGACTAGACCTTCGATCAACCCGCTGTTGGTAACGCTGCCACCACCGACCAGCCGCACGCCATCATTTGTATCGCCGCGGATTGTGCCGCTGTTGACCACGCTGGTGTCGCGAGCGAGGCCGCTGAAAACGCCTGATTCAACTAGATAAGTGGTCGTAATCCCGAACTTTGCCCCAGAAATCGTACCGCTGTTGCTGACCGTCGATCCCGGTTGAATCATGACCACGCCAGCATCGGTGCGGTTGAAGTTGGCATTGCTGCCATTCCCGCGAATGGTGCCAGCATTGGTCAGGTGCAGTTGGCTGTATTCGCTGAACACGCCCGAACGGGCACCGGTAATCGTCCCGGTCGCTTCGTTAGTAATGTTGACCACAGTGTTGCTGTTGGAGCTCACCGCATCGCCGACACGGCCAATTACACTGCCGCTATTGACGAGGTTAGCGGCTGTCATGGCTCCGGAAAAACTTACCCCGACACCCCCGGTAATCGTACCGCCGTTGATCACTGTGGCGATTTTAACACCACCGCCGTTCACGTCTTGGATCGCAACCCCACCGCCGAGGCCGTTGAGGTTCCCGCTGCTGTAGTCGGCACCCCAGATAGTCCCTGCATTGTTCACGGTCCCGCCGTTGGACAGGATGATGCCGTAACGGTTGCCGCGGATTTCGCCGCCCGCAAGATTGTTGACCGTCGCAATTGCAGTGGTCGCGGTCAAATCCTGGCCAGTATGACCAAATGCCGAAATTCCGTCTGCCAAAGAGCCATTTAAGCCTTCGATCAGCCCACTGTTGGTCACGGTGCCGCCACCGATGAGACGGATACCATCGTTATTCAAACCGCGAATGGTACCAGTGTTGGTAACAGCAGTGCCGATCGCCCGTCCCTCCGACTGACCGGTTGCTGCATTGAAATAAGCGTTGGCAGTGATGCCGAACATATTTCCCTGAATGAGGCCGCTGTTCTGAATGCTGGAGCCGGCCTGTTCGATCACGACTGCTCCGGTGCTGCCCCCGCTTCCTTGTCCGAAAATTTCGCCCGAGTTGTTGAGCGTAATGGCGCCTTCACGTGCGAGGACGCCGCGCACTCCTGTAATGGTGCCAAAATTATTGACGGTGACAACACCGGAGCTGCTGTTGTCGACCCCAGCAAGGCGCGTGCCGGTTATTGTCCCGTAATTCTCCACGATGCCACTGGAAAGCGCGCCGCCAAAACTGACCCCGCTTCCTCCGGTAATCGAGCCGTTGTTAATAATCGTCCCAATCTTGCCTGGCTCGCTCACTTGGGCTTGGATGAGAACGCCGCCGCCAAAGCCAGTCAGGGTTCCACTGCTGAAGTCAGGTCCAATAATCGACCCGTAATTATAGACCGTGCCGCCACCGGAAAGGATGACGCCGAACCGGTTGCCGCGTATTGTGGCACCAAAGTCATTGCTTACGGTCCCAATGCCAGTCTGGCCGCTGGTATTCTGACCGGCAAAGCTGAACATCGAAACACCGTCGGCATTGGTGCCTGTACGACCTTCGATCAAACCATTGTTGGCGACAGTGCCGCCGCCAATCAGCCGCACACCATCGTCAGTATCGCCAATGATTTGGCCAAGATTGAAGACGTTTGTGCCGATGGCGCGGCCTTCAAGCTGGGAAGTTTCGGGGTTGAAATAATACGCAGTGGTAATGCCGAACCGCGCACCGGAGATCAGGCCGCTGCTGTAGTTAAATACATATGAGCCCGCCTGGGCGATGGTGATCCCACCGTCCGGCGGTGCGTCGGGGCCATCGTAGGTTCCGTCGCCGCGGATGGTTCCGCGGTTATCAACGCTTACTCCACCACCCCGAGCGTAAACGCCGCTCTTGTTTCCTTGGAGTGTGGTCCCGTTCGGGTTCGAGACACCCAGCGAGACGGGGCCATCTGAGATGATTCCGTAATCCTGGGCCTCCGCGCGTCCGGCCATCAACCCGGCAACGGTAGCCAACACGCTGGCATGCAGCAGCACACGAACCTTGCTTGCGGTGAAGTGGTGCATCCTGATTTCCCCCTTCAGTGCCTGTTGCCCCTAGTTCTGAAACAGGCAGCAGTGACGAACTCACGACGTTGGCGTCATCGCCATGCGTCGGGCTCCAGTCAGGCGCGACCCCCAACGGTTTTGATTAGCCGTTAACCAGTCTGGGGCTCACCGAAGCTATCACTGCCGTACGGGAAAGTAAGGGTTTTTGAATTGATCGGAGAATGCCCGAAGGTCGCTGAAGCGACTCGAGCCAGATCAACCCGTTAATCGTTTCATTCCAAACAAAAAGCGGAGCCTTGCTCCGCCTGGTGAGACGCGAAGCGAGGCAAGAGTGTCCCGCTTCGAAACATCGCCCACCGAAGGAACAGCCGCGACTCGAACCCGCGAACAGTTGCAGGCAAACCATCAGCCGCATTGAATCTCGCCTTTGCGAAGGCTTTCAAGTTGAAGACTAATGGACTGAAACGGATCATTCGATGGCATGTCGCTTGCGGAACGCACCGCAGCTCAGTCGGACTAGTCCAGTACGGCAGGTTGCGGGGCGCCACTTTCAGATAACTGCCGCTAGGTACCAGAAAGGGCCGCCCATATCTGGGGGCGATCCGCCTTTTGAAAAAGAACCTACTTAACAGTAAGTTTACCTCGGTGTGTCAATTCTCATCTGCCAATAGTGAGAATGTTATGGACGAACGAAACTACGACCGCTTCGTTGTCGATAAAGAGATCGAATGCTTTTTTGGCGAGAGGCGGGACTTTGTTCTGCTTTACGATCTTTCTGTTTGGGGCTGCATGATCGAGGCCCCTATGTCCGGGATCAAAGGCGGAGCCTCCATTCATCTCAAGCTGAATGACTTTATCGAAGTATATGGCCGTGTTGTTTGGGAGAAGGACGGCTGTGCCGGCGTAAGCTTTGGCCATGCCCTTCACGAAGCAGCGGTCAAGTTCCTTGGCTTCTCACCGACCACGACAGCCTTTGAACAAATGGAACCACGCGATCGGTTTGGGCGTCCGCTTCCGGCGCTGCCGCGGTATTGACGGACCCATGATATGCATCCGTGACAAGAGCCCGGGCAAGGATCAGAACTGAACCGGTGTCCAATCCCGTTGAGTCTCATTGTCCGATTAGGGCGATGATGATGAAGACACATTGCTCGCTGCCAATGACGCGAGAAACATGCGCGGAGCCAAACGCGCCAAATCAAGCTGGTTCCCCATTAGCTTGCCGCCACTAGCCTCATTCATGAACAAGCGCCAGCTATCAACGGGTGCTGATGTCCGTCTAATCGTCCGAAATGTTCGCGACTACAGACGATTAACGGGAAGCCTGCCCCAACGGCACCTCAGCTGGACGATCCGAAACGTCTCCTTAGAAACGCAAGGTGCGCCAAGCCGTCGTTCCAGCCAAGCATAACGGTTGCTAGAGTCCTGTCTGAATCGCGAAAATGTCAGCGGACCACGACTTCCCGTTCCATCGGGGCCAGCTTGGCGAGGAGCCGATTTTGTGCTGAGAATGGAACTTTGGCCTCGTGCATCGACTGTTGGAGATTTTCGACTAGCGCATTCATGTCGGCGCGTTGCAGGCCCAGGTCCTTGTGCGCGGCCTGCATGGTGCGGCCGGTATAGTCGCAGCCCGCGCCCATGATGTAGCAGAACTGCTCGAACAAGGTTCGTTTCAGTCGGACCGTGTCTTTTGCCTTGAATACGTCACTGATGCGCGGGTCTGCCTCGCTCAGCTCGACCAATCGATTGGCGATCCGTTGTATGCCAGTCCGACCGCCGAATGCCGCCAGCAGCTTGGCGTCAGAGAAAGGCGTTGCTTGAGCATTGGCATTGGACTGTTCGTATGGAGCGATGGGAACCTCGCCTGTCACCGGATCTCGGTCAACGCGTTCCACTCCAAATTCCTTGTCCCAATCGACAGAGCCAGCTGGCTGCTCAGATGAAACCTGCTCAGACGGAGCTAGCGGCGTAGTTTGGGGATCGGACGAACCAGCCAGTAAGGCAGCCAGGTAAGCAAGCGTGAACATGTCAGAAAGCCGCCTGAAGCGAGAGAAGGGCACCGCGTTGACTATTGACCGTGGCGATCGAACCAAGATCGACATAGGCAGCGGTAATGGTGAAATTACGGTTCAATGCATAGGCGGCGAACAAGTCCGCAGCATCATCTTCGCGGGCAATTGCCAGCCGGTCCGGTTTGGTGCGGTATTCCCCGCCAACGATCAGCCGGCGGCTCAGCTGCCAGGCGATCGAACCTTCGAACTGAGCCGACTTCCCAGTTCGGCCCACCGTCCCGAAGCCTAGCAGGCCAAGCTGGTTTGCGCTGGTCAAACGAAGCGTCGCATTGGCCAGAATGCTTTTGTCGAGAAACAACTTTGTCGCGCTCAACGTATAATCGGTCCCCGTGACTGAAGCTGCTCCAACTGCCATGACCACAGCGCCGTCGCGACTTCGTTTGTGCTGCACACCGATGCTGACTTGCGGCAGGGCTGCCGGCCCATAAACCAGATCGCCGAACAGTCGCACCTTTGCTCCATAGATGTCCTGGTTAAAAGTGAAGTCCCGCCCCAATCCAAGCGCGGCACCAACCTGACCGGTGTTCAAGTTCTGACGGGCATAGCTCAACTCGAACCGGTCCTTGATCCCGATGGCAATGCCCCGGGTGTCCAGCCGGTAATCCGGCAGCACTACCACTGTCGCATGCGCCGAGAGACCAATGGCACGATCGGTCTCGTTGCCGGCAATGACCGCCCAGCTAGCGAGACCGCCTCCGCTGCTGCCTTCTACAGTGGTGACGCCGTTAGTCAGCAACAGCTTGCCGCCATCCAGGAGACTGGACGCTTGAGCGCCGGACGCCGTCAGCGAAACAGCCGTGAGCAAGCTGGCGAAGAGACATGTGTGGGCAGATTTCTTGTTAGCGCGACCGTGCATCAGCCCGATATGCCTAACTGTGGTTTAAAACGCGTTATCGAGCGGTTAGTCATTCTTTTAAGGGTTTTGCTCTAGCCCGGCTCGGCATGGGAAGCGCATCGCGTCATTCGCGCCATTTGAAGGCGGTTTTGGCGCTTTGCTCACTCGCCGCCGTTTCTGCGTCTCCGCCAGCCGAACTGGCAGTGCGGGTGATCGATCAGAATGGCGCTCCGGTCTACCAGGCCGTCGTTGAGGTTGCGCGGCCGCAGGGCAGCACCCTACCTGCCGCTTTTCCGTGGCGGAGTGCCATGGCGCAGCGCGATCTAGCCTTCGTACCGGGCACCCTGATCGTTCCGGTTGGCGCAAATGTCGCCTTCCCCAACCTGGATACGGTTCGGCACTCGGTCTACAGCTTTTCGCGCACTGGGCGCTTCCAGATCGATCTTTATGGCCGCGAGCAGAACCGCATACAGCGGTTCGCCGTGGCCGGGACAGCAGTGCTAGGCTGCAACATCCACGATCAGATGCGCGGCTATATCCGGGTTACCAACACGCCGTTTGCCAACGTGACCGACGCGGGCGGCCGAACCGCCATTCGATCGCTTGGACCTGGCAGCTACAGCATCACTGTCTGGCATCCGCGGCTGCGCGGTACTGATAACGTCTTGGTCCAGACCGTGACTGCCAAAGCCGGGCAGGCTGTGGTCATCTCCGTACCAGTTCGCTAATATGAAACGCGCGGCACGCCTTCGTTTGGTTCGCTGTAAGCTCCCGAAGCTGAAATCCTTCCGTGAGAGGATAACGCTTACCTTTCTTGGCGTTCTGGCAGTTCTGATGTCGCTCTCGCTGCTCGTATCCAGTCAGGGCATCAACCATTTTGCCCAGCTTGCCGCGCAGCGCGACATGGCCGCCAATTCGCGCGTGTTCGACAATATAATCGAGAACCGGGCGGCGGTCATGCAGGCTTCGGCCAATGTCGTTGCTCGCGACTTTGGGTTCCGTTCGGCGTATGCGGTCGGCGACCGGGCCACACTCGCTTCCGCTTTGGATTCGCTCGCTGCCCGCACCGGCAGCCGGGTCGCAATGGTGATCGGGCTTGATGGCAGCATCGTCACCTCCAGCAATGCGCCAGCTATCGATGGCTCCGCAGTATTCGCTACACTCGAAGATCAGCAATCTCGCGGCGTGATCGACCTTGGCGGTCAGCTTGGCCTGGCTGTCGCCGCGCCGATCGAAATGCCCGATCTGGCTGGCTGGCTACTGGTTGCGCAGCCGATGTCCCGAGCTGACATGACCAAGCTGAGCAAGTTGTCCGCCGTTGCAATCGAAGCCAGTGTCACCACTGCTAATCGCTTGCCTGCTGCGCTGTCAGGTATCCCGAGCGGCACAATTGTCGAAGTGGACTTGGCTGGCGAGACAGTGCTTGCGCGCATTTCGCCGCTGCCCAGCATGCAAACGGCCGTAGCACCCCGCCTCATACTGACTCATTCGTTGGCTGATGCAATGGCCGGCTATGCGTGGCTCAAATTGCTCCTGCTGTTTATTGCCTTGGTGGGCTTGGCGGTTGCAGGATGGCTGGCCGTTAAGCTCTCTGCACGGGTAACCCGTCCGCTAAGCGCTTTGACCGATGCCGTGCGCCGTTTCGGCAGTGGAGAGGTGATCCGCGTCGCTGTCGCTGGCGACGATGAAATTGCCGCACTTGCGTCCAACTTCAATTCGATGGTCGATGCGATTGATGAGCGTGAGCGGCAAATCACACATGTTGCTTTGCATGACAGCCTGACCGGCCTGCCAAACCGGCGGTTCTTTATCGAAAAGCTCGACCGGGCGATCGACACGCAATCTGACGAGCGGCGCAATCTCATTGCCTTCATCGACCTCGACGATTTCAAGTTGATCAACGATACGCTCGGCCACCCCACCGGTGACGAACTGCTCCGCATAGTCAGTCAGCGGCTCCAGGCTGCAATGCCGGAAGCTGAGCTCGCGCGCTTTGGCGGTGATGAATTTGGCATTCTGTTGCAAGGGTTGAACGCCGAAGCAAACCTCGCGCGGATTGCGCAATTGCTCAGCAAGACCCTAACCGGCGAGATCCTGATTGGTGAACAGGCTGTGGCGCTCTCCGCTAGCTTTGGCATCGCGGTTGGGCCCGCCGATGGAGCCGACCGCGAAACGCTCCTAAAGAATGCCGACCTGGCGCTTTATCAGGCTAAAAACGATGGGAAAGGTGCGTATCACTTCTTCGAGGCAGCACTCGATGAAGAAGCTCGCCGCCGCCGAAAGCTCGAGGTGGACCTGCGTTCGGCAATTCGAGAGGGCCAGTTTGAGGTCTATTTCCAGCCGCTCTACAGTGTCGCGGAACAGCAGATTAAAGGTTTCGAGGCGCTGCTGCGGTGGAACCATCCCGTCCAAGGCATGGTCAGCCCAGCTGACTTCATTCCGCTTGCTGAAGATTCAGGTCTGATCGTGCCGATCGGGGAGTGGGTTCTGCGCGAAACCTGCCGCATTGCTGCGACCTGGCCGAATTCGATGATGGTTGCCGTAAACGTTTCGCCTAAGCAGTTTGCTTCGCCCGGACTAAAGCAAACCGTCATTCAGGCGTTGTCTGCCAGCGGCCTTCCAGCTGAGCGGCTTGAGTTAGAAATCACCGAAAGCATCTTCATTGGCAACGTCAAGCGCACCCTCGAAACACTGCATTCGTTGCGCGCGCTTGGAATCAGGATTGCCCTCGACGACTTTGGCACCGGATACTCATCACTAAGCTATCTGCGGTCGTTCCCATTCGATAAGCTCAAGATCGATCAGAGCTTCGTTCGCGGACTGGAAACCGAAGCTTCCGGCTTTGCGATCATTCGCGCAATCATTACGTTAGCGCATGCCTTGGGGATCGAAGCGTTGGCTGAGGGCGTCGAAGAACTGACCCAGCTGGATGTCCTGCAACGCGAAGGCTGCGATCTGGTGCAGGGCTATCTCGTCAATCGCCCGGTTCCTGCGGCAGCGGTACACGAGCTCATCCAGCGGTTCGGCGTCGAGATTCAAGGCCAGCGCTTTGCCGGTTCTGTCGCCTGAATGCTGGCGATTAATTCCAGGTGCTACTGCGGGCACTGATAGTGCCGATGGCCAGCATTTGGGACATAATCAGCGGTCCGCTTTTGAAGCGAGCTAGTCTGCACATAGATGGCCGCTTTGTCAGCGGAAGCGGATGAGCTGAGTGCGGCGTTCTCCGATCGGCCAATTCGGCCACCCGGAGAACTGCTATGGGACATTCTGATTTCGACCCCGCCATCCAAAGCCGGCGCCCTTGGAATATTGGCCAGACAGTAGGAGCAAAGCGACCGTTGCGGCCCCGCGATATCTGGGCAATCCGCTTCTATCTTGATGAGCACCAGAGGCTTCGTGACCGCGCATTGTTCGATCTGGCAATCGACAGCAAATTGCGGGGCTGTGATCTCGTCAAACTCAAAATCGGCGATCTGATATCGGCTGGAGAGTTTCGTAATCGCGCGACGATCATCCAGCAGAAGACCAGACGACCGGTGCAGTTCGAGATCATGACTGAAGCGCGGCGAAGTGTCGCGGTCTGGCTGGGGCATCGCGGTGGTTCTCTGCGAGATTTCGTGTTTCCGAGCCGCATTGATTACTTGGGTCACCTCAGCACCAGGCAGTACGCTCGCCTAGTCGACGAATGGGTTACAATCATCGGCCTGGATAAGCGGGAATTTGGAACCCACTCGCTGCGAAGGACCAAGGCTTCGCTGATCTACAAGGCGACCGGCAATCTGCGGGCGGTACAGATCCTGCTCGGTCACACCAACATTGAGAACACCGTGCGGTATCTCGGCGTCGACGTTGATGATGCACTGACTTTGTCAGAGCGGACGGACATCTGATTGTATACCGGCCGTTGGCACGCCAATGGCCGGTAACGCACGATTTTCCTCAAAAGAGGACTGACCGGACCCGACAACATTGCGGACATTCGCGCAGAGTCCTTGCTGACGAAGCGGACCGTTTAAGCGCAAAGTTGGAGCTCGAATCCCGACGTCCATTCATCGCCGCCCAGAAGGTGGCTGGCCGCCTTGTCCAAAGCCAGACTAAGAACTGATATTCCTCAATACGAACGGCAGTTCCCTGTCATCGCTTGAGCTGCTTCTGAAAGAACGCCGTCACTGATTGATTGAAGCTGGCATGGAACTGTGCCCGATCAAACCCGGGGCGATCCTGGCACAGGAATGCTGGCGTCTGCGCGGTGCAGGGTGCCAGGAATGAGAGGTGGACTGCGCCATCCACGTTGTGGAACTCGGGCGCCTGCGGCAGCAGGTTTCTGACAATCGCCGTATTTGAAGCATAAGGCACGGTCTCGTCGGCGGAGCCCGCCCAGAGCTGGACCGGCACGCGCACGTGCTTGAGGCCGTTCGGCGGGAATGCAAAGCCAATGCCCGGTGCGGTAACTACCGCTGCGGCAATGCGCTTGTCATGGGTCCACTGGGGGGCTTGTTTTGGAACATTGGGGCGCATGATCTGGCAGACAAATTCGGGGGCACTGGCGCAGTGGGGCGTAACGCGCCCAAGATCCGGCGCACCGCCGACCGATATGAGGGCAGTCGTTCCGCCAGCCGAGAAGCCGAAAATCCCGATCCGACGCGGCGCAATACGCGCATGCCCCTCCCAATCGGTCAGCATGTAGTCGATCACCCTGGCCACATGCCGTGAGCGATCAGCAAACCAGTTCGACTTCCCCACACTGGCATCGTCTTGGAAATTGTCGCCAGGGTGCATTGGCGCGACGACAACAAAGCCCGCCTCAGCCAAGGCCTGTGCGGTATCGATATGCGCGGTGGGGCCAGCGCCAGTTCCGTGCGAAATTACGATCAGGCCCAAGCGCGATCCCGCCTTCGGGGCCCAGATCACGATGGGTATGGGGCGATTACCAGGATCTTCTGCTGCGCTCTGCTGGAGCGAATAGGAGACGCCTGCTGCCGGCACACCCTGGGATACGGCTTGAACCGGCGCAAAGGCGGCGAGGCAACCCAAAGCGAATGCACTTGTCAATTTTCTCATCGACCTGCTCCCCCGACATGGCCAGGAATGATCTGAAGTTCGGTCATTTTCGTGGCTGGGATACTGGTTCCCGTAAGCCGGTTCTCGGCATGAAGGCGCCAGGCGACATAGGCAGCAGCGCTACCATCAAAGGCGAGGCAAAAGGCTGGCCACCAGGCAGGCACGCCGGTATTCGCGATCAGGTGCCCGTGCACTGCATCAAACAGCCCGTGACCTGCCAGACCCGCAACGAGCAGCCACGGCCAACGCGTGAAACCAAGCCAAGCTGCCGACACGAACAGGCCGATCATGACCAGCTCTTGCAAGAGCACGGAATTGCGACCTGATATGACGGCGAATAGGGCATAGTACGAAGCGATAACAATCAACATCAACGGGTAGAGTGCGCGATCACGATCCATCCCTGTGCTCTTGGTGAAGGCCAGCGTCGCAGCGGCAAGCAAAACTCCGATCAGATAAGCCATGCCAAGTCTCCTCGTTGGTCAGGCAGTGACAGTCAGCGTACGGAGGTAACCTGCCGCAAGGACAGCCGAACCTCCGATCTCAACCGTGGCGAGCAGAACCATGAAGCCCTTGACCATCGCCGGGTGAACGGCGTGTCGCCCTAGCCGGTGAGGCTGCGCCAACTGATTGTCGGTGTCAGCCAGTAACGCGTGCACGGCATAGCTTGCCAGGGCGAGCGCAAAGAACAGGATCGGCCCGCCAACCGCCCATAGATTCACTGCCGCGGGCCAAGCGCTCAAACTGGCCAGTTCGGCCAAGACCAGGCACGCGAAGGCATACATCAACGCCGCGCGGTGGCAGATGTCGACGTAGACCGGGGCTGTGGCCGTCGGGCTGGCGGCAATGCATCGGTATTTCCACCAACCTGTGATCAGGCCGGCCAGAAAAAATGCGCTACAACTAACGCGCGCAAGATCTGCCGCGGTCACGAGATCTGCTCCGTCTTGTTGCCGTTCGAAAGCCTGAATGCGCGTGACAATGCTTGAGCCTCCATGAAGCGCTGAAGATTGGATGCATGTCCGCCCTTTTGCCGAAAGCTACCGCAAGCGGCTTGAATGGTTCGGCTGGCGTGTGTGCGATTGGCAAAATGGTGTATTGGGATTGCATGACCCTTTTGGCGCAAACCCGGATCGCCATGTGGCAAGGCGGAAGCCTCTGGGTAGTCGACGTGGTCAAGCCCGGGTCACGGACCGAGACCCATGCGCATCACGCCGTACAGATCAGCATTTCACTGGGTGGGTGGATGCGATTTGAGGCCGAAGACACCGCGCTTGACAGTCCGGCAGTCATTATTGCGCCGAACGCCCCACATGTGTTCGAGTCCAGCGGCGTCATTGCGCATCTGTTCATTGACCCCGATAGCCGGTCTGGGAGAACGGTAGCCCGTTCACTTTTGCAGCAGGCCAAGCTGGCGCCGGTGCCGTTCGATAAACTTCGGCCACTTTCTGATGCTGTGCTCAGTGCATTTCGCGCGGATGAGGGCGGCATTAACAAGCTCGAATTGCTTGGGCGCCAGTTGGTCGAGCAGCTCACCGGGGGTGTGGTCGGCGATGCTCCGGACCTGCGCGTGCGCAAATTGATGGCGGCAGCCGGCGAGAATCTCGATCGCGCGATCAGTTTGCGCGACTTCGAGGGTCTGAGCGGGCTTTCCGCTAGCCGCTTGCGCCATCTATTTGTGGAAGAGACTGGACTACCGTTCAGGACCTACTTGCTGTGGTTACGGCTTTCACGGGCGACAGCGTTGATGGCCGAGGGCCACCCCATGACGGTGGTTGCACACGAGGCCGGCTTTGCCGACTCCGCGCATTTCAGCCGCACTTTCAAACGCATGTTCGGGATCTCGCCGACATCTCTGCGGATTCTCTAGAAGTCCACGGCATGGCGGGGACAGGTGATTGGGAGCCGTTCAAAGAATAGCCCTTGCGTTCAAGTGACGATGATCGACCGGATCTAGGTGCAGAGCCTTCAAATGATCCGAGGAAATCATGGTGAGAATGCACCCCGCCCCAACCATTGGCCGAGTTTTGTCCGCGCTGCTGGCTCTCACGCTTTCTGCTGCGGGATGGGCCCAAGGACCAGTCGCAAATTGCCATCCGCTGCCCTCCGAACTGGGAGGCAAGTCGAATGTGCGCACGAAGGCACTTGAGACGAACCTGCGTCCGGCGATTGTCCAGGATAAGGCACAACGATTCACGCTGGCCGAACGCATGGCCGCCTATCAGGTGCCGGGTGTCAGCATCGCGGTAATCCACAATGGCAAGATCGATTGGGCGAGGGGCTGGGGCGTGCGAGACTTGGCAAGCTGCCGGCCAGTCACCGCTGATACCGCATTCCAGGCCGCATCTATCAGCAAGCTAGCGACAGCCATCATGGCACTCCGGGCCGTCGAACAGGGCAAGCTCTTGCTCGATGACGATATCAATCGCGTCCTGCGACAATGGCAGTTGCCGAACGACCCCAAGCTGGCTCCATCAGGAGTCACCTTGCGGCAGTTATTGAGCCACACCGGCGGACTTGGGGTCCACGGATTCGCCGGATACGGAAAAGATCAACGCCTGCCCTCGTTCAACCAAATCATGGATGGCGAACCGCCTGCCAATAATCCGGCAATTCGCAGTGTGCTGCCGGCCGGCTCGCAATGGCAGTATTCTGGCGGCGGCTACATGGTCGTGCAAGCGGCGCTTGAAAACTCGACCCGCATGGACTTTTCGCGGCTTGCCCAGCGCGAACTCTTGAAGCCGCTTGGGATGACGCGCAGCGCATATGCCCAGCCACCCTCGAGCGACATTCTGGCAAATGCTGCGCTGGGTCACGTCGACGGCAAGGTCCTCGGCGGAGGTTTTCACATTTATCCCGAGCTTGCCCCGGCCGGCCTGTGGACCACGGCGAGTGACCTTGCTCGATTGCTGCTGGATATCCAGGCTTCGGCGAGAGGCAAGCCGGGCCACCGTCTGTCACCCGCCATGACTAAAGCAATGTTCACCACCGGCGGGAAAGACTGGGGTCTGGGGCCAGCGATTGCCGGTACCGGAGAAAATCTTCGGTTCGGCCATGATGGCGCGAATGAAGGGTTCCAGTCTGCGATGATTGCCTATGCTGAGCGAGGCGAAGGGATCGTAGTCTTGACGAATGGTAACCAAGGCCGCCGTCTTGCCGACGAAATCGTTCGCGCAGCGGCGGCCCTGTATGGCTGGACCGAACTTGACGTGCCGTCTGATGTGGAGCTTCCGCGCTCTGCGGCAGAGCTGGCACAGGCATCCGGCCTGTTCGAAGGCGGCGGACTTTCGGTCTATCTCGATGCCCGGGAGGATGGCCTGTTTGCGCAGACTGGGGGGCCGCGCCCCGAACGCCTCGTCCCGCTAAGTCCGGTCCGCTTTCGAACCAACGTCAGCGGATTAGTGATAGAGTTCGCGCCAGATTATCAAAGTTTCCAGCTCGTGGCGGGTGGACCGCCGATGACCTTGCTGCGCACAAAGCCTCAGGCAGTCAAAGCGGATGTGCCAATCTACCTGCGAGGCTCCATGAACGGCTGGTCAATCGGCGCACCGTTGATCAAGGAAGGTCCCAGGCAATACGCGGTCCGGATCATGATGCAGCCTGGCGAGCACCAGTTAAAGCTTGCGTCAGAGGACTGGAAGCAAGTCGATTTCGGGGTCAGCGCAGGTGCGACGCTTGTCCCGGATCGTGGGAGCATCGCCCTGGTCCAGCATGGCGGCAATATCCGGCTATTGATCGGAGAGACTGCTGCTTACAGATTCACTTTGAAGTTGGGAGACGACGGCAAGACGACATTATCGGTTTCGTCGGATTGACCAGTTATCGCCGCGCCCCCCTTGCGTTGATCGTGCCGAGGTCGCGCTACGATTGCCTGATTTTAGCCATTTCGTTCAAGCCGGCAATCGTCGCCAAGCATAAACAGAAATCCTCGCAAACTCACAAAGGAGAAATGAAATGACCACTCAGCAAGAACATGATGCGCGCTGCAAGCCCACTTGCACCTGCGTTGATTGCAAGTGCGGTCCTAACTGCCGCTGCGGCAAGTAAGGGCGCACGGTGAGGTGCTGGCTCAGCTCATGACGCGATGCGGGCAGTCCGCGGGTCAATCCAGACGACCACGTGGTGCCTGCCAGCATGGCGGATGCAAGAATTCTTGGATATTGAGCGGCTATAGCCCCCCGACGTGGATGTAGCGATTGCATTCCCTTTCCGGCCGCTCCTGTACGCCATATTCTTGCGAATCTATAAGGCCAGCACCTCACTTCAACTTCCACGGAAGCTCTTATCGCGCGAGCAGCTCCATAACTTTTAAAAAACGGTCGTTGCGAACCTTCAACCAATGTCTGCTACTTGATTGACTGCCGCTAGAGGCTGCGATTCAAGATCGTCCAACTCTTCGCTTTTAGATCTGCGCGCACCTAAGTCTCTTTCCCCCAACAAAGCGGACGCCCGCGTTCATGCGAGACGATGCGCTTGAGATTGACCGATCGAGTGGAGCTGTTATGGTTACGTAATACAGTAAGGCGCCGCGCTTATCGGATGAGGCAATAATGCAGGGATTTCGAATGTTGCCTCTAGCCATTTCGCTGGCATGCCTGATCGCGGCTCCACCGGTTGGCGCGAAGGACCCTGCGGTCACTTTCGATCCGCGCACATACCACCAGGTTCATATCGGTGAACCAACGCAGATCATGGTATTGGGCACACCCCACCTCAGCGGTACGCCTGAGAACTGGGACCCGTCAGTGCTGGAGCCGCTGCTTGATCGGCTCGCCGGGTTCAAACCTGATGCCATTGCCATCGAGGCCCTAACTGGGCCCGGCATCGACACGATGTGGGCCTATCGGGCAACCCACCCTGACGTGGCAGCAACCTACGGCGGCCGGGCTATGGCGCTTGCCGGAATGTCACGCGTTACGCTGGCGATGGATATGCCGCAGGCCGAAGCCGAGGTGCGCCGCACTTTGGCCGCTTGGCCGAAGGCACCCACGCCCGAACAGCGGCGGCGGCTGGCAGCGCTGTTTGTTGCCGCCGGCGATCCGAATTCCGCGTTGGTGCAATGGTGGCGACTGGAACCGGCAGAACGTAAAGCAGATGCCAGCATATCGAAGCTTCTGGCCCGCGAGCTTGATGCCTTTGCCGCCCGCCCCAATGAAAATCACCTGATTGCAGCGCGTTTGGCCGTGCGCCTGGGGCTGGAACGAGTACAGCCCACCGACGATCAGAGCGACGATTGGGATCCGGCAATGGACCAGCCAATAAAAGACTTCATGGCGGAGCCCTGGCTTGCCGAATTGCTCGCCGATCCAAAATTCAAGGCCTTGGCCGAAGCCTCCCGCAATCTTGGCACATCCGACCAGACCCTGGCGACATACCGCATGCTCAACAGCGCGGCCGCTGGCCGTTTGGACGCCGATGGGCAATGGCTCAACATGCTGAACCGCCCAAGCCCCAATCAGGTTGGCCGCCGCCGCGTGGCACTGTGGGAGACGCGCAATCTCCGCATGGTCGCCAATATCCGGGAAGTTGCCGCTCGGTTCCCCGGCAGGCGCGTGCTTGTGATTGTAGGCTCGGCGCACAAGCCTTGGTTTGACGCCTATCTTGGCATGATGGTCGACGTCCAAGTGGTGGACACGGCTGGCGTGCTGGCGCGATAGCGTCGATCTGGAAGGCCGCCATTCGACTTTCCCCAATATTGCTGGCAAATCAGCCAGCCGAGGCCGATTACATTGCAGAGGCCAGAAACCTGCGGCAAGTTGCCTCGGGGAACTGAAGAATGGCGAATCCATGGCTGCGTGATCGAGCCACGCTCTTCTACACTGGGTTTGGACTAGCCGGCATTGTCGTAGTCGGCTTTGGCTTCGGTGTGACTTATGCCGCTCCAATGGTTCGCGGAACCTTCTCGGCGCCCTGGTATATCCATCTCCACGGCGCGTCTGCGTTCGCTTGGGTACTTTCATTCATTGCGCAGGCGCTTCTTGTCAGAAAGCAACGGACATCGATCCATCGGCAAATTGGGCAAGCAGCGCTGCCGCTTTCCTTGGTCGTATGGACTAGCGGCATAGCCACGGCAGTCTGGGCTGCCAAAAGAGATATAGTCGAGATTGGCACTGCCGCGACCTCGGCTTTGTCAGGGACTGCGACGGGCCTTGGCCTCTTTGTTCTGCTCGTTGCCGCAGCGATCGCCGCCCGACGGCAGGCTGACTGGCACAAACGTCTCGTGATGCTGGCAACTATTCAGTTGCTGTGGCCGGCTTTCTTTCGTCTGCGCCACTGGTTCCCAGCTGTGCCAAACCCCGATATCTGGTTCGCCCTCGTACTGGCTTACTCGCCCATCTTGGTCGCCGCTGGGCGTGACAAGTTGAGATATGGCGCAGTCCATCCAGTGTGGCTTATCGTCGCACCCGCACTGGTCTTTGAACAGGTACTTGAAGTCATGTTCTTTGATCGTGGTATTCAACGCGCGTTCGGTCAGTGGCTCTTCACGATCCTAGTCCGGTAAACTCCTCACTGTGTGTCCGCTTACCCCACAAAGCTGCCGAACAGCCCTGCGGTTGGCGGCCCTGAAACCTGTCGTCCCAAAATGGCGGAAACCTGCAAAACGAATGGCTTGTTTGGGGGATAAAGTTTGGCGCAAAGAACGTCTGCCATGTCAGACTTCAGACATGCTACGCCGAGATCCCTGAAAAGTAGACGAGGTGACAGTAAAGTGTGACGCCTTCTGGCGTCCGTACTTTGTCTTGCAGTTGCAAGAATGTCGGGATGCCTTCAGGTGAATGCGAGCAATCTCGTTTCCTGTTCCGCCCAAGAAGCCGATACCGCATCTTTTTGGACTAGCATCGTGCCGTTGATCTCAGCCCTGAGGGTCCCCTCAAGCGCCGCTTCAACTACGCTTGGGGAAAGAAAAGCCAAGCGAACGACCCTGATCATCCATGAGGGGCTCACCCCTTCCTCTGCTGCCAGCGACTGGACATTAAGTTCGCCGTCGGCGAGGCGTCCCCACCAGCGCCTCGCTTTGGCGAGAAGTGCAACGAGTGCAAGATCGGGAGCGCGCGCTGCCGCGACAATTCCTGTTCGATCGACCAGACGGACCACCCGACCAGTCCTTGTCAAATGAACTGGAACCATGACACTGAAACAAGCAGCTTTCTGGCTAGCGCCAGTGAGGTCGAGCAACCGCAGCAATTCGGGCAAACTGAGATCGATCCTGATGCGGCCTGACTCGATCTGGACACAATCCAGCACAGATCTAACTTCGCTGCGCCGGGTCCCCTTCAAGGTTACGCTTAGCTCAGCACATGTGCTCATCACCGATGCAATGTTGCTTGAGTCCAGCTGCGCGCCCAGCTTATCGAGCAAACCCACTGCATCGCCGAACAGACCGGCGACTAAATCGACCACGACGCCTTCGATCTCGCCAGCAGGAATGCGCATACCTTCGGGAGACGCATCGAAATGCTTCGTTCGGCTTACATAATAGCGGTAACGGACCGTGCCCTTGTTCGTATACGTGGCGACAAGCGGTTTGCCGGCTTCAAAGAGCTTACCGACTAGAAGCCCTTCCTGTGGGCGTCTCCCCTGACGTTGGCCGCGAACGTTCTCCGCAAGTTTCTTCTGAACCGCATCCCACTGCACAGGCGCGATGATACCAGGATGGCGGCCTTCGAAGGTACGGCCCTTGTGTGCGATCCGGCCCAGATAGACCGGGTTCTTGAGGATCGCGTAAAGCTGCCCGCGTGTGAACGGCCGCCCTCCGAATGGGCTTCCCTTGCCGCTATGGCGCACCGGAGCGCCTATCCGATCAGCCTGAAGCTGCTCAGCAAGATGTCTTACATTACCGATCGTAAGATATCGCGCGTAGACCTCTCGAACGATTGCCGCGTGTTCGTGGACTATTGCTAGGCTGCGGCCATCAGGACGGTAGCCCAGCGGGGGCGTCCCGCCCATCCACATGCCCTTGGCTTTTGAGGCGGCGATCTTGTCACGGATCCGCTCCGTGGTTACCTCGCGCTCGAATTGGGCGAAGGAAAGCAGCATATTGAGCGTCAGTCGCCCCATGCTGGTCGTCGTGTTAAACGCCTGTGTTACTGAAACGAAGCTTGTACCAGCTTTGTCGAAGGCTTCGACCAGCTTGGCAAAATCGAGCAGCGAGCGAGTCAGTCGATCAACCTTGTAGACGACGATGATGTCGATCTCGCGGGTGGCGATATCGGATAGCAGACGCTGGAGAGCTGGTCGTTCCAGGGTGCCGCCAGACAGACCGCCGTCGTCATAACGTTCGGGCAAGAGCAACCAGCCTTCACTCGCCTGACTGGCAATGTAAGCCGAGCAGGCTTCACGCTGGGCGTGGAGCGAATTGAAGTCTTGGTCGAGGCCTTCTTCGCTCGACTTTCGCGTGTAAATTATGCAGCGGATTTCCTTCACGCGGCGCGCCGCTTCTGCTTCAGGCCGAAGAAGGCAGGCCCCGACCAGCGCGTGCCGGTAATCGCACGCGCTACTTCGCTGAGCGAGGACCACTCGCGATCGTTCCAGCGAATTCCATGGTCCTTATCGACTGTGACGATGTGCAGCGTGCCCCTCCACTCGCGCTCCAACCGCACGCCAAGCTGGGTACCATGAGCGAGGGTCTTGGCCCGCGCGAGCTGTTCGAGCCGCTGGCACGTTGCGACCGAGAGACCGTCATGAGCCTTGGCTTGGATTTCCCAAGCAACTGCCAAGCGCAGCACGCTGGGACTGACTTTGGGCACTATGCGCCGGGTCAGTTGAACCCATTCCTCGCGTAGCGCCGCGGCGGGCAGATCAGCGATCGCCGCCAGGTGTTTTGCGAGTTGATCAGACGGGTTGGTGTCAGGTGTCAATAGCAAGGGCGGTCTCCTATTGAGGCACGGTTTATGTGCCCCCACCACCCAAAGCCTCGCTTATCGCGAGGCGGAGCCTTTAGCCGAATCTTGGCCTTGGAGCCGGCATTGCTCCGAAACCACTGAAACGCCAAGCGTTTAATCTGCTAACATTGAGCTGCGTACCGAAGTTGTCGACAACCGGATCTCGGCTTACACTGCCGATGTCCACATTTGTGAACTTGTGCCTAAAGAGTGAACTGCCCGGTTGCGACGACATTGCGGACAATAGCGCTAAGTCCACCTTCACAGCGCTCCGATCGGGAGCTCGCTTTGCAATGCATGGCTGTACACTGCGCCGGAAGACCCAGCGAAGTTTGAACTGATCCGCTGATGGAACAATCTGCCGGATCGTCGGTTCTTTCCGTGAAGTGGGCATCCGCTCTGACTTCTCGAAGCTAGCGGGGACCAAACATGCCTCTTATCAACGTCATAATCGTGCTGATCGTCGTCGGCGTGGTCCTGTGGCTCATCAACAACTACCTGCCAATGGACGGCAAGATCAAGAACATCCTCAATTGGGTGGTCGTGATAGCCGTGATCCTGTGGCTGCTCCGAGCCTTCGGCGTGCTGGGTTCGCTAGGTGGCATAAACGTCGGCGGCTGATGCGGCGGGCTTACCGCTTTCCACATACCAGATCGAAATGACGTCGGCCGAACTGGCTGGCGCCGGTACTCCGTGCGGATTTCTGCGCGGACCTCAGGAGAACTGACATGGGTGAATTTATCGACAAGGCCAAAGGGTCCGCTAACGATGCGATCGGAAAGGCCAAGATCGCGGTCGGCGAAAAGACTGACAAGCCAGCCATGATTGCAAAGGGTGCAGCACAGCGCGCCAAGGGCCAGGCCCAGAAAATCGCCGGGGCCGCCAAGGGGGCGTTTGGCGACAAGCTCTGAAGCAGGCCCGCGGAGCTACTGCAAAGTCATAGCCCAATCATCAGCACCCCCTTTTATATGAAGGGGGTGCTGATTCTATTGAAAAGTTCTAAGGTAATAGTCTGATTTACTTTATTTTCATGGAACAATTAAGCCGGAGCAGTGTTTGGGTTTCGTGTGGTGAGCAACCGTTCATCCAGGAGACACAACATGCGAAGGCATATTCTGATGGCAGGCATTGCCGCCATTTCATTGGTTCCGGCTGTGGCGAGCGCCCAGTCACGCGACCAGCAACAGACCGAATCCAGCTGTGACCGTCAGCGCAACACCCGGGTAGCCGCTACTGTAGCCGGCGCAGGCGTGGGCGGCGTGCTGGGCAACGTGGTAGCCGGTAACGGCAACCGCGTAATTGGCACTGTCATCGGCGCGGCCGGTGGAGCCTTGCTTGGCAATCAGCTGTCCAAGCCGTCAAACGATTGTCATCACGCCTATGGCTATTACGACGACAACGGGCGCTGGCATGCCACCAATGCCAGTTCGGCCGATGCCCAGGGTTATTATGACCGCGAAGGCAGCTGGATCGACGGGGCGCCTAACGGGCACTACGATTCCAACAACCGCTGGGTCGCCAATACCGGCCCGACCCGGGTCGACGTGCGCTATAGCGACCAGGCTGGCTGGATCCCGGCTTCGGCCAACGGCTATTATGACCGCAACGATCGCTGGGTCGCCGGATCGCAAGACGGCCGCTACGATGGCAACGGCCACTGGATCGCCAGTTCAGACGGCCAAAATGCGCGTCGCGGCGATGCCTATGGCTACTACGATACCCGCGGCTTGTGGCATGCCACCTCGGTCGAGCAAGGCCGCGCGACCGGATACTATGATCGCGATAACACCTGGGTCGCAGGTAAGCCAAACGGCCACTATGACGCCCGCAACAATTGGGTGCCGCATCGCGATGATGGCACTGCCAGCGGCAGCTTTGACGGCCAGAACCGCTGGATCCCGGCCTCTTCAAGCGGATACTATGACAGCGACGACCGCTGGATCGCAGGCACCGCCAGCGGATATTACGACCAGCGGGGCCGCTGGGTCGCCGGCTTGGCCATCGGTCATTATGACCAGCGCGGACGCTGGGTCGAGGGCGCGGCTAGCGGCCACCGAGATGCCAGCGGGGTTTGGATCCAAGATCCCCATCCAGGCTACTATAGCAACGGACGCTGGGTGCCGGGCGCAACCTATGGCTACTACGACAGCCGCGGCCGCTGGATCGCAACCTCAGGCTATGGCTCGGGTGACGGCCAGAATGGGCCCAGTCGGGGCATCCAGAGCCAGGTCAACTGGCTTGAGCAATACATCCGCTCTGCCAATGCCCAGCGCCAGCTGACCCGAGGCGAACTGACGAGCGTCCGGCGCGAGCTTAACTCGATCCGTTATCGCGAACGAAACATGCCACATGACCGCGCGGGCAACTTGTCGGCGCGCAATCAAGCTCAGCTTCAAGATCGGATCGACCGGCTGAACCGGCGGCTCCGGATAAGCGGGCAGTAGTACTCAAGACTGGGTGCCTGTTCTGACCCTCCCCCCCCCGCGTCTCAGTTACTCAACCGGTCCGCCGTTCCGAACAATCGGAATGGCGGACCCACTATATGTTACGACAGAGTGGGCGGCGAATTGCCGCGCAAGGAGCTGGGCGAATTGTTGGGGTGAGCCTGGGTGCTGAAAGACAGCGCTTCGCCAACCAAGGGTACGTCGCACCTAGACGGATAGCTCCCCCAGCCTCTCCGGCAAGTCCGCTTAAGTCTTCACGATAAGACTCGCCGGTGGATAGATGTATCATGCAATATCTTCCGCCCATCTTTTAGCCTATACTGACGAAATAGCGCGTAGAGGAGTGCTGAATTAGCTAGAAATGAGGGGTTAAAACTGAATGCGACTGCAATCGAACGGTCAAAGAGAGGCATCCAGAACGCGATGACCATTATTGGCTTGACCCAAGACACAAAACCTTTGCCCATTCCATCTTGGGCGAGCCAAGCTAGTGGGATCAATAGGACGATCAAATCGTATGAATAAACGAATGGCGTAGCGAGGACGGCGCCGGTCGCCAGCACAGCCATAGCAAACTGTGCATCAGTCTTAAGCCATGCATATGCGACGGAACAAGCTGCGGCTGCTGCCCAAATTCCTTGGATGGAATAGGCCAACCATAGCGGGCCTCCGGACGCACGTATTGCACCAAATGCACTTACAAGCTTCGGTAGCAAAAGAGCATTGTCTTCCAGCTGTGATATCGCCTCTCCGCCCTTCGAAAGGAATTCGATCCATGCTTGGGGGCCGAGAATCAACACTGACGCTGTGGCAAGGATCGCTGCACCGGATATCCCTCCAATGATAACCCACCACCGCCTTCCGCATAGAAAGGCGACAGGGAAAAGCAGGCCGAAGTGCGGTTTGATGATGAGGCATCCCAGAAGGAGCCCGGAAAAAAATGGCCTCGTATCGATAGTGAGGGTCGCCCCAATAAATAGAGCGGCCACCAATGCTCCGTTTTGGCCATGACCCGCGTTAATTATCAGCGCCGGCATTGCGAGGATAGGCCATACAGACGAGGGTGAAATTCTTTTCGCTAACAAGGTAAAAATTATGCCCCCAATGGCAATCCAGAAAAGTAGTGAAATAGTATAAGGTAAGCCTCCGAATGGGAGAACTACAACCAAGAAAGGGGGAGGATAGAGAAAAGAGTAGATACTACCTGATTGCGCAGCGTAAAACGTTTCGAGATCGTATGGGCTTTTCCCCTCAAGGGTCAGCTTCGCTGCAGTCCAAAAACTAACGAAGTCCGTACCCGTCGTCCCTGCTCGGATCGGCAGAAAGTCCAGTGAAACCAAGAGAAAAAAAATCAAGCCCGGAATATATAGAAGCACGATTGGCCGTGAATAATCTTCGATTCTTGCAGAATCGAGCCAATTACAATCTCTAATCCAGCCAAGCATGGGGAAAGATTGAAATTTTTCTGACCCAAAGGCAATAAGGAATATTCTCGCCAATTGCCACCTAACGTTTCGGAGGTTGAGATATCTGATCGATTGCGAACTACGCTAGGTTGATGCGGAGATCCGGCGCATGCCCGCGTTTGACATTACTGAAGCTCGCCTGCGTGATGCATGCTCATTTCCCGAACTGGTAGCTGAGGTTAATGCTAGCGCTTTGCGAGACGAGGCCTTTGGCTGAAGACACAGGAACGGGCCGGCCAACTGGTCAGCTAAGGCTTGACCATAAGATCGCCAATATGCCCAATCAGAGTTAACGCAGTTGCAGTTAGTGCGAAAATCAGTTCATATTTCATGATGTCCAAAGTCATTGACTATAGCGAGCGGTTTTTCCTGGCCCTCCTGATAACGCCCTTCTTTATGGCATTCGCGCAGATCGCCACTGTGCAGCCGTATGTTGTTTTGCTGGCCATTTCCGAGACACTCGCGGTTATTCTGATCCTCATCCGCCGTCCTGGTGAAATGCCGGCTTCCGCATATGCGACAGCAATCGCATTCATAGGCACTGGCGCCCCCCTCTTGGTTAGACCGGATGGGGTCGCTTACGCTCCTGCGATCCTGACATCTGCGATGATGCTGGCTGGTTTGGTAGTAAACATCTCCGCCAAGCTAGCGCTTAACCGCTCCTTTGGCTTAGTGGCAGCTAATCGAGGCATTAAGCTGGGGGGGCCTTACCGTTTTGTCAGGCACCCGATGTACCTGGGCTATATCATCACCCAAGCTGGCTTCCTTTTAGCCGAGTTCACAATGATGAACGCCGCGATATATGCAGTTGCGTGGTCCTGCCAGGTGCTCAGAATCAGGCAAGAAGAGGCCCTTCTCCGCAATGACCCAGCTTATCGGGAATTGATGGAACGAGTTCCGCGCAAGCTGATACCTGGTTTCTAACCACTTGCTGCTGCAAGGGGCATGCAGTGATTAAGATGGTTAGCAAGCGGCCAGTGAGGTTGCTGACTGCAAGGCACAGCCAAATTACTCAATAGCCCGTCGCATGGATACGCACTTACGTAAGCGGCAGACGCCCAGCTGTCCTTAATGGTATCACGACTCTGGTCGGCGTCGAAGGCGCAATTGAGTAATGGATCACGCAAGACAACCAAAGGTATTCTGTGTTTCTAAGCATGGGCAAGACTTCTACGGATAGCATAGTGTGACCATATGGGTACTCATGTAAAACATCCATCGGTTCGCCGGATCTTTGCCACCGACCCGCCACCTAACAAACAGACCACCTCGCTATTTCAAGGGTTTGGCTAGCTTCCGCGCGATCAAGTGTTCCCCAGCGTTTACGCCATCGACTTTGACGATGGCTAAGGATTGGCCGGATCTGTCTTCCCCGCTTCGAATAATTTCGACTTTGCCAGAGTCCAGAAATGCTTCGAGCGCCTCTTTTGACCGATATGCCAATTCGGGGTCGCACCAGGACCTTGAAGCTCGGTATCCTGCGCAGTCTGGAGAGCCTGGGAGTTCTGGGGCTTTAATGCCCGCCAGACGAACCCGCTCAAATCCACACCGGATCGTGTTGCCATCATGGACAGTCACAAGCATGCAGGACGTGCTTCGATCGGATAAGGTCTCCAACAAGCCGGGCAAATTGCGGCCATTTGTGACCAAAAGTCCGACCGCGAAAACCACGAAGGAGATGGCGCCAAGCAAGGGAAGGCCAAGTCGGCTGTTCTTGGGCATTACAGAATCGATCTCTTGGCGCTCATATTCTTCTCACTCACAAAAGCATGGCGGAAATACATGGGCTTGTTTGTCGCGCTGTCTCAATCAGACCATCGCCCCGATGGGTTCAGGTTTGGATACCCGAGGTTTATGATCCTTAAGGTCCGACTTGAATTGTTAATTAACGACGCAAGAGAAAGAAGGCCGTGATCTTTATCACGCAATTTGGTGACTGAGCAGTGCAACTGCGGGCAAATCAATAGCTGAAAACGATTGCAGAGCGGTTCGAGGTACCGAAGCCAAGTTATTTACTACCGACTTGCTATTTACGTTAGGCTCATTTGGATGCTGCCCGTCCGCCGTTTTGGTTCGTGATCGCGCTGGCCGCGGCGCCGGCGCCTTGGGCGAGGGACAGGTCAACCGTAACAAACACAGGACTGGCGTTCTGGCGTTCCATAAACTGCTTGCGCGCCATATCCTCGACATCAGGGTCTGAGAGCTACTTGCGGATTGCCACAGCTGTCGCCCCCAAAATGCCTACTAACGCTGGCTCTGAACCGGCCGCTGAGGCGGCCAGGCTCCGATCGCGGCGATCTGTCCCAGCCATGATGCTGCAACCAGGGCCACGCTCAAGGCCAACGCCGCAGTGCTGCGGCTTGCGTGACAACGGCGACAAACAACGGGCTGTGACCTTCGATACTGCGTGTGACGGCATCCATGAAACGGCCCGCGCGCCAGAAGATCGACACAGCAGCCCTGGAAATGCCACTTGCCACAAGAGCCTGTGCTTCGGCGTTGGCATGGGCCTGCTCGCAGTAGGCGATCGTAATGCGAGCAGGCCAAGTCTACTACTCGGTCAATTTATCCCGATGTTCTGCTTTCTTTGAGAACATTATATATGCAAACGGCCATACCGATACAAAACAACGACGTAGGATTGACTCCAACGGGCAGCGCAATGGCCCGACAGGCTAATGGCGCGAAATACATGGCTACCAGAATCGGCTTTGACCATTGGTGCTGGAACTGCTGTATCAGCCAGGCAACGGGGATGACTAGGAACGGAAGATCGTAACTAAATAAGTATGGTGTCGCCAATGGCGTTAACGCGAATAACAACGCGACCTTGCCATCTGTTGGCCCATCGCAGGCCCATACCTTCCAAATTACGAATATCGAGGTCAGGGTAACGAAGCTCTGGGCAATTACGGCAATCTCAGGCCAGCCCCAAGCTCGAAACATAGCGTAGATTGTTACCTGTCGCAGGAAAAACGCGTCGCTGCCGGTTTCGAGCAGATACTGACTTACCGCCCAAGACGAAGGGTAGGTCAACCAGGACGACTCTCCAAACAGGACCAACGAAGCCATTGCAGTTACGGCTATCGAAAGCACCGCTCCGCCGATAGCAGCCCAAGATCGCGAAGCTAGAAGAGCAAAAGGAATAAGAACTGCAAGATGCGGTTTGATAACTAGCAATCCTACACACAACCCGGCTCGGAACGGGCCACGACGGAACTGCCATGCGATAACTGCTTGAATCGCACTAGTTAGAAAACCTGTCTGTGCGTGCCAAAGTGCAACCAACGCTCCTGGGAAAGCAGCAATGGGCCAACCGAGCGTTGGAAAGAGCCGCCGGGTTGTAATTAGCCAGAGAGCATAGGTTGCAGCGGTCCACGACAACCAGGCGGCTGCATAGTTAAGAAAACCGAGCGGCCAGATCACAAGCAGAAATTGGGGCGGATGGACGAATGGGACTATGTCCGCGTAGGCGACACGAAGCTGGATTTCGCCAAGCGCATTAGGGTTATAGATTTTGGCGGCTTGACCTTCAAGCACCATCCGCGAAGCTGACCAGAAAGCTATGAAGTCCGATCCACCAGGCCTCATTGCATCGGCGAACATCCAAGGCATGCTGGCAAGCGAGCAAACCCCCAAAATTATGGCATAGGCTCGGACCCTTGCGTGTCCCAACCATTGAAGTCTGAAGAATTCTTTCCGCCCCATATTTAGAAAATGTGCATGCCATACGAGGAATGACAAGGACCAAGTTTAGACCATCTCAGGCAGTCAAGCGAAACACGTCAGCGAAAGTAGAAAGGTTTGGACCGATTAGAGTGAGGCCAAAGGCATATAAAGGCAGATCACACGCGTTTGCCGACGGCTCGTCCGCCGTGCTGCTTCATGATCTTGGTCGCGGTCATATGAGCATCTTGGGCTAGCGACAAGTCTACCGTAACAAAGACAGGACTGGAGTTCTGGCGTTCCATGAACTGTTTGCGCGCTACATCCTCGACATCAGGGTCAGAGAGCATCTTGCGGATTGCCGCAGCGGTCGCCCCAAAAATGCCGACCAATGCTGGCGCTGCGCTAGTCGCTGATGCAGCCAGGCCTCCGATCGCAGCGATTTGTCCCACGCCTGGCACAGCAATCAGGGCCACGCCTAAAGCCAGGCCCGCAATGCTGCCGCTTGCCGTCGCGCCTGCGACGGACAACAGGCTGTGACCTTCAATCCAGCGTGTGTCGGCATCCATGAAACGGCCTGCGCGCCAGAGGATCGACACCGCAGTCTTGGAAATCCCAATTTCCACGAGCGCCTCTGCAGCGGCGCTGGCCTGCGTCTGCTCGCTGAAGATCATCGTGATGCGATCGGTCCAGTTCTGCTGTTCGATCAACTTGGCCGCCGCAAGATCGCGTGCGAACCTGTGCCGTTCGTTTTCCGAGCGGAATTCGACCCTCAGGCCAGACGTTCGGTGGAGCTTGACCACACTCTCGGACAAGACGTCTGAGAACAAGGTCCGTAACAGCAAGTCGATTGATTGCTTGCGCAGTGGCCGGTCAGTGCCACGATTGATCCATTGCACAGCAATCGGGCGCGGATGGTCGCTAGCCAGATAGTCCAGCGCGGATAGCTCTTCTGGCTTGATGACGTGACTGAAAGACATTTCGAATAAGCACGGCCTGTTAGAGCGTCCTCCAACCCCTCAGCAAAGGCTTAAGGGTCGACCATTCAGGGCGTCTTGTAAAAACACGACGGTTATCGTCGTCTAGGCCCTAAGCAGATTCCTGTATAGACCGTCGCTGTCAGCTCTGACGACGGCTGATGCCTCATCACTACGTCCCGCCATCCGCACTATCGGTACGCGTGATACGCAGCGGGTCCCGCGCCGCAGTGCGGGCCGTCGTAATGACGTGATCCACGCCGTCTATGGTAATGGCCAATGTCCCTTGCTCGGTCGTTTCGATGTACCCCTTGGCTTTCAGGTACCAAAGATGAAACTCGAAACTTTCATCTGAGCAACCAAGCATCTCTTGGACAAAATACCGACCAACCCCGGCATCCTGGGCGTTCTCCCGCCGACTACGATACAGGAAATTTAGGATCCTAGCGTGGGCTTCCGCATCGGAAAGGGTAGACGAATGGAAGGGAACATCGTTCTGTGAAACTGAGAATTCGTAACCGGTGTGTCTTGAGTAGATGACATTGTACGCTTCGCGCTTTGTCTGGTCCCTGATTGCACGGTAAGCTTCGACTACTTCGCTGAATTTCTCGACATCCGCGGTATCGGTGTGATCGGGATGGAACATTTTGGCGAGATTGCGATAGGCAGCCTCCAGCGCCCGATCATCACAGTCCGGATCGACTTGCAGGATCTTGTAGTAATCGATGAAGTCGTCTTCTGCGTTCATCATGCTAAGCCCGTAAACCAAGCACAATCCATAACCGCAGCCAACAGTGCGTCAGGCCGTCCGATGGGGGTGCTTGGCTGGGCCTTTGAGGACCCAGGATTTGACTCCGAATGCAACTTCGGCGGCCTGGCCTACTTCGTCCGGCCCACCTTAAGTGGCTGCGGATTTGCGGATGCCATGCGAACGGTCGGAGCTGGCTTCCGCGCCGGTGGACTACCGACTTGCGTGATCCGGGACCTTGTTGGCGTTACCTCTACCACTCGGGATTTGCGCTCGGTGTTGGTGTGGTCCGCGAACTCGATGCGGGCGAGCGACTGCCCAACGGCCATGCGTGTCGGCCTGGCTGACACATTTGATTGTGCAGGCGCCGTAACGATCTTGATCTCGGCGCGAGGCGAGCGTGTCACCACGTACACCGGGCGAGAAGTAGCGGGCCGGCCCACTGGGCCGCCAGCAATTGGTGCCGCTTCCGCCTGCGCCGCCAGGGCGGTTGCAAAACTGGTGGGGGCCGAAACCCGCTCAAGGTTCATAGCGTAGCGGGTCTCACCCGGGTCAAATACCATCGCCTGCTTGAAGTACCATACTGCCAGATCCTGCCGGCCGATGCGGGCATAGGCTACACCCAGTCCATTCAGGGCCGGACCAGGCGCTTCACCTTTCGCCAGAGCCTTGCGGAATGTGTCGATCGCATAGCCGGGCTGCCCAGCGTCCAGCAGCGCCCGCCCCGCATCTGTAACCTCGGACATTTTGGCCCGGGCTTGGCTCGCTTTGGCGAGCTGCTCTTGATCGATCACGTGCACTGACTGTGCCATGTGCTTGGGGGCGAAGATCGAACATCCACCGAGCAGGACACAGCCGAGAGTCGCAAAGAGCGCTTTCGATGCAGTCAGTCTCATGTTATCCTCCATTCATGGCAGGAAGCATCTGCCGAACGACACGCACGGCAGCAGGAAGCATTAGAACGCCGATCATGACTGGCAGCATGCAGGTTACTACCGGGATGGAAATCAGCACCGGAATGCGGTGAGCTTTTTCCTCAGCCCGCATGCGCCGCCGTTCCCGCATTTCGTCTGCGTACACGCGCAAAGTGGCTGCAATACTAGTGCCAAGCCTATCCGACTGAATAAGCAGAGTTGCGAATGATGCGATTTCATCCACCCCTGCAGTGTCGGCCATCTTACGCAAGGCAGTTTCACGTGAAGCCCCGGCCCGCAGTAACAGGGTGCTGGTGGTAAGCATTCGGCCCACCAGAGGATGCGACACAGACATTTCGCGTCCCACCCGGTCCAAGGCTGCCTCGAGACCGAGACCTGCCTCAACGCAAACCAGCATGAGGTCGAGACTATCCGGAAAGCCGCGGATTATCGCTTCTCGTCTGCGGTCCGCTCTGGCCCTGACGTACAAGGTTGGGACATAGAGCCCAATGATCGCGGACAGTGAGCCAAGCAGGTAGAGCTTGACGAAGGTGAGTTCCTGTCCCGCGAGCAAGGTAAGAATGACAAGCAATGCAGGAAAGAGGGTAACAAGCAACAACCGCACCAAGGTGTATATGCGCGGGGCGGCCGGAGAATCGAAACCCGCGGCAAGCATCTTTGCGCGCAAGACATCGGATTTGGTGTCGGTCAGGCTGAGGCCGGCCTTCTCGATCCGGTCAACGAGCCGACTCCATTGATCATCTCGTCGGTCGCTGAGGCTTGCGACCGTCGCAGAATGCCCAGTGCGGGCGATCGAGCGGAGTTCGTCCTTGATTTCCTGCCGACGCGCGGCGGCGAGCGCCACCCATGCGGCAACCCCCGCAATCCCTGCGAAGACTAGTACCAATACGACGGTCCGCGCCCAGGCGTTCGTGGCGAGATACTCGATCATGTCAAACCTTCAAATCGACTATGCGGCGGATGATAAGGACGCCCAATGCGTACAGCACCAACAGTGCCGGGAAGCCGATTACAAAGATCGGGTCTGTAGCAACATCGAGATAAAACCCTGGGTTGATTGCGAACAGGCCAACCAGTGTAAGTATCGGCAGCGCCGTCAGCATCACGGCACTCATCCGGCCCTCCGAACTCAGTGCCCGCACCTTCATATAAAGCGAGGCACGGGCACGGATGACGTTGGAGAGATTCTGGAGAATCTCAGCAAGGTTGCCGCCCGTTTCGCTTTGGACCGAGACCGAGACAACGAACATACGCATGTCGTCGAGATCCCAGCGTTCGGCCATGCCGAGTAGCGCGTCCGTTAGTTCGGCCCCATAGGCTACCTCGTCAGCAACGAGACCGAATTCACTGCCAATCGGATCGCTCATCTCATCGGTTACCAGCGAGATTGCCGAAGCGATTGGATGACCGGCGCGCAGCGATCGGGTGAAGATATCGAGGGCAAGCGGGAACTGCTCTTCCATGCGCTGCCGATGCTTCTGCGCTTTACGACTGACATAGAGCAGCGGCAATCCCACCGAGATCGCCAGTGAGACCGAAGCAACAAGCATCACAACGCCGGCCGTAATGGGAAACTTCAGGATCCACGCAATAAAGGTTATCAGCAACAGCAGAGCGCAGAAGCTGACCCCCATCCCGAAGGCCAAACTGCGGCTTTGCGCCTGGATGCCCGACATCATCACGGTACGAACAAAACCGACCCATGCCTGCTCGAAATAGGTGGCTTCGGGTCCGAGCGTGGGGGGGGCGTTCTTGAGCAGGGCGCCGGTGACAGCTTCCTGGTCAAGTCCCGACTGCATCAAAGCGAGACGGCGGTTGATCGTTGCCCGCTCTGCTCGACGGTTGACGTAGGATCCGACCAGCAGTTGCGAGATAAGGAATACCGACCCGAAGATCGCGATAAGCACCAGCAACCTGATCAGAAGGGCGGTCATTACCGGGCGTTCCGTCCTGCCGGCCGGAACAGGGCCGGGTCAAGCGTGATGCCATAGGCTTCCAGCTCCTGGGCGAAGCGGGGCCTGATCCCGGTTGCCTCGAAGTAGCCGGTGACATTCCCCACTTCATCGCGACCGGTCATTCGATAGCGGAATATTTCCTGCATGGTGATGGTTTCACCTTCCATCCCCGTGATTTCGCTGAGCGACAGAACCTTGCGCTTGCCATCGCTCAAGCGGCCAATCTGCAGGACAACGTTGATCGCGGCGGCGATCTGCGCCCGGGCAGACCGCGCCGAGATATCGAGGCCACTCATCCCGACCATCTGCTCGATACGAGCAAGAGCATCGCGCGGATTGTTGGCGTGGATCGTCGTCATTGATCCATCGTGACCGGTGTTCATCGCCTGCAGCATGTCGAATGCTTCGCCAGCGCGGCATTCGCCCAGGATGATGCGGTCGGGGCGCATGCGCAGCGCGTTCTTGACCAGATCCCGCTGGTTGACTTCGCCTTTGCCTTCGATGTTTGGGGGGCGGGTTTCGAGCCTCGCCACGTGCTCTTGCTGGAGCTGGAGCTCGGCAGAATCTTCAATAGTTACAATACGTTCACGCTCATCGATGAAAGTCGACAAGGCGTTGAGCATCGTGGTCTTGCCCGAACCGGTTCCGCCCGAAATGATCACATTTCGGCGCCCGCGCACGATGGCACCAAGCACTTCGGCCATTTCCGGCGGCAGTGAGCCATACTCGATCATCCGCTGCATGGAGATCGGCTTCTTCGAGAACTTGCGGATCGAAAGCAGCGATCCGTCGATTGCCAGCGGCGAGACAATGGCATTGACACGCGAACCGTCGGGTAAGCGGGCATCCACGAATGGCGAGGATTCATCAACCCGGCGTCCAACAGCGCTAACGATCTTCTGGATGATACGCAGCAAGTGCTTCTCATCCTGGAACCGGGTCGAAACCTTTTCGAGCACCCCCGACCGCTCCACGAATACCGTCTGGAAACCGTTGACGAGGATGTCGTTGATGGAATCGTCCTTGAGCAGTGGCTCAAGTGGCCCCAGACCCAGCAATTCATCCAACACGTCATTGCTGAGGATTGTCCGCTCCGCGCGGTTCAGCACTTCTCCCCGCTCGTCCAGCAGCGCGACGATAATGTCGGAGATCTCCTTCGCGATCTGGTCGCGGGGCATGTTGTCCAGCGCTGAGAGATTGACCTTCTCAAGCAGTTGGTGGTGAATCAATACCTTCAGTGCCAGAAGCTTGTCCGAAACTTGGAAGGATTCCGGTACGCGCTGCACTTCCTGGCCTACGCCTTTCGGTGTCGCTGCAGCGTCCTCCTGCGGTGGGCGCTTCAGGTGCCAGGTGCTCATCCCTGGCTCCCGCTGGCAAGTTCCTGCAATTGGGTTGTTAGTTGTGCCACGTCGGCCAGATAACGGCTCTTTCGCTGGACACTGCCGACCAGGACGCCCTGGTTCTGGGCCGTGCTGACCAAGGGCGCGTCAAGCGCCAAGCTGCCGAGCACCGGATGTCCGAGCGTCGTTGCGACATCCTCGAGGTTGATCGACCGGAACAGGCGGCGTTCCGCCCGGTTCACGACGATCTTGATCCGCGACCGGTCAATTCCGACAGTGTCGAACAGCTCCAGCCGGCGCTTGGCTTGGCGCAGGCTCGCCACCGACAATTCCACAACCAGCAGTACCGTATCGGCGGCAAGCGCGGCGGAAAGCGCCCAGTTGGTCCAGTTGGCCGGCAGATCGAGCACGACATGGGCATACTGACGGCGTAGGAAGGTCAGCAGGCGCAGCAGCACATCGGTGTCAATCGATTCAAGGGGGACGATCGATCGCGGAGCACCGATCACCCACAAGCCGCCGCCAGCGTCGGTGGCGACCGAGCGGACCAGTTCCTCGTCAAGCCGGTGCTCACCGGTCAGCAGGTCGGAGATGGTATTGCGCGGGGTCACGCCCAGATAGTCGGCAACGGCGCCAAGCTGGATGTCCAGATCGACAATCAGTGTGCCGCGGCCGGTTTCATCGCGGGCGGCCAGTTCGGCGGCCAGATGCGTGGCCAACGAAGTGGCGCCACAGCCGCCGATCGATCGCGCCACCACGGTCACTGGAGCCAGGGTCGTTTCGGCGGCGATCTCCTCACCGCGGCGGGCCGAGACGTCGAGGATGACCTGCACTATCTCGCTGGGATCGAAGGGCAGCGCGACCACGTCGCTTATGCCTTCGCGCAATAGGGTGCGGACCAGCGAGACGCTGGCGTCATTGATCGCAGCAACCAGATCCAGCTCGGGGTTCTGTTCGCGCACCGCGCTGATGCGATCGAGCGAGCGGCGATCCTGCGGGTCGACCTCGATGATCGCGAGGACCGCATTGCGGAACAGGGCTGACGGCAGCGGCTCGTGGGCCGCGTGCGCCGCAAGGGTCAGTCCAGTCAGCTCATCCGCCGAAGCGGATTCGCTGAGCACTGCAAGGTTGGCGGGCGATGCCACGACGATCATTCGCGTACCATTGCCCAAATTCGTTACTCGCGCGTAATGTGACTGGAGATCTTCGCTGCCCATGGCCCTTACTCAGTTCGGTTCCCGGCTGGTTTCGGGAAGCGCCGCCCTATTGGTCTTCACCCGATCGGGCACCTTGACCTTGTCGGTACGATACCGCTCGACGGCCTGGCCGGCATGCTCGGCATGGGTTTCAGGCACATCGTCTTCGTAGACCGCGTCCGGATCGATGATCATCGCGGCCATGGTCTGTTTGTTGGCCTCGCCGAAGCTATCGGGCCCGCCCATGTAAGGCGTGTTAAGGGTGCCGGCGGTGGTACAGCCGGTCAGGAGCACGGTAGCAGCCCCGGCCAGGGTCAGCAGCTTAGTACGCAAGGCCGTCCTCCTTCTTCTTTTCGGCGCTCTTGGTAGCTGGCGCGTTTGACGTGGCGGGTTCGACCGGTGCCGGGCGATAAGGCTGCCCCAGCAGGAACGTGTCGGTTTCGCGCGGGTCGAGCACGCGGTCGGTCGGCAGGCGGACCTGCTCCGGCTTGATCGGCTTAACCAAGTGCGGGGTGACGACGATCAGCAGCTCGGTCTCACCCTTCTTGAAGCTGCTCGAACGGAACAGCGCTCCGAGGATTGGGATCGAACCCAGCAGCGGCACCTGTTCTACCGTGGTCTGAAAGTCCTTGGACAGCAGGCCGGCGATGGCAAAGCTCTCGCCATCCCGCAACTCCAGCGTGGTGTTGGCACGGCGGGTGCGCAGGCCCGGAATTATGATGTCGTTCAGTCTCAGCGAAGCTTGCGGATCGATCGCGCTGACTTCGGGCTCGACGATCATGCTGATAGTCTTGTCGCCCAGCACGGTCGGCGTGAAGGACAGGCTGATCCCGAAGGGTTTGAATTCAACAGTTAGGCCGCCATTCTGGTCCTGCCTGACCGGGACCGGAAATTCCCCACCGGCGAGGAACGAGGCCTTCTCGCCCGATAGTGCAATCAGGGTCGGCTGGGCCAGTGTTTTGGCCAGGTCCCGCGATTCCAGCGCATTGAGCACGGCATTGATGTTCAGGCTGCCTAGCCCGATCTGCTGGCGAAACACGCCAAAGCTATTGGAGATCGGCACGCTAGTAAGATACGGAAGAATTCCCCCCGCCCCCCCTGCTGCGGGCACTCCAGGAAAATAGCCCGAACCTACGCCAGTAACGCCTTCGAAACTGCCATTGCGGGATTGGGCAGAGAGCTTCACGCCGATGTCCTTGCCAACATCCCTGCGGACTTCGGCAAAGCGCACCTCGACCATCACCTGCTGGCTCGATCCCATCGCGATCAGGTTGATGATGCTGCCACCTTCCTTTTCGTCGATGTAGGCCTTGGCCAACTGGTTGGCGCGATCGGCCGCGCTTGCGCTGTTGACCAGGCCGGTCAGCACGATCGAACGGTTAGAGATGCGCGCATTGATCGTCTCGTTCGGCACGACCTGGCGGAGCTGCTCTTCCAGCGCGATCACGTCCGGACCGACTGAGATGTCGAGGATCGAGAGCACCCGGCCGCCGCCATCATAGAGCGTCAGGCTGGTGGTGCCCATCTTCTTGCCGAGGACGTAGATCGAACGATCTGTCAGGGGCACGACATCGGCGATTTCGGAATTGCCGACCAGCGCCTTGGCGATCGGGCGATCGGCGCTGACCACCTGACTCTTGTTGAGTGGGATCTCGACCGAGGTGGCGGACATCTGGTCCTGGGCCTGGACGGCGGCTGGCGCAAGGGCTGTGGCCCCCAGAAGCAGGGCGGCGATCAGCGCCGGCGTGATTTGCTTAGCGGCCACGTTTCACCTCATATTCAGACGGCTGGCTGCCGCGGTAGACTGTCATGGTCGGTCCGGCAGGGCGGAGCATGGCAGGCTTGCCAGCTGCCGCCAGTGTGGGCGATCGGAAAGCCGGCGGCGGTGCGGCGCTGGCATTTGGTCTTTCCGGGATGAAATAATTGCTGGCGGAAAGGTTGCGGGGGATCACGGTCGAGCGCACGCCGGTAGCTTGATCTGCAACATTTCGCAGCGCAAGGCTGAGAGTGCCGAGTTGGATGCCCAACGCGAGTTTCTGTGCGCCAAAGCTGTCCACTTCTAGCGTGGCAGTCTTGGCAACGGCCGCAGCAGTCGCTTGCTCATTGAGCGTCTGGTCCACCGCTAGCACCGGGACCCCTTCGAGGATAACATCGGCCATCTTGTCGGTCGCCGCTTCGGCGCCTTTGCCGGGGATCTGGCGGGTAAGGATCACATCGACTCGGTCTCCAGGACGGACAAAGCCGGCAACGCCGGCTACTTCGGTTACTGGGATCGAATAGGCTAGTTTGCCGGTCGGTAAGTTGGCCGAAAGCGTGGCGCGGCCATCGGCACCCGAAATCTTCGACCGCAATACGGGTTCGCCCGGAACGATCGAGCGCAGCGCAACTGCCCCGCTTCTTGAAGCTTCTTCAACCGATGTGAAAGCACCAGCCGGAATCGAACTTGCCGGCCAATTGGCCAGCTTCAAATTTTGAGGGCCAATCGGTGTACCGAAACTTAGCTCTTGGCTTGCAACGACGACCTTCGCCAGTTGTTGTTGCTCAGCCTCCCGCTCTTGGCGCTTCTCCATGCCGGAGAAATAGGCATTGACCACGAACACGGCTAGCAACCCGAGAAGGATTGCCACACCCGCTATGATCACGTTTCGCTGCTGCATCCACGCCCCCTGTCTAGAATTGGGGCGGCAAATTCAAATTCTTGCCGCCCCAACCAGTAATGTGATTACGCAGCAGCAGCCGGATTCACATCGTCGATCGCATCACCAGTACGGGTGATAGCATTCGAAATCGAAGTGCCCAGCAAGCCAGCTGCCGTTGCAATCCCAGCGCCGACAATGGCGAGGATCAGAGCATATTCAGCGGCAGCAGCGCCGTTTTCGTCACGCAGGAACGAAGTGATGAACTTGGTCATATCAATTACCCCATTTGAACCCGGCGCACCCGCTTCGTTGGGTAACGTCGGCAGTTTTCTAAACCAGGGCTCCGGCCTCTATTTCCGGTTGGCCCGTCCGCTCAGGGTTGAACACCGAAATACAACCTCGCTTCCAGAACAATAACTTGTCCCGAGTTACTTGATGCACTTCGATTGCGACCCCTGTTCGGATAGGTGGATTTTCATACCAAGCGGGCCGCACCGTCAACTGACAGCGTGTAGCAAATTTTTAACTTACCTTTACAACAAGTTAAATGCGATTTGGATTAAGGACTTCGGTTAATGCGATGCCCGACGGACACACCTTGCACCTGACCGACTCGATGATCAAGCAAATTGATTCGCACAAATCGCGCAACTCCTTTGTCGTAAAACTACAAGTTTGCGAATGGCATGGTTAATAATCTTGCGAATCGCCGAACTTCACGCTTATGTTCAAGGAATGCAGCGCGAAGAGCTTGTAAGCTAACAGGTGCCGGTAGAGTGCAGTGCGACAAGTATAGTTTTAGCAGGCAGAGCTTCACCTTTTCAGTTGCGCTGGAAGTCTGCAGGATCGAACGAGGTCACCATGCAAACCGAAGCCGGCAATTCAGTTGATGCGGATCGCCTGGCCGAGGGGCGGTTGATGCGTTTCCTGCGCAGGTTCCTGCACCAGCAGCTCGCAGCCGTCGCGCCGATGATGGCGCTGATGCTTATCCCGATTGTCGGCGGCGTTGCCTATGCGGTTGAACTGGGGAGCTGGCAATACATACAGCGCTCTGCCCAGAACGCGGCAGACAGCGCCGCGCTGGCCGCGGCTATTGTCAACAGCAACACCGGCACCACCTCGCAAATCGAGGCGCGCGCTGCAGCCAGCAAGCTGGGCTTCGTGAATGGGGCCGGCGCAGAAACCGTCACTGCCGCATCGGTAGCCTGCCCAGTAGGTGTCCGTGCCGGATCGACCTGCTTCGAAGCCGTAGTCGGCACCAGTGTCCCGTTTTCCCTTTCCGGCGTCCTTGGCTTCTCCGGTAATCAGACGATAAGGGCTCGGGCAGTCGCCGTGGCGGCCGGAGGCGGATCAGGCGCGCTAACCAACGAGGTTTGCGTCTGGACGTTTAACAATCTGCAGACCAATGGGACGCCCGATGCGGATCTTTCGGGCTGCGCCGCGCTCTCAAACGGCAACATGACTTGCACCGGTAACGGCCTTGACGCAGACTTCGCCGTGGCAGCAGGAACCGTCTCTGGCACCTGTGCAAGCCAGACTGCCAACAACATTTCGGGTCAGACTGATTTGCCTTCAGACCCCTACGCTGGGATGGTAAATAGCATTCCGGCCAACACTTGCAGCACCTATCCGCAGGCCCCTTCAGGTCCCCGTGATCCTGCGCTGCCAGGCACCAACCGCATTTCGGGCTCGCGCACAGGCGTGGTCAAGTTGTGCGGCGATGTGCAGTTGACTGGCAATTTAACTCTCACCGGAACCGCCACCCAGCTTGTGATTTATAATGGCAAGCTTGATCTTAATCGATTCACCGTGTCAACGGCGACGGGGGCCTCGGCGACTGTGATTTTCTCCGGTACCAACGGTGGGGTTTACAAGCATTATCCAGTCGACAACGGCACTGGCTCTGGCTCTGGCGTGCTCAACATCCAAGCCCCAACTAATGCCGGGGCCGCCTTCAAAGGCGTTGCGATCTACCAGGACCCGCGGATCACCACTGGGGTTGATTTCACCTATGCTGGGAACAAGCCGGCTTGGAAAATCACTGGGGCGATTTATCTACCCAAGTCTTCAGTTACTTTCAGCGGTATTGTCGACAAGGCTGACAATGGCGCTTACTGTCAAATCCTGGTGGCCTATAACGTTACGATCAACGGCACCGGCAAAATCATCGGTGATGTCGGAGGCTGCACTACCGCCGGGATAGACACGCCTGATGTGATCGTCCGTCCGGCGATCGCCGATCGTCCAAAGCTGGTGCAGTGATGCGGATGCGCTCTCTCCTTGCTGATACCAGGGCGGTTGCGGCGGCAGAGATGGCGCTGGTTTTGCCGATCGTTTCCGTGCTGTTTTTGAACGTTGCGGATGC
Source organism: Novosphingobium ginsenosidimutans (assembly GCF_007954425.1). Classification (NCBI taxonomy): domain Bacteria; kingdom Pseudomonadati; phylum Pseudomonadota; class Alphaproteobacteria; order Sphingomonadales; family Sphingomonadaceae; genus Novosphingobium; species Novosphingobium ginsenosidimutans. Next base: position 1,053,824 of record NZ_CP042345.1, on the reverse strand, counting down.
CACGACCTATATCTACTCCAGGATGCAGGTTGATCTGGCTGCTCAGGAAGCCGCCGGACTCGCCCGGGCGCGCTGCGACACGGCGGCGAAACTGCCCTCAACCGTCAACTGCACTGGGCTGCAGGCGGCGATGCAAACGGCGGCCCAGGCCACTTCGCTGGGCACGAGCGTTACTATCAACACAGCTACGGCTGCCTGGTACTGCTCGAACGCGTCCAGCGAACTGATCGAGGTCGCTGCGATCAGCTCAACACCTCCCGCCAACTGCTCGGCCACCCTGACCGGCAGCACGGCCGAGCCGGGCGAGTACCTCTCAGTGACCGCTAGCTACACCTTCGCGCCGCTCTTTGCAGGTTTATCGGTGGCCTCGAGCCTGCCAAGCCCTATCCAGCGCACTGCATGGATCCGTATGCAATGAACATCATCACAGCCCTTTTGCGCGACCAGCGCGGCGGCGGTGCGGCGGAGTTTGCGCTGGTCCTGCCGCTGTTTGTCTTGCTGGTATTCGGAACAATCAACGGGTCGATCATGTACTCGGCGCAGAACCAGATGCATTACGCAGCCCAGCGCGCTGCGCGGTGCAAGGCGGTAGACGTCACCAGCGCCTGCCCTGACGCAGATGCCTATGCCAAGACGATGTACAACGGACCAAGCCTTGCTGGTCTGACCTTCACAGCCACTGATGACGCCACCTGTGGCTGGCGGATCACCGGCAGTGGCCAGTATGAGCTGATGAGTGGGTTCACATCCACCACGATCAACATTAGGGCCGATTCCTGCTATCCTAAAATATAGGCGATCTGTCGCCCTGGCGGTCAGTCGCACCGCCTTAAGTATTTACTAACCAGACCATGCGACTGAAAAGGCATGAATGGTTATGCCCATCGTGCCACCTGGCCCAGCCAGCTACCCCCGCCGATGAGGGAAGCCGCTGCGGCATTCTCGCGCTCGTTGCTTCAGCGCAGCCGCAGCCTGGTTTCGTTCTTTCATGTCCGCATGCAAACTCTGATCACCGCGTGGGTCTGCGCTATTGTGGTGCTGGGCGCGGCAAAGGTCGCGCTGGCACCGCATGGCCCGCGCACCTTGCTGGAGGCGGCCGAGATGTTGCTGCCGTTCCTGCTGGTCGCGTTGTCGCCGATCGCGGGATATCGCATTGCTGCAGGCAGCTTTCCCCGCGGGCTGCTGGCCGCCCAGCCGGCGGTCCGTCTGGCGCGCATCGGCAAGTGGCACCCGATCGATACCTTGGCCGCCCGCGAAAATGCGGCGTTCGGACCATTTGGATTCATGGCCTCGCTGCTCGTCGGCCTCCTGCTCAACGTGCCGGTTCGCACGGCTGAATACCTGATGGCTGTTCCAGCTTTGCGCGATGACGCGCCGGAATGGGCCAACCGCTTGCTTGTAATTGCGACGGTCGACGTGGTCGTGATGAATTTCTTCTACATGGTCTGCTTCGTCATGGCCCTGCGCGCCATTCCGTTGTTCCCACGTATGCTCCTGTTCGCCTGGACGGTGGACATCGCGCTGCAGTTTGCCATTGCCCGCCATGCTGCTGGCAGCGACCTGCCGGTTCCGGTCATAGGAGCGCTGCAATCGTTGATTGAAGGCAATATCCAGAAGGTCCTGATCAGCGCCTTCGTTTGGCTGCCATATCTGATTCTGTCGGACCGGGTAAATGTCACTTTCCGCCAGCGGATGCGCCTCACTGCCAGCTGAATGGCATTGAGCCGGAAGCGATAATCTGGTTACCTTCCTCAAACAGGGCGTGGGATCTCGCAATTGACCGCAATTCTTCCCGAGGATTTGTCGATCCCGGTGTTGGCCCAGACCGCGCCTTTGATCGTGTTGGGGCTCACCGCTTGCTGGCTCGACTGGCGCGACCGCCGCATCCCCAATTGGCTATGCGGAATCCTTGCCGTGCTCGGCTTAGCGGTGGCGGCATGGCTTGGCGGCGGTGAGGCTATCGCCAAGCACGCAATCCATGCCTTTGCTGCCCTGATCGTTGGCATGGTACTGTTCAGGTTTGGAGTTTTTGGGGGCGGCGACGCCAAGTTTTACGCAGCCGTTGCCGCATGGTTTCCAATCGCGCTTTGGGCCAAACTGCTCATCCATGTATCGCTTGCTGGGCTGGGCCTGGTTACGGTCTGGTTTGTTGCCCGCCGCCTCATGGGCAAGAAGATCCGCCCGAAGAACCCGACCAAATACGATGCCTTGCCCTATGGCATCGCGATTGCCTTGGGCGCATTCTGGGCGATGTTTGCCTAGCGTCGGGCAGACCGACTTCTAAACATCACCGTGAAGTGATCGGATCGACGGCGCGGCCGCCTTCGCGAACTTCGTAGTGAAGATGCGGCCCAGTCGAACGGCCGGTTGATCCGACATAGCCGATGACGTCGCCCTTCTTGACCACTTGCCCTTCCTGCACGGAAAGTTGGGAAAGGTGGCCATAGCGGGTTTCGACTCCAGCCCCATGGTCCAGCGCCACCAGCAAACCATATCCGCCCTGCCAACGCGCGGCGGACACTCTTCCGTTTGCGGATGCGACGACTGGCGAACCATATGCAGCGGCGAGATCAACGCCAGCATGTGCGCGCCAACCGGCACCAAGCGGATCCCAGCGCAAGCCGTAACCGCTGGTGACGCGGCGACTTGAAGTCTGCGGCAAGAGGTCCCGCTTCGCGCTGCCTCCGCCAAGCTTTAAAGTGGAGCCGGGCTTCACAACCAACGTAAGCGACCGACCTTCCAGGTCGGCCGCTCGCCCAATGATCAGGGCCGGTCGATCCGACATGCTTGTGGCTGGTTCCGAACCCGCGCCGACAAACAAGATTCGCGATGACCCGACAAGCTCGGAAGGAGCCACAAGGTCACTATCGTGCAATTCCGGTTTGCTGGAAGCCACGGACGGTTGCGCAATGGCGATCATGGCGGACAATGCTCCCGCCCAACACAGTTTGCCCATGCCCCTGTCAAATGAACCGCAAGCCACGGTCATCGATTGCCCCCAACGCAGCGCGAGTCGCACCAGAGGCTATAGAATAACAGAAAAGCGCGTGATTGCTAACAACTGCCAACGACTTGGATCACTCGAGCTGATTTGGGGAGTTCAAGATAACGACGGGTTCTTGTTCGAGAAGGAGGCAAACCTGGACATGCGGTCGTCCATGATGACCTCCGAGCCTTCTCTCGGTCCGCCAGCTCAGCTCCGACGGTTTCGGGGCGATGCGCCGAATGCCTGGCTATGCCACCGGCTGAATGCTCCGATCGAGCCATAGCCTAGCATTTCGGCAACATCGGTGATCCGCATGCGCGGGTTGGCAAGGTACTGGGTGGCGAGCTGCATCCGCGCTCCGTTGAGCAGCGCGCTGAAGCTCGTGCCTTCGCCATCGAGCATCCGCTGCAAGGTCCGCACGGTGACGCCCATCGAGGCGGCGCAGTTCTGGATCGAGGCACGGCCGGCCGGCATCAGCAGGCGGATCAACTGATCAACATCCTGGGTCGCGGTTCGCTCCACCGGGCTCATCGCCTTGTCGAGCAATTGCCGCGCATGGCGGGCCAGTTGGTCGTCGGCGCGCAGGTTGGGCCGGTCGAGGTCTGCGCGGTGCAGGACGATGCCGTTAAGTTCGCTGTCAAACTGCACGGGGCAGCGGAATATGCGGGTGAAGATCGGCAGTTCAGCGGGTGGCGGTGCTTCGTGCGAAAAGCAGACCGTGCGGGGCGACCAATCGCTGCCCAGGACTTCGCTGCATAAACGCATCAGCACGCCAAGGGTGAGGTCGGATGATTGGCGCGACGGTTCCGGCCGGCGCAGCACGAAATCTTCGCGCAGGATCGCATCGTCGCCGATCTCCTCGACATTGAAGATCAGGGTGGAGTTAATCCGCGCGCGGAATTCCCGCAGTGCCGTAATTGCATGACGCAGGGTCGGCTGGTGGGCGATCAACAAGCTAGTCGCCCCCAGGTTGGCCAGTGCGCGACCTTCGGCCATGCGCAGTCCCAAGGTGATGCAGCCTGTTTCAGCGGCGCTGCGCTCAAGCAGGCGGATCGCGGCCCGCGCCGAGATCAGCTGTTCCGGGTTGACCAGCAAGTCGGCCGACAGCCCCTGTTCCTTGAGCAGGGGGCGCGGATCGCAGCCGAGGCCGGCCATGGTCTCGAAGTAATTGGTCAGCGCGGCAACACGGACGAGCTCAGCCATCGCACCCCACCACCAATGACATCAATTGGTAAAAGAATGTCATGAAATGTGAAAAGTGCAAGCGAGGACTCGCCTAGCTTCCGGCCAAAGAGCTTGGGAGAGCAGATTGGCTATGGCGAAGGCAGTGCGCCTTTACGAAACCGGTGGGCCGGACGTCCTCAAAGTGGAGGAAGTAGCGGTCGGCGCTCCGGGACCGGGCGAAGTGCTGATCCGCCACGGCGCGATCGGATGCAACTTCGCTGACACCTATTTTCGCTCAGGCTATTATCCGGTCCAGCCGCCGTGCGGAATGGGCGTCGAGGGCGCGGGGACAGTCCTGGCCGTTGGCGAAGGGGTCACCCAGGTCGCGGCGGGCGACCGGGTCAGCTACAACGGGGGCCCGCTTGGGGCCTATGCAAGCGAACGCGTGATGCCAGCCGCGCCGTTGTTCAAGCTGCCGGACAATGTCTCGTTCGAGACCGCTGCCGCTTCGACCATGCGCGGCCTTTCGGCCACCTACTGGCTGATGAAGACTGACCCGCGGCTTAAAGCGGGTGATACGATCCTGCTCCATGCCGCGGCTGGCGGCGTTGGCCTTTTGGCAGTCCAGGTGGCCAAGCTGCTCGGGCTGCGGGTGATCGGCACGGTTTCGAGCGAGGAAAAGGCGGCCAAGGCCCGCGAGCTCGGCTGCGACGAGATCATTTTCTACCGCCGTGAGGATGTTGCGGCACGGGTCAGGGAACTGACCGGTGGTGAAGGCGTGCAGACCGTGTTCGATTCGGTCGGCAAGGATACCTTTGAAGGTTCGCTGAAGTCGCTGCGGCGGCGCGGCGTGCTGGTTGGCTGCGGCACGGCTTCGGGGCCGTTCCCGCCGATCGATGCCTTCCAGACCATGCTGCAGGGCTCGGTCTATTTCATCCGCCCCGCCTTTGCCGATTTCTTCGCCGATCCGGCCGAACGCGCCGAACTGGCCGGCTTTTGGTTCGACCACCTCGCAGCCGGGCGGATCAAGGTGGAGATCGGCGCACGTTACACGCTCGACCAGTGCGTCCAGGCGCACCGCGATCTCGAAGCGGGCAAGACCATCGGATCGACAATTTTCACTTTGGGAGACTGACCATGCATGTCGAACAGCTCACGTGCGCGTTGGGCGCCGAAATAAGCGGCATCAGCCTCGCCGAGGCAGGCACCAACGACGATCTGGCCGGCGCGGTCAACGAGCTGCTGCTGAAGCACAAGGTTCTGTTCTTCCGCGATCAGGATATCACCGACGCGGAGCATGCTGCCTTCGCGCGCCGCTTCGGCGAGCTTGAGGACCATCCGCTTGCCGCCAGCGCAACTGGTGAGCCCGGGATCATCCACATCTGGAAGAGCCCCGAGAGCCCCCCCGAGCGCTATGAGAACGCCTGGCACAATGACGCGACCTGGCGCGAAATCCCGCCGATGGGCGCGGTGCTGCGCTGTGTCGAATGTCCGCCGGTGGGCGGCGACACGATGTGGGCCAACATGGAACTGGCCTATGCGCGGCTGCCGGACCGGGTGAAAGAAGATATCGCAGACCTGTGGGCACGCCATTCGATGGAAGCCAGCTTCATGGCGGCCAAGCCAGTCGATGAGCGGCTGGCGATGAAGGCCCGCTTCCCGGATCCCGAGCATCCGGTTGTGCGGACCCATCCAGTTACGGGCAACAAGTCGTTATTCGTCAACGGTTTCACGACCCATTTCACCAATTACCATACCGCCAGCCGGGTCCGGGTTGGACAGGACTTTACGCAGGGCTCGAGCAATCTCCTGCAGTATCTCACCAACCAGGCGGCCATTCCCGAATACCAGGTGCGATGGCGTTGGACACCGAACTCGGTTGCGCTCTGGGATAACCGCTGCACCCAGCACTATGCGGTAATGGATTACCCGCCCTGCGTGCGCCGGATGAACCGCGCGACAATCATCGGCGACCGGCCGTTCTGAGGAGAATTGGAATGACCTTCTTTGCCGATTCCGTGGGCACCGCCCTGGTCGAAGTCGACGCCTTGCCGTGGATCCCGTTCGCGCCCTATTCGGACGAGATCTTTCTGAAGCTGATCAAGGTCAATCCGGTCAACGGCGAATGGACCACGCTGCTCAAGCTGCCCGCCGGGACCGAACTACCCAAGCATCATCATGCCGGCACGGTCCACGTCTATACCGTTGCCGGGCGCTGGTTTTACAAGGAGCACGACTGGGTAGCCGGTCCGGGCAGCATGGTGTTCGAGACCGCCGCCTCGGCGCACACCCCGGTGGCCATGCCCGAGGCGGAGGTGATCACGCTCAACATCATCGTCGGTGACTGGAACCTGCTCGACGAGAACGACAACATCCTTGCGGTCGAAAACTGGCGGACGATGCTTAAGCGCTACGCGGACTATTGCGCGGCGCAAGGGATCGCGCCGGTCGATGTCAGCAGCTTCGCCGGCAACTGACGCATCATGACCGCGCCATGGAGCCATGCCCAAGTCCCGGTTTCCCGCGCAGTGCTGCATTGCGTCTGCGCGGGGCCAGAGCATGGGCCGGCGCTGCTGCTGCTCCACGGCTGGCCGCAAACCTGGTTCATGTGGCGCGATGTGATCCCGCCGCTTGCCGCTGCCGGATATCGGGTGATCGCTGCCGACCTGACCGGGCTGGGCGACTCAACGCGTCCGGACAGTGGCTATGACAAGATGACGGTCGCGCGCGACATGGCCGAGTTGATGGCAGCGCTGGGCCACGCATCCTTTGGGGTCGTCGCGCATGACTGGGGCGGTCCGGTCGCATTCGCGCTGGCCGCGCAGTATCCGGAGCGGGTTACGGCCATGGCGATATTTGACGCGCCGGTCCTGGGCGATGGCGGGCCGATCGAACATCAGGCCCGCTGGCATTTCGGGTTCCATGCGCTTCCCGGACTGCCTGAAGCGCTAACCGAGGGCCGCGAGGACACTTACCTGCGCTTCTTCTTCCGCATGGCCGGTGCACGCGCAGATGCGATCTCGGAAGAGGCCCAGGCCGAGTATGTTCGCGCCTACTGCCGGCCCGGAGCAATGACCGCTGGCTTCAACTACTACCGCGCAGTGCCGCAGGACATTGCCGACAATACGGCTTTCCGCGAAGCTCGCCGGCGGCTGCCTATGCCGGTCCTTGTCTACGGCGGCGCTCCCGAAACCCGCGGCCGCGGTATGTCCGCGCTGGAAAGCTGGGCCCGGGTGGCTGATCAGGTTTCCGGCGGTGTGGCCGAACGCTGCGGGCACTGGATCCCCGAAGAACGGCCAGACTTTGTTGCCAGCGTGGTTGAGCAGCATTTCCGCAACAACGCCGTGCGAGCGGCGTCATGAAAATCGACGGCACCTGCCACTGCGGCGAGATCGCCTGGGAGGCTGAGATTGACCCCCAGGCGATCCTCGTTTGCCACTGCACCGACTGCCAGGTGCTGGGGGGCGGCGCGTTCCGCTGGGGCACCCTGATCGCCAAGCAGGACTTTGCGCTGCTGCAGGGCACGCCCCGGTTCTACCGCAAGACCGCAGCCAGCGGCGCGCTCCGCGATCTGGCTTTTTGCGGCACCTGCGGCACTTCGCTTTACGGCACCCAGGCTGAAAATCCGACGCACCTCTCGCTGCGCCTGAGCGGTGCCCGGCAGGCCCGCGAACTTGCCCCGGCGATGCAGCTGTGGAGCGAGAGCGCGCTGCCGTGGGTCAGTACCGTCACCAAACTTCCTGCCATCGCCCAACCCAATCCCTGAAAGGAGAACGCCATGCAATTCTTCGACGATAGCCTGCTGCCAGAAACCCAGGATCCGCTGGTGATCCAGGTGGCCCCCTATGCGCCAAGTTTCCTGCCGCGCGATTCGGATGACATTCCGGTGAGCTTCGCCGAACAGGTCCAGAAGGCGGTCGACTGCTACAACGCCGGGGCGACCGTGCTTCATGTCCACGTCCGCGAGCCGGATGGTACCGGTTCCAAGAACCTCGATCGCTTCAACGAGATGCTCGACCGGCTGCGGACTGCAGTGCCGGGGATGATCCTGCAGGTTGGCGGCTCGATCAGCTTCGCGCCGAAGGATGAGGGCGAGGCTGCCCTCTGGCTGAGCGACGACACCCGGCACATGCTGGCCGATCTCAAGCCGGCACCGGATCAGGTCACTCTGGCGGTCAACACCAACCAGATGAACGTGATGGAACTGATCAGCGAGGACGACGCACGCGGCACCTCGATGGGTGAGACCAACTACGCCGAGGCCTATACCGAGATGTACTACGAGGCAGGGCCGAAGTTCATGAAGGAACACATGAAGCGGCTGACCGCTTCAGGCATCCAGACCCATTTCATGATCACAAGTGCGCGCGATCTTGAGACCGTCGAGCGGCTGGTCCGCACCGGACACTACATGGGCCCAATGGTCTGCAACTGGGTCGCGATCGGCGGCGGCGCCGATGGCCCCAACCCGCGTAACCTGATGGAGTTCGTCAATCGCTTGCCGCAGAACGCGGTCTTCACGGTCGAAGGCCTGATGCGCAATGTCTACCCGCTTTGCGCGATGAGCATCGCGATGGGCTTCCACGTCCGCGTCGGGCAGGAAGACAACCTGTGGGGCCGCAAGGGCGAACGGGCGACTTCGGTCCAGCAGATCGAGAAGATGGTGCGCATTTCGGAAGAGCTTTACCGTCCGATCGCCACGGCGGAACAGGCGCGGCGAATCTACAAGATCGGCACCTTCTATTCGAGCATCGATGAGACACTGCGCGAGAACGGCTGGCTGCCCAACCGCAATCCGCAGAACTTTGGCGTGGCCAACGTGCGTTCCGCACCGCTGGTTGCCGCCTGACGAGCCTGGGAGGGGGACGGGAGGCGACCGGGGCCCAGCCCTGGCCGCCTCCCGCTTGCCGTCCGGGAGAAGGAGATCGATCCAATGAGCAATACTCCGGTCAGCGATGCCGCCCGCGCCAACGGGTTCTGGAACAAGGCCTGGGACGAAGCGGCCGAGCTTGATCCCGAATGGATCGAAAAGTTTCTCGACATGGCCACCCTGCCGGTGCGCAAGGGCGTGCTCGATCCCAAGACCTATGAACTGATCGCGATCGCGGTCGATGCAAGCTGCACCCATATGTATGCCCCCGGCACGCGGCGGCATATCGCCAAGGCGCTCGACGTCGGTGCCACCCCGGAAGAGATCATGGCCGTGCTGGAATGCGTGGCGGTGCTGGGCATCCATTCGGTGGCACTTGGCGTGCCGATGCTGGCCGAAGAGATGAGAGCGCGCGGGATCAGCGCCGCCGTCACTGAATGAGCGGGGTGCAGGACAGGGTTTGCGTTGTAACGGGCGCGGGACGGGGCCTTGGGCGGGCGATCGCGCAGGCCTTGGCTGCGGGCGGCGCCCGCCTTGCGCTGTGCGATATCCGTGCGGATGACCTGGCCGAGACGGCTGCTGCGCTGCGCGCCGGCGGGAGCGAGGTCTTCACTGCGATCTGCGATGTCAGCGACAGCGCTGCGGTCGATCGGTTCTTTGCCGAGGTGGAGCGTGTGCTTGGACCGGCCGAGGTGCTGGTCAACAACGCGGCGGTGGTCCCGGGTGGGCCGGAAGACGAGGCCCGCCGCAATAAGCACTATGAATGGCTTACCACCCCGGTCGAGCGCGGCTCGCTTGGATTCACCAGCGCCATGAGCGATGCAGACTGGCTCAAGTACTGGGGGGTCAATGTCCACGGCGTGTTCTTCTGCACCCGCGCCGCGCTGCGCCAAATGGAGCCGCGCCGCTATGGGCGGATCGTCAACATTGCCTCGATCGCCGGCCTCTCGGCAATGAGTGCGCACAGCCCGCACTATTCGGCCACCAAGGGGGCCGTGATAGCCTTCACCCGTTCGGTCGGGGCTGAGGTTGCCGGAGCCAACGTGTTCGTCAACGCAATCGCGCCGGGCGGCGTTGCGACCGAGATGTTCGACGAATACCTCGCCCGGATCGGCCCGGAAGCCCGCCACCGGCTGTTCCAGATCATCCCCGCTGGACGACTTGGGACGATGGAAGAGTATGCCGGACTTGCGCTCTATCTCGCAGGGGACAATCATTACCTGGCCGGGCAGACAATCAGCCCGAATGGGGGGATGTTTTAGGTGGCCGGTCCGGTCGTAATCGATGATACCCCTGGCCCCGCGCGCGCTTCTGCATTTGGCTGGGCGGTTTTCGCGCTGAGCTTCGGCCTGCTGATGAGCGACCACATGGCGCGGCAGGTGCTCGCGGCAGTCGGCCCGCAGATCAAGACCGAATGGTCACTCAGCGATGCCGAGCTGGCTTCGCTGTCGAGCGTGGTCGCGCTTGCAGTCGGGTTGCTGACCCTGCCCCTGTCCTATCTTGCCGACCGGTTTGGACGGGTGAAGAGCCTGGTTGCCATGGCCATGCTGTGGAGCCTGGCGACACTCGCCGGGGCCTGGGCGCAGGACTATCCGCAGATGCTTGTGGCGCGGCTGCTCGTCGGGGTGGGGGAAGCGGCTTATGGTTCGGTCGGGATCGCAGTAGTCCTGGCGGTCTTTCCGGTGCACATGCGCGCCACCCTGTCGGCCTCGTTCCTGGCCGGATCGATCTTCGGCCAAATGGTCGGGGTGACCCTTGGCGCGCAGATCGCGGCCCTGCATGGCTGGCGCACGGCCTTCGCCGCGATCGGCCTGTTCGGCCTGGTGCTGGCGCTGATCTATCCGCTGGTGGTGCGCGGGGACCGGCTGGGTGCGGCGCCCGCCCGGCCGAAACAGGACTGGGGCGAACTGGCGCGGCTGCTGATCGGGCGGCCGCTGTTGCAGCTGACCTATTTCGCCGGCGGGATCCAGCTGTTCTGCACCGGCACGCTGGCGGTGTTCCTGCCGATCCTGCTGACCCGGCACTATGGCATGGCGCTGGCGACCGCCGGGCGGACCACTGCGGTGTTCCTGCTGATCTGCGCGGTCGGGATGATTGCCTGCGGCATGCTGGTCGACCGGCTGTCGCGCAGCAATCCGACTTCGACCCCGCGCATTTCGGTGCTGTTCTCGTTGTTGTCGGCCGCGCTCTTTGCGGGGGCCTTCCTGTCGCCGCCCGGGGCGGTGCAGCTGGCACTGATCGGCGGGGCACTGCTGGTGGTCGCGGGGATTACCGGGGTGACCGGATCGATGATCGCCAACGCCACCCCGCGGGCGATCCACAGCAGCTCGATGGCAGTGCTCGCGCTGGCCTACAACCTGCTTGGCCTTGCGCCGGGGCCAGTGGTGACCGGCTGGCTTTCGGACAATTACGGCCTGCTGACCGCGCTGAAGTTCCTGCCCGTGCCCTGCCTGCTGAGCGCACTGGCGATGATCTTCGCCGGCCGGCGCTATGCGGCAGAGATGGCGGAGAAGGCGGCCAAGGCGAACCTATAGCGCTGCTGGTCGCTTTGCATTGCAGCCTCCCGTCTCGCCAATTGCGCTGCTGGTAAATCAGCCGGCGTCAAGATGCGACATCGCCCAGTTGGTAACGTCGCACCGCCCGTGCGAAGGAGCGGGCAATGAGCAACGACCGCTATCGCAGGGTCCCCTCGGCGCGCCTTTCGCGCCTGGCTTCGTTTGGCCAGCTGGCAGGCGGGATCGCCGGAGGCATGCTGGCCGAAGGGGCGCGGCGGCTGGCGGCAGGGGAGCGCCCGCAATTGTCCGACATGCTGCTCACCCCCGGCAATGCCCTGCGGCTGACCGAGCAGCTCTCCCGCCTGCGCGGCGCGGCCATGAAGCTGGGGCAGATGATCTCGCTTGATGCCGGGGACCTGCTCCCGGCCGAGCTGACCGCAATCCTCGCTCGGCTGCGCGATTCGGCCCATTACATGCCGCCCTCGCAGCTCAACCAGGTGCTGATCGGCGAATGGGGCAAGGATTGGCGCAAGCGCTTTGCCCGGTTCGAGGCGACGCCGATTGCCGCCGCCTCGATCGGCCAGGTCCACCGCGCGACCCTGCCTGATGGGCGCGTGGTGGCGATCAAGGTGCAGTATCCCGGCGTTGCCGCCAGCATTGATGCCGATGTCGATAATGTCGCGACGCTGCTGCGGCTCTCCACCCTGCTGCCGGACAGCCTCGACATCGCGCCGCTGCTGGCCGAGGCCAAGCAGCAGCTGCGCGAAGAGGCGGACTATGTCCGCGAGGCCGAACAAATGCGCCACTATGGCGCGCTGCTGGCGGGCAATCCGGCCTTTGTCGTCCCGGTCCCGGTGGCCGAGCTATCGGGCGAGCGGGTATTGGCGATGGACTTCATCCCCGGCGCGCCGATCGACACGCTGGAGAGCGCCGATCAGGCCACCCGCGATGCGGCCATGGGCGCCCTGCTAGGGCTGGTGCTGCGCGAGCTGTTCGAGTTCGGCTTCATGCAGACCGATCCCAACTTCGCCAATTATCGCTGGCAGGCCGATACCGGCCGGGTGGTGCTGCTCGACTTTGGCGCGGCGCGCCCGGTGCCTGAAGCGACTACGGCGGCCTATCGCCGGCTGATGCACGCCGGCCTGGCTGAGGACCCGGCGGCGCTGAAGGCCGCGCTGCTGGAGGTCGGCTTCGTCTCACCTGTCACGCTGGAGCGGCACGCCCCGGCGTTCGATGCGATGATCGCGGTGCTGATCCAGCACCTGGGACGGCCGGGGCTGTTCGAATTCGCCGATCGCTCGTTCGTCGCAGAAGTGCGGCGCAGCGTCGAAACGGTCGCGGCGGACCGGGCCGCCTGGCACATCCCGCCGGCCGAAACGCTGTTCGTCCAACGCAAGGTCAGCGGCACGGCGCTGCTGGCGGTGCGGATGGCGGCGCGGCTGCCGCTGCGCGACATGGTGGCCGAAGCGGTTGGCGCTTGAGCGCAAGGGCGCTTCCGGAGTAGCGTGCAGACAAACAAGGGGATCTGGCGGCATGGTGAAGTTCACGATCAACGGGCAGCCCGCGTCGGTAGAGGCCGATCCGGCCATGCCGATCCTGTGGGTGGTGCGCGAACAGCTGGGGTTGACCGGGACCAAATTCGGCTGCGGTGCGGCGCTGTGCGGGGCCTGCACGGTCCACCTTGATGGCCAGCCGGTGCGCTCTTGCTCGACCCCGATTGCCGAGGCCGAAGGCAAGGCGATCACCACGATCGAGGGGATTGCCGGTCCCGAGGGCGAACTGAGCAAGGTCCAGCAGGCCTGGATCAGCGAGCAGGTGCCGCAGTGCGGCTATTGCCAGTCGGGCCAGATCATGGCGGCGACGGCGCTGCTGCGTGACAATCCAAGGCCCAGTGATGAACAGATCGATGCCGCCATGGCCGGCAATATCTGCCGCTGCGGCACCTATGTCCGCATCCGCCGCGCGATCAAGGTGGCGGCCGGGATCGAACCGGCCAAGGGCGCCGCGCAAGCTGCAGAGGTGAAGGCATGAACGACATGGCCAAACCCCCACGCAGCCGGGCTGCCAAGTGGACCCGCCGCGGCTTTATCGGCGCTGGTATCCTCGCTGGCGGCGCGCTGCTGATCGGCGTTGGTGTCCGCCCCGGCAATCCGGTTGGCGAACTCGGTCCCAAGGTTGCGGGCGGCGAGGGCGAGCAGCTGATCAATTCCTGGCTCAAGATCGATGCCGACAATGTTGTCACCGCGATCGTCCCGCACTGCGAGATGGGCCAGGGCGCGCATTCGGTGCTGGCGCAGATGCTGGCGGACGAGCTGGATGCCGACTGGTCGCTGGTCAAGGTGATGCAGGCGCCGACTGATGGCAGCTATGTCGTGACCGACACGATCCGGATGTTCATCGCCGGCGGTACGGTCGGCGCGCCGGACTGGCTCGAGCCGACCTGGAACGGCCTGTTCACCAAGATCGGCCAGCTGGCGGACGGGCTGATCACCGGCGGCAGCTCCTCGATCCGCACTACCGGCCAGCACACCATGCGCATTGCCGGCGCGGCCGCGCGGCAGATGCTGGTCGGCGCGGCGGCCAAGGAATGGGGCGTTCCCGCCAGCGAGATTGTCACTGCGGGCAGTACGCTGAGCCACAAGGCCTCGGGCAAGTCGGCCCCCTATGCCCAGTTCGCCGCCGCTGCGGCCGAGCAGGACATGCCGCAGACCCCGGTGCTGAAGGCGCCCAAGGACTATCGCCTGATGGGGACCGACGCCCCCCGCACCGATATCCCGGCCAAGGTCAACGGCACGGCCGAGTTCGGGATCGATACCAAGATCCCCGGCCAGACCATGACCTATGCCGCCGTGCGCCGCGTGCCGGTGCCGGGCACGCGGGTGGCCAAGATGGATGCCGGCGCGGCCAAGGCCATGCCCGGCGTGCTGCAGATCCTCAACATGGGGGATTTCATCGCGGTTGTTGCCGACAGTTACTGGCAGGCGCAGCAGGCGCTGAACGGGATTACGGCGGAATATACCGCGGCCGAAAGCAAGATCCGCTCAAGCGCCGATCAGTCCGCCGCCTTTGCCGCCGCGCTCGACCAGGCCGGGGATGGCGGCGGCGAGGAAGTGATCGGCAAGGGCAAGGTGGCCGAGGCGATGCAGGTCGCGGCCAAGAAATTGAGCGCCGAATACCAGGCGCCCTACCTGGCCCATGCCCCGCTCGAGCCGATGAATGCGACTGTCTGGGTCCGCGATGGCAAGTGTGAGATCTGGACCGGCACGCAGGTCCCGCTGTTCGCGCGCAGCGCTGCGGCCAAGGCGCTGGGGCTTTCGGCAGACGATGTGACCGTCCACCACCCGATCATGGGCGGCGGCTTCGGGCGGCGGCTGGAGACCGATTACGTGATCCAGGCGGTGCGGATTGCCCAGGCCACCGGCTATCCGGTCAAGATGATCTGGTCGCGTGAGGAGGACACCCAGAAGGGCCTGTTCCGCCCCGCCGACATGAGCCGCTTCACCGGCGGTCTTGATGCCAAGGGGCGGCTGGTTGCCTACAACAATGTCTTCACCCAGCGGCACGATCCGCAGGAAGCCTGTGACTGTGCGTTCTATGAAATTCCGCACAAGTCGATCCGCGTTGCTGAGGCGCCGCTGCACCTGCCCTTCGCGGCCTTCCGCTCGGTCGATCACAGCCAGCAGGCCTTCTTCATCGAAAGCTTTATCGACGAGGCGGCCCATGCCGCCGGGCACGATCCGGTCGAATTCCGGCTGGGCATGCTGGGCAATTCGCCGCGTCACAAGGCGGTGCTCGAAAAGGTCACTGCGATGGCGAACTGGAGCAGCAAGCCAGCCGCAGGGCGAGGCCGCGGCGTGGCGCTGACCGAATCCTTCGGCAGCATCGTTGCCGAAGTGGTCGAGGTTGACATGACGGGCGGCAAGCCGCGCGTCACCAACGTCTGGTGCGCCGCCGATCCCGGCTATGCGATGAACCCCGATGGCTTCCGCAACCAGATGGAAGGCGGGATCGTGTTCGGCCTGACCGCCGCGCTCTATGGCGAGATTTCGCTGAAGGACGGCGCGGTTGAGCAGGGCAACTTCAACGATTACCAGCTGATGCGGATCAACGAATGCCCGGTCATCGCGGTCGAGATCATCAACGGCAACCATGAGAAGCTGGGTGGTGCGGGCGAACCGGGCCTGCCGCCGGCGGCGCCGGCGCTGGCCAATGCGATATTCGCCGCCAGCGGCAAGCGCATCCGCGTGCTGCCGATCGCCAAGCAGTTCGCCTGAGGGGAAGAGTGATGCACCGTTCAGTCCTGCTGGCATGCGCCACGCTCGCTCTTGCCGCCTGCGGTTCCAAGGCCGAAGATCCGGTTGAACAGATCGTGGTCCGCAAGCCTGGCGAAACGGCCGATGCTGCCGCGGCTCCGGCCGTTGCGGGTGACCTGCTCGCCAAGGGCAAGGCCGCCTTTGCCGCCTGTTCATCATGCCATGCCGTTGAAGCTGGCGCGGCGGCGGGGATCGGCCCCAACCTCAACGGCGTGGTCGGTCGCAAGGCCGGGTCGCTGGCCGGGTTCGCCTATTCAGAGGCCATGGCCAAGTCGGGGATTACCTGGAGCGAGGATGAGCTCAATGCCTTCCTCGCCAACCCCGCGGGCAAGGTGCCTGGCACGGCGATGGCCGCTGGCAAAGTTGCCGATGCCGAACGCCGCGCCGCCGTGGTTGCCTATCTCGCCAGCCTGAAGAACTGAGCGCCCGCCACCAATGGACCAACGCAGGATCTTCCGGTTCCTGATCGAGCAGAGCGCGGCCGGGCAGGCCTGCGTGCTGGTCACGGTCCTCGCGGTCGAAGGCAGCGCGATGCGCAATCCCGGCACGCATATGGCGGTGGCGGCGGACGGCAGCTTCGTCGGCTCGCTCTCCGGCGGCTGTATCGAAAACGCCGTGGTGGCCGAGGCGCTGGCGGCGCTCAAGGCCGGCGCGGCGCGGACCGTCCGGTTCGGTGCGGGCTCGCCGTATCTCGACATTCGCCTGCCCTGCGGCGGTGGGCTCGATATCCACTTTCAGCCGCTGGCTGATGCCGCGCTGGCCGCTGAGTGCCTGGCCGCCAGCGAAGCGCGGCAGCCCTTCACGCTCGCGATTGCGCCAGGCGGGGTGGCGTTTCGCGCCGGCTGGGATCCGGCGCCCTTCGATCCGGTAGCGGGCACGGCCCGCTTCGGTCATTGGCCGGCGCTGCGGCTAGTCCTGATCGGCCATGGCGAGGGACCCTGCGCGCTGGCGCACCTGGCGCTGGCCATGGGGCTTGAAGTCGAGGCGCTCACGCCTGACGAGCGCGCCCTGGCCCGCCTGGCCGAGCTGGCCGTTCCGGCGGCCCGGCTGGAGCGAACCACCGACACCGGCCTGCTCCGCAGCGATCCGTGGACTGCGATCGCCTTCCTGTTCCACGATCACGATTGGGAACTGGCGCTGCTGCAACGCGCGCTGGAATTGCCGCACTGCTACCTTGGCGCAATGGGTGGGCGGCGGGCTCATGCCGCGCGGCTGGCGGCGCTGGAAGCCGCGGGCATTGCCCCGGACCGGCTGGCAAGGATCCACGCCCCGATCGGCCTGTTCCATTCCTCGCGCGATCCGGAAACGCTGGCGCTTTCCACCCTGGCGGAGATTGTCCGGGCCTATCAGGCGGCCGATTTCGAGGCCATGCTTGGCTGAGCCGCGCCTCGCCGTGGCGGTGCTCGCCGCCGGCCAGTCGCGCCGCTTTGGCCCGCAGGACAAGCTGGCCGCACCCTTCGGCGAAGCCCTGCTTGGCGAGCAGGCTGCACGAACGCTGGGTGGCCTGGCTTTCGCGCACCGCTGGGTGATTGCCGCGCGCGGGGACCATCCTTGTGCGCCGGGCTGGGCAGCGGCAGGTTTTGACATCGCGGTCAATGACCGGGCGGCCAGCGGAATGGGCTCATCGCTCGCGCTCGCTGCGCAGCTGGCGCAGGCTGCCGGGGCCGATGCCTTGCTGGTCGCCTTGGCCGACATGCCGCTCGTCCCTGCCGGCCATTTCGCGGCGCTGCTGGCCCGCGCTGTCGCGCTTGGCCCGGGTGCGATCGTCGCGTCCGAAGCGGATGGCCAGCGTTCACCGCCGGCGGTGTTCGGATCGAGCCACTTGCCCGCACTCGCTAAGGCCGCCGGTGATCAGGGCGCACGCGCCTTGCTCGGCCGGGCGGAGCCGCTTGTCTGCGCCGCCGACTGGCTGGCCGATGTGGACGATCCCGCTGCCCTGGCGCGAGTCCGCGCGCTTGTGACCCGGGGGGAATCTTGTTAGCGGCCATGGCGAGGACCGGGCAAGATTCAGTCGGGCGAGGATACGATGCAGCACTATGATGTCGTGATTGTCGGGGGCGGACATGGCGGGGCCCAGGCCGCGATCGCGCTGCGCACCCAGGGCTTCGCCGGGTCGATTGCAATCGTCGGGCGCGAGGACGAACCGCCCTACGAACGCCCGCCGCTGTCGAAGGAATACCTTGCCCAGGAAAAGCCGTTCGAGCGGCTCTATCTGCGTCCGCGCGAGTACTGGACTGATAAGCAGGTTGAGCTGCTGCTGGGGCGCGAAGTCACCGCGGTTGATCCCGCCGCCCGCCAGCTGACCTGCGCCGACGGCTCCGCGCTGACCTATGGCGAGCTGATCTGGGCCACCGGCGGCGATCCCCGCCAGCTGTCCTGCCCGGGCAGCGACCTGGCCGGTATCCATTATGTCCGCACCCGCGCCGATGTCGATGCGCTGATGGCCGAGCTGCCGCAGGTGACCCGCGCCGTGGTGATCGGCGGCGGCTATATCGGGCTGGAAGCGGCGGCGGTGCTGTCCAAGCTGGGCAAGCAGGTCACCCTGCTCGAGGCCCTGCCGCGCGTCCTGGCCCGCGTTGCGGGTGAGGACCTCTCCCGCTTCTACGAGGCCGAGCACCGCGCCCACGGCGTCGATCTGCGCACCGGGATGGCGGTTGAAGGGATCGAGGGCGAAGGCCGCGTTTCGGGCGTGAAGCTGGCCGATGGCACGGTGATCGCGGCGGACGTGGTGATCGTTGGCATCGGCATTATCCCCTCGATCGGCGTGCTGGTCGCGGCCGGGGCCGCGGGCGGCAACGGGGTCGACGTCGACGAACAGTGCCGCACCAACCTGCCGCACGTCTTCGCGATCGGAGACTGTGCTGCCCACGCCAACGGCTTTGCCGATGGTGCGGTGATCCGGCTCGAGTCGGTCCAGAACGCCAATGACATGGCGACCGTGGTGGCCAAGGTCATCACCGGCCAGGAGGCGAACTATGGCGCAACGCCGTGGTTCTGGTCGAACCAGTATGATCTCAAGCTCCAGACCGTTGGCCTCTCGACCGGGCACGATGCCACCGTGCTGCGCGGCGATCCGGCCGCGCGCAGCTTCAGCGTAATCTACCTGAAAGGCGGCAAGGTCATCGCGCTCGACAGCGTCAATTGCGCCAAGGACTATGCCCAGGGCCGCAAGCTGGTTGAACAGCGCGTCGCGGCCGATCCCGCGGCGCTGGCTGACCCGGCAATACCGCTCAAGGACCTCATTCCTGCCAGTTGATTTTCGCCGCCGTCCTCGTAGGGGATTAACCGAACGATTAAGAACGCGGAGTCGGCGAGATGGGAATGCTTGAAGGCAAGGTTGTCGCAGTCACCGGTGCCGGGCGCGGCGTGGGGCGCGAGATCGCGCTGCTCTGCGCCAAGCATGGCGCGGCCGTGGTGGTCAACGACCCCGGCGTCGGCGGCGGCGGTGAGGGCGGGGATGAAGGCCCGGCCCAGGAAACCGTCAACGACATCGTGGCGGCGGGCGGCAAGGCCTGGGCCAACCTCGCTTTCGTGAACGATCCGGCCGGCGCCACCTCGATCATCGAGGATGCGGTCCAGCGGTTCGGGCGGATCGATGCCGTGGTCAACAACGCCGGGATCCTGCGCGACACGATCTGGCACAAGATGAGCCATGAGGACTGGCGCGCGGTGATCGACGTGCACCTCAACGGCACCTTCAACGTTTCCAAGGCGGCGACCCCCTATTTCCGCGAGCAGCAGTCCGGCAGCTTCATCCACTTCACCTCCACCTCGGGCCTGATCGGCAATGTGGGCCAGGCTAACTATTCGGCGGCCAAGCTGGGGATCGTCGGCCTGTCGCAGTCGATCGCGCTCGACATGGCCCGCGCCGGGGTGCGCTCCAACTGCATCGCACCCTTCGCCTGGAGCCGGATGACCGCCTCGATCCCAGCCGAAACGCCCGAGCAGAAGCAGCGGGTCGAACGATTGAAGACGATGAGCGCGGACAAGATCGCGCCGCTGGTGGTCTATCTTGCCTCGGATGCCAGCCAGGAGGTCACCAACCAGATCTTCTCGGTCCGCAAGAACGAGATCGTGCTCTACAACAAACCGCGCCCGATCCGCTCGATGACCAAGCTGGAAGGCTGGACGCCGGAGTCGATCGCTGACGAGCTGATCCCGGCCTTCAAGCCCAGCTTCGCCCGCGCCGACGAAGTTTCGGCCCACGTCTTCCCCTACGATCCTATCTGAGGAACAGCGCCATGAACCCCGGCATGGACCCCGAAATCTTCGACCAGTTCATCGAGCAGCTGCGCCGCTATGTCCGCGAACGGCTGATCCCGGCGGAAGAGGACGTGATCGCGCAGGATCGCATCCCCGACGATATCCTGGCCGAGATGCGCGAAATGGGCCTGTTCGGGATCACCATCCCCGAAGAGTTCGGCGGCGCCGGCATGAACATCAGCCAGTATATCGAGACGGTGAAGCAGCTGAGCTACGCCTCGCCCGCCTACCGCTCGACCATCTCGATCAACATCGGGATGACCGGCAGCGCGATCAAGAATTTCGGCACGCCCGAACAGAAGGCCGAATGGTTGCCCCGGATCGCCAGCGGTGAGATTGCCTGCTTCGGCCTGACCGAACCGGGCTCGGGCTCGGACAGCGCGGCGATGCAGACCAGCGCCGTGCGCGATGGCAACGGCTACAAGCTCAACGGCACAAAGCGCTACATCACCAACAGCCCTTCGGCGAAGATCGGCCTGATCATGGCCCGCACCTCGAAGGAAGCGCTGCCCAAGAACGCCCACGTTTCCTGCTTCATCGTCGACATGACAACGCCGGGGATCACCATCGGCAAGCCCGACAAGAAGATGGGCCAGTCGGGCGCGCATATTGCTGACGTGATCATGGAAGACGTCCATATCCCCGGCTCGGCGCTGGTCGGCGGCGAGGAAGGCCGCGGCTTCCAGATTGCGATGCAGAGCCTCGACAATGGCCGGCTGTCAGTCGCCGGTATGAGCGTCGGCATGGGCCGCCGCGCGCTCGATACCGCGATCCGCTATGCGACCGAACGCAAGGCCTTTGGCGAGCCGATTGCCAACTTCCAGCTGATCCAGGCCATGTTGGCCGATAGTGAGGCCGAGCTCTACGCCGCCGAATGCATGATCGCCGATGCCTGCGCGCGGGCCGACCGGGGTGAGAACATCCAGCGCAAGGCTGCGGCCGCGAAGCTGTTCGCCTCGGAAACCTGCGGCCGGGTCGCCGATCGCTGCGTCCAGGTCTATGGCGGTGCCGGTTACCTCGCCGAATATCCGGCCGAGCGGTTCTTCCGCGATGCCCGCATCCTGCGCATCTACGAAGGCACCAGCCAGATCATGCAGCTCCAGATCGCCAAGCACCTGCTGCGCGAATTCGCCAGCGAAGGGACCGTCTGGTAAGCCATGTATCAGCTGCTTTCCGGGCTCTCGATCATCGAGACATCCTCGTTCGTCGCCTCGCCAACTGCCGGCCTCTACTGCGCGCAGTTCGGAGCCGAGGTGATCCGGGTCGATCACAAGGCGGGCGGGCTCGACTATGATCGCTATCTGCTGACCCGCGAGGGCCGCTCGCTCTCGTGGGAGAACCTCAACCGCGCCAAGAAATCGGTCGCGCTCGATCTGCAAAGTGCCGAGGGGCGCGAGCTGCTGGTCGAACTGGTCCGCAAGACCGGGCAGATGATCACCAACCTGCCGGTGAACAGCTTTCTGGCCCACGACAAGATCGCCGCCGAACGGCCCGATCTGGTTTCGGTGCGGATCATGGGCTGGCACGACGGGCGCCAGGCGATGGACTTCACCGTCAATGCCGCCTCGGGCTATCCGCTGATGACCGGGCCGGAAGAATGGGACCCGGCCACCGCGCCGCCGGTCAACCAGATCCTGCCAGCGTGGGATTTCATCACCGGCGCCTATTGCGCCTTCGCCATGCTGGCCGGACTGCGCCACCGCGACGCCACTGGCCAAGGCAGCGAGCTGCGCGTGCCGCTGGGCGATGTCGCGATCGGCACGGCCTTTAACGCGGGCGCGGCGGCGGAAATGCTCTATCGCGGTGCCGACCGCGAGCGGATCGGCAACGCCATCTGGGGCGCGTTCGGGCGCGATTTCCTCAGCCGCGATGGCAAGCGCTTCATGGTCGCAGCGCTGACCGCGAAGCAGTGGAATGCGCTGCTCGATGCCTTTGAGGTGCGCGGCGAAGTGGCGGCGCTCGAAACGCGGTTAGGAGTGGACCTGTCCGCCGGCGATCACGAACGCTTCCAGAACCGCCACGCCCTGTTCGATCTGTTTCAGGCGGCGGCGGCGCGGTTCGACTATGCCGACCTTGCCGCGCGGATGACCAAGGCCGGGGCGACTTTCGAGCGCTATCGCACCATGCACGAGATGACGACTGACCCCGAGCTTGTCACCAGCAATCCTTTGTTCGGGCCATCCCCCGCCAACCCAAGCGGTTTTGAATATCCCGCCACCCGCAGCTTCGCCAATATCCCTGACCGCGAGGTTGGCGATCCGCAAGCGGCGCCGTACCTCGGGGAGCACAGCGAGGAAGTGCTGGCCGAGCGGCTCGGGCTTTCCTCGGGCCAGATCGCCACGCTGATCGATCGCGGCGTGGTTGCCACTTCAGACAAGGACAGGACATGACCCAACTGCGCCGCGCCGCCATCGTCGCCCCGATCCGCACCGCCGTCGGCAAGTTCGGCGGCAGCCTTGCCCCGCTTACCGCCGGGCAACTGGGCGCGACGATCCTGAAAGCGCTGATGGAGCGCACCAAGATCGATCCCACGCGGGTCGACGATGTGATCTTCGCCCAGGGGTACGGCAACGGCGAAGCGCCCTGCATCTCGCACTGGTCGTGGCTGCTCGCCGGCTTGCCCGAGGAAGTGCCGGGCTATCAGCTTGACCGCCGCTGCGGCTCGGGCCTGCAGGCGATCGTCAATGCGGCGATGATGGTCCAGACCGGGGTGTCGGACGTGGTCGTGGCGGGCGGCTGCGAATCCATGTCCAACGTCGAGCATTACAGCACCGACATCCGCAAGGGCGTGCGCGCCGGTAACCTGACGCTGCATGACCGGCTGACGCGCGGCCGGGTGATGAGCCAGCCGATCGAACGCTACGGCGTGATCAGCGGGATGATCGAGACGGCCGAGAACCTGGCCAAGGACTGGAACATCAGCCGAGAGGCCTGCGATGCCTATGCCGCCCGCAGCCACCAGCGTGCCGCCGCCGCCTGGGCGAACGGGCTGTTCGCCGATGAGCTGGTCTCGGTTGAGATCCCGCAGAAGAAGGGCGATCCGGTGGTCTTCGCGCATGACGAAGGCTACCGCGCCGATGCTTCGCTGGAGACGCTGGGCAAACTGAAGCCGATCGAGGGCGGCGTGGTGACGGCGGGCAATGCCAGCCAGCAGAACGATGCCGCAGCGGCCTGTCTGGTCGTGGCCGAGGACAAGCTGGAGGAACTGGGCCTCGAGCCGATTGCCTACTTCCACTCCTGGGCGGCGGCAGGCTGCGATCCGGCGCGGATGGGCTTCGGCCCGGTCCCGGCGACCGAGCGGCTGTTCGCCAAGAACGGCCTGTCATGGAACGACATCGGCCTGATCGAGCTCAACGAAGCCTTCGCCCCGCAGGTCCTGGCCTGCCTCAAGGGCTGGGGCTGGGCGGACGATGACAGCCGGCACGACATGCTCAACGTCAACGGCTCGGGCATTTCGCTCGGCCATCCGATTGGTGCCACCGGCGGCCGCATCCTCGCCAACCTGACCCGCGAGATGCAGCGCCGCGACGTGAAGTACGGCCTCGAAACCATGTGCATCGGCGGCGGGCAGGGCATCGCGGCGGTGTTCGAGAAGGCATGAGCGTCGACCTCGGCAAGGTGCTTGGCGCGGCGCGCGGTTATCGCGACCTCGCCCGGGCGGCGCTTGCGGATATTCCCGCCACCAACCAGCGCGCCCATCACGGCTTTGCCTGGATCGCAACCTCGGTAGCCGCGCTGGAAGCCGTTGCTGACTGGCTGGCGGCAAATGGCGGCGGGACCGAACTCGACCGCCAGGTGGCCCTGCTCGGCTTTGCCGAGACGCTGGCGCAACTCACCGGCGGCCTGCCGATGGGGCAGAACGAGCTGCTGCGCCCCGGCGACCTGGGCCTCGCCGGCGAAGCGCGCGACCTGGCGCTCGCCTGCGCCGACCTGATCGATGCCGACCATGCCGCAACCCGCACTGCCGTTGCCGCTGCGCTGGCGGCGGGACAGTGGCCAAGCGAGGGTCTGCCCGAAGCCGATCTCGACACGATCCGCGACCAGTTCCGCCGCTTCACCGAGGCCGAGATCCTGCCCAATGCCCACAAGTGGCACCTGGCGAATGACCTGATCCCCGATGCCACGGTCCAGGCCATGGCCGACCTTGGCACCTTCGGCGCGACGATCCCGGCCGAGTTCGGCGGGCTCGGCCTGAGCAAGCTGGTGATGTGCGTGATCACCGAGGAGCTGTCACGCGGCTGGATCGGGGCCGGTTCGCTCGGCACCCGCAGCGAGATCGCGGGTGAGCTGGTCGCCATGGGCGGCACGCCCGAACAGCAGCAGCACTGGCTGCCGAAAATCGCCAGCGGTGAGATCCTGCCGACCGCCGTCTTTACCGAACCCGATACCGGTTCCGACCTCGGCTCGCTTCAGACAAGGGCACGGCTGGTCGAAGGCGAATGGGTAATCGACGGGGCCAAGACCTGGATCACCCACGCCAGCCGGTCTGACCTGATGACCCTGCTGTGCCGGACCCGCCCTGACACCCAGGGCTATGCCGGCCTGTCGATGCTGCTGGTGCCCAAGCCGCGCGGGACCGATGCCGATCCCTTCCAGGCCGCGGGGATGAGCGGCAGCGAGATCGAGGTGCTGGGTTATCGCGGTATGCGCGAATATGCGCTGCAGTTCGATGGCCTGAAGGCGCCCGGCGATGCCCTGCTCGGCGGCGAGGAAGGGCAGGGCTTCAAGCAGCTGATGCGCACCTTCGAGGCCGCGCGAATCCAGACTGCCGCCCGCGCCGTGGGCGTGGCCAAGCGGGCACTGGAGCTGGGGCTGAGTTACGCCCTGTCGCGCAAGCAGTTCGGCAAGGCGCTGCTCCACTTCCCGCGCGTGGCTGACAAGCTGGCGATGAGCCTCACGGATTTCGTCCTCTCGCGCGAGCTGACCTATGCCGCCGCGCGGGCCAAGGACACTGGCAAGCGCTGCGATATCGAGGCCGGCATGGCCAAGCTGCTGGCCGCGCGCGCCGCCTGGGCCAATGCCGATGCCAGCCTGCAGATTCACGGCGGCAACGGCTATGCGCTGGAGTACGAGATCAGCCGGGTGCTGTGCGATGCCCGCATCCTCAACATCTTTGAAGGCGCAGCCGAGATCCAGGCGCAGGTGATCGCGCGCGGGCTGCTGGAGGGACGCAACTGATGAGCGAATGGCAAGCGTGGATTGGCCGCGAAGAGCAGCGCAGCGACCATGCCGACCCGGGCCTGTTCACCCGCTGGTGCGCGACGCTGGACCGCGCTGCCCCGGCTGATGGGCTGGTGCCGCAGGGGTTCCACTGGTGCCTCTGCACCCCCGATGCCGCGACCGCGCAACTGGGCCCGGACGGCCATCCGCGCCGCGACGATAGCCCCGACAGCTTCCTGCCGCCGGTCCCGCTGCCGCGCCGGATGTGGGCTTCCAGCAAGGTCGAATTCCTTGCCCCGCTCAAGGTCGGCGAAGCGGTGACGCGGACCTCGCGGGTTGCTTCGGTCACCGAGAAATCGGGCGGCAGCGGCAAGCTGGTCTTCGTCGACGTGGCGCATGAAACGCATGGACCAGCCGGGTTAGCCGTGCGCGAGGTCCAGTCGCTGGTCTACCGCGAACCGGCTGCCCCCGGCACCCCGCCCGCCCCGCCGCCGCTGGGCGAGGGGCGCTTCGATCCCACCGGCTGGGACCAGCACCGCGTGATCGAACCCGGCGCGCCGCTGCTGTTCCGCTTTTCGGCGCTGACCTTCAACAGCCACCGCATTCACTACGATGCGCCTTATGCGGTGGGCGAAGAGGGCTATCGCGGGCTGGTGGTGCATGGTCCGCTGACCGCGACGCTGCTGCTTGACCTGGCGCAGCGGACACTGGGCGACAATGCGCTCAAGTCCTTTGCCTTCCGCGGCATGAGCCCGGCGGTGGCGGATGAGCCGCTCCACCTGGTGATGCGCGGATCGGGCGAGGCGATCGAGCTGGGGACCTTTGCCGCCGATGGCCGCCAGGTCATGTCGGCCAGCGCCAGCGCTTAAACTTTTGGAAAGCGCGCGGGCGGATAATGCCGCCCATGGCCAAAGCCTTTGCCTTTGCTGCTGCCCACTCGCGCGATCTGCTGCGCGGCACGGTGGTATGCGGCTGCGCGCTGGCGCTGATCCTCGCCGGTTAGGCGTGGAGTAGCCGCCACAGCGCGGCGATTGCCGTTGCCCCCAGCACGACGCCAACAAACAGCCGCCAGGCCGTATCGCTGACCTTGCCGAAGGCCTTGTTGCCCAGCGTGTTGCCGATCAACACACCGGGGAACAGCAAGGCCGCCAGCAGCAGCTCGCGCCAGGTCGCTACCCGCAGCGCCACGGCCGAGCCCACGCCCGCGACCGAAGTGGCGAGGAAGATCGTCATCATCGAGGCCCGCGCCAGCTGCGGCGCAAGTTGCCGGCGCAGGTAGAACGGTACCACTGGCACCCCTGGCATCCCGGCAAAACCGGTCAGCACGCCGCAGGCCACGCCGGTTCCGCCCAGTTCGATGCCGGACGGCTGGTGCCCATCCGGCCGCTTGGGCAGCAGCACCATGACGAATGCGCCAAGTGCAACGACGGCGATGATCAGCCGCGCCAGCGCCGGATCGGTGATCGAGAGCAGCCAGACCCCCAACGGCGTTGCCAGCATCGCCAGGCCGCCAATCACGAAGGCCGAGCGTTCGCTTGCCCCCAGCATGGCCTTCAGGCCGACCAGGCCGATGAAGATGCCCAGCCAATTGGCGGTGACCACGGCCTCGGCCGGCGGAATGGCGAGACCCAGCACCGGCACCAGCAGGATCGCCATACCGAATCCGGCCAGGCCGCGCACAAAGGCTGCCGCCAGGGCAGCAACCACAGCGATTGCGATCTGTCCGGGGGTAAGCCCTGCGACCTGGTCTAACTGCACCTGCTTCCCCTCAGTCCGGCTAGCTCTTGGCCTGAAATATTGTCGCCACCGTCGCCGCATGGACGGCGGCGATGGCCAGGTTGCTCAGCACCACCGGATTGGCGATTGTGCCAACTGTGAACGGCGTGGTCACCTTGTAAACGATCTGCACGATCAGCAGCGCCGCCACCATCGCCGGTACCGGCTTGAACAGCAGGCCGACTGAAACGACCAGGATTGCGAGATAGATCGATAGCAGGATACCCCGCGCCGGACTGGCCGGTCCATAAGCGGCCAAGGTCCAGCCTGCCCCGGTCAGCAGACTGCCGCAGACTGGGACCAGAACCAGGATATTGAGCGCGAGGGACAGCTTGATCATCAGGTTCATTGTCTGTCTCCCGCGCTCCGCCGCAAGCCTCAGCGCCGATCCGGCGGGGTGGCTTCAGCCTTCAGCATGGCGATCGCCTCGGCCAGCGGCATGACCTTCTGGTGTTCGGCGCCCAGGGTGCGGACGGCGACCGTGCCTTCCTCGGCCTCGCGCTTGCCGACCACCAGCAGGTGCGGGACCTTCTGCAGCGAGTGTTCGCGGACCTTGTAGTTGATCTTCTCGTTGCGGCAGTCGGTCTCGGTCCGGATGCCCGCGGCCTTGAGCTGTTCGGCAACGTCGGCGGCATAGCCATCGGCGTCGGAGACGATCGTCGCCACCACGGCCTGTACCGGGGCGAGCCAGACCGGCAGCTTGCCGGCGAAGTGCTCGATCAGGATCCCGATGAAGCGCTCGTAGGAACCGAAGATCGCGCGGTGCAGCATGACCGGGCGGTGCTTTTCGCCGTCCTCGCCGATGTAACTCGCATCCAGCCGTTCGGGCAGAACGCGGTCGGACTGGATCGTGCCGACCTGCCAGGTCCGGCCGATCGCATCGGTCAGGTGCCATTCGAGCTTGGGGGCATAGAACGCACCTTCGCCTGGCAGCTCTTCCCAGCCGTATTCTTCGGTCGCCAGGCCCGCCTCGATCACGGCGTTGCGCAGCTCGTTCTCGGCCTTGTCCCAATCGGCATCGCTGCCGAAGCGCTTTTCGGGGCGCAGCGCCAGCTTGATCGAATAGGTGAAGCCGAAGTCCTTGTAGACCCGGTCAGCCAGTTCACAGAAGGCGCGCACTTCGGCCACGATCTGGTCTTCGCGGCAGAAGATATGGGCGTCGTCCTGGGTGAACTGACGCACCCGCATCAGCCCGTGCAGCGCGCCGTGCGGTTCGTTGCGGTGGCAGCAGCCGTTCTCGTAGATCCGCAGCGGCAGGTCGCGGTAGCTCTTGATCCCCTGGCGGAAGATCAGGACGTGGGCCGGGCAGTTCATTGGCTTCAAGGCCATCCAGTCGGCCTCGCCCGAGATCACCGGGCCTTCGTCTTCGGTGTTCGGCACCTCGTCGGGGATCACGAACATGTTCTCGCGGTACTTGCCCCAGTGGCCGGACTGCTCCCACTGGCGCGCGTCCATCACCTGCGGGGTCTTGACCTCGCGGTAGCCCGCACCGTCAATCGCGCGGCGCATATAGGCTTCCAACTCGCGCCAGATCAGGTAGCCCTTGGGATGCCAGAAGACCGAACCGTGGGCTTCCTGCTGGAGGTGGAACAGGTCCATCTCCCCGCCCAGCTTGCGGTGATCGCGCTTGGCGGCTTCTTCCAGCCGGGTCAGGTGGGCATCGAGCTGCTTCTTGTTCAGCCAGCCGGTGCCGTAGATCCGGCTCAGCATCGCGTTGTTCTGATCGCCGCGCCAATAGGCGCCCGACACGCGCGTCAGCTTGAAGGCCTGGGCATCAAGCTTGCCGGTGGAGGGCAGGTGCGGTCCGCGGCACATGTCGAGCCAGTCATCGCCCGACCAGTAAACCGTCAGCGGTTCATCACCCGGCAGTTCGGCGGCCCATTCGGCCTTGAAGCTTTCGCCCTGCTGCTTCCAGCGGCTGATCAGCTGTTCGCGGCTCCAGACCTCGCGGCGCAGCGGCTTGTCGGCCTGGATGATCTTGCGCATTTCGGCCTCGATCGCCGGCAGGTCTTCCTCGGTAAAGGGGCGATCTTTCGGGGCGAAATCGTAATAGAAGCCATCGTCGGTGCTGGGGCCGAACGTGATCTGCGTGCCCGGGAACAGCGCCTGGACCGCTTCAGCCAGGACGTGGGCATAGTCATGCCGCGCCAGGTCGAGCGCCTCGGCCTCGTCGCGCGAAGTCACCAGCGCGAGCTGGGCATCGGCCGTGAAGGGCCGGGTCAGGTCAACCAGCTCGCCATCGACCTTGGCGGCCAGCGCCGCCTTGGCGAGGCCCGGCCCAATCGCCGCGGCGACATCGGCCGGGGTCGAGCCGAGCGGCATTTCGCGCACGGAACCATCGGGCAGGCTGATCTTGAGCAGTTCGGACATTGCAAGGCACTCGTCTGATTTGCGGGCGCTTTGGCACAAGCCGGGGCGCTCCGCAAAGGGGCGGTGTCGGAAAGGACGATTTCGGGAGGAGACACCAGCCGCCCGAAACCGGACGGCGGGGCAGCGTTCAGCCTTAGGCCAACGCGCTCCGCCCCCGGCCAGCCGGGGTGGTAGTAGTCAGGGTCAGGGCGATCCGCAGAACCATGGCCGCGCTTTTAGCAGGTCAGGGGTTACTGTCCAGTTGCTGCACAAGCCGGTCGCAACTTTGGGCTTTACCTTTGCGTGACAATGGGTTCCTTTCATGGCTTGATCTGCAAGGGGGATGCGCATGACTGACGAGAGTGCCGATAAGGCCTTTGAATTCCACGGCACCTGGCAGGAATATGCGCCGATTGCCTTTACCAATCTGCTGCTGACGATCGTCACGCTGGGCATCTACCGCTTCTGGGCGACGGCGCGGACCCGGCGTTATCTGTGGTCACGCACCCGCTTTATCGATGATCGGTTCGAATGGGCCGGGACGGGGATGGAACTGTTCAAGGGTGCCGTGATGGTGTTCTTGCTGATCGGCTTGCCGCTGATCGGCTTCAACTTTCTGATCCAGCGGCTGGTGCTCAACGGTGATGCCCTGACCGCCGGGGTGCTGGGCGTCGGCTTCTTCATCCTGGTCTACTGGCTGGTCGGTGTCGCCCGGTTCCGCGCGCTGCGCTATCGCCTGGCGCGGACCTATTGGCGCGGGATTCGCGGCGGCAGCGACGATCCGGGGATGGGCTATGGCGTGTCCTATATGTGGAAGAATTTCGTCGGCACCATCGCGCTGGGCCTGCTGATCCCCTGGTCAATGGTCTCGCTGTGGAACGAGCGCTGGCGGGCGATGAGCTTCGGCCCCTACAAGTTCGAAGCAGCCGGCCGGGTCGAGGGGCTGATGGGCCGCTTCCTGCTGTGCTATGCCGCGCCGTTCCTAGCGATGATCGCAGCGGTCGTGGTGGTCGTGCCGATTGCCATGGCCGGC
This sequence comes from Novosphingobium ginsenosidimutans, assembly GCF_007954425.1. Taxonomy (NCBI): domain Bacteria; kingdom Pseudomonadati; phylum Pseudomonadota; class Alphaproteobacteria; order Sphingomonadales; family Sphingomonadaceae; genus Novosphingobium; species Novosphingobium ginsenosidimutans. The sequence goes on along the minus strand of NZ_CP042345.1, from coordinate 1,023,415 downwards.
GGTGCCACTAGCGGCGCTGGCGGTATTGGCTCGTTCATGGCGGGCCTGGTCGCCGTGTTCGGCTTCTACTTCATCTTTGGCCTGGTCGTACTGGCCTACTATGCCAAGTTTTTCCGCCAGATGGTCGAAGCGACCAGCCTCCACACCTTGAGCTTCGGCTTCACCGCATCGACCAGGGACTGGCTCAAGCTGTTCCTCGGCGATGTCGCGCTGGTGGTGCTGACGCTGGGGATCGGCACGATTTTCCTGGCCTATCGTCACTGGTCGTTCGGGGTGCGTCACCTCCACGCTTTCGGTTATGTCGAGGTCGATCACCTGACCCAGTCGACCACCAAGGAGCTGCGCGAAGGCGAAGGGCTGCTCGACGCCTTTGACATGGGGGCCATCTGACGATGGCGGACAGCGCCGCTGCCGACCTGTTCGACGGGACCAGCGCGATCCGCCACCCCGTGACGCTGCGCTGGCAGGCGGCGGGGCTGGAGATCGTGCGGGCCGAAGGCGCGGCGGAAGTGATCCCCTTGGCCGCGCTGACCTTCAACGAGCATCGCGGTGACCGGCTGGTCTATGGCCACCGCGACCAGCCCGGCTGGCGGTTGCTTGTCCCCGTCGATGCCGCGCCCGCAGTGCTTGAGCGAATGCCGCAGGGCGGCAAATACGGCGGCTGGATTGATCGCTTCGGACTGGTTCGGGCCAGCGTGGTGCTCGGCCTGGTCAGCGCTGCGGCGGTCGCGGCGGTGATGACCGCGCCAAGCTGGCTCGGGCCGATGGTGCCGGAAAGCTGGGAGCAGCGGATCGGTTCGGCGCTGGTCGGCGATCTTGAGCAGTTCACCTGTTCGACCCCGGAAGGTGACGCCGCCCTGGCCGCGCTGACCCGCGATGTCGATGATGGGAAGAGCCCGATCACGGTCCAGCTGGCCAAGATCGACATGGTCAATGCCGTCGCCCTGCCCGGCGGGCGGGTGCTGCTGTTCGACAAGCTGGTGCAGGAAGCCAAGTCGCCTGACGAGCTGGCCGGGGTCCTCGCGCACGAGGTTGGCCATGTCCGCAAGCGCCACGTGATGCAGGCGCTGCTGCGCCAGTTCGGCCTGTCGATCCTGCTCAGCGGGGCCAACAGCGATATCGGCGGGACGCTCGGCGGGGTGGCGGCGATGGGCTACTCGCGCGAGGCCGAGCGTGAGGCTGACGAATATTCGCGGATGCGGCTGGCCAAGGCGGATATCTCCCCGGCGGCGACAGCGGCCTTCTTCGGGCGGCTGCGCAAGCTGGATCCGACCGCCGGGAACAAGCAGCTGTCCTACCTTAACAGCCACCCGGATTCGGGCGAGCGCGAGCAGGCCTTTGCCAAGGCGGTCCAGCCGGGCAAGGCCTATCGCCCGGCCCTGACGCCCGCGCAGTTCACCGCGTTGAAGACGGCCTGCAAGCAGGACACCAAGGCCAAGGAATGGTCGCTCGGCTGGCCGGACTAGCTGGTCAGCTGAACTTGCGCTGCCCCGCCAGCACGGTCATCCGCTTGGTCCCGGCCAGCGCGGTCGATTTCTGGCGCACGGTCGAGAGGAAGCGATATTCGCCAGTCGCCGCCTTGGGGGTCAGCTCGACCGCCAGGTAGCCACGCTGGCTGGTGTCGCACCACTTCAGCGCCGGGCTGGCTGCCATCACATCCTGCGCCAGGGCATCGGGCTTGATCCAACCGAGGTAGTGCTCGTACCCCGGCGAGGTCACGCTCTGCCCGGCCATTTCGACGCCGACGCGTTCGTTCTGGTGGGTATGGTCAAAGGCCCAGGCGTTGTGGCTGTCACCGGCCAGGACCAGCAGGTTGGCATTGGCATCGAGCGCCGACTGGTAAAGCCGCTCGCGCGCCGCCGGATAGCCCGACCACATGTCCATCGCATAGGGGATGCCGCTCTGCTGGGCGCGATTGGCGGCGAGGATCCGGGCCCGCATGCCCGCATCGACATCCTTGGTCATGCCGGCGATCAGGTCCTTGCCGAAGCCGAACTGGCCCATGATGATCTGCTGGGCCAGCACCTGCCAGGGCTTGCCCGCCTTGGCCGAGCCCTTCAGGCCCTTGGTCAGCCAGGCCTCCTGCTCGGCGCCCATCAGGGTGCGATTGGGATCGCGCCAGGCACCATCGCGGAAGGCCGCCAGCGCTGCTTCCAGCTCGGGCCCGCGCTTGCCCTTCATCAGGTCGCCAAGGTCAAACGGCTTGTCGCGCGCCAGGTGCCGGGTCTCGAGCCGGAACAGCGTGGCGAGCTTGCCGATCTCGTACTGCGCCCAATAGGCTTCGGATACCGGCAGCCATTCGCGGTAAGCCTTCTCGGCCACGCTCTCGCGCACGGCATAGGGGCCTTCCTTATCGGGCTGGTGGTTTTCGGCGCCATCCTTCCAGGCGTCGTTCGCCACCTCGTGATCGTCCCACATGGAGATCACCGGATAGAGCTGGTGCAGCCGCTGCAGGTCGGGATCGTTGCGATAGGTCGAAAACCGCTCACGATAGCCGGCCAGGGTCACTGCCTCGTCGATGGGGAGCAGCCGCTCGGCCAGACCCTCCTTGGCATCGGGATAGGTGCCGCGGGCATATTCATAGAAATAGTCGCCCAGGTGCAGGACCAGGTCGAAATCGCCCGCTTCAGCTGCATGGCCATAGGCGTTGAACCAGCCGAAGCCGAAGTTCGAGCACGAAAAGACTGCGATCCGGAACTTGTCGACCTTGCCAACCGGCAGCGTCTTCGTGCGGCCGACCGGGGACTTCTCACCATCGGGGGCGACGAAGCGGTAGAAGTACCAGCGCCCCGGCTTCAGCCCCTTGGCCCAGGCCCGGGCACAGCAATCGTTGGCGGGGGAGGCGGCGGCATCGCCCTGAACGACGATCCGGGTGAAATCGGCATCTTCGGCCAGCTCCCACTTGAGCGGCGTTTCCTCCGCGCTGGCATAGCGGGTCCACAGCAGCACCTGATCCGGTCCGGGCTCGCCGCTGGCGACACAGTGGGTGAAACCCTTGTTCACCTGCGCCAGCGCCGGCGCGCCGATCCCGGCCCCTATCCCGGCAAAGCCGAGCAGCCCCAGCTTCAGGGCGCTCCGGCGGTTGGCGGCAAGTAGCGGTGCCTGGGGCGGCGGTGGCAGCATCGGTATCTCCCTCATCCTCTTTGCCGGCACACTAGCCTTGAATTGTGACGGGGCAATGGCGCAGGAGGGGGGACATGACCGAACCGCGCTTTCACGCCCTGCCCGGCGGCACCCGCATCGCCTTTCGCCACACCGCCGGGACCGGCCCGACCCTGGTGTTCCTGCCCGGCTACATGTCCGACATGGCCGGCGGCAAGGCGACCGCCGTGTTTGACTGGGCAGCTGCGCAGGGGCGGGCTTGCCTGCTGCTCGATTACTCGGGCTGCGGGCAGAGCGACGGCGACTTTGCCGATGGCACCCTGAGCAGGTGGCGCGACGAGGTGCTGGCGCTGATCGCGGCCCATGTGGACGGCCCGGTGGTGCTGATCGGTTCCTCGATGGGCGGCTGGCTGATGCTGCTGGTTGGTCTCGCGCTGGGCGAGCGGCTGGCCGGGCTGGTCGGCATTGCCGCCGCGCCGGACTTTACCGCTTGGGGCTTCAGCGACGAGCAGCAGTCCGAACTGTTGGCGGGCGAAACCGTGCTCGAAGAAAACGCTTATGGCCCGCAACCAACCCCGACTTTCCCGGGCTTTTGGGCTGATGGCCAAGCCAACCTGCTGCTCGATACCGAGATTGCGCTCGCTTGCCCGGTCCGCTTGCTCCACGGCCAGCGTGATCCCGACGTGCCGTGGGAATTGTCGCTCCGCCTGGCCGAGCAGCTCCATTCGGACGATGTTCAGGTCACCCTGATCAAGGACGGCGATCACCGCCTGAGCCGCGATGGCGATATCGCGCTGTTGCTGCGGGTGATTGCGGAGCTGCCATGATCCTTTCCCTACTGCTGCCTCTCATCGCCCAGGTCGGCCCCAGCGTCGGCGTCGGCGCGGGCGGCTCGCTGCCCCAGGCCCCGCTCGAGATCCCGCGCAAGAAGGCCGAGGCCGCTGCCCCGCCCGCGCCGCTGACCCCGGCGGCGCAGTGCCGCAAACTGCTGGCGGGCAATCCGGCCGAGGCCCAGGCCTATGCTGAAAAGTGGCTCAAGGACCTTAAGGGTTCGGCCCGGGTCGAGCCGGGCCAGTGCCTCGGCATGGCGCTGGCCGCGCAGGGCGAGTGGGACGAAGCCGAGGCGGCCTTTGCCGAGGCGCGCGAGCTGACCCCGGCGAACGAACCGGCAAACCGCGCGCGGCTGGGCGGGATGGCGGGCAACGCCCTGCTCGCCGCCGGCAAGCCCGAGGCGGCATTGGCGCGGCTTGACCAGGCCCATGGCGAGGCGCTCGGCGCTGCCGATCCGCGCCTGGCTGGCGAGATCTCGATCGACCGCGCCCGCGCGCTGGTGGCGCTTAAGCGCGATGGCGATGCGGCAACGGCGCTGGCGACCGCGCGCACCAATGCTGCCGATAACGGCCAGGGTTGGCTGCTTTCGGCCACGCTGTCGCGCCGCCAGGGCAAACTGGCCGAGGCGCAGCAGCAGATCCAGGTCGCGGCCCAGCTCATGCCGCTCGACCCGGAAGTTGGGCTGGAGGCCGGGGTGATCGCGGTCCTCGCCGGCAATGAAGGCGCAGCGCGGCGATCGTGGCTCTCGGTGGTCAAGGCCGCGCCCGGGAGCGAAACCGCGCGGACCGCGCAATCCTATCTTGACCAGTTGGGTCCGGACCCGGCACCATCCGGCCGGTGACCCCGCTATCCGTCCTTGACCTGATCCCCGTCCGCGAAGGCGGATCCGTTTCCGAAGCGCTGACCAGCGCCGCCAGCCTGGCCCGCGCGGCCGAGGCGGCGGGCTACAAACGCTTTTGGGTGGCCGAGCATCACGGCATGGACGGTATCGCCGGCGGCGCCACGGCGGTGACCCTGGCCCATATCGGCCATGCCACCTCCACGATCCGGATCGGCGCGGGCGGGATCATGCTGCCCAATCACAACCCCTTCGTGATTGCCGAGCAGTTCGGCACGCTCGATGCGCTGTTTCCAGGGCGGATCGACCTGGGACTGGGCCGCGCGCCGGGGGCGGACAGCCGGATTGGCCAGGCGCTGCGCAAGGACCTGATGCGCGCGTCAGAGTATTTCCCCCAGGACGTGGTCGAGCTGCGCGCGCTCGTCACGGGCGATCCCGAACTGGCGCTGCGGGCCACGCCCGGCTTTGGTGCAGCGCTGGAATTCTGGATCCTTGGCTCCAGCCTGTTCGGGGCCTCGCTCGCCGCCGCGCTGGGCATGCCCTATGCCTTCGCCTCGCACTTTGCCCCGGATCACCTCGACGCCGCGATCAAGCTTTACCGCGAACGCTTCACCCCGTCGCCCGCGCTCGGCAAACCGCATGTCATGGCCGCGATGACCGTGCTGACGGCGGAAAGCGATGCCGAGGCGACGCTGCTTGCCTCCTCCTTGGACCAGAGCTTCGTCGCGCTGCGCACCGGCAATCCCGGCCGGCTCAAGCCGCCCATTCCGGGCTATCGCGAGAGCCTGCCGCCGCACACCCAGGCCATGCTTGAACACGTTCGCCAGGCCAGCGCAGTTGGCGCGCCCGCCACGGTCCGCGCCGCGATCGGCCGCTTCGTCGAGCGCACCGGGGCGGACGAGATCATTGTGGCCGGGGCCACTTACGACCCGGCGGCGCGCGAACACTCACTGGCGCTGACGATGGAGGCCCTGGCCGGCTAACCAACGGCCTGCAAACGATTAGGCAGGTTTCCCTAGCGGCAAACTGGTTGCAGTGGTGACCACTTGTCCTTAGGATGAATACGAATGCTGCGTTGGTCAGCAATAATATTGTTTGCACGGGCAACGGCAAGAATGGCCGGTCCGCAGGAGTGTGATCATGGTCAAGTCCGCTGGCAGCACTGCCAATGCTCTCGAACAGGCCCTGGCTCAGCGGCTCAGCGCCGCGCTGCTGCCCGGCGATGCGCCGTTCTCCGCTGAAGGCCTGGCTGCCGCCGCCACCTTCCTGTGCACCGCCGCCAGCCAGCGTGATTCTGGGGAAGCCGCGATCACGATCGAGACGGTCTCGGGCTCGGCCGCCGAACGCTTCATGCGCATCGCGGTGATTAACGATGACATGCCGTTCCTGGTCGATTCGATCGCCACCACGATCGCTGCCCAGGGGCTGACGATCGACCGACTGGTCCATCCGGTCCTTCCGGTCCGCCGCGATGGCCAGGGTACGCTGACCGCCGTGGTCGAAGGCGATGCTGCCGGCGAAAAGCGCGAATCGATGGTCTATATCGAGACCCGCCGCGCCGACGCCAGGATCCGCCGCGCGCTCGAGACGGCGCTGCGCACCACGCTGGGCGATGTCCGCGCGGCCGTGGCCGACTGGCCCAAGCTGCAACAGGCCATGGCCGACGATGCCGACAGTCTGGCCGATGGCGAGGGCGCGGCCCTGCTGCGCTGGTTCAAGGACGGGATGCTGACCCAGCTTGGCCATGTTGTGCGTCACCGCGATGGCACCCAGTCCGGCGCGCTTGGCATCTGCCGCCGCGGGGCGAAGAGTCTGCTTGGCCCGATCTCCTATGACCGCGCCTTTGCCTGGTTCGAAGGCAAGGGGAAGCGCGGGCGCGGGCCGCTGGTGGTCAAGTCCAACCACGTCAGCAATGTCCACCGCCGCACGCCGCTCGATCTGTTTATCGTGCCGGTGTTCGAAGGCGGAAAGCTGGAAAGCCTCTCGGTCCATGCCGGCATCTGGACCAGCGCCGGCCTTGCCGCTGCGCCGACCCAGGTGCCGCGGATGCGCACCCAGCTGACCGACCTGATGAGCCGCTTTGGCTTTGCCCCGCAGGGCCATGCCGGCAAGGCGCTGGTCCATGCCCTTACCGCCCTGCCCCATGACCTGCTGATCGGTTTTGCCGAGGACGACCTTGAGCGGATCGCCACCGCGATGATGAGCCTGGTTGACCGCCCCCGCCCCAAGCTGGCGCTGGTCCCGGCGGCGCTGATGCGCCACCTGTTTGCTTTCGTCTGGCTGCCGCGCGACATCATGTCGACCGCCACGCGCCTGCAGATCGAGGCCATGCTGGTCGAGGCTTGCCAGGCGCCGATGCTCGACTGGAGCCTTGAGGTTGAAGGCAGCCTTGCCGTGCTGCGCTATGTGCTCGACCTGCCCGAAGTGGCCAAGCTGCCCGACGAGGCCGCGCTCGATGCCCGTCTTCAGGGCATGCTGCGCGGCTGGAACGAAGCGGTCGAAAGCGAGATCGCCGCGAGTGAAGAGCCAAGCCGCGCCGCCGCCATTGCCGCCCGCTATGCCGAGGCATTCCCGCTGGCCTACCGCAGCACCTATGGCCCGGCCGAGGCCGCGCAGGACATTGCGCGCCTGCGCAAGCTGGCGGGCGAGGGGGAGGCCGGTCCGCGCCGCGATGCCCGGCTGCACCAGGTAGCCGATGACGGGGCCGGCATGCTCCGGCTCAAGCTCTACCAGCGCGGCGGAGCGATTGCCCTGTCCGATGCAGTCCCGGCGCTCGAGAACTTCGGCTTTCGGGTGGTCGAAGACCTGCCGACCGAGCTTGACCAGGGCCGGCTGGGCACGATCCACGATTTCCAGCTGGCCCTGCCGCAAGGGCTTGAGGCCGGCGCCGTGATGGCCCGCGCCGGGGCGATCGAAGCGGCCTTTGCCGAAGTTCTCAATGGCAGCGCCGAGGACGATCCGTTCAACCGCCTGATCGCCACAGTAGGGTTGGCAGCGGCCGAAACCAACTGGCTGCGGGCCTGGTATCGCTACCTGCGCCAGGCCGGGCTCAACTATGGCGTGCCGACCGCGGTCGATGCGTTGCACCATGCGCCGCAGGTTACCCGCGGGCTGGTCGATCTGTTCGTCGCCCGCCACGATCCGGCCTTCAAGGGCGACCGGCTGGCCGCCGAGGCCAAGGCGCAGGACGCGATCCGCGACGGGCTGGCGCTGGTTTCGGCCATCAACGACGACCGCTTGCTGCGCCAGTATCGCGCCGTGGTCGAAGCCATGCTGCGGACCAATGCCTTTGTCCCGGCTCGGCCAAATGGACAGGAACTGGCGCTGGCCTTCAAGCTCGATTCCGCGCTGGTCCCGGGCTTGCCCAAGCCGCTGCCGTGGCGCGAGATCTTCGTCTATTCGCGCCGGGTCGAGGGCATTCACCTGCGTTCCGGCCCAGTGGCGCGCGGCGGCCTGCGCTGGTCCGACCGGCGCGATGACTTCCGCACCGAAGTGCTCGGGCTGATGAAGGCCCAGCGGGTCAAGAATGCCGTCATCGTCCCGACCGGGGCCAAGGGCGGGTTCTATCCCAAGCAGCTGCCCGATCCGGCGCGCGACCGCGATGGCTGGCTGGCCGAGGGCAAGGAAAGCTACAAGCTGTTCATCCGCACGCTGCTGTCGATCACCGACAATATCGTTGGCGCCAAGGTGGTCCATCCGAAGCAGGTCGTGATCCGCGATGGCGAGGATCCCTATTTCGTGGTCGCCGCCGACAAGGGCACGGCAACCTATTCCGACACCGCCAATGCCATTGCCGAAGAGCACGATTTCTGGCTCGACGATGCCTTCGCCAGCGGCGGGTCGAAGGGCTATGACCACAAGGCCATGGGCATCACCGCCAAGGGAGCCTGGCTCTCGGTCCAGCGGCACTTCCTGGAAATGGGCGTCGACGTGCAGACGGACCCGATCCGGGTGGCCGGCTGCGGCGACATGTCGGGCGACGTGTTCGGCAATGGCATGCTGCTGTCCAAGGCGCTGAAGGTCGTCGCAGCGTTCGATCATCGCCACATCTTCCTCGATCCGAATCCCGATCCGGCCAAGAGCTGGGCCGAGCGGGCGCGGATGTTCGCCCTGCCGCGTTCGAGCTGGGAAGACTACAACGCCAAGCTGATCTCAAAGGGCGGCGGGGTCTTCGCCCGCAGCCTCAAGGAAGTGCCGCTCTCGCCTGAGGTCCAGGCCATGCTCGGGCTGGAGCAGGCGAGCATCGACCCCGATGGCCTGATCACCGCGATCCTCAAGGCCGAGGTTGACCTGCTGTGGTTCGGCGGGATCGGCACCTATGTGAAGGCCAGCACTGAAAACAATGTCCAGGTCGGCGATCCGGCCAACGATGCGCTGCGGATCGATGGTGCGCAGGTCCGCGCCCGGGCGATCGGCGAAGGCGCGAACCTGGGCTGCACCCAGGCCGGGCGGATCGAGTTCGCCCTCAAGGGTGGGCGCATCAACACCGACTTCATCGACAATTCGGCCGGGGTCGATTGCTCGGACAACGAGGTCAACATCAAGATTGCCCTTGCCGGGGCCAAGCGCGCCGGGCGCCTCACCGAGGATGACCGCGTCAAGCTGCTCTCCGCCATGACCGACGAGGTTGGCGCGATCGTGCTTGAGGACAACCGGCTCCAGGCGCTCGCCCTGTCGATCGCCACGGCCGGCGGGCCGGCGACGACCGCCTCGCACCTGCGGCTAATCGAAACGCTCGAAGCCAGCGGGCAACTGGACCGCAAGACCGAGGGCCTGGCCGAAAGCGATGTCCTCGCCCGCCGCGCGGCCGAAGGGCATGGCCTGACCCGGCCTGAACTGGCGGTGGTTTTGTCCAGCACCAAGCTGGTCCTGCAGGACGCGCTCGAGCATTCCTCTGTCCCCGATGATCCGCTGCTCGAGGACGAACTGCTGGCCGCCTTCCCGGTGCCGATGCGGGCCAAGTTCAAGGCCGATATCCTGGAGCACCGGCTGCGGCGCGAAATCATCGCCACCAAGCTGGCCAACCGGATGGTCAACCGCCTCGGGCTGATTCACCCGTTCGAGCTGGTCGAGGAAGAGGGTGCGACGCTGGCCCAGGTCACCACGGCCTTCGTCGCCGCCGAGCGCCTGCTCGGCATGGGGGCGATCTGGCACGGGATCGAAACCCAGCCGATGCCCGAAGCCGCGCGCATCCTGCTGTTCGACCGTGCCGCGGCCGCCATGGTCAACCACATGGCCGACCTGCTGCGCATTTCCGGCGGGGCGCTCTTGGCCGGTGAACTGGTTGCCCAGCTGGAAGGCGGGGTCACCTTGCTTTCCGGCGCGACCGGGCGGCTGCTGTCACGCGAAGGGCAGGTTCAGTCGGCCGCATTGCAGGAACGGTTTGTTGCCGCCGGCGCGCCGACCAAGCTGGCCGCCGAGGTGGCGCACCTGTTCGATCTCGATGGTTCGGTCGGCCTGGCCATGCTGGCGCGGCAGACCGGGACCAAGCCTGAAGCCCTGACTCGCGCCTTCATCGCGCTGGGCCGCGAACTTGGGCTCGACTGGGCGCAGCAGGCGGCCGAACGGCTTGCCCCGACCGATCCGTGGGAGCGCCTGCTGGTTAACAGCCTGGCCCGCGACATCCAGCACATGCGGCTTGATTTCCTGCGACGCCATGCCGGCGACCAGGGCGAGCCGCTGGACGTGGTAGAGGGTTGGACGGCGGCGCAGGCCGCCGCAATCAGCCAGTTCCGCGCCGTCGTCACCCGCGCCCAGGCCGCCCCGGCGCTGAGCCCGACGATGCTGGCGCAGATCGGCAACCAGGCCCGCAACCTGCTGGCGCGCTAGGCACAGCCTTCCCCTTCCTCGTCATCCCCGCGAAAGCGGGGACCCATCACGTATCATTGCCGCCGGCGCGCCGGATGCCATCTTGGGAGATGGGTCCCCGCCTTCGCGGGGATGACGGTGTTGGTTGGGCAGAGTAGCTCATCCGGCGGCGAACCCGGACCTTACGCCAGAGGAGAAACGCGAACGGGCGGGCCGGCGCGGGGTGCCTGAACCGGACAGGCTTGGCTGGCGCGCTTTCGTGCGAAAGGCTGACAAGCAGCGCGCAGGTCTTGTCGGCGCGATCCTGACGTGCAGGGCGAAAGCGGGGCGGACTCGCACCTTTGCCGCTGTTCACCGGGGCATACCCCGGGCGTTCTGCAGGCGGGGATCGCCGCCTGCTCCCTGCATCGTGGGGGCGCAGACGCCTCTGCTGGGAGGGACGCGCCGGCCGCGCGGGTGATAAGCGCAGCTGACCGCCCGCACCCGTCGCACCAGTGGTTACTGGCGGCGGCGTATATAACCCATATGGTTATAAATGTCAAGTCAGTTGTGCCAAAGCCCAGGCTGCCGCCTCGGCCACGACCGGGTCGGGATCGCCAGCCAGCGCCTGCACCTGCGGCGTCAGGGCTGGATCGCCGCTATTGCCGGCGGCGTAGAGGCAATTGCGCACGAACCGGTCGCGCCCGATCCGCTTGATCGGCGATCCGCTGAACAGCTTGCGGAAGGCGGCGTCATCCAGCGCCAGCAGATCGGCCAGCCGCGGCGCAGCCAGTTCGGCGCGCGGCAGAAAGGCGCGCATGGTGTGGGCGGTACTGGCAAACTTGTTCCACGGGCAGACCGCCAGACAATCATCGCAGCCGTAGATCCGGTTGCCCAAGGCCGGGCGGAATTCCTCGGGCACCGGTCCCTTGTGTTCGATCGTCAGATAGGAAATGCAGCGGCGCGCATCGAGCTGATAGGGCGCGGGGAACGCATCGGTCGGGCAAGCGGTCTGGCAGGCGCTGCAAGAACCGCAGCGGTCTTGCCCTGCATCATCCACCGGCAATGCCAGCGTGGTATAAATCGCGCCGAGGAACAGCCAGGAGCCATGCTCGCGGCTGACCAGGTTGGTGTGCTTGCCCTGCCAGCCAAGGCCCGCAGCCTCACCCAGCGGCTTTTCCATCACCGGGGCGGTATCGACGAAGACCTTCACGCCGATCTCGCCAAGTCCTCGGTTCGCCGCTTCCGCCACCAGCCAGCGGGCGAGCGCCTTGAGCGCCTTCTTGACCGTGTCGTGATAGTCGGCGCCTTGGGCATAGACCGAAATTCGCGCCCGCCCTGCCCGTTCCAGCAGCGGATCGGCCGAAGGGGCATAGCTCATGCCCAGCGCAATCACCCGCTGCGCCTCGGGCCACAGGCCTTGCGGGCTGCGGCGGTGGTGGGCGCGGGCTTCCATCCAGTCCATGTCGCCGTGACGGCCCTGGTCCAGCCATTCCTCCAGCCGCGCGGCGCGCAAGGGGTCTTCCGCCGCCGCGGTCACACCGCAGGCGGCAAAGCCCAGCCGCCGCGCTTCCCGCGCGAGATCGGCCTTAAGCGCTGCGATTTCTGCGGCGTTAACCAAACTTCCTGTTGCTCCTGTTCACGCCGCTTCCATAGTGGCCGCAGACTATGAAGCTAGGGGAATGGCAGATGGCGGGCAATCTCGGCGCCGCAGAGACGAGTGGCGCGGGACGTCCGCTGGCAATCGAGGCCAGGGGCCTAGTCAAGCGGTTTGACGGGTTCACCGCAGTCGACGGCGTCGACATCGCCGTTCCCGAAGGCGCGATCTATGGCATCCTCGGCCCCAATGGCGCGGGCAAGACCACGACGCTGCGGATGCTGCTGGGCATCATCGATCCGGATGAGGGCCTGCGCCGGGTGCTGGGGCATGACCGCCCGCACGAGATCAGCCATGCGATCGGCTATCTGCCCGAGGAGCGCGGGCTCTATCCGGCGATGAAGACCTATGAGGCGATCGGTTTCCTGGGCGCGCTGCGCGGCCTGCCGCTCGCCGAAGGGCAGCGGCGCGGCAAGGCGCTGCTTGAGGAGCATGGCCTGGGCTATGCGATCGAGCGCCAGATCCGCCAGCTCTCCAAGGGCATGGCGCAGCAGGTGCAGTTGCTGGGGACCCTGGTTCACGAACCGCGCCTGGTCGTGTTCGACGAGCCGTTCTCCGGCCTCGACGCGCTTAACCAGGGCAAGCTCGAACGGATGATACGCGCGCTCGCCGCCAAGGGGACGACCGTGATCTTTTCGACCCACGTGATCGCGCATGCCGAGCGGCTCTGTGATGACGTGGCGATCATCGCCGGGGGCAAGGTGCCCTTTGCCGGGCCGGTCGACGTGGCCCGCGACCGCATCCGCCCGCAGGTGCGGCTGGAGACGCGGGCCAGCGACGGGCCGTGGCGCGCTGCGCTGCCGGCCGATGTCCGGCACGAGGGCGCCTTCTGGTTTTTCTCGCTGCCCGAAAGCGGGATCGAACCGCTGCTGCGCGCGCTGATCGAAGGCGAGGCAGGGATCCTCTCGCTCTCGATCGAACGCGCCGGATTGCACGATGCCTTTGTGGCAATCGCCGGCGAAGCCGCAGCGCGCGCGCTGGAAGAAGGCAATGGCGAAGAGGGCCGCTGAGATGAACGGACGTCTTTCAACCTTTGCCGCTGCCATGGTCATTGCCCGGCGCGATTTCACCGCGATCCTGTTCTCGCGCTCATTCTTCTTCTTCCTGCTGGGTCCGCTGTTTCCGCTATTGATTGGCGGCCTCGCCGGCGGGATCGGCAGCGAGGTGCGCAGCAATGCCGCCCGGCCGCAGCTGGGTGTGGCCATGTCCGCTGGCGACGCCCGCGCACTGCTTGCAGCGCAGGAACGACTGGCGCCGCAGCTGGGCAGTGCCGTGCCGCAGCTTGTGGTTGTCAGGGAACTCGGCCCCGGCGAGCGCTTCGATGCTGCAGCGGCCATGCAGGACCGGCGGGTCAACCTTGCCGCCGTTGTGACCGGCACCCTGCAGCGCCCCGACCTTTCCGGTCCGCAAGAACGGATTGCCGAGTGGCGCGGGCCGGTCGCCGTGCTCGCGGCGGAGGCACGGCAGGCGGGCGGCACGGCCTATCCCGCGGTTGGGCTCACCCCGCTAAAGCTGTCCACCACCGCCGATGAGACGCGCGGCCGTGCGGTAACCGCCCAGTTGGGCCAGACCGTGCTGTTCCTGCTGACCATGCTGCTGGCCGGCATGGTCCTCTCCAACCTGGTCGAGGAAAAGGGCAACAAGATCATCGAGGTTCTCGCGGCAGCGATCCCGATGGATGCGGTGTTCCTGGGCAAGCTGTTCGCGATGCTGGCGGTTTCATTCGTCGGAATATCGGTCTGGGCGACTGTCGGCGGCGCCGTGTGGCTCGGTTCCGGCGGCAGCCTGGGGCAATACCCGGCGCCGGCCGTTGGCTGGCCTTTGTTCTTCATGCTTGGTGTCGCCTATTTCGCGATGAGTTACCTGCTGCTCGGATCGCTGTTCCTGGCGATCGGTTCGCTCGCGGCGACAGTGCGCGAGGTGCAGACCCTGTCGATGCCCGTCACCATGCTGCAGCTGATCAACTTCTTCTTCGCCTCGTGGGCCATGGCCCGGCCGGGGACCGCGGTCGAACTGGCGGCGATGGTGGTTCCGTTCAGCTCACCCTTTGCCATGCTGGCCCGTGCCGCGCAGAGCGAGGCGCTGCTGCCGCACCTGCTGGCGCTGGTCTGGCAAGGCATCAGCGTGGTGTTCTTCGTCCGGCTTGGCGCCATGCTGTTCCGGCGCTGGGTCATGAAGAGCGGCCCCGCGCGCGGCGCCGGCAAGGGACCGTGGCAAAGACTGGCTGCGCGCCTGTTCGCGCGGCGGGCCGTGCGCTGAATCCGGTCCGTTCCTGAGACGCTATTGACTCTCCGGTAAGTTAGACCAAGTAGGTCTCGATGGGAAACTGATTGCGAAGACTCGCGGCAGAGAGGAATGACATGGCCACCCAGATCGCCGATGCCCCGTTCAAGTATCGTAGCTCTCCTACCGCGACCGAAGCGTTCGAGGCCTGGCTGAAGGAATATGGCCAGAACCTGCCCGTCCACACCCATCCGTGGGACGTTTCGCGCTCTGACATCTATGTCGAGGACCGCTGGCAGCCGATCTTTGCCGAGATGCGCGCCCAGGCCCCGGTCAACAAGGTTACCGGCACGCCCTATGGCGACTATTGGAACGTCACCACAGTCAAGACGATCCAGCACGTCGAATCGCTGCCCGAACTGTTCTCCTCGTCGTGGCAGCACGGCGGGATCACGATCGGCGATCCGCCGGCCGACATGACGCCCGAGCGGCTGGAAGAACGGCGCCTGCCGATGTTCATCGCGATGGACCGGCCCGAACACACCGGCCAGCGCCGCACCGTTGCCCCGGCCTTTACCCCCGGCGAGATCGACAAGATGGCCGCCGAAGTGCGGATGCGCACCGCCGCAACGCTCGACAGCCTGCCCTGGGGCGAGGAGTTCGACTGGGTCGACAAGGTCTCGATCGAGCTGACCACCGGCATGTTGGCGATCCTGTTCGGCTTCCCCTGGGAAGACCGCCGCCTGCTGACCTTCTGGTCGGACTGGGCCGGCGACGTCGAACTGGGCCTGGCGCGCGAGCTGGCCGATACCCGGCATGAAATCCTGCTCGAAATGGCGAGCTATTTCCAGCGGCTGTGGGTCGAGCGGACCGGCGCCCCGCCGAGCCGCGACCTCATCTCGATGATGATCCATTCGGACGCGATGAACCACATGAGCCCGCAGGAGTTCATGGGCAACCTCGTTCTGCTGATCGTCGGCGGCAACGATACCACGCGCAACACCATGTCGGGCATCGTCCACGCGCTCGATAAGTTCCAGGACCAGCGCGCGATCTTTGAGGCCGATCCCTCGGTGATCCCCAACGCGGTGCAGGAATGCATCCGCTATGTCACGCCGCTGGCCCACATGCGCCGCACCGCGACCGATGATGCCGACCTGTTCGGCAACCAGATCAAGAAGGGCGACAAGCTGATCCTCTGGTATCTCTCGGCCAACCGCGACGAAACGGTGTTCGAGAACCCGGACAAGCTGATCGTCACGCGCGAGAATGCCCGCCGGCACCTTTCGTTCGGATATGGCATTCACCGCTGCGTCGGCGCGCGCCTCGCCGAACTGCAGCTCAAGATCCTGCTGGAAGAGATGCACGAGCGGCGGATGCGCGTGAACGTGACCGGCAAGGTCGAACGCGTTCGCGCCAACTTCGTCCACGGCTTCCGGAAGCTGGGCGTTACGCTCAGCAAGTTCTGATGCAGGGCCGGCGGCAGTTCCTCGGCTGGCTGGCCGCAGGGGCGGCTGCCTCGGGCCTGGCCGCCTGCTCCAACGCCGAAGCCAAGACCTATCCGGTCCGCTTCAGCGATGCCGAATGGAAAAAGCGGCTGACGGCGGAGCAGTACTATATCCTGCGCCAGAAGGGCACCGAAGTGCCCGGCTCATCCCCGCTGCTGCATGAAAAGCGCAAGGGCGTGTTCGTCTGCGCGGCCGATGGCAATGTGCTCTATTCCAGCGCGACCAAGTATGACAGCAAGACCGGCTGGCCCAGCTTCTGGGACGTGGTGCCGGGTTCGATCGGCAAGTCGATCGATTTCGAGACCGGCTATCCGCGCACCGAAGTGCATTGCATCAAGTGCGGCGGGCACCTTGGGCACGTCTTCGATGATGGCCCCAAGCCGACCGGCAAGCGTTACTGCATGAACGGTGACGCGCTGGTGTTCAGCCCTACCTGACGGCGTAGACCCGCAGCGCTCCGGTCTCGAACCCCGGCACTGGCACCAGCCAGGCGGGCGGACGACCATGGGCGATCAGGTTGGCGAGATTGTCGGCACGGGCCTGGCCATAGGTCGGGATTTCGCTTGAGCTCAGGCAGGCGACCACATGGGTCGCGCCATTGCGATGGACGATCGCGGCGGCATCGGACGGATCGCCCGTGAATGCCGCGATAACGTCGACCATCCGGGTCTGGTTGCGGTGGTAGGGCCCGGAGACCACCGTGTGGCCGGTGCGGACCAGGATCTCCGGCCCGCGATCGAGCGGCGCGAACAGGTGGCCGCGCGGCAAGCGATTGAGCGAAGCATAGTCGCAGGTGCCAAGCGCCGGATCGGTGCGGACTGCGGCCGAACTGCCGGCGGCCTGATCGAACGGCTTGAGCGCAGCGCTGCCGAAGGTCGGCGTGCACAGCGCAATGACTGCCAGCGTCGCGGCAATCCGCGGCAGCGCAGCGGGAATCGCGCGGGCGCGCGGCAGCCAGTGGACCAGCAGCAGGGCGGCGGCAGGAATGGCCAGCAGTTGCGCGGCCAGACCTTCGCGCATCACCAGCAACGAATAGAGCCCGGCGGCGAGGGCGTAGCCGGTCAGCAGATTCCAGCGATCGGCCGGCAGGCGCAGGCGGCGTGCCAGCCGCCAGCCCGCAGCGATCACCGCGATCGTCCAGACCAGGGTGAAGGCCATCGACAGCGGCTGCTGCCAGATCGGGCGCCCTTCGAGCACAAAGGTGTACCACCAGGTCTGCAGCAGCGGATCGAGCTGGCCAAACGGGTTGGCGGCGCAGCGGCCAAGCCCGGCAAGCGCCGCAGGAATTGCGGCAAGCGGGACCAGCCCCACCCCCAGCAGACGGCCGCGCAGGCTGTCTTTCCCTGGCAGCCACGGCAGTACCAGCGCAGCCAGGGCAGCGACGAAGAAGGCGGCCACATGACCCGGGCGCAAGATGTCGCAATGGGGGCCGGTCAGTTCGGTCAGCGGCCGGGTGGCCAGCGAAAGCAGCACTGCTGCGGCGCCAAGCGCGCCAAGGTACCAGGGGAGCGACCGGTCGCGGGCCAGCGCCCAGCGCAGTCCATAGAGCCCCGCCAGCGCCGCGAGCAGCGGCAGCGCCTCAAGCGAGACGACCGCCCAGGCCGCGCCGACCAGCCCGCAGGCCACCGCCGCAAGGCGCGAGCCGGTGCGCAGCAACAACGCCCCGCAGACCAGCGCGGCGACGGATTGCGCGGTGTGATGGTCGATCCGCAGCGGCGCGAAGTTGCCCGGTAGCAGCGGGAACAGCGGGAAAAGCACCAGCGTCAGCAAGGCCGCAGGGCGGGGCAGGGACAGGCTGTTCGCCATGTCACGCAGCGCCAGCAGCGCCGGCAGCAGCCACAGCAGCGGGACCAGCGCCATGGCCGCCAGCTCAGCCTGGCTGCGCGGCAGCACGGTGTCGAACAGCAGGATCAGCCCAGCAAGCGGCAGATCGATCAGCCGCGACCAATGCATGCTGGCCCCATCGGGCGGGCCCATGCGGTATTGCGTTACATCGAACCAGGCCTGCCCGTGCAAGAGGTCACGCACCTCAAGCAGGCGCATGTAATCGTCAGGATCGGGCAATTGGGTGCCGGTCAGCGGCAGCAGCGCCAGCCGGAACAGGGCCCAGGCCGCCCAGATCACCAGGACCAGGGCCAGGGCGGGCGGTCCCTCCTTGGCAAGCTCTGCGCGCAGCATGGCGCTATGCTAGCGGAAAACGATGCGACTGCGCAGCAGCCAGGTGCAGGTAAAGCTGACTGCGATCGCAGCGCCCTTGGCCAGGCGCGGGTCGATCCCGGCCTTGTCACCCAATCCAACGATGACGGTGGTCAGCACCAGGCCGATCAGGGCCGAGCCGACGAATTCCGCCTTCTGCCGCATCCGGGCCGTGCCGCCGGGCGCGGCACGCAGGGCGAAGACCAGCCGGCTCGACAGGATCCAGTGGACTGCGATGCCAAAGCTGTAACCCGCCGCGCCGGCCAGCGCCGGGGCCACCCCGGCCCGCAGCAGCGCCAGGAAGGCGGCCATATCGCCGGCCAGCGCCACGGCGCTGACCAGCAGATAGGCGAACCATTGGGTGCGCAGCAGTGGCAGGATGGTGCGGTTGAGCATGGCGGTGGCGGTCACTGGCCTCAGATCACTTTGCCTTGCCAGCCACGGCCAGCTGCGGCGCGTCCGGCTTGCCATCACCCTTCCAGCGTAGCAGCAGGTAAGGCACGCGATCAGGCGCGAACTGCGAACGGGTCTTGCGATCGAAATAGGGCGGCATGTGATCGCCCACGATCAGGATGTCGGTCGCCGGGAAATCGGGCGCGGTGATCTCTTTGACGATCGCGGCATCCAGCTGCGACCACAGACCAACCTGGCGGCAGACCATCGGGAATTTCTCCCGTAGCTCGGCCGAAACCTGGCCGCAGCGATCGACATCGAGATTGCTGCCGGTCGGCACCGGCAAGTGTGTGTTGACCGTCAGCCAATAGAGGAATTGCGGCTTGGTTGCCGCCTTTAGCTGGACAGCCAGCTGGCGCGGCACGTCGCGGTCGCAGGCACCGGGGAAGACGCCGCCACAGTTGCCGGCGCCCTTGGCGATCAGCTCCGGACCAAAGGTGCGGTGCTGGAAGCCAATGTTGGGATACCAGTACTGGCGGTCGAAGAATTCTCCGGTGAAGCTGTGATAGGCGCGGGTCTCATAGCCCTTGCGCGCCAGTTCCGCCGGCAGGCAGGTGCTGTCCCTGGCCTCGATCAGGTCATAATAATCGCCCCAGCGGCCGCACAGTTCGCGGATCTCCGCGGCTGTGGTCGAATTGTAGTAGGTCGTGCTGCCAAAGCTCAGGTCGAACTTCGCCTTGACCTCGGGGCTTTTGTAGCGGGCAAACAGCAGCCGCTGCAGCTCAGCATTGCCGTTGGGAACGCCGAGCGATTCCACCACGATCACCATCACATTGCGGCCATGGGCATGGGCCGGACCCAGCAGGCCCGACTTGCTGCGGGCGGATTCGAACGGAGCATCGGCTGCTGCGATCCGCTTGTAATGGCCGCGCATGCCAGCACCCATCCACTGGTCGAACAGCGCTAGCGCGATGACGATTGCCCCGGCGATCAGTACGATGCGGGCATCGGCAAAGCTGGCCGGACGGCGCAGCGCCTTCCAGGCGATCCCGCACAGCAGGATCACCGCCGATCCGGCAATGACGTACTCGACCGACTGGCTGGGATCGAGTTCGACAAAGAACCCGACGCTCGAGAGGAGCGAGCTGATCGCCAGGTTGAACAGCGCGGCGATGAAGTTGAGCAGGCTGTAAAGCGAGACGCCAATGAAGGCGAGGTACTGGATCCACCGGACCTGGGTGCGAACGATCAGCCCGACCACACCGATTGCAAGAATCTCGCTGTGGCGCGGCGGCGCGCCAATGATCCACATCAGCATGTAGCCCAGATTGGCCAGCACCACCCAGGCCAGCAGCCAGTTTGCCAGATGGCGCCATTCGTGATGCGCAATCGGCTGGCGGGGCTGCTTCGCGGTGGTGGCGGCCAGCGGAGCACTAGCCATCTTGGCGGCTCCAGATCGGGCCTGAGCGGCGGCGGACAGTCATCTCAGGCGACCTTGCGCGGCACATCGCGCACCGATGCGAGCGCTGCGGCCTGATCTTCTGTCAGTTCGGCGCGGGCCGGAGGCAGCGTCTGCTGGGCACCCTCGTCACCGGCTTCGTGGTATTCGGCGTCCTCGTTGACGCACCAGGTGTCATAGATCCGGCTGCCGGCGATGATGTTCTCGACCGTCAGCATGGCGGTCATCATCGCGTGGTCCTGGTTGTTATAGCGGTGCATACCGTTGCGCCCGACCAGGTGCAGGCTGGGCCAGGTCGCTTCCAGCTCGCGGCGCATGGCATCGACGTGCGCGGCATAGTCTTCGTCATAGACCGGATAGGCCTTTTCCTGGCGCACAACGACCCCGCCGATCACCTGCTCGGCCGAAACCAGGCCAAGCTGAGCCATCTCGCGGGTGGCAAGGGCAACCAGATCGTCGTCGTGCAGCGACCACAGGCCATCGCCTTCGAAGCAGAAGTATTCGAGTCCGACGCAGGCAACCCCCTGGTCCGGCACCATTTCGGGCGACCACGACCGGAAATTCTGAATTCGGCCGACCTTCACCTTGCTGTCGTGGATGTAGATCCAGTTATCCGGGAACATATCCTCATCCGCGCGGATCTTCAGCGCGACGGTCAGGAAGTCACGGTACTTGAGCTGCTTGGCGTTGAAGCTGGTGGCCGGCAGCGGGTGCAAGCGGGCGGCCAGTTCGCGCATCGGAGCCGAACTGATCGTGTGGCGGGCCCGGATCATGACTTCGCCGACCGGGCCGGTCGCGGTCATGCGCCAGCCGCCCTCGTTGTCGCTGGCCAGCTGCTTGAGGCTGTGGCCCATCAGCACCTGCCCCTTGCCGGTCGCCACAATCTTGTCACGCGCGGCATTCCACATCATGCCGGGCCCGAGCCGCGGGTAGCGGAAGGTTTCCAGCAGGGTCTTGGTCTGCATCCCGTCGTTGGGTGCCTTGTTGAGGCCCAGGCTGCGCTTGAGGCCATCGACCACCGCACCCCATAGCGACAGGCCCTTGATCCGCTGGGCCGCCCAGTCCGCGCTCATTTCGTCGCAGGGCATGCCCCAGACCTTCTCGGTATAGGTCTTGAAGAAGATCGAATAGAGCTTGTGGCCGAACTGGTTGACGGTCCAGTCCTCGAATGACTTGACGGTCTTGTTCGGGAAGGCCTTGGCCTTGGCAAAGCTGATCATGCACAGCGCCGAGCGGACCACGCCCAGGTTCCACAAGGCCTCGAAGGCGCGCAGCGGATAGGAATAGAACTTGCCCTCGTAATAGATCCGGCTCATCCGCGGGCGCTGGATGAAATCATCGGGTAGGATCTCGTTCCACAGATCGACAACCTGCTGACTTTTCGAGAAAAAGCGGTGTCCGCCGATATCGAAGCGATAGCCCTCGTGTTCGACCGTCCGGCTTATTCCGCCGACATAGGTCTTGTCCTTTTCGATAATCGCTACGGTCAGGCCTTGCTTGGTCAGCAGATAGCCGGCGGTGAGGCCGGCCGGACCCGCGCCGATGATCGCGACGTCCACCGCGGTCTCGCGCGGCTGGTGTCCGCTCGCAAAGCTCTGCACCGACATTCAGGCCCCCTTCGATCTGGCGTCACCCAGATGTGAAGGAGAATGCCTAATCACTGGTTAACGCGCGTTAGTGAACCTGGTGATCGCGCACGGTTTTGCAGCTTGGCGACCAGCTGGGCGAGTTCGTCGAGCAGGAAGCCCTCGATAAAGACCAGACCGTGGAGATCGCCCCGGCGCCAGCGCACCCGGGCATGGCGCAGCGGAAACAGGCCGCCACGCAGCTCGACCGGCTGGCGCAGCGCCAGCGGGGTGTCGAGCGCGATCAGCGCCCCGTGCTGCGAAAGGTTCATCAGCTGCGCTGGATGTTCGGTTTGCTGGCTGACCAGCGTGACCGGATAGTCGACCGCCAGCCTTAGCTGCCGCTTGGGGAACCGGCCGGATTCCTCGACCAGCGCAGATAGGTCGATCGGCGGCGCAGCAAACCGGAAGCCGACATGCTGATCGCGTTCCCACACGGGCTCGATTCGATAGCGCACGCCCGTACCCAGTTCGAGCGCATAGGGCCCCTCAGGCGGCAGCGAGTGGAACAGTCGGGCCTTCAGGCCAGTGGCCGATACGTCGCGCAGGATGCACAGGAACTCGCCTGCCGGGCCGACCAGCTTGGCCGCGCGCAACATCAACGAAATGCGCGGCGCAGCGCGCAGTTCGGCTGCAGTCCAGTCGTGCAGGTCGGCCTCGGCCATGACGTTCTCCGCCCCCGGAAGCGGGGATGGGCCAAGGCTAGGTGGGCATGGTGAGCAGGCGGCTAAGCGGCACGTCAGGAAAAGACCCTAGGTAACGCGCGCTGGTGCGGACGGTGGGACTCGAACCCACACGAGCAAGGCTCAGGGGATTTTAAGTCCCCGGCGTCTACCATTCCGCCACGTCCGCTCCGGACCTGTCGTGATTTGGCCCATGCCGGGCTGCAAACGGCACTGCTCTGCGCTTCCGGTGCTCACGACCAGCAGGTCGCTGCGCGCCGGTTCTCGACCAGCACCATTTTCGCCTCGGCCTGAGCCAAATCACGACAGGTCCGGCATGCCTTACGGCGGTACTGTCAGGAATTCCATCCCTGCTAACGCAACATCGGCCCGGTTCCCCGGCCCAACCACCTGATCACAGTACTCTGTGGGTGGTTGGGCCGGGGGAGCGGGCCGGTGTTGCGCGCAAAGGCCGGATGGCCTTTGCGAATTTAGTCCGCGTTCAGGCGCGCGCGCATTTCCTTGCCGGGCTTGAAATAGGGCACCTTCTTGCCCGGCACCGCAACGCTGGCGCCGGTGCGCGGGTTGCGGCCCTGGCGGGGGTCACGCTCGCGGGTCGAAAAGGCTCCAAAGCCGCGCAGTTCGACCCGGCCACCCTGGGCCAGCCGCGTCTCGATTTCCTCAAAGAAGGTGTCGACCACCTTTTCGACCTCTTCGGCGCGGAGGCCAGGATTATCGCGGGCGAGCGCCTGCAGCAGTTCGGATCTTATCATAACGTGCCTTCCTAAGGGCGTGCGAAACCCCGTGACCTGGTTATTGGTTCATTTCGGTGCGACGCGGCCCTCGACCCGAAGCAGGACGCGCTGCAATGAAGCAATTGCCAGAGTACGGCTCTGTACGCAATGCACGAAAATGACAGATGTGGCTTAAATCGCAAGCAAATCTGCTGGCGCGATTCCCAGTCGTTCCATTCTGGCGCGGATTTCCGGCCAGTCGCGCGACAGGAACAGCTCCCTTTCGCTGCGCCGCAGCTTTTCCGCGGCGCCGCGGGCGACAAACATGCCGACTCCGCGCTGCACCTCAACCAGACCATCGAGCTGGAACTGCTGATAGGCTTTGGCGACGGTCAGCGGGTTGGCGCCCTGATCGGCCGCCAGCGCGCGGACCGAAGGGAGCATGGCTCCTTCGGGATAGGTACCGTCGATAATCGCCGCCGTGATCAGATCGCGCAGCTTGAGATATACAGGTTGTGTGTGCCCAGTCATGCTGTTTCAGTGCCATAATACAGCGTGGCAGGCAAGCAAAAACAGAGTGCGACTCGCCCGGGCAATAATCCGAAAGGCGCGATTAATTTTGCTTCACACCGGCGCAAACCCGGCTAGTTTGCCGCCATAACGGTCCGGCCGGCGCGCGCGGATCCACCTGATAGTGGGGAGCACTTCATGAAAGACATGGCCTTGTGGAACGAGGGTGACTGGATCGCGGCAATCGCGGTCGTCGTTCTCGCCATTTTCCTGGCGATCGGCGGCAAGATCGCAATCCAGAAAGAACCGGAATTCGCAGGCCATCCCAAGGGCCTCTACATGCTGTTTTTCGCCGAAATGTGGGAACGGTTTTCCTACTACGGCATGCGCGCACTGCTGATCTTCTACCTGACCAAGCACTGGCTGTTCAGCGATGGCAACGCCAACCTGATCTATGGCGCCTATACCAGCCTCGTTTACATCACCCCGGTGCTGGGAGGCTATCTGGCCGACCGCTACCTGGGGCAGCGCAAGGCCGTGCTGTTCGGCGGGCTGTTGCTGGCGATCGGCCACAGCCTGATGGCGGTCGAGGGCGTTCACGGCGTTACCGACGCGGCTGTGAAGCAGGCCGATCCGGCGATCAACGTGTTCTGGGCGGCCCTGGCCTTCATCATCGTCGGCTCGGGCTTCCTCAAGGCCAACATCTCGGTGATGGTCGGCCAGCTCTACAAGCTGACGGACGTGCGCCGCGACGGGGCCTACACCGTGTTCTACATGGGCATCAACGTCGGCGCAGCGATCGGGACGATCCTGGTCGGCTACCTCGGTGAAACGATCGGCTGGGGCTATGGCTTTGGCCTGGCCGGCATCGGCATGCTGCTGGGCCTGGTGGTCTTCGTCCTTGGCAAGAGCGCGCTGAACGGGGCGGGCGAGGCGCCGGTTCCGCTCGCCAAGTCGCGCGAGATGACGCTCTATGGCATTGGTATCGCCGCCGTGGCGGTGTGCTGGGCGCTGGTCCAGTATCAGTCGGTGATCCAGAACCTGCTGGTGATCTCGGGCCTCGGCCTGCTCGGCTATGTGCTCTACGAAACCTTTAAGCTGGAAAAGGAACCGCGGGAACGGATGTTCGCGATCCTGTTCCTGATCTCGCTCAATCCGCTGTTCTGGGGCCTGTTCGAGCAGGCGGGCGGCTCGATGAGCCTGTTCACCGATCGCTATGTCGATCGCGGCGCCACCCCGGCCTCGCTGTTCCAGTCGATCAACCCGATCTACATCATCATCCTCGCCCCGCTGTTCGCCGCGCTGTGGCAATGGCTTGGCAAGCGCGGGAAGGAACCATCGGCCCCGGCCAAGTTCGGCCTGGCGCTGGCCCAGATGGGCCTGGCCAACCTGGTGCTGGTCTGGGGGGCAGAAGCCTATGGCCTGGCGGCGATGACCCCGGTGATCTTCGTCTTCCTCTATTACCTGCTGGCCACCACAGGCGAACTCTGCCTCTCCCCGGTCGGGCTTTCGGCAATGAACCGCCTTGCGCCCAGCTACCTTGCTTCGCTGATCATGGGGGCCTGGTTCTACATGACTGCGGTCGGCAATTTCGTCGCCGGCAAGATCGGTGAAGCGACCGGCGGCCATGGCGGTGAAATGAGCAAGGAAAAGCTGCTCGAAATCTACCAGATGTTCGGCTGGATCTCGATCGGCGCGGCGGTGGTCGTTCTGCTGCTCTCGCGGATCGTCAAGGGCTGGATGCACCTCGATACCCTGGAGGACCGCAAGTGATGCGCGCGCCCAAACTGCTGGCGGGAATCGCCGCGCTGGCTCTGGCTGCAAGCCCGGGCCTGGCCGAAAAGAAGAAGAAGGAAGAAACGGTCTCCCCCGCCGCCAAGGCCGCGCGGGAATTTGACAAGAACCCCTTCCCTTCGACCTACAAGCCCTATCCGGGTGAACCCACCGCGCTGGTCGGCGCGACCGTGTTTGACGGGGCGGGCGGCCGGATCGACAATGGCACGGTACTGCTGGCCGATGGCAAGGTGGTTGCCGTCGGCGGCGCGGACCTCGTCATTCCGGCCAACTTCCGCCGGATCGATGCCGCCGGCAAATTCGTGACCCCCGGGATCATCGATATCCACTCGCACCTGGGGGACTATCCCAGCCCCCAGGTTCAGGCGCTGTCGGACGGCAATGAAGCAACCGCGCCAACCACCCCCGAAGTCTGGGCCGAGCATTCGGTCTGGCCGCAGGACCCGGGCTTCAGCCGGGCGCTGGCCAATGGCGGGATCACCAGCCTGCAGATCCTGCCCGGTTCGGCCAACCTGATGGGCGGGCGTTCGGTTGTGCTCAAGAACGTCTATTCGCGCACGATCCAGGGGATGAAGTTCCCCGGCGCGCCCTATGGCCTGAAGATGGCCTGCGGGGAAAACCCCAAGCGCGTCTATGGTTCGAAGGGGCGGATGCCCTCGACCCGGATGGGCAATATCGCGGTCAACCGCATGACCTGGATGAAGGCCAGCGAATACCGCGCCAAGCGCAATGCCGGCAAGCTCGAGACTCGCGACCTGGGCATGGAAACGCTGGCGGGCGTGCTCGATGGCGAAATCCTGATCCAGAACCACTGCTACCGCGCCGATGAAATGGCCCTGGTCCTCGATATGGCCAAGGAGTTCGGCTACAAGGTCAGCGCCTTTCACCATGCGACCGAAGCCTACAAGATCGGCGACCTGCTGAAGGCCGCAGGCACCTGTTCGGCGATCTGGGCCGACTGGTGGGGCTTCAAGATGGAAAGCTACGATGCGATTCCCGAAAATGCGGGAATCCTGCAAAAGGCCGGTGCCTGCGTGGTGATCCATTCGGATGACGAGAATGGCATCCAGCGCCTGAACCAGGAAGCCGCCAAGGCCCAGGGCGATGCCCGCCGCGCGGGGATCGACATTTCCGACGCCGAAGTGATCCGCTGGCTGACGCTTAACCCCGCCACGGCCATGGGGATCAACCAGCAGACCGGCAGCCTGGAAAAGGGCAAGATGGCCGACGTGGTGCTGTGGAACGGCAATCCGCTGTCGGTCTATTCGCGGCCCGATAAAGTCTGGATCGATGGCGCGCTGCTGTTCGATGCGGCCGATCCCAAGCGCCGTCCGGTGAGCGATTTCGAGCTGGGCCAGGTCGGTGAAGGAGACGTGAAATGAGCCCGCGCCAGCTGCTGCTCAGCGCCGCTGCGCTGCTCGCCCTTTCCGCGCCCGCAATGGCCGAAGACGTGGCGATCACCAATGCCACGGTCGTGATTGGCGATGGTTCGGCCCCGATCCCGAACGGCACGGTCGTGCTGCGCGGGGGCAAGGTGCTCGCCGCCGGTGCCGGCGTTGCCGTGCCGGCCGGTGCGCGCACCATCGATGCCTCCGGCAAATGGGTCACGCCGGGCCTGGTCGTGGCGGTCACCGATATTGGCCTGTTCGATGTCGAAGGGGTTGAGGAATCAAACGATGAGCGCGCCGACAAGGGTCCGTTCAACGCCGCGCTCGACCTCTCGCCTGCAATCAATCCGCTGGCGCAGCACATTGCGGTCAGCCGCGCCGGCGGGGTGACTCGCGCGGCCGTGGCGCCGCTGCGAACGGGTGCGATCTTTGGCGGCCAGGGGGCGATCATCGATCTGGCCAGCGACGGCCAGCCGATCACCCAGGCCCGCGCCTTCCAGTTTGTCCAATTGGGCGAAGATGGGGCACGCTCGGCCGGGGGCAGCCGTGCGGCGGTCCACGCCGTGCTGCGCAACGCCTTCATGGAAGCGCGCGAGCTGGCCCGGCGCGGCGGCGGTCAGGGCGCCGATCCGCGCCTGCAGGATGCTGCGCCCGAACGGCCTGGCGATGCCCTGCTGACCCGCTTCGATGCCGCCGCGCTGGTGCCGGTGGTAACCGGGCGTCAGCCGCTCTACGTCCGCGCCGAACGGGCTGCCGATATCCGCATGGCGCTGGCGCTGAAGGCGGACTTCCCGGCGCTGAAGATGGTGATCGTCGGGGCGACCGAAGGCTGGATGATCGCCAAGGAACTGGCCGCCTCGGGCGTGCCGGTGCTGGCGACGCCGCTTAACGATCTGCCCGCCAATTTCGAGCAGCTGGGTGCGACCCAGTCCAATGTCGGCCGGATGGCTGCGGCGGGGGTCAAGGTTGGCCTTGGCGCCTTTGGCGATCAGCCGCGCTATGCCCCGCAATATGCCGGCAACCTGGTTTCGCTGACCAAGGTGCCGGGAGCCACCGGACTGAACTGGGGGCAGGCCTTTGCATCGATCAGCTCGGTCCCGGCGGCCATTCTGGGCATGGGTGACAAGTTCGGCAGTCTGAAGCCCGGGCTCGCCGGCGATGTGGTGATCTGGGATGGCGATCCGCTGGAGAACAGCTCGGGCGTGGTCCGGGTGATGATCGACGGGGTCGAACAGTCGCTGGTCAACCACCTGACCAAGCTGCGCGATCGCTACAAGGTGCCAACCGAAGGCGCGCTGCCGAAGGCCTATGAGTGGTAAGTTGTCCCCCTCCCGCTTGCGGGAGGGGCGTAACGGAGGAATTGCCATGGACCCGCTTGCCAACTTGATCGCCGCCTCGGTTGCCTTTGTCGGCAGCCACTTTGCGATGTCGCATCCCCTGCGGGCCGGACTGGCCGGGCGGCTGGGGGCGGCCGGGTTCTCAGTGGTCTATTCACTGGTGTCCCTGGTCACCTTCGGCTGGATGGTTCTGGCCTTCCGCGCCATTCCGCCCAGCGCCGGCCTGTGGGACGGTTCGCAGAACCTGCCCTGGGGCCTGGCCACGCTCCTCATGCTGATCGCCAGCGTGCTCTTCGCTGGCAGCTTCGCCGGCAACCCGGCACTGCCCGCCCCCGGTGCCGAGGCGCTGGCGCAAAAGCCGGTCCGCGGCGTATTCCACGTCACGCGCCACCCGATGATGTGGGGCTTCGCGCTCTGGGCGGTCAGCCACGCGTTGGTCAGCCCGACCCCGCGCAGCCTGGTCCTGACCGGCGCGCTCGGCTTCCTGGCGCTGGTCGGCTCGCACCTGCAGGACCGCAAGAAGGAAGCCCTGATGGGCGCCGCCTGGGCCGGGTGGGAGGCCAAGACCTCCTATTGGCCCAAGCTGGGCGGCCTCGCCAAAGCCGGGATAGTGCCGTGGCTTGGTGGTCTGGTGCTGTGGCTGGGTGCGACCTGGGCCCATATTCCCGGCAACGGGATGGCGGCCGGGATCTGGCGCTGGGTCGGTTGACGTCACAGCGGGCTGACTAGGCCCGCGCTTCCTCCACGCCGGCGCTGTTGTGGCGCAGCGCCTTCAGCACGGTATCGACGATCTGCGGCGCATTGAGGCCGGCTTCGTCATATTGCTTGTCCGGGTTGTCGTGATCCTGGAAGCTGTCGGGCAACCGCAGCGTCCGGATCTTGAGGCCGGCATCCAGCAGGCCCTCGTCGCTGGCCATGGTCAGGACATGGGCACCCAGCCCGCCGATCGAACCTTCCTCAACCGTCACGACCACTTCGTGGCTGGCCATCAGGCGGCGGATCAGATCGGTATCGAGCGGCTTGGCAAAGCGCAGGTCGGCGACCGTGGTGGAAAGCCCCTTGGCCTCAAGCACCTCTGCCGCTTTCAGCGCTTCGGCCAGCCGCGTGCCGAGCGAGAGCAGGGCAACCTTGGTTCCTTCGCGCACGATCCGGCCCTTGCCGATCTCAAGCCGCTGCGGGACTTCGGGCAATGGCACGCCAATGCCGTTGCCGCGCGGATAGCGGAAGGCGATCGGGCCAGAGTCGTGGCAAGCCGCGGTATAGGTCATGTGGACCAGCTCGGCCTCGTCGGCCGCGGCCATCACCACCATGTTGGGCAGGGTGGCAAGATAGGTGATGTCGAAGCTGCCGGCATGGGTCGCGCCGTCGGCCCCGACCAGCCCGGCGCGGTCGATCGCAAAGCGGACCGGCAGGTTCTGGATCGCCACATCATGGACCACCTGGTCAAAGGCGCGCTGCAGGAAGGTCGAATAGATCGCGGCGAAGGGCCGCATCCCTTGCGCGGCAAGGCCAGCGGCGAAGGTCACGGCGTGCTGCTCGGCAATGCCGACATCAAAGCTGCGGGTGGGGTGCGCCTTGGCGAACTTGTCGACGCCGGTGCCGCTCGGCATGGCGGCGGTGATCGCGCAAATCTTCGGATCGCTCTCCGCCAGTTTGGCCAGTGTTTCGCCGAAGACGTTTTGATAGGCCGGGGCCTTGGCCGGTGCCTTGACCTGTTCGCCGGTGATCACGTCGAACTTCTGGACGCCGTGATACTTGTCGGCGCTGGCCTCGGCCGGGGCATAGCCCTTGCCCTTTTGCGTCACGACATGGATCAGGCACGGCCCTTCGGCGGCATCGCGCACATTCTCCAACACCGGGATCAGGTGATCAAGATTGTGCCCATCGATCGGGCCGACGTAATAGAAGCCCAGCTCTTCGAACAGGGTCCCGCCCATCGCCATGCCCCGGGCGAACTCGTCGGTCTTGCGGGCGGCAATGTGCAGCGGTTCGGGCAGCTTGCGCGAGATCTTGCGCGCCACTTCGCGCAGTTCGAGGAACGGGCGCGAGGAGACGATCTTGGCCAGATAGGCCGAGAGCCCGCCAACCGGCGGCGCGATCGACATGTCGTTGTCGTTGAGGATCACCACCAGCCGATTGCCGGCTTCGGTGGCATTGTTCATCGCCTCATAGGCCATGCCGGCGCTCATCGCGCCATCGCCGATCACGGCGATGCCCTTGCCGGGCTGGTTCTGCAGCTTGTTGGCGATGGCAAAGCCCAGCGCGGCCGAGATCGAGGTGGAGCTGTGCGCCGCGCCGAAGGGATCGTACTCGCTCTCGCTGCGCTTGGTGAAGCCCGAGAGGCCGCCGCCCTGGCGCAGGGTGCGGATGCGGTCACGCCGCCCGGTCAGGATCTTGTGCGGATAGGCCTGGTGGCCAACGTCCCAGATCAGTTTGTCGTCGGGCGTGTTGAACACATAGTGGATCGCCACGGTCAGCTCGACCACGCCCAGACCGGAACCAAGGTGCCCGCCCGTGGTGCCAACGGCGCTGATCATCTCGGTGCGCAGTTCGTCGGCCAGCTGGCGCAGCTGCTCAGGGGCAAGCTTGCGCAGATCGGCAGGCAGATTGACGGTATCGAGCAACGGCGTGTCGGAAGTCTGACTCATCCCCCCGGCCTTACACGGTTGAATTGTTGGTGTCGATTGAGACTATCGGCCAAGGTCCGTGCAGAACCGGTGCAGACCGTTCAGTTGCAGCGCTCGCACACGCCGCGCAGCTCGACCACCGGGCGGATATCGGCAAAGCCCGCAGTGCGCGCGGCCTCGACCAAAGATCCGGTCAGCTTGTCGTCATCGATATGCACGGCCCGGCCGCAGACGTCGCAGATCAGGAAGATGCAATCGTGGCGGCAGCCGGGGTGGCTGTTGGCGATATAGGCGTTGGCGCTCTCAACCCGGCGGGCGAGGTTGGTTTTCACGAACAGATCAAGGATCCGGTAGACCGAGTTGGCCGCCACCCGCTTGCCGCGGCCCTTTGAGACGTTCTCGGCAATGTCATAGGCCGAGGCTGGCCGATCCTGCGCGGCAAGGGCGTGGAACACTTCGGCGCGCATATCGGTCCACTGCTCGCCCGCATCGGTCAGCGCATGGCGCGCAGCCTCGACCAGGCCGGGGCCCGAATGCTCATCGTGGTTGTGATGGTGACCTGACATCGCGCCGATATAGGCGCTAGTTAGCCCTTGGTGAAGTCCGGCTTGTAGAAACCCGGGAAGCGCTTCTTCAGCGCCGCCACCTTGGCCGCGTCCCAGGCCAGGATATAGGGGTGCTGCGGGTTCTTGGCCATGAAGTCCTGGTGATAGCCCTCGGCCGGGTAGAACCGATTGTATCCCTCGATCCCGGTCACGATCGGCCGCTTCCAGATCCCGGAAGCCTTCATTTGCGCCAGATAGGCGCTGGCGACGAGCCGCTGCTCCTCGCTCGTCGGCACCAGGGCGGCGCGGTACTGGGTGCCTTCGTCCGGCCCCTGGCGGTTTTTGAGCGTAGGATCGGCGACGACCGAGAAGAAGATCCGCACCAGTTGGTCATAGCGGACCACGCCCGGGTCGTAAGTGATCTGCACTGCCTCGGCATGCCCGGTATCGCCGTAACCGACACGCTCGTAATTGGCAGTCTTGGCGCTCCCGCCGTGATAGCCGGTCAGCACGCTTTTCACGCCCAGGACGTGGCTGAACACGGCCTCAACGCCCCAGAAGCAGCCGCCGGCAAAGACGGCGGTCTTCAGACCGGGCACTTCCTTGGCCGGTCGCGCGGCAGCAGGGGCGAGCACATCAACTTCGCCGGCGGTAGCCGGAGCTTGCTGACAGGCGGCGGCGAGCGCCAGAATTACGGGAAGAAGGAGCTTGCGGCTCACCGGGTGCGATCGGGTAGGGTCGGCGCGGCGGCTTCGGCCTTGGGGATCACTTTTCCGGAAATGCCATCTTCGCTCTGCGCCCAGACCGAACCGACCAGCAGCACGGCGCCCAGGACAAAACCGAGGCCGAAAGAGCGGTAGAGGTCGGACTTGAACAGGCCCATCAGGGGATTCCCGGAACGAATATTAAGGTCGGCGCCCTCCCTGCGGAAAAACGCCTTACTTCCAAGTGAACAATGCGCTTCGCCGCACGGCCGAGCGGTGAAGCGATTGCAGCTTGCGGCGAGCCGAGGAACTCAATGCCGGAAGTGGCGCATCCCGGTGAAAACCATGGCCAGGCCGGCGGCGTCTGCAGCGGCGATCACCTCCTCGTCGCGAATCGATCCGCCCGGCTGGATCACGGCAGTCGCCCCGGCCTCGGCTGCGGCCAGCAGGCCGTCGGCGAAGGGGAAGAAGGCATCAGATGCCACCGCGCTGCCCACTGCGCGGCTCTGCGCCCAGCCGAACTTCTCAGCCGCCTCGGCAGCCTTCATGGCGGCGATGCGGCTGGAGTCACGGCGGTTCATCTGGCCCGCGCCGATCCCGGCGGTGATCCCGTCCTTGGCATAGACGATGGCGTTCGACTTGACGTGGCGGGCGACGGTCCAGGCGAACAGACAGTCGTTCAATTCCTGCTCGGTCGGCGCGCGCTTGGTCACGACCTTCAGGTCATCGCGGCCGATCGCGCCGTTGTCGCGGCTCTGCACCAACAGGCCGCCGGTGATCGGCTTGACCATCAGCCCGCCCCGGCGCGGATCGGGCAGGTCACCTGTCAGCAGCAGGCGCAGGTTCTTCTTTCTGGCGAAAGCGGCGATCGCTGCTTCGTCGGCATCGGGGGCCACCACCACTTCGGTAAATATCTGACAGATCGCCTCAGCCGTTGCGCCATCAAGCGGCTGGTTGACCGCGACGATCCCGCCAAAGGCCGAGACGTCATCGCATTGCAGCGCGCCGGTCCAGGCTTCAAGCAGGCTGGCGCCCTGGGCCACGCCGCAAGGGTTGGCGTGCTTGACGATCACCACGGCCGGGTCCTGCCCGCGGAACTCTGCGGCCAGTTCCAGGGCGGCATCGGCATCGTTGTAGTTGTTGTAGGACAGCTCCTTGCCCTGGAGCTGCCGGGCCTGCGCGATCCCGCGGCCGTGCGGGCCGGCCGGGACATAGAGCGCGGCGCGCTGGTGCGGGTTTTCGCCATAGCGCAGTTCTTCCACCCGCTTGCCGATCACGGCGAGGGTTTCGGGGAAAAGCTGCTGCTGGTCGGCAAAGGCGAACCACTGGCTGATCATGGAATCGTAGGCAGCGGTCGCGGCATAGGCGCGGGCGGCCATCAGGCGGCGGAAGTCATAGGTGGTGGCGCCGCCCGTTGCCTCGAGCTCGGCCAGCAGGCCGGCATAGTCGGCCGGATCGGTGACGATGGTCACATAGGCGTGGTTCTTGGCCGCCGAGCGGACCATCGAAGGGCCGCCGATATCGATATTCTCGATGATCTCGTCGCGGCTCGCGCCCTTGGCGACGGTCGCTTCGAAGGGATAGAGGTTGACCACCACCAGATCGATCGCCCCGATTGCGTGCTCGGCCATGGCCTTGGCGTGCTCGGGATTGTCGCGCACAGCCAGCAGCCCGCCGTGGACCTTGGGGTGCAGCGTCTTGACCCGCCCGTCCATCATCTCGGGAAAGCCGGTCAGCTCGGAGATGTCCTTCACGGTCAGGCCCGCATCGCGCAGCGCCTTGGCCGTGCCGCCGGTCGAGACCAGTTCCACCCCGCGCGCGGCAAGGGCCTGGCCCAGTTCCACCAGCCCGGCCTTGTCGGACACCGAAAGCAGCGCCCGGCGGATCGTTACCTCAGTCATGTGAATGCTATCCCATCTTCTTCAGCAGCCAGGCAAAGTTGCCGCCGCCGCGTGATACCAGGCCCTGCAGGACCAGTTGCTGGATCGGCTGGGGCCGGCCCTGGCCATCAGCCCAGATGCTTTCCTCAACCGTTACCTGGCCCGCGGCGCGGAACTGCCAGTAAGAGCCATCGGGCATGGCCAGGCCCGCGCCCTGGCCGTCTTCGCTCAGGCCCACCTCGATCCCAGGGCCAAGATGGAAGCGGATCGCGAAGGCGACCTTGCCGCTCTTGCCCTTGCCACCAGCCGGAATCAGCAGGTCCTCGCCGCGCAGCTCGGTGCCTTCGTCGCGCAGAATCAGGATGCGGCGGTGGGTCAGGCCATAGCGGGCGACATAGCCGTTGTGGCTCGCCTCAAGCCGGGTCGCGCCCAAGAGCTTTTCGCCAGCAATGGTCCGCCGGTCGACCTCGACTTCCGAAACCCCGCTGCCAATCCGGCCGTTGATCAGCACGGCAGTCGAATTGGCGTCGTCGAGCGCCAGGGTGGAGTGCGCCGCGGTGGCGCGCAGGCCCTGCTCAAGCCGCACCGGGATCAGCCCGCCGGCACAGGCCGAACCGCCGCAGTTGACCACGATCCGCTGGCCCAGATGCGAGAACTCGAAGGCCAGGGTCGAGGCGCAGCCGGAACGGGCGTGCTTGGCCAGCGGCGGCGGAGCGGCATCGAACTGCAGGATCGACTTCTGCGCGACAACGCGCTGGAAACCCCACTGGCGCACATCGCGCAAGGGCCGGGTCCGCACGCCCGAAGCGGCGATCAGCGCCGCCACGTCGACCGCGTCGACCGCCCAACCACCTTGCCAAGAGCCAAGCGAGCCATCGCCATGGGTCAGCGCCAGCAGCGGCGGAACCAGCAGCGCCAGGATTGCTTCCAGCGCGGCCGGCGGATCCCGCCGGACCGCGCTGTAGCAGGCGCGCAGCCGGACCAGCAGGGCGATCGCCTCCATCTGCCCCAGCGGGCTGCGCGAGAGGATCCCGCCATCATCGCCCACCAGTTCGCCCAGGGCCTTGATCAGCCCTGCCTCACCAAACAGGCGGCGCGGCTTGCCATCGGGCAGCAGCAGCCCGGCGGCAACGATACCGCACCAACCGGCTACTTCGGCCAGCAGGTCCTCGGCGCGGCCGACATTCTTGTCGAGCCAGCGGGCCGTGTCGTTCATCGCCGCAAGCACGCGGGCGCGCTGGGCCTTGTCATTGCCGGAAAGGATCAGCGGCGCGTGAACCAGCCAGTTCAGTTCGCGGGTGCCGGCATTGGCGACGGTCCAGGCCGGCCCCTTGCCGGGACGCGACGGGGGTGAAGGGTTGGCATTGAGCCAGGCGGCGAGCACCCGCTCAGCCACTGGCACAACCTGCTCGCGCGGGGCCGAAGCCTCGAGATCGGCGAGCCAGGCAAAGGAATGGACCACGCGTTCGAGCGGCGGCGCCATCCGCGCGGCGCCGGCAAAGTCGATCTGGGCGATCGGTGCCTTGACCCCGTGGACCAGGAAATGCCCGGCGCGAATGGCGGTTCCGGCCATCTTCTGGCCCGGCAGCGGATTGAGCACGGTCGCCAGCAGGCGCGGCTTGGCCGGCTTGCGAAAGGGCGCGGCCAAAGTCGAGCCTGGCACGCCCAGACGATAGGCCAGCCGCAGCAGCCGCTCGCCCGCGCCGAGCGCTGGCGGGGTGAAATCGGCGAGGGCGAGCGCCCGGCCTGGTTCGACCAGTTCGCTGGGGTTGGCCGCCGCGCCATGATCAATCAGCGGCGCATCGGTGCCCGCGCCAAGGGGGATCGCGATTGCGGGTTCCCCGTCATTAGGGGTGGTATGATCGCGGGTTTGGCTCATCGCCTCCATCATGCCCCGCCGGCAGCCTTCAGCGCAGCGATATTGGCGGCATAGCGCTCTGGCCCGCCGCGGAAAGTGGCCGTGCCGGCCACCAGCACGTCGGCCCCGGCCATCACGCAGAGCCGCGCTGTCTCCACATCGACGCCGCCGTCCACTTCCAGCCGGATGTCGCGCCCGCTCTTGTCGATCGCCTTGCGCACCGCCTCGATCTTGCGGAGCTGGCTGGTGATGAAGCTTTGCCCGCCGAAGCCCGGATTGACGCTCATCACCAGAACCAGGTCGATATCGTCGATCAGGTAGTCCAGCATCTTGGCCGGGGTGCCGGGATTGAGCGAGACGCCGGCCAGCTTGCCCAGCCCTTTGATCGCTTGGACCGTACGGTGGATGTGCGGGCCGGCTTCGGGGTGGACGGTGATGATATCGGCCCCGGCCTCGGCAAAGGCGGCCAGGTAGCTGTCCACCGGGCTGATCATCAGGTGGACGTCAAGCGGCTTGGTCGTGTGCGGGCGCAGCGCCTTTACCACCATCGGCCCGATCGTGATGTTAGGCACGAAATGCCCGTCCATCACGTCGACATGGATCCAGTCAGCCCCGGCAGCGTCAACCGCGCGCACTTCCTCACCCAGCCGGGCGAAGTCGGCAGAGAGGATCGAAGGTGAAATCAGCGGATGGGGCATGGCTGCGGCGGAGGCCTCCCTTACCCGGCGCTTACCCACCACATCTGGTAGGAACAACCGGAGAAGCCGTGTTTTCCACACGGTATCTGGCGCATAAATCGCTCGTTTGGGCGATTGACCACTGCCAGCCGTCCCGGCACAGGGTCAAGCTGATGATTTCCTTGCGGACCTCTGCCGAAGCCATGGCCGTGCTGGCGCGAGAGACGGCAGCACGGCATGGCCCGGTGCCGCGCGACCTGGACGGGATTACCGTGCCGCTGGGCCACCGGTTGATCACCGGCGGGCGCTATCTGCAATGGACCGACAGTGGTTATGGCTATTTCCACGCGCCAGGCGCAGGGATCGTGATCGAGCAGCCCGAAGGGGCGGATCCGGACGAGGAAGCGCTGTGGCTGAACGGCAGCGTCTATGCCGGGGTCGCCTGTCTCAAGGGCTTCCTGCCGCTGCATGCCTCGGCCGTGGCAGTCGATGGCCGGGCGATTGCCTTCACCGGGCCGACCGGGGCGGGCAAATCGACCTTGGCGGCGGGGCTGGGGCAGCTGGGCTTTCCGCTGTTCTGCGACGATTCCCTGCTGGTCGATCTGCACAACACCGAGGGCCTGATCGCCATGCCGGGGCACAAGCGACTCAAGCTGCTGCCCGATGCGCTGGCACTTGCTGGCGCGGTCGCCGAAGCGCCGGTGGGAGCGGCAACGGGCAAGTTCTATGCCCGGCCCGCCGCGGGCGATCTGGGCCAGCCGCTGCCGCTGGCCGGCCTGGTATTTCTGGAAACCGGCCCGGACGTCCGCTGGCACGAAGCGCGCGGCGCGGAACGATTTGTCCGGCTGGAAGACGATCACTATACGCAGGAACTCTTCCGCGAGGCAGCCCAGCCAGGCCGGGCCGAACTGTTCGCGCTGCGGGCGCGGCTGGCGGGGCAGGTGACGATGGCGCGGCTGGTGCGGCCGATCTCGGCGGAAGGGTTCGCCGCGTCGCTGGCTCTGGCGGCACAGCGGATCAGGGAGTTGGGACGATGACTTTGGCCAAGGCCGCCGGACAGTTCACCGAGGCGACGATCGATGAAGAGGTGGTGGTGATGAGCCTGGCCAGCGGGGATTTCTTCTCGCTCACCGGCACGGCCCGGTCGATCTGGCTGGCGCTTGATGCGCAGAATGACCGCGCCGGCCTGATTGCGGCGCTGGCGGCGGAATATGGGGTCGAACCCAGCGCCATTGCCCAAGATGTCGATCCCTTCCTGGCCCAGCTCGCGGCGGCGGGGCTGTTGACGGGGGCATGATGCGCTGGCGCCTGCTGGTGGCCGAAGCCCTGGTGCTGCTTGCTGCGGCACGGTTGCTGGTGGCGGGCGTGCGGCTTGGTCGGTGGCGGCACCTGCTTGGACCCGTGGCGGTAGCGGCGCAAGCCCGGTCGGCCAGCGATGGGGATCGGCTGCTGGCGAAAGCGGTTGAACGGGCCAGCCTGCATCTGCCCGGGCAGACCAAGTGTCTGCCGCAGGCCATGGCGCTGCACTGGATGCTGCGGCGGCGGGACCGGCCGGCTCAATTGGTGATCGCCGTCCTGCCGGACGCAGCCCGCGGCGGAGTGGATGACCTGCACGCCTGGGTTGCCTGCGGTGATGAGATCCTGATCGGTGCGCTCGATCAACCTTTCCAGGCCCTGGCGCGGTTCGGCCACTAGCCAGAGGCTTGTCATACATGTATATTTGCGTGCAGCGGGCCGGTCGCCCGGCCCACCGGAGTTGGAAAAAATGTCGCAGCAGAACCGGCCGCAGGACAAGACGTGGACCAAGCCCGAACTCGTCCGCCTGGGTCAGCTTGCCGATGTCGGACCGCGCCCTGGCCCTGGTACGACGCAGGGGTCGAACCGCCGATCCTGAGCGTGAAGGGGCGGGCCGCCACGCCCGGCGGTTGACGTGATCGCGGTCGATTGGCAGCGCTCTGGCCGGCATGAGCCGACCGCCGCCCACTTGGCGCAGGCTCTCGCGGCCGGTACCGGACGGATTGCCAGTGCAGCTTCGGTTGACCAGTGCCAGGTAGCTTCGCTCCTGCCGGGGACAGCTTCGCACCGGGCACGTCAGTGGCAGCCGCCCAAAGTCGGGCCGCTGCTGGTGCTGTTTGCCGGACGGATCGACAATGCCCGAGAAGCGGCGGGCCTGCTGGAGGTCGACTATCCCGGTGATCGGCCGGATCCGGCCAAGCTGGCCCGGCTCTATGGCGCTGCGCGGTTGGCCTGGGGCGATGCCGCAGACCTACGGCTGATCGGCGAATATGCCGCAATCCTGATTAACGGTGCAGCGCAGGAGTTGTGCCTGGTACGCAGTCCGCTGCGGGCACCGCCGCTGCATTTCCATGCCCGTCCTGAACGCTTGATCGCCGCTTCGGTGACGCGCGCATTGTTTGCTTGCGGAGTGCCGCGGCAGATCAATGATGCCAAGCTGGCGGATAACGCGCTGTTCAATCCCGGCGATGATCGGACCGGCTGGTTCGAAGGGGTGGAACAGGTCCCGCTCGGCACCGAACTGCGCTTCAATCCGGCGGGCATGCGTGAACGGCGCTATTACGATTTGTACAGCTTGCCCAAAGTGCGGCTTGGCCGCGATGCCGAGTATCTTGAGGCAGCGCACAGCCTGCTGACTGAAGCGACCAAAGTTGCGCTTCGAGGGTCGCATCGCCCAGCCATCATGCTTTCGGGCGGACTCGATTCATCGCAGGTCGCCGCAAAGGCCTTGGCTGCCCTGCCTGCCGGAAGCCAGCTCCATGCTTTTACCTTCACGCCTGAGAACGGCTGGGATGGTCACCAGGATAGCGGCACCTTCGGTGACGAGCGGCCTTATGTTGAAGCCTTTGCCCAGCAGCACCCGGGGCTGGTCCTTCATTTTGAGGACAATGCCGGCACGGGTTTCGATGCCGGCCTTACCGAGCTGTTCTTTGCGACCGGCTCTGCCGCGATCAATCAAACCAATTTCAGCCACTTCCATTCGCTCTGGCGCGCGGCGCGGGCGGCGGGCTGCGATGTGGTGCTGGGTGCCGACTATGGCAATTTCACTTTCAGTGCCGAGGGCGGCTGGGGTTTCCCCGAATACCTGCTGCGCGGGCGCTGGCGGCAGCTCTGGCTGGCTTTGCGCCATGCCGAGAACGATGACCGCTCGCTGCTGCGGCGGTTCCTGGCACTGAGCGTCCTGCCGATCCTGCCGGACAAGCTGTGGCAATGGCAGCGGCGGCTGCGCGGGCAGCCAGACATCTTCGCCATCGCCTCGCCGCTGCGGGCTGACTATGCGCTGTCCTCTGGCGCCCAGGCACGGGCGCGGCAGGCGGGGCAACCGGTGCGACGCTGGCCCGAGCTGGGCCGCTGGCGCGAGTTCGAGCTGTTCCAGCGCAACGACCATTGCGACATCATGCACGGCTTCGAGGAGATCTATGGCCTGCCCCAGCGCGATCCCACGGCCTGGCGCCCCTTCGTCGAATTCTGCCTGGGCCTGCCGACCGAGCTGTTCCTGCGCGATGGCCAGACCCGCTGGCTGGCGCGCGAAATGGCGCGCGGAATCATGCCTGAGGCGCAGCGGCTGGAAACCCGCCACGGTCGCCACGGGGCCGACTGGCACCTCAAGCTGGGCCGCCGTCGGCGCGAATTGCTGGCAGAAGTGGAGCAACTGGCGCAGAACGAGCGGCTCAGCGCCATGATCGATTTTCCGAAGATCCGCCACGCCCTTGAAGACTGGCCTGCCACTGGTGCGATCCCGGTCGAGGAGCGGCTGCTGCGCGAGGGCGCGATCCCGCGCGCCATCATGCTGGCGCGCTATGTGAACTATTTCGAAGGCTGCAATCAATGAGCGCCGGCTTGCGTGATCCGCAGGTCCGTCGGCTCGTCCCGCGCCTGGCCCTGTTGCAGACTTTGTCGGCCCTGACCGAAGGCGTCGGCCTGGTGCTGCTGGTCCCGTTGCTGGGTACTCTGGCCGGTCGCGACACGGTGGCAGTGGGACCCATCGCCAAGGCGGTCACGAGCCTTGGGTTCGACCAGACGCTGCCTGCCCTGCTGGCGCTGTTCGTTGTCCTGGTGGCGGCGCGTGCAGCGCTGGTGCTGGCCCGCAACCGTGCGGCGCTGTCACTGGAGCTGGCGCTGATCGACGGACTGCGGCAACGCGCCTGGCGGGCCTTGCTGGGCGCTGACTGGCGAACGCTGCAGGGTCTGCGCCGGTCCGATCAGGCCAGCCTGCTGATCACCAATCTCGACCGGGTCGGGCACGGCGTGAACCAGTTGCTGCTAGCGACCACCAGCGTGGTGACCTTGCTTGCGCTCGCCCTGGCGGCGCTGGCGATCTATCCGCTGTTTGCGCTGGGCGGACTGCTGGCGGGCATGCTCGTGCTGTTGGCCTATCGCAGGCTGCGGCAACAGGCGACAGCGCTGGGCGAAGCTTTCGGTGCAATCTGGGACCGGGTCCACGGCGCGATTGGCGAGGCGCTTGGTGCGCTGCGCTCGATCAAGACGCTGGGTCGTGAGGCCCAGGCCGAAGCCATGGTTATGCAGGGCTTTGCGGAGCTCGGCGCGGCACGTCACGCATGGCACAGCAGCCAGGCCATGGGGCAGTTCCTGCTCCAGACCGGGGGCGCGGCGGTGTTGGCGCTGCTGGTCTGGCTGGCGCTGGCCGGGTGGCATCTGCCGGCCGCCACGGTCCTGCCGCTGATCGCGGTCTTTGCGCGGGCCTTGCCGCTGCTCGGCACCTTGCAGGAAGCCTGGCAGCAGTGGCGCCATGCCGCTCCGGCTCTGGCCGCCGCCGAGGCCCAGATCGCGGCGATGGACGCAGCGGCGGAGCCCTCGGCAATTGCCGCCGAGCGGATCGAGCTGGCCCGCGCGATGCACCTGAGCAGCGTCACGTTGCACTATGCCGGGCAGGTGGCACCTGCGCTGGCCGGGGTGAGCGTCGCCATCCCGGCCAGGCAGATTACCGCGCTGGTCGGACCATCGGGTGCGGGCAAAAGTTCGCTTGCCGATCTGCTTGCCGGCCTGTTGGTCCCGGACGCCGGCACCATCGCAGTTGACAAAGCGGTGCTTGATCCCGCGAAACTGCGCACCTGGCGCGGCCAGGTTGCCTATATCGACCAGGAACCGCTGGTCCTTGCGGCTTCCGTAGGGGACAACTTGCGGTGGGCCGCACCGGCGGCGGACGAGCCACGGCTGTGGCAGGCACTGGAAGATGCAGCAGCGGCAGACTTCGTCCGCGCTCTGCCGCAGCGGCTCGAAACCCGGTTGGGCGATGGCGGGCGGCGGCTATCCGGGGGTGAGCGCCAGCGGCTGATGCTGGCCCGCGCGCTGCTGCGCGATCCGCAGCTGCTGATTCTCGATGAGGCAACCTCGGCTCTTGATACCGAAAACGAGATGGCAATTGCCGCGGCGCTGGCGCAGTTGCGCGGGCGGATGACGATCGTGCTGATCGCCCATCGCGGTGCCCTGCTTGATCTTGCTGACCACGTGATCAGGCTCGACTCAGGCCAGGTGGTTGACGAATCCTAGGTGGTTACCCAATTGTTGCCCAATTCACCGGCTATTCAGCGGGCGAATCGTAATTGGGGGGCAACACTGGCAGGCGATGCACCGTAATGCAGGTGCCATAATGGCGTGCCAGCTTCTCCCAACAGACAGGATGACGAAGCGATGATCCAGCCCCGACGTATCCGCGCCGCGGCCCTTGCCCTTGCTGCGCTGGTGTCGGCTGCGGCTCCCACGGCGGCCAGTGCGCCTGCCGCCGCGCCGGCCGGCTGCACCGGCCCGGCCAGCGCAACCTGGCTCAATGTCGTGGTTGATGGCGTACGCAATGGGAATGGCGTGGTCGCGATCACGCTTTATGCCGACGATTCGTCGAAGTTCCTGGTCAAGCGCGGTTCGCTCTATGTCGGCCGAGTCGATGCCAACACCGGCACGACCCGCGGCTGCATCTTTGTGCCCAAGCCGGGGGTCTATGCCCTGGCGCTTTACCATGACGAGAACCGCGACGGCCGGTTTGACCGCACCGGCCTGGGCCTCCCGGCCGAGGGCTATGGCTTCTCGAACAACCCGGCGACGCTGGCCGGCCTGCCGCAGTTCCGCTCGGTCCGGCTCAACGTGCCGAAGCCCGGGCTGACCACGCGGATCTCGATGAAGTACCCCTAAAGGGTAGCGTAAATCTCCGGCAGCTCGCGCGGGGCCTGGTCTTCGGCCAGTTCATAGGCGCGCGGGTCATCGACATCGAGCCACCAGGCCGTGCCGATATCCATCGTCGCCGCGCGTCCCGCGTCGGCGAGCCGCTGCATGCCTTCTGAGAGGCTCCCGGCCTTGCCTTCGGCAATCGCGGCGCGGATCGCCTCGGCCAGCTCCGGCGTCGCCAGGAAGGCTCCGCAATCGACCGCGTCATATGCGGGAATGGTCTTGCCGATAGCGGTGATGAAGCCGCGCTGGTCCAGCTTGACCCAGGTCGCGTCGTCGGGATCGACCAGCGGATTATCGCAGCGATAGTCTACCGCCAGGGTCACGCCGCGATCGGGCCCATGCTGCTGGGCGAGCGCGGTCAGGATCCGGGCGGAAAAGATGTGGTCCGACATCATCAGCAGGTAATTGCCATCGATCGTGTCGGCACCGGCGATGACCGACCAGCCGTTGGGTTTGGACCAGTCCGCGACCCGATGCGATACGACCGGGACGCCTACGCGTTCGGAAATCGCGGGCAGCGCTGCCTCGATGCGCTCTGCCTCGTGCCCCGTGACCACGACAACGCGCTCAACGCCCGCAGCCTTGGCCTGCCGTGCGCCCAGTTCGAGCAGCGGGACGCCTGCAATCGGTGTTAGCGGCTTGGAATCCGATACGTCGCGCAGTCGGCTGCCAAAACCTGCCGCAATGATGAGAGCGTCCATTGGCGTTTCCTCAAACAGAAACGGCGCCGGAATTGTCCGGCGCCGCCTCTAGTTCCAGACCGTTGGCCTTATTCAGCGGCCAGCGCGGTGTCGGCGATGTATTCCTCAACCATCTGGGCGGCGAGGTCATCGTTGAACTGCTGCGGCGGGTGCTTGCAGAAGTAGGCCGAGGCACCGATCACGGCGCCGCCTTCACCGCGGTCCAGCGCCAGCTTGGCGCAGCGGATCGCGTCCATGACGCAAGCGGCCGAGTTGGGGCTGTCTTCCACCGAGAGGCGGAGTTCCAGTTCCATCGGCACGTTGCCCCACTGCAGGCCTTCCAGGCGCAGGAAGCACAGCTTGTTGTCCTTTTGCCACGGAACATAGTCCGACGGGCCGACGTGGATGTTTTCGTCTTCGAGGCGCTGGGCCAGCATGGCCTGGACGGCTTCGGTCTTCGATTCCTTCTTCGAACCGAGACGCTGACGGTCCAGCATGTTCATGAAGTCGGTGTTGCCGCCGGTGTTGAGCTGGTAGGTCCGCTCAACCGTCACGCCGCGGGCGGCGAACAGGCTGGACAGCACGCGGTGGACGATCGTGGCGCCAACCTGGGCCTTGATGTCGTCACCCACGATCGGCAGGTTCTTGGCGCGGAACTTGGCTTCCCATTCAGGGTTGCTGGCGATGAACACCGGCATGCAGTTGACCACGGCAACGCCGGCTTCCAGCGCGCAGTTCATGTAGAACTCGGTAGCTTCCTGCGACCCGACGGGGAGGAAGTTGACCAGCACTTCGGCGCCCGAATCCCTGATCGCCTGGACGATGCGAGCCTGGTCGGCTTCGGCCTCGTCAGAAACGATGAAGCCCTTTTCACCGACCGTGGTCATGTGCGGGGCAACGCCGTCCGACACCTTGCCCATGATCACCTTGGCGCCGGTCAGCGGCACTTCGGCCTGGAACACGGCAGTGTTGTTCGGCTTGGCAAAGATCGCTTCGGCAATGTCTTTGCCGACCTTGCGGGCGTCGACATCGACGCCAAGTACGAAGTCAACGTCGCCCGCGCCAAAGCCACCGATCTTGTCGTGGATCAGGCCCTGCGAGGAGTTGTTCTGGCGATAGTAGGTAACCCCCTGGACCAGCGAGCTGGCGCAGTTGCCAACACCGATAATGGCGACCTTGATC
The DNA here is from genome assembly GCF_007954425.1 of Novosphingobium ginsenosidimutans. Taxonomy (NCBI): domain Bacteria; kingdom Pseudomonadati; phylum Pseudomonadota; class Alphaproteobacteria; order Sphingomonadales; family Sphingomonadaceae; genus Novosphingobium; species Novosphingobium ginsenosidimutans. The sequence goes on along the minus strand of NZ_CP042345.1, from coordinate 979,020 downwards.
GGCTTCATTAGGTTTTAATCCTTCTCGAACGGCGCAGCACGGCCTGAATCAAGGCCGCCCCATTGTGAAATCGCGCGCCAAAAGCAAGAAGTTTGGCGCAGGTCAAGCCGAATAGCGGGATTGGGCGGCTTGCTGTGGCCACCGCGACCTCTCCCTTTTCGGCCCCGAATCCGGCGCTTTCCTGTTGGAATCCCGCCACATCCGGACATTACACCTGCGCAATGCAGGCTTACTAGCATAGCACCATTCCTGCGCGTGGCAAATCCGCCGTCAGGCCCTTGTTAGGCGGGCCCTCGCGCCGCTAAGGGGAGGCAAGGCCGCAGGGCCATTTGCAGCGAAGCGGGGCAAGACTTGGAACAGGCGATGGCGGGCGTAACGCAGGGCAAACCGGCACGGCCGCAGCGCCCGCGCGAACTGCAGGATCCGCTCAATCACTACATCTACCATCCGCTTGCCTGGCAGCTGGCGCGCGGCCTGGCGCATACGCCGATCACCCCCAACATGGTTTCGGTGTTCGGCGGGCTGATGGTGGTCGCGGCAGGCATCGTTTATGCCGGCCTGGCCTGGCCGGTCGGCGCGGCGCTGGGCATGGCGCTGCACATGGGCTGGCACGTGGTCGATGGCGCCGATGGTGACCTGGCCCGGATGACCGGCCGCACCAGCCCGATCGGCGAGATGGTCGATGGCGTCTGTGACTATGCCAGCCATATCGTGCTTTACCTGATCCTGGGCTGGGTGCTTTCGCAGGAGCCCGGCTACTTCAGCGGCGGCATGGGCTGGGCGCTGATCGTCTTCGCCGGGATCAGCCATGCGGTTCAGTCCAACCATGTCGAGGTCCAGCGCCGGCAGTATCAGTGGTGGGTCTATGGCACCCCCTGGATCCGCCACAGCCATGGCCAGGCGGATTCGGCCACGAGCAAGAGCCTGTTCGGGGTCTTCGTCTCGGCCTACCTCAACGCCGCCAGCGGGATGACCCCGCATGCGCTGCGGATCGACGCTGCGGTCGATGCAGCCAAGGGCGATTCCGCCCGCCTGGCCGAGATTGCTGCCGCGGTGCGCGCCGAAGCCCCTCCGCTGCTGTTCATGTGCAAGGTGCTGGGCCCCAACCCGCGCGCGATCGTGCTGGGCCTGTCGATGTTCGCGGGCACGCCGCTCTATTACATGGCCTACCAGGCGGTCGTGCTCAACGTGCTGCTGGTCGTATCGGTCCTTATGCACAATGCTGCGGCGCGGCGCATTGCGGTGAAGATCGGGGCCTAGACGCACAGCGCCGGGCAGCTATCATCCGCCCATGCTCCACAGTCACCTGCTAGACGCTGCCCGCGCGATTTCGGATGAGGTTGTTGCGCTGCGCCGCGCGATTCATGCCGAGCCCGAACTTGGCCTCCACACCCCCCGCACCCGCGACAAGGTCCGCGCCGCGCTGGCCGACCTGCCGCTGACCTGGCGCGAGGGACCATCGACCACCGGCATGGTCGCCACGCTCCAGGGTGGTTCACCGGGCCGCCATGTCCTGCTGCGCGGCGACATGGACGCTCTGCCGATGCCGGAAGAGACCGGCCTGCCCTTCGCCTCCCAGATCCAGGGCGCGATGCACGCCTGCGGCCACGATGCCCATACCGCCATGCTGGCCGGTGCGGCGCGGGTGCTGGCGGCGCGGCAGGCGGAGCTGCAGGGAACCGTTTCCTTCATGTTCCAGCCGGGAGAGGAGGGCCACCACGGTGCGCGCTTCATGCTGGATGATGGCCTGATTGGCGGTGAAGGATTTGGGCCCCTGCCCGATGCGGCCTTTGCGCTCCATGTCATGCCCAATGCCCGGCACGGTCTGGTTGCCGGCCGGGCCGGGCCGCTGATGGCAGCGGCCGACCAGTTCGAGATCATGGTCACGGGCGCGGGCGGCCATGCCTCGATGCCGCACCAGACCCATGACCCGGTGCCGGTCGCCTGCGAGATTGTGCTGGGCATTCAGACGCTGGTGACGCGCCAGTTCAACGCTCACGATCCGGTGGTGGTCACCGTCGCCCGGATCGAGGGCGGGACGGCGCACAATGTGATCGCCGATTTCGCGACGTTGAAGGGCACGATGCGCACGCTTTCGCCGCGCCACCGCGCCAAGCTCCACGCGGCGCTCGACCAGCTCGCCAAGGGGATTGCAGCGGCACATGGCCTCAGTGCGGAGGTCCGGATCATCGAAGGTTTCCCGGTCACGATCTGCGATGCCAAGGCGGTCGCCTTTGGTGAGCGCGTGACGGAGGGCCTGCTCGGCCCCGGCGCCTGGCAAACCTTGCCCGCGCCGATCATGGGGGCAGAGGACTTCTCCTATGTGCTCGAGATGGTTCCCGGCGCGATGTTCTTCCTGGGCGTAGCCGAGGACGGGGCCGACTGGAATTCGTGCTGCGGTATCCACTCACCCCGCATGATGGTGGACGAGGCGGTCCTGCCGCGCGGCACCGCCCTGCTGGCGGGGCTGGCCGAGGAGTTTCTCGCTAGCGGCTTCTAAACTGGCCGCGACATCGACCAGAAGTGCGGGCCGTCTCTGGCCGGCACGTCCCACTCCTCGTGCACGCCAAAGCCGAGCCGCAGGTAGATGCCGACATTGCTCTCGGTCGCGGTTTCCAGCAGCGCCGGTTTGCCGGCTGCGGTCGCCTCGGCAATTCCGGCGCGGATGGTGAGGCCGCCCAGCCCCTGACCCTGGCAGTCTGGCCGCACTCCGGCATAGCGCAGGTAGTACCAGTCCTCGCCCTTGGCGAGGTGCGCAGCGATCGCATCGCCGACCGTGCTGGCCCGCAGGATCCGCCGCCCGAAGATGCGCAGCAGACGCAAGATCTCGGGCGGCCAGAGCGGATCGTGGTGATGGACCTTGCCTGGCAGCCGCCACAGCGTCACCGCCTCACACCCCGGCGTGCCGAGCGCGATCCCGTGGCGCTGGTGATCGTCCCACAGCCAGGCGAACATTTTCGGCAGGCGGCGGGCGCGTTCGGCCGCATCGGGGATGATCCAGCTCACCGCCGGATCGCCCTGAAACGCCGCAGCCAGCGTGGCAATCGCGTCATTGCGGTGCTGCGGGCCAAGGCGGATGATGGTCTGGTCAATCGCCACAGGTCACTCGCCTCGCGCCAGCAAACCGCGCAAGACCAGCCCCAGCCCCACCAGGATCGCCAGCGACAGCGCCAGCAGCGCGGCCGCGATGACGCTTTCCTGCCAGGCAGTGCCAGTCATGCCCTTGGCGGCAATCGGCATGGTGGTGGCCCCGGCCCCCCAGATCGCGGCCAACAGCACCGCCGCCCAGTTGGTCACCGCGCCGAAGGCCAGCAGGCCGCTGGCCCAACCGTGGCCGCGCGAGCTTAGGGTGACGCGGTGCCAGATGGCCGAGAGCGCGATCAGCATCAGCGCGCTGGTCGTGCCGGCCAGGTGCGCGGAGAGCGCCATGCGCGGGTTGGGCACGGCGCCAGTGGCAAACCCGGTCAACATGGCGGCCAGCAGCAAGGCAACACCCACCACGGCCAGCCGCCGCGCGGCAAGGTCTCCAGTCATTGCATCTCTCCCCTGTTCCGCCCGGGCCCGAGCAGCAGCGCCAGGAAGGCGGCTGTAAACAGCAGATCGCCCGCCAGCACCGGGGCCGTGCCAGGTGCCGCCGTGCCCGCCGCGATCGAGGGAGAGAGCAGCACGACCAGCCCCAGCTTGCCGACTACCCCAGCCCACAGCGCCGGGGCCAGCCGCGCCGGATTGCTCGCGACCAGGGCGTAAAGCACCCCGAATCCCGCCACCAGGACGGCGCTGACCTTGTCGCCCGCAGCAATGTTCAGCAGCACTGGCAGACTGACCAGCCAGTTATAGGCCGCCGCCCCCCACAGCATCCATGACCACCCCTTCGCCATCGCGGTACCCTCCTGTCGGGGCCAAGACTTGGCCGGGCACCGATCATTGTCAACGCCCGTTGCGCTGCGCCCCCTGGCCTGTCATGGCGGGCACGGAAGGGGTAATCCGATGGCTGGCGACGACGAAGACTATGTCTATGACGAGGACAGCGGCGAATGGCTGCCCGCCTCAGAACTTGCGGCTAAGCGCGCTGCTGAAAACGCCGTCGAGGTGCGTGATGCCGTGGGCAACCTCCTGGCCGATGGCGATGCCGTCACGCTGATCAAGGACCTGACCGTCAAGGGGGCCGGGCAGACGCTCAAGCAGGGCACCGTCATCCCCTCGATCCGCCTGACCGGCGATGCGCAGGAGATCGACTGCCGCTATCCCGGCATCAAGGGGCTGGTCCTGCGCGCGGAGTTCGTGCGCAAGCGCTAGGTTCGATTTCGTGCCGCGATTGGCGCAAATGCGCCTAGGATCGCCGCCAGGGGCATCTGCCCCGCAAAGGAACGTGCCATGGCCAAGGGCCAGAATAAATCGAACCGCGAAGCCCGCAAGCCCAAGGCGGAGAAGCCGCCCAAGCCGAACGCCTCGCAGCCCAGTCTCAAGCCGGGCGTCCTGGCCGGGCTGGAGCACATGAAGCGCTGACCGCCGCCCGCCGATGACAGTCCAGCCGCTCCGCATCCTGGTCGATGCCGATGCCTGCCCGGTCAAGGAAGAGATCTACAAGGTCGCCTTCCGCCGCCAGGTCGCGGTCAAGGTGGTCAGCAACATGCGGCTGCGCGTGCCCGATCACCCGCTGATCGCACGCGTCACCGTGTCGGACGCCTTCGATGCCGCGGATGACTGGATCGCCGACAACGCCGATGCCCGCGCCGTCGTGATCACCAGCGACATCCTGCTGGCCGATCGCTGCCTGAAGGCCGGTGCGACAGTCATCTCCTCCACCGGCAAGCCCTTCACCCATGCCTCGATCGGCAGCGCGATTGCCACCCGCGCGATCATGGCCGACCTGCGCGCCGGGGGCGAGGCGATTGGCGGACCCGCCCCCTTCGCCAAGACCGACCGTTCACGCTTTCTCCAGGCGCTGGATGAAGCGCTGGCCCGGCTGGCGCGCGCCTAGCCTGGGTTGCCCGGCACCCCCGGCACGTCGGGGATCTCGATCCAGTGCTGCTTGCTTGCCGTCCAGAACTGGATCTGCGGATTGAAGCTGCTGGTATCGTCGAGCGAGCCCGCCTTGACGAAGATCCACCCGGCCTGGGCCGGCACGCGGGTGAAGACCGGCGATCCGCAGGTCGGGCAGAACTGGCGGTGGACCTCACCGCCGCTGGTGCCGTGATCGACATAGGTCTGGACCGAGCCAGTGATCTCCACCCCGTCCTCAGGCAGACCCAGGATCATCGACCAGCCGCTGCCGGCCTGGCGCTGGCAGTTCTTGCAGTGGCAGACCGCCTGCATGAACGGCTCGGCCGTGATCTTGTAGCGCACCGCGCCGCACAGGCAGCCACCGGTCTGTTCCTTGGTCATGCGTCTCTTCCCGCCGTTTGTTATGCCCGCAGCCTAGCGCTGCGCGGCCGCGCTGCCCACTGCCACATTTGCCGAACCTTCAGGCCAGCTCGCGCTTGATCGAGGCAAAGCTGGTGAAGACCACGCGCGTATCTGCGGCAAAGGTTGCGGGCAGCCGGGCGGCGAATTCGGTCGCCGCGCCCGCGCCGTTCAGCGGCGTCAGGAAGGTGCGCATCGACCAATAGGGCACCTCGCGCGCCGGGCGCACATCGCGCCGGATCACCACCAGATCACGGTGGCGCGGATCGGCCGCAATCCGGGCCAGCAGTGCCTCAACCGCCGCATCCTGGCCCTCGAGCAATTGCATGAAGTGCTCACCATTGAAGGCCAGCATCCCGGTAATCCCGCGCGCTGCATTGGCCGCCGCAGCTGCCTCGCCCAGTGCTGCCAGGTCTTCGGGGGTAAGGTCAGCCGTCGCCGTACTGACGTAGATCAGTGAAACCATCCAGTCCTCCCCTCCCCCCGGAGCATCCGGAACCAGCCGCGCAGGACTCGGTGCAGGACACTGGCAAGGCAGCAGATTATCGGCGGGAGCGCAAGGGCGGCAGCGTTACGCTGGGCTTGACACAGTTGACACTGCGTCCGCTTCTTCCAACAGCGCAAAAGCCGCAGAATTCCGCGGCAGAGCGCGCAAAACCAGGCTGAGCGTCACCGGGGGCGGAAAAAATTCCGGACGAGGCGCACCACACCGCGCAGATCGACAATTGCAAAGAGCCGAAGCAATCATAGCAGGCCGCGAGGGTGTAGGAAAACGGCGGGGCGGCCTGCGTTAACCTGCTGCTATTGTCGGATGATTTATACTGTCACTGGCGGATTAAGTTGGATTTGATGCGTGATGCCACCAGAAATAGTTGCCCTGATCGATAAGCCGCTGCTGCTCATGGCAGTACTCGCTGTCGGTGCATTCTTCGGAATGTTTGTCGAACGCTTTGTCGAACGCGGCGAGCGTGAGAAGCGCAAGGCCTATTGGCGCGGCCGCAAGAATGCCGACAATAAGGTGACGCCGTTCCGCAAGGAAAAGACGTCGATCCCGCTCAAGGGCACGCCCGAGCGCGCCGCGCTCGATGCGGCGGAGCAGCTGCGCTGCGTGATGGAGGCTGACTTTTCGGCCCGCGCGCTGCTCAACCGGCCCGAGGCGGCCGTGTTCAAGGCGCTCGATAGCGCCGTGATCGCGCGCAATCCGGGCTGGCAGGTGATGGCCCAGGTTTCGCTGGGGGAGTTCCTCGCCAGCGATGACAAGGACGCCTATTTTGCGGTCAATTCCAAACGGGTTGATTTCGCGCTGATGGATGACAAGTGCCAGGTCCGCCACGCGCTGGAATACCAGGGCACCGGCCACCACCAGACCGGCAACGCCGCCGCCGCGCGCGATGCGGTGAAGAAGGAAGCGCTGCGCAAGGCCGGGATTGGCTATCACGAAGTCGTCGCCGGCCACACCACCCCGGCCGAGCTGAAGCGGCTGGTGGAGAAGCTGGTCCCGGCTCAGTAACCGTTATAGGGCTCGCAGGCCACGCCATCGCCGTCGCCGTCCATGTCGTCGCGGTAGCCTGGCTCGCTGGCATTGATCGAGCTGACCCCGGCGCGGCGGGCGGCGGCGCAATTCTCCCAGTAATCGCCGGCTTGCGGTTCGCGGGTTTGACCGTCCGGGGCAGCAGCTGGCCTGAGCCCGGCCGAGAGGATCGCCCGCCCGTTTGCCGTAAACGCCAGACTGCCAATGCCGATCACCGATCCCAGCAGAGCTGCTTGCAGCAGCAGCGGCACCCGGGGCGTGGTATGCTCGGGCGGGTTGCGGCGATGGCGCGGTCCGGGCTTGATCGGCACCGCCTTGAACGGCTTGCGAAACGACATAGCCCGCAGGGTAACGGGCAAGTGGTGAAGGAAGCGTTTTGCTGGCGATCAAGCGCCGCCGCGCGCAGCCTTTACCGTTTGCCCTTCGCCTTCGCTGTCAGCCGCGCGACGACCTTGATTTCGACCACGGCGGTGGGTTCGTAGAGCCGGCGCACGCCGATTGCGGTCCAGGTTGGGAAGGGGGCCTTCACATAGCGGTTCTTGGCGGCGGAGAGCGGGGTGAGCGAGGCATCGATGTCGGTGTGGAAGGTGGTGATGTCGAGCACGTCATCCCAGCTCGACCCGGCCCGCGCCAGGATCGCGCCGATCCGCTCGAAGGTGCGGGCATAGTGCTCCACCGGGTCAGCACCGGCCGGCGGCGCCCCGGCGACCACGCCGGAGAGGTAGACCGTATCGCCATGCACCACCGCGTCGGAAAAGCCGAACTGCTCCTGAAATGCGCGTGCCTCGGGGTTCTCGGGCATCACGGTCTGCTTGGGCGCGGCGAGGGCGGGCACGGCGACCAGCGCAGCAAGCGCGGTTGCAAGCGGGATCAGGCGGGGCATGGCGGCTCCTGCGTTAGGGGGCGACCCACGCCATTCTGGCACAAGGTTGGCGGGCGGAACAGGCCCTGTCGGTCTGGCGCGCATCAGCGCCGCGTCAGCGCTTTTGGGGCTTGTGCGCCCAGCACTCCATCTCCACCCGCGCGCCCAGCGCCAGGCCGTTGACCCCCATGGCCGAGCGCGCGGGGTAGCGGCCGGGCTTGAAGTGGCGCGCGTAGATCGTGTTGAAGGCCGGCCAGTCCGCCATGTCGGCCAGGAAGACGGAACACTTGAACACGTCGTCAAAGCTCAGGCCGTGCTGGGTCAGGGTCTGGCTGATCCGCTTGAACATCTGCTCGCTCTCCGGCCCGATCCCGCCGGGCACCACCTTGCCGCCCCCATCCTCGGCGCCCAGCTGGCCCGAAAGGTACAGCACATCCCCCACCTGCACCGCGCTGGAGAACGGATAGGGCAGCTCCGACGGGGTAAAAACCGGGCCGGGCGCGGTCGCAGGCTTGCTGGCGGCAACGGGGGAAGCGGCCACCAGCGCGGCGAGGGCCAGCACGGCGGCGGCAGGGATCAGGCGAGGCATGGCGGCTCCGGGGCAGAAGAGGACTGGGCCGGAGGTTCGCATGAATGTGGGGGGATGGGTAGGGGCGACTAAGGTGGGATGGACGCGTCGAAACTATCCCGCTTGTTCTTCCGTGAGTGCCGAAAGGCTCTGGAACAGAGTATTCAGTTGCGTGACCAACGGTTCGCTGCGGACATACTCAGCGAATGAGGACAGCGCCCCATGCAGTGACAGGATGCTAACAATTAGATTTGTTTGAGCATGTTGGTGGAGGGTGTTGATAAATTCTCCATCCTTCAGTTGGCTATGGCCCTTGTCTTGAATGCCGTAAAAATGCAGTGCACTGTATAGACTGCCGTGAAGATACTCCGATGAGATCTCGTACGAAAGAGCAGCCGCTCCACCATAATATAATGATATTTTTTTGAATTTTCCGCTAATTGATTCGATCTTTTTATAAATACTGTCCGCACTCCAACCTTTCTTGTGCCCCTTCTTGGTCGTGAATTTTTCACTCAGCTCAAGAAGTCGCGATTCCAGCGCGTCATTATGGGGATCGTCGGTGCCTAGCTGAATTCGCCAACTCCCGATTGATCGATCAATCTTCCTGTTCTTCAAAAGAAGGAACTCGGCATGTTCCCTGAGTTTTGAAATCGTTCCATCCTCGCTAATAAGCGCGTATGAAAAGTTGACCGAAAGCTCTAGTATTGATCTTGAGATTCCATAAGAGTCCCTTATTACAACTCCTATATCTTTACACAAAATCCCAATTGTAACACTCGAGACTCCAGCCATATGCAAAAGCATGCGACATGATTCAGACTTATCCAACGCGTTTTTATCGGTGAATATTTTACTCATTTCCTTAAACTGAAAAGAAATGAGGTGAGAGAGTTTTGTGTATTCGGTGAGTACAGCGACAAGCGCCTTCGTCTGTTGATGCGGAGCCATTGTGCCAATCCGATTCGAATAGGCAACCACCCTACACGCTCCCGTTCAAAGCGCCGAGCTAACGGCGCAGATTACGAGGAAGATCGACTAAGACGTAGACGCCTCAGTCGTGCGCGCGCCCGCTAGCCAAGAGCGCCTGCAGTTGTTCCTCTGCAGCTGGGTTGCGCTCGATCGCATAGCTGGTCTCGACGCCGGTAGGGTCAAAGTATCCGGTCCAGATGAAATTGAAGCCCATGGCCCGGTAGGGTTCAAGGATGGCCGCAATCTCCGGATCGGTTTCGATATGGTGCTTGAACTCGGGCTCGAAGGTTCGCTCGAAATCCCTCGAATCCGCGACCGCCGCCTTAATGCCGATCAGTTCGACAAATCGGCGGTTGGGCTGGATGGCTGCAGTCAGATCACGTAGAATGTGCTCTGGCTGAAGCCGCCCGCGCAGGTACGCGGCGCGATGTTCGGGATCGATGCACCACGCACCCATTTCAATCGTGCTCCCGATCCCCAGCCCCCATATATAGCTCCCGCCCGGTCGCGTCGTAGACCTTGCTCATTGCCGCCATGCCGGCCTCGGCCTCTTCGGCGGCGACGAAGGTGGTGCTGTCCTGGTTCTGGAGCTTTGCGAATTCGCGCACTTCCTGGCTGATCTTCATCGAGCAGAACTTGGGCCCGCACATCGAGCAGAAGTGGGCTGACTTGGCGCCTTCGGCCGGCAGGGTCTGGTCGTGGTATTGCTCGGCCGTGTCGGGATCGAGCGACAGGTTGAACTGGTCGCGCCAGCGGAATTCGAAGCGGGCCTTGCTGAGCGCATTGTCGCGCACCTGCGCGGCCGGGTGGCCCTTGGCCAGGTCGGCCGCGTGGGCGGCGAGCTTGTAAGTGACGACGCCGGTCTTCACGTCATCGCGGTCAGGCAGGCCCAGGTGTTCCTTGGGCGTGACGTAGCAAAGCATCGCCGTGCCGTACCACCCGATCATCGCCGCGCCGATGCCGCTGGTGATGTGGTCATAGCCCGGGGCAATATCGGTGACGAGCGGCCCGAGGGTGTAGAACGGCGCTTCGCCGCAGACCTCAAGCTGCTTGTCCATGTTCTCCTTGATCTTGTGCATCGGCACGTGGCCGGGGCCCTCGATCATCACCTGGACGTCTTCCTTCCAGGCGCGGTGGGTCAGCTCGCCCAGGGTATAGAGCTCGGCAAACTGGGCCTCGTCGTTGGCATCGGCGATCGATCCGGGGCGCAGGCCATCGCCCAGGCTATAGGCGATGTCATAGGCCTTCATGATCTCGGTAATCTCGTCAAACCGTTCATAGAGGAACGATTCCTTGTGATGCGCCAGGCACCACTTGGCCATGATCGAGCCGCCGCGGCTGACGATGCCGGTGACGCGCTTGGCCGCCAGCGGCACATAGGGCAGGCGGACCCCGGCGTGGATCGTGAAATAGTCCACGCCCTGTTCGGCCTGTTCGATCAGAGTATCGCGGAACACTTCCCAGGTCAGGTCTTCGGCAATGCCGCCGACCTTTTCCAGCGCCTGGTAGATCGGCACGGTGCCGATCGGCACGGGGCTGTTGCGGATGATCCATTCGCGGGTGTCGTGGATGTTGCGGCCCGTCGAAAGGTCCATCACGGTGTCCGCGCCCCAGCGGATCGACCAGACCATCTTGTCGACTTCGCTGGCGACGTCGGAGGCGACGGCCGAGTTGCCGATATTGGCGTTGATCTTGACCAGGAAGTTGCGACCGATTGCCATCGGCTCAGATTCCGGGTGGTTGATGTTGCTGGGGATGATCGCGCGGCCGCGGGCCACTTCATCGCGGACGAATTCGGGGGTCACATAGTCCGGAATGGCGGCGCCATAGCTCTGCCCGTCACGGGCATATTCGCGCAGCATCTCGCGCCCCAGGTTTTCGCGGGTGGCGACATATTCCATCTCGGGCGTGATGATGCCGCGGCGGGCATAGTGCATCTGGCTGACGTTCATGCCTGGCTTCGCGCGCAGCACCTGGCGGCGGACATTGGGGAACGGGGGGACGCCGCCCGACCGGTCCGGGCCAAGCTGGCCATTGTCCTCGGGCTTGACCTCGCGCTGGGTCACTTCCTCCACATCGCCGCGGCCGCGGATCCAGTCGCGGCGCAGCTCGGTCAGGCCCTTGGCGATGTCGATCGTGGCTTCGGGATCGGTATAGGGGCCGGAAGTGTCATAGACCCGCACCGGCGGCTCACCGCTGCCCGGCTCCAGGTGAATCTCGCGCATCTTGACGCCCAGCGGGCCGACGTGGACCTTTTTCGAGCCACGGATCGGCCCGGTGGTGACGCCGATTTCGAGGCCTTGGGCTTGCGGCTTAGCAGCCCCTTCTACAACGCTGTTGATGTCGGCCATGTGCGCTCCTTCGAAGGCGGAACGGGAGCGATGGCGCGAAGTCCAACCACTCCCTCCGCCCGTGCTAACGGGTTCAGGTTCAACGGGTCGGGCGATGCTAACCGCCCCTCTCAGCCAAGCGGCTCCCCGGGGATGGCGCATAGATAGGCGCTTGGTGCGCGAAGGTCCAGCCGCGTTACGAGCCGGGTGATGCCGTATCTGCTTCGCGCAGCGCCCGCAGGCCGGCGCTGACGAATTGCGCTGCGATCGGGGCGTAGTCTTCCAGTTTGCCCGGCATCCCGCGCCGCACCCAGACCTGGGTCAGCTGTTCGGGCGGGCCGAGCATGTAGGACTGGAACAGCCCCGGCGGCAGCATCGGCAGCGCGCCGGATTGGAAGTGCGGCAGCGCCCACTGCATCACCGGTGCTTCCACTTCACGTACCAGTCCAGCCCAGATGGCCTCGTTCCGGAACAGCCATTCGGAATTGGAAAAGGCCGCGATCAGCCGCATGTAGCGCTGCGGGTCGCGGGCGTGGAACAGCACCGCCGCCGCCGCCCCGGCACCGAAGGCATCGCAGGGATCGCCCGCGTGCGCGATGATCGCCGCGCCCACGCTGCCGAGATAGGCCCGCCGCTCCGCCACGAACAGCGCCTCCAGAATGCCGTCCTTCGAGCCGAAATGATGGAAGATCGAGCCGTTGGAAACGCCGGAGCGCTCCTGCACGTCTTTCATCGTCACTTCGGAAATGCCCTGCTCCATCAGCAAGGCGCAGGCCGCTTCAAGGACCCGGTTCTTAGTCTCTTCGCTGCGTGTTTGAACCATGACGCTTCCTTGGCAGGCCCCATGCCCAATGTCACTCTAGACTTTATATCTAGATTTACACTCTAGACTATCACTCCAATAAAGGCTAGAGGCGAGTCGTCGTCGGAGCAAAAACGACTCCGGCGGGAGAACAACGTGAGAGAGCTGAGAGGACCAGACCATGAGCAAGATCCACTATATCCGACCCGCGCTGCAAGCCGCGTCAATTGCCACCCTCGCCGCGCTGACCCTGGCGGCAACTGCGGCGCAAGCCGGTGACCGCGCCAAGGCTCCCAACCAGACCGCTTCGGGCATCTGGGTGGCGAGCGGAGATGTGAACGGTGACGGGCGCCCGGACGCGGCCACGCGCGGCAAGCTCAAGCAGAACGGCACGACTGTCGCCACGGCCGGCGAGGTCCAGGCCCCGCAGCATGAAGCACAGGCCGCACTGCTGCTCCCCGCTGTCCAGAAGGTACGCGAACCGGCCAGATCGCAGCGCGCCAAGCTGAAGCAGAACGGCACCACCGTTGCGACTGCTGGCGAGGTGCAGGCCCCCGGTGCCAAGCCCCGCGCCGGTCTGCTGCTACCGGCAGTCCAGAAGGCCCGGATGCAGCCGCAGGCGCAGCGAAGCCAGCTTAAGCAGAATGGCACAACCGTTGCCACCGCCGGCACCGTCACCACGCGCCCGCGCAACTGACTGGTGCCCTAGCGCCAATCCCTGGGGGTTGCACGGCGCGTGCAACCCCTTTTGGTTCGCGGCGAGTGTATTCTCGAAAGGGCCGCTGGCCGGCTGATATGGTCCCGCCTGGCGATCAGGCGAACCGCGCCGGTATTTCCGGATCAGCCGTGTCGAGCAGCGGGATGCGCCCTTCGGGCAGGTCGGCATAGGCCCCGGCCCATTGCGCCACCCAGGCCGGATCGCGCGCCTTCGACGGATGATAGCCCGGCAGCAGCGAGCGCAGCATGGCGGGCGAGGCGTGGCGCAGGAAGCGCGCGACCATGGTCCACAGCCGCAGCCGGCTGCGCGGATTCCGCCACAGGCCGTCGCGCCGCAGCATTCGGACATAGCCCTTGCGGCTGGCCAGCGCGACGTGGACGGTGCCGCAGATCAGCCCCCAGGTCCGGCCCAGCCAATCGCCATAGAGGTGGTTGTAGAGATCCCAGGCGACATTCTTGTGCTCGGTCTCCTCGACCATGTGCCACAGCACCAGCGAGGCGATGGCGCTGTCCGATCCCGCGAACAGCGGCTTGCGCCGGCGGATCAGCCATTCAGTTATGCCCATGGTCATCGTCTCGAACCCGGCGGTATAGGCCAGCCGCCACTTCAGGCTGCGCTTCTGGAAGCGGCGGTAGTCCGCGTCCATCTCCGCCTCGGTCTGGGCGAGTTCGGGATAGGTCTGCTTCAGGATCTCGTTGTAGCGGCGGTGGCTTTGATAGTGGACGCCTTCCTGGCCGATGAAGGCCTGGACATCGGCCTTGAGTGCCGGGTCCTGCACCTGTTTCAGCGCCTCGGTCACGGTCTTGATCAGGAACGGTTCGAGATAGGGCATGGCGAGCGAGGCGCCGTTGACCATGTGGCTCCATTCCGGCTGGCCGGGGTGCCAGACCGGGTCGATCCCCTCGTCAAAGGCAAAGGGAATGCGGCGCACGAGGATGGCCGGGCGGGCGCTCACTTGCCGGCTCCCTGACGGTGATGCTGCCAGGCGCCCCACAGCAGCAGGACGATTGAGACATGCACCCCGATCATCGCCGGCCAGCCAAACAGGAAGATCACGTTGTTAATCGTGACATCGCCGGGGAAGGGCCCGCCGCCAAACTCCAGCCCGCGCGTGCCGAACAGGGCATTGGCGATGGCCGGCAGGGTGAACAGCCAGCCAAAGGCCAGCGCGGCCCAGAACAGCACCGCCTGGGCGCGCTCACCCAGCCGGATGTAGTTGCCGGCCGCGCCGATCGCGATCAGCATGGTGCCGTTGGTGATCCCTTCCAGGTGCGCCATGTTCCAGGCGCGGCGATCACCGCCGATGCTGACCGGTACGTCGGTTACAAAGGGCCAGAGATCGATCGCCCCCAACAGGAAAAAGAAGTAGAACCAGCCCGACAGGATCGCCATTGCGATCAGTCCGATGCCGTTGAATACCAGCAGCCCCCGCCGCCTTTCGCTGAGCATGGCAGTCCCCCCACCCGGCCGCTGTTGCCGCGGCACACGGGGCACTATGTCAGCACCGCACGAAAAGTCCAGCAATGACCGTGCTTTATCGCCTTGATGCCACTGCGAGAGAGATTGCTGCCCGGTTCGGGGCCCGCGCGGCGGCCGAAGACCCGTGGGCGGGCGGTTCCGTCTCCCCCGGCAGCTTCGCTCCGGTGGTGACGGCAGGGCGGGAGTTCATCGCCGGCCCGCGCCCATCGGGGGTGGCCGAGCGGCGGCTGGTGCCGCGCCTGTGGGGCGTACCGCCGCCACCCTCGGCCGGCGACCCGGGCCGCTCCGTCCTGACCGTGCGCAATCCGGATTCGCCGTTCTGGATCGGCAACCTGCGCAACAGCGAGTTCCGCTGCCTGGTGCCGGCCACCGCCGTCATGCTGTGGGGCGGGACCGATCCCACCACCGGCAAGCGCCGCCAGGTCTGGCTATCCTGCGCCGACCAACCGCTCTGCGCGATGGCCGGGGTGTGGAAGGACAGCGAGGTCGCCTCCTTCGCGCTGCTGACCTGTCCGGCCAACGCCGTACTGCGCGAAGCGGGGGTGGAGCGGATGCCGGTGATCCTGCCGCCTGATCCGGCAGCAACGCATAGCTGGCTGGTTGGTGGCTGGGACCGCGCCGCAACGCTGATCGCGCCCTATTCGTCGCATATGAGCAAGCCTTCCGGGGCGGGGGGCGGTGGCGGCGGTTAATCGCCGGTCAATTTACCGAAAGGCCGCCAACCCATGCGCACCATCATCCTGCTTTCCGCTGCGAGCCTGGCGCTTTCCGCCTGCGGCTCGAACTCCGATGAACCCGCCGGCACGGCTACGTCTGACGCCGCCGTAACTGGCGACATGGCTGCCGGGGCCGGCGCCGCGACCGGCACCAATCAGGAATCGGCGATGGCCGGGAGCAACCAGCAGTTCGTCGATACGGTTGCCGCCAGCGATGCCTTTGAAATACAGAGTTCGCAGCTTGCCCAGACCAAGGCCACCAGCAAGGCGGTGAAGGACTTCGCGGCGATGATGATCGATCATCACACCCAGTCGACCGCAGACCTCAAGAGGGCTGCGCTGGGCGCGTCGCCCTCGGTTCTGGCCAGCGGACAACTGACTGCCGCGCAACGCGTCGATCTTGATGCCTTGCGCAATGCCGGGGCCGATTTCGACAAGGTCTATGTCCAGCAGCAGGTCGCCGCGCACGAAGCGGCCAAGGCGCTGCTGAGCGATTACTCCGCCACCGGGGCACCGGGCCCGTTGCGCGACTTTGCCAGCAAGACCGTGACCGTGGTCTCGGGCCACCTCGACCAGGCGCAAAAGCTGCCGCAATAACGCCAGCTTGCCAGCACGTCATGGAGCGGGAATAGTCCTGTTCCATGACGCTCACCGCCACCCGCCGCGCTTTCACCGCCGGCCTCGCCGCCCTAGCCGTCTCGCCCGCGATTGCCGAGGCGCGAAAGTCAGGCCGTTACGACACGATCGTGCGCGGCGGGACGGTGTTCGATGGCCTGGGCGGCGCAGGGCGCGAGGCGGATCTGGGCATCATTGGCGACAAGATCGCAGCCATCGGCAACCTCTCCGCCGCGCGCGGCGCGCTGGAGATTGACGCCAAGGGGCAGGCCGTCGCCCCCGGCTTCATCAACATGCTGTCCTGGGCCACCGACAGTCTGATCGAGGACGGCCGCTCGCAGAGCGACATTCGCCAGGGCGTGACACTGGAAGTGCTGGGCGAAGGCTGGTCAATGGGGCCGCTGACCGCCGAAATGAAGGCGCGCGAGCGGCGCGAGCAGGGCGATATCAAGTACGACATCGGCTGGACCACGCTCGGCCAGTATCTGAATTTCATGGAGGCGAAGGGGGTCTCGTGCAACGTTGCCTCCTTCGTCGGGGCGACGACGCTCAGGATGCACGAAGTCGGCTATGACGATGTTCGCGCCACGCCCGAACAGCTGCGCCGGATGCAGGACCTGGTGCGGATGGAAATGCGCGCCGGGGCGCTGGGGATCGGCTCTTCGCTGATCTATGCCCCGGGCAACTTCGCCAACACCGACGAGCTGGTCGCGCTGACCGCGGCAGCAGCAGAGAGCGGCGGCAGCTATATCAGCCATATGCGCAGCGAGGCGGAGCGCTACCTCGAATCGATCGACGAACTGCTGGAGATCGGGCGGCGGGCCAGGGCGCGGGTGCAGATCTATCACATCAAGCCGGCGGGGAAGGAGAACTGGCACAAGGCCGACCTCGCCCTGGCCAAGCTCGACGCCGCGCGGCAGGCCGGGATCGACGTTTCGGCCAACCTTTATACCTATACCGCCGGCTCGACCGGGCTTTATGCCACGATGCCGCTGTGGGTGCAGCAGGGCGGGCACGATGCCTGGGTGGCGCGGCTCAAGGACCCGGTGATCCGGGCACGGGTGCTGGCCGAGATGCGCGGCGTGCCGCAGGGGTGGGAGAACCTGCTCCACAACACTGGCTCACCCGAGGGGGTGCTGCTGATCGGTTTCAAGAACCCGGCGCTCAAGCCGTTGACCGGCAAGACCCTGGCCCAGGTGGCAGCCATGCGCGGGACCAGCCCGGAAGACACGATCATCGACCTGGTGATCGAGGATGACAGCCGCGTCGACGCTGCCTTCTTCCTGATGAGCGAGGAGAACATCAAGAAGAACATCCGCTGGCCCTGGACCATGCTCGGCTCGGATGCCGGATCGATGGCACCCGAAGGCAAGTTCCTGCTCAAGAACACCCACCCGCGCGCCTATGGCAATGTCGCGCGGTTCCTGGGCAAGTATATCCGCGATGAGCAGGTGATTGGCCTGGCCGAAGGGATCCGCCGCCTGACCTCGCTCCCCGCCCAGCAGGCCGGCATCCGCGGGCGTGGGCGGCTGGCGGCGGGCTATGCCGCAGACGTGGTGGTGTTCGATCCCGCCAAGATCGCCGACACGGCGACGTACGACAAGCCGCACTCCTACGCAGTCGGCGTCTCCGACGTACTGGTCAATGGCACAGCCGTACTGCGCAGCGGCGAACACACCGATGCTCGCCCCGGCCGGTTCGTGAAAGGGCCCGGCTGGAAAGCCTAGTGGAAGCGCGCCGCTGACAGCACTGCCAGCACCAGCCCGAACAGGCTGGTAGTCATGGCCCAGCCGCGGTGCATGTGGGTCAGGTTCTTGAGCCAGAACTGGCTGTAGAGGTCGACAAAGCTCAGGATCACCAGGGCCTCGATCATCATCAGCCCGCCGATCCCTTTCATCACGCAGGCCAGCAGATCGGCCGGGACCCACGGGTTGATGAGATAGACCACCGTGCCGACCACCAGTTCCAGCATTCCGCACAGGAACTGCAGCGCGGGCGATTTTTCGACCTCTTCCAGCATGGTGCGCCAGGCGCCCGGTTTGCGCAGCGCGCCGATGCCGGCGAACAGCGCAGTCATGCCAAGGACCAGCCCGGACCAGGCGGTGGGATCGAAGGTTTCGTTCATGCGGGCCGCTCTCCATTGCCGTCCCTGTGCCGGGACTTCCCCAAGGCTGATCTAGCCGCGCCTGCGGACAAGCGCTTTGCGCCAGATCAATCAAATGGCCGCTGGACTTTAATCGCGCGCTTAAACATACTCCCCGCCAGGGCCCGCAGAGGCCCATCGAGAGAGGCATAAATGGCTGAAGCGCGCGCACTGCCCCGGGTCTGCATCATTGGCGCGGGGTGTTCCGGATTTACCACGGCCAAGCGGCTGCAGGACTATGGCATTCCGTTCGACGTCTATGAGGCGTCGGACGATATCGGCGGCACCTGGTACTATAACAACCCCAACGGGATGAGCGCCTGCTACCAGAGCCTGCACATCGATACGTCGAAGTGGCGGCTGGCTTTCGAAGACTATCCGGTGCCGGCCGAATGGCCCGACTATCCGCACCATTCGCTGCTGCTGCAGTACTTCCATGATTACGTCGATCACTTTGACCTGCGCCGCCACATCCGCTTCAACACGCGGGTGGAAAGCGCCGAGCGAATGGCCGAGGGGGGATGGCGGATCACGCTCTCAACCGGTGAGATGATGCATTACGATGCGCTGTGCGTCGCCAATGGCCACCACTGGGCGGCGCGGATTCCGGAATACCCCGGTCACTTCGATGGCGCGCAGCTCCACAGCCACAATTACCGCACCCCGTTCGAACCGGTCGATTGCATCGGCAAGCGGGTGCTGGTGGTCGGGCTTGGCAACAGCGCGATGGATATTGCCAGCGAACTGTCGCAGCGGCCGATGGCCGGGCGGTTGTTCGTATCGGCCCGCCGCGGCGTCTGGATCTTCCCGAAGTACCTGGGCGGGCAGCCGATCGACAAGAACCCGGCCCCGGCCTGGATGCCCAAGGCGATGCGGCAGTGGCTGGGCGGCAAGATGATCCGCAAGGCGGTCGGCAAGATGAGCGACTATGGCCTGCCCGAGCCCGAGATCGAGCCGTTCGAGAGCCACGGCACCGTCTCGGGCGAATTCCTGCTGCGCGCCGGATCGGGCGATATCGTCGTGCGGCCGGGGATCGAGCGGCTCGATGGCGACGGCGTGGTCTTCACCGACGGCACGCGTGAGCAGATCGACGTGATCATCTGGGCAACCGGCTATGACATCAGCTTCCCCTTCTTCAAGGACCCGGCCTTCACAGCGGATTCGGACAACCGCCCGCCGCCGCTCTACAAGCGGATCATGAAGCCGGGGGTGCCGGATCTGTTCTACATGGGCCTGGCCCAGCCGCTGCCGACGCTGGTCAACTTTGCCGAGCAGCAGTCCAAGCTGGTCGGGGCCTACCTGGCCGGACAGTATCTGCCGCCCGGTCCGGCCGAGATGGAACGGATCATCAAGGACGATGAAGACTACTACACCGGTCATTACTATGCCGCGCGGCGGCACACGATTCAGCTCGACTTCGATCACTATGTCCGCGCGCTGAAGAAGGAGCTGGAGCGCGGCGCCAAGCGTGCATCAGCGGCGGGCAACGCGCTGCCGGTGCACAGCCGCCAAATGGAGACGGCCTGAGATGACTGACCGCCCGATTAATCCCTATGACGTCAGCGAAACCGGGATTTACGTGCACGATACCTGGCGCGAGCCCTTTGCGCACTTGCGCCGCGAAATGCCGATTTCCTGGCGGCCGGACAGTCCGTTTGGCCCCTATTGGTCGGTCGTCACGCACGAGCTGGTCCAGGAGACCGAGCTGCGCCACGATGTCTTTTCCAGTCGCTGGGATATGGGCAACATCACCATCGCGGAATCGGTCAACGGCGAAGGTTTTCCCAACTTCATCGCCCAGGACCCGCCGATCCACACCGCCCAGCGCCGGGTGATCGCCCCGGCCTTCTCGCCCAGCCAGATGCAAAAACTGGATGGCCAGGTGAAGGCGCGGACGCAGCAATTGCTCGATGGCTTGCCGATCGGGGAAACCTTTGACTGGGTCGAGCGGGTCTCGATCCCCCAGACGCTGGGGATGCTGTGCATCCTGTTCGACATGCCGTTCGAGGAATGGCGCGACATCAAGCGCTGGTCAGACTGGGCCAGCGGCGTTTCGGCCGAGAACCTGACCGAGGAATACCGCATGCAGTTCCTTGCCCAGATGGGCGAGATGCTGGCCCGCTTTGACCGGGAGCTGGAAGACCGCCGCGCCAAGCCGCCGACCGACGACCTGCTCAGCCGGATGGTTCATTCCGAAGCCATGGGCCACATGGAGCCGATGGAGCGGATCGCCAATATTGCCCTGCTGATCGTCGGCGGGAACGACACGACCCGCAATTCGATGTCGGCGCTGGTCGAGGCGTTTCACAGGTATCCGGAGGAGCTGGAGCGGCTCCGCGCCGATCCTTCCCTGGTTCCCAACGCCGCGCAGGAAATCATCCGCTGGCAGAGCCCGGTCACGCACATGCGCCGCACCGCGCTGGCGGACACGGAACTGGGCGGGCAGACGATCCGCGCGGGTGAGAAGATCGTCATGTGGTACATCAGCGCCAACCGCGATGAGCGCGTCTTTGCCGATGCCGAGCGGTTCGATGTGGGCCGCGAGAATGCGCGGCGGCACCTTGGCTTCGGCCACGGGATCCACCGCTGCGTCGGCGCGCGGCTGGCCGAAAGCCAGCTCGCCACGCTGATCAGTGAAATGGCCAGCCGCAACTGGCGGATCGTGCCGCAGGGTGAGGCGAGCCGCCTGCCCAGCCCGTTCCTGCACGGCTTCACATCAATGCCGGTCCGGATCGAAGCGGCATGACCGCCGCGTTCGAGACCATGCTGGTCGAGCAAGAGGGGCCGATCCTGTGGGTCCGGCTCAACCGGCCCGAGGTCTTGAACGCCTATACCAGCCAGATGGGCGCTGAACTGGTTCGCGCGATCAAGCAGGCCGATGGCGATGACAGCATCAAGGTGCTGGTCCTGACCGCCACCGGCCGGGTGTTCTGCGCCGGGGCCGACGTCTCGGCCGGGGCCGGGGCCTTCGATACCGAAAGCGGCGAGGGCGCGAAGAACTTCGGCAGCCGCGATGGGGCCCGCACCGACAGCGACTTCACCTCGGCCATGATGGGCGCGAAGAAGCCGCTGCTGGTTGCCTTCAACGGCTCCGCGGCGGGTGTCGGCCTGACGCTCACCTTGCCCTGCGATATCCGCATCGCCGCCGATACCGCCAAGTTCGGCTGCGTCTTCACCCGGCGCGGGCTGGTGCCAGAGGCTGGCTCGGCCTGGTTCCTGCCGCAACTGGTCGGCCTCTCGACCGCGCTCAAGTGGTGCATGACCGGGGCGCTGGTCCCGGCGCAAGAGGCGCTCGCGGCCGGCCTCGTCACCGAGCTGGTCCCCGCCGACCAGGTCGAGGCCCGCGCCCGCGAACTGGCGCTGGAGATTGCCGAGAACTGCTCACCCCTGGCGCTGGCGATCACCCGGCAGATGCTGTGGAAGTTCGCCGGCGAGGACAGCCCCAAAGGCGCGCTCGCGGTCGATGCCGCGCTCAATATTGCGCTGGGGGCGCGGGCCGACGTTCACGAAGGCGTCGCCGCCTTCCTGGAGAAGCGCAAACCCCAGTTCCCGCTCAAGGTCTCGACCGACCTGGCGGGGCTCCCGTGGCCGAGCAGCAAAGCAGGGGGATAGCTGCGATGTACAAGCTCTATGGCGCGCTCGGCTCGCCCTATTCGCAGAAGATCCGCGCGTTGCTGCGCTATCGCCGCTTGCCGCACATCTGGGTCGATGAAGCCGCGCGG
This sequence comes from Novosphingobium ginsenosidimutans, assembly GCF_007954425.1. Taxonomy (NCBI): domain Bacteria; kingdom Pseudomonadati; phylum Pseudomonadota; class Alphaproteobacteria; order Sphingomonadales; family Sphingomonadaceae; genus Novosphingobium; species Novosphingobium ginsenosidimutans. The sequence goes on along the minus strand of NZ_CP042345.1, from coordinate 957,159 downwards.
CGGCAGGCGGCGCTGGGGGCGGTCAAGGCGCCGGTGATCCCGGTGCTGGAATATCCGGATGGCAGCTTCGCCAACGATTCGACGCCGCTGGTCTATGATCTGGAAGCCCGCCATGCCGAACGCGGTGTCGTCCCGCCCGATCCGGCCCAGGCCTTCATTGCCCACCTGTTAGAGGACTTCGCCGATGAATGGCTGACCAAGGCGATGTTCGGCTATCGCTGGCTCGAGGAAGTCGATCAGGTTCAGATGAGCCGCTGGCTGGCCTTCGATGCGGCCAAGGGCGGCGGGCTGGAGCAGAGCCAGAAGTTCGCCGAGATGTTCCGCGCCCGCCAGGTCGGGCGAATGGCGCTGGTCGGCTGCACGGCCGAGAATTTCCCGCTGATCGAGGCCAGCACCCGCGCGGTGCTGGCGGCGCTGGAAGCCCATGTGGTGGACAGCTTCTGCCTGTTCGGCACGCGCCCCAGCCTGGCGGAATTCAGCATCTTCGGCCAGCTCTCGCAGCTCGGCACCGATCCCACCCCGCAGGCGATGATGCGCGCCGACTATCCCTATACCTATCGCTGGCTGGCGCACATCGATGACATGAGCGGGCTGGAGGGCGAATGGGAGCCGGGCTTTGCCCCGGTGGTGGCCGAACTGGTGCGGATTTCGGCGGCGGTTTATGCCCCGTTCCTCGCCGCCAATGCCGCTGCGGCGGCGGCCGGGGCCGAGACCTTCCGGATGGAGGCGATGGGCCTGCCTTACGAGCAGGGCGTGTTCAAGTACCAGCTCAAGTGCCTGGCCGACCTGCGCAGCCGCTATGCCGCCCTTGATGGCGCGGCGCGCGGGGCGGTCGATCCGCTGCTGGGCGAAGGCTGGCTGGGGCTGCTGCGCGGCTGACATGCGCCTGGCCCATGTCTCGCTGGTGGTGGCCGATTATGATGCGGCGATCGCCTGGTATTGCGGCAAGCTGGGCTTCACCCTGGTCAGCGACGAATACCAGCCCGCGCAGGACAAACGCTGGGTGGTGATTGCCCCGCCGGGTGCGGGGTCGGATGGCACCACGATCCTGCTGGCGCGGGCCGCCACGCCAGAACAGGCCAGTTGTGTCGGCAACCAGGCAGGTGGCCGGGTCTTCCTGTTCCTCGAAACCGACGATTTCTGGCGCGACTATCGGGCCTATCAGGCGGCCGGGGTCCGCTTCACAAGAGAACCGGCGACCGCGCCCTATGGCACGGTCGCCGTGTTCGAGGACCTCTATGGCAACCGCTGGGACCTGATCGAATATCGCCAGGCCCCAACAGCAGACTAACCCTTCTTCGTCGCCTTGATCCAGGCGCGGATCTTGGCTTCCAGCACCGGCATCGGCAGGGCGCCGGTGTTCAGCACCTGGTCGTGGAAGGCGCGGATGTCGAACTGCTGGCCCAGCGCTGCCTCGGCCTCGCGCCGCAGCTTCTGGATCGTCAGTGCACCCACCTTGTAGGACAGGGCCTGGCTGGGAATGGCGATATAGCGTTCGACCTCGGCGGTGGCGTCGGTCCGGCCCATCGCCGAGTTGGCGAGCATGTATTCGATCGCCTGATCGCGGGTCCAGCCCTTGGCGTGGATGCCGGTGTCGACCACCAGGCGCATGGCCCGCAGCATCTCGTCATCCAGCGTGCCCTGGCGCGAATAGGGGTCCTTGTAGAAGCCCATGTCATAGCCGAGCGTCTCGGCATAAAGCGCCCAGCCTTCGACATAGGCGGTGTTGCCGCCAAAGCGCATGAAGGCCGGCAGCTTGTCGTTTTCCTGCGCCAGGCTGATCTGGAAGTGGTGCCCCGGCGCGCCTTCGTGGAGGTACAGCGTGATCTCGCCCGGGGTGGTGCGGCTCGGCAGGTCATAGGCGTTGAAATAGAAGGTGCCCGGGCGCGAACCGTCGGGTGTGCCCTGCTGGTAGGAACCGCCGGCTTCGAACTTCTCGCGGAACTCCTCATAGGGGCGGATCTGCAGCGGGCTCTTGGGCAGGACCGAGAAGTACTGACCGACCTTGGCATCGACCATCTTGCCGATGTCGTAATAGCGCTGGGTGATCTCCTCGCGGCTCTTGCGCTTGAACTGCGGATCGGTGCGGATGAAGGTGAAGAATTCCTGCAGCGTGCCCTTGAAGCCGACCTCGGCCTTGACCTGCTCCATCCCTTCGCGAATCCGCTTCACTTCGCTGAGGCCCAACTGGTGCAGTTCTTCTGCCTTGTAGGGCAGGGTGGTCGAACCTTCGATCAGCAGTTCGTACAGCTTTGCGCCGCCCTTCATCTGGCTGAGGCCGACGCTGTCGCGGGCCGAGGCAAGGTAGCTGCCCTTAAGGTAATCGAGCAGCCGCTGATTGGCGGCATAGACCTCACCGGTCACCCGGCGGTAATCTGCGGTCAGCCGCGCCTTGTCGGCATCGGAAAAGTCGGCCGGCATGGCCTTGACTGGCTCCCAATAGGGGCTCTCTTCCATCGGCTGCTTGAGCTGGGTTTCGAGCTGCTCGATCACGTTGCGGATCGTCAGCTTGGTTTCGACCACGCCCGTCTTCTGGCCTTCCTGGAATTTGGCGATCGAGCGGTCGATCAGCTTCACGTAATCGGCGTGGCGCTTCAGGTTGTTCTCGTAATCGGTGATGGTCTTGAACGGGATCCCGGTCTTGCCGCTGGCCAGCGTCGGGTAGAAGGTGTGGAAGCCGAAGAAGTGGTTGACCGGGCGTACCTCGGTCAGTGCCAGGATTTCCGGGGTCAGCCGCTTCAGGCCCTGGACATTGCTCTCCTTGAACACGTCATAGGCGATCTGATCGGTGGGGGAGAGCTTGGCGCGGTCGATCTTCGCCAGTTCGGCCAGCTCGCTGATTGCGGCCTGGCGCTCCGCCTCGTTATACTCTGGGGTCAGATAGTCACCCAGGCGATCAGCATAGCGCGTATCGCCGCGGAACAGCGCCGATAGCGGGTTGCGCTTCAGGCTGTCTTCGTCCGACTTCGCGAACAGCGCGAACAGCTTGTCGTGTTCGCTCTGCACGGCGGGCGCGGCCGGGGCGGCGGACTGGGCCAGTGCCGGGGCAGCGGCCAGCGGGGCAGCGACCAGGGCTGTGGCAAGCAGGGCAGAACGAAGCATCTTCATGGGCTAATCCTTTGGTGGGACAATTGGTGTATTGTCTGAATAATACAGTTGGTCGCCACGCACAAGTGGCAGCGCTGACGGCGGCTTAGGCCGCGCTGGCGCTGCGGGCGGTCAGGCTTCGATCAACAGCGTGAGGCGCTCGACGGACGGCTCAGGGGGCGATGCGCCCGCGCTCCATCACCCAGCGCACCTTTTCCAGCGTGCGGATATCGACCAGCGGATTGGCATCGACTGCAATGAGGTCGGCGGAAAAACCGGGCGCAATCTGGCCAAGCTCGCCTTCCATGCCGAGCGCCTTGGCAGCTACCGTGGTGGCGCTGGCCAGCGCCTCGCGGTTGGTCAGGCCGTTCTTGACCAGCAGCGCAAACTCCTCGCCATTGCGGCCGTGCTCGAACACCCCGGCATCGGTCCCGAAGGCGACTGGCACGCCGAGCTGTTTCGAACGCTGGACCTGCTTGCCAGCGGCTTCCACTGCCTGCCGGCCCTTGACCTCGACCGTCGGGGTATAGACCCCCTTGCCCAACCGGGCCCGGACGCCTTCCAGCGCCATCAGCGTCGGGACCATGTAGGTGCCCTTGGCCTTCATCGCCTTCAGCGCCGCCTCGTCGGCGAAGGTGCCGTGCTCGATCGTGTCGACCCCTGCCAGCACCGTGCTTTCGATCCCGCGCGCGCCATGGGCGTGGGCCATGACCTTGAGCCCCAGCGAGTGGGCCGTGGTCATGATCGACTCAAGTTCGGCCTGGCTGAAATGGCCTTCCAGGCCCCGGCCCTGCTGGCTGAGCACGCCGCCAGTGGAGGTAATCTTGATGACGTCGGCGCCGGCGCGGCTGGCCTTGCGGACCTTTTCGGCACATTCGACCGGGCCGGTGCAGGTATAGCCCTGATCCAGCACCGAATGGACATCCTCGCGGAAGCCCGTGGTGTCGCCGTGCCCGCCGACGATCGACAGCGCGGGCCCGGCGGCAACGATGCGGGGGCCGGGGATCAACCCTTCGGCAGTGCCGCGCCGCAGCGAGAAACCGCTGTACTGCGCCGATCCCGCATCGCGCACCGTTGTGAAGCCGGCCCGCAGGGTCAGCAGCGCATTCTTGGCGCCGACCACCACCCCCCATTCGTCTGGCTCGACGGCTTCGTTGCGGTAATCGGTGCCGGGATCGCCGGTCAGGTGGACGTGGAGATCGATCAGGCCGGGGACAACCGTCTTGCCCGAAAGATCAACCTCGCGCGCACCAGTGGGGGCGGCGGGCGAGCCGGGGACGACACTGACGATCTTGCCGTCGGTCACGGTGATGGTCGCCGGGCCGCTGGGCTCGCTCGCGGCATCACGCAGTACTGATCCGGCGCGGATCACCACGGTATCCGCCAGGGCCGGGCTGGTGCTGGCCAGCAGGCTGGCGACGGCGATCAGGACTTTGCGCATTGCGGATTCCCCCCTCAATCTGGCGTTCAGGTGTGCCGCCTTAAATGGCACCTGACAAGCCGTGCCGGCATCAGGAACCTGCGGACGGTGGCGGGGTTGATGCTTGAAGCAGGGCAGCGAAACGGGCAATTAGATGACGGGCAAGGACAATACCCGCTGCGGGATGGGGCAGCGCCTGCAACGGAGTTTTATGATGGTTGGGCATGGCTGGGCAGTTTGGCGGACGGCACGCGGCGTCTCTGGCCTGGCGCTGGCACTCGCGGCCGGGGCGGCAGTGGCCCAGGCAAATCGCGCACCCGAAAATATCCTGCCAGCCCCTAAGCCGGCGGCGCCGGCAACCCCGGTGCCGCCGGTCAACCAGCAACCCGCTGTTCCTGCACCGAGCAGCCAGCAGCCGGCCACTACCCCGCCAGTCACCACCCCGGCGCCCGCCGCCCCGGTGATCGAGCCCGACCTCTCGGTGGTCGAACCGGTCCTGGCCTGGCAGGTGGCGGACGCCCAGGCGCTGGCCAAGGTGATCGATGGGATCGGTGCGCACGGCCTGATTCCGGCAGACTATCAGCTGACCGACCTGCGCGCCGCGATCCTGGCCGGTCCCGGTGCCGCGCTTGACGCCCAGGCCAGCCGATCGTTCGCCTGGCTGATCGAGGACATGCGCGATGGCCGCACGCGCTATGATTCGCGCCACCAGTGGTTCGTCGTCGATCCCGATGTCGATGCGCGGCCGACGGCGACCGTGATGGCCGAGGCGCTGGCCAGCAAGGATATTGCCGGCGCGATTGCCAGCCTGGCCCCGACCCATCCGGACTATGCCAAGCTTAAGGAAGCGCTTGCCAAGACCCCGGCGGCCGACAAGGCGACCCGCGCGCTGATCCAGGTGAACCTGGATCGCTGGCGCTGGCTGCCACGCGACCTCGGTAAGTTCTACCTGCTGACCAACGTGCCGGAATTCCAGCTGCGGCTGACAGTTGATAACGAAATCATCCGCTCCTACCGCACGATCGTTGGCAAACCGGGCCGCACGGCGACGCCGCAGCTCGCCGAAGTGGTCGAGGGGGTGGTCTTCAACCCGACCTGGACCGTGCCGCAGTCGATCGTGAAGGGTGAGAACCTGGGCGCACAGCTCCTCGCCAACCCGGCGCGGGCGAAGCGCGAGAACTATAAGGTCACCAAGAACAAGGATGGTTCGGTCACTGTTGTCCAGCAGCCCGGGCCGAACAATGCGCTTGGGCTGATGAAGCTCGACATGCCGAACGAGCACGCGATTTTCCTCCACGACACGCCCAATCGCAACCTGTTCAAGCTGGCCCAGCGGGCGCTGAGCCATGGCTGCGTGCGAACCGAGCGCGCGACCGAACTGGCGATAACGATGGCGATCCTGGGTGCGGGCGTGACGCCGGACGATGCCGTGGCGATCGTCACCTCGGGCAAGTACACCCGCGTCGCCATGACCCGGACTTTCCCGGTCTATCTGACCTATTTCACCATGGCGTCTGACATTACCGGCAAGATGGGCACCTTCAACGACCTCTACGGCCGCGACGCCCCCGTCCTCGCCAGCTTCGCCGCCCCCCGCGCCCCGTGGGACGGCAAGCGTCAGTCGACCGAGAAGGTGATCAAGCTGGATAATCCATTGTGATCCACATCGATCTACCCATCGTCATCCCCGCGAAAGCGGGGACCCATCACCCGGACTGAAGGTTTGAGCGGCGGCTGGGTCTACATCCTTGCCAACCGCAAGCAAGGCGCGCTTTACACCGGGGTCACCGCCGATCTTCCCGCGCGCATGGTCCAGCATCGCTCAGGCATCGGCAGAAAATTCTGTGCGGAATACGGCATCGACAAGCTGGTCCACGTGGAGTGGCATGATCGAATCGAAGATGCGATTGTTCGCGAGAAAGCGATCAAGCGGTGGCGGCGGGCGTGGAAGATCGAGTTGATCGAAGCCGCGAACCCGGATTGGCGGGACCGCTGGTTCGAAATTTGCGGATGATGGCTTGATCCGAAACGGTCGGTGATGGGTCCCCGCTTTCGCGGGGATGACGAACTAGTGTTTGGTCAGCCTAGCTCAATCCGGTCCGCGTAGAGCAGGCGTCCGCCAGAGAGGTTCCACAGCGCTTCGTTGAAGTGCGCGGGCGACATGGCGAAGCAGCCTTCGCTGCGGCCCAGGCGGCCGAAGCGAGTAATGTAATCCTCGCGCGCATAGTCGGCCGGGTGCATCACAATCGCGCGGTCGAGCGCGTTGGAATTGTCGTGATCCAGCCCTTCAAGGCGCACGGAAGTGCCGTATTTGCCCTTGTACCATTCACAGGTCAGATAGGCCCCGCGCGAGGTTGCTTCGGAACCTGGGACGTTCGAAAACGCCTGCAGGAAGCCGCTGTGCGCCGGGTCCGAACCGCGACCATGGCTGACCAGGAATGACTTGATCGTCCCGGCTTCGAGGTTGACGAAATGGAACCGCGGCAGGGTGCTGGGCCGGGCGAAATCGGCGATGCCGACAATGTCATGCCGCCAGACGGTGTTGCCGGCACGCTGCAGCTCGCGCCGGGCGATCTGCAGCAGCCTGGCGTCATAGGCGGGGTTCGGCTCGGCCACGACCGGCAGGGCCGGCGGCAGGGCCGGCGGCGGGGGCGGCGTGGCTGACGGCGGCACGCCAAAAGCCTCTTCAAAGGCGCGCGCCAGATTGCGGGCATGGGCCGTACCCGGCACGGCCAGAGCCGCGCCGGCGGCCAGTCCGCCCAGCAAGATGTCACGCCTGTTCATGGCCCCGCTCATATCACCCTGTGGATAACCGACCGATTAACGCCGTTTCAAGCCCCTAAACGGCAGAAACGCGCGCAGCCGCGCCAAGCTGTTGTAATGCGGTGCCATCGACCCGCATCACCGTCCATTCGTCCATCAGCCGCGCGCCGAGTTTCTTGTAGAACCCGATCGCCGGCTCGTTCCAATCGAGCACCGACCATTCGAGTCGCGCGCAGTCGCGCTCTACCGCCAGCATGGCGAGGTGGGAGAGCAAGGCCTTGCCCAGACCCGACCCGCGTGCTGCAGGCCGCACGAACAGGTCTTCCAGGTAGATCCCTGGCTTGCCCTCGAAGGTCGAGAAATTGTGAAAGAACAGCGCAAAGCCCTGGGCTGCGCCGCCCAGTTCGCCGATCACGACTTCGGCATAGGGACGTTCGCCGAACAGTTTCTCGCCCATCACCGCCTCGTCAAAGCGGACTTCGTGGGCGAGCTTTTCGTATTCGGCGAGGTCACGGATCAGCTGCGCGATCAGCGGCAGGTCCGCTGGGGTGGCGGGGCGAATCGAGATGGTCATGCGCGCGGCTTTGCCATGAAGCGCGGCCAGAGCACACCCAGCGAAAGGCCTGCCATGACCAGCGCGAACGCCAGGATCTTCCACCATTGCAGCGGCTCGCCCAGCAAGAGCGCAGAGGAGCCCAGCCCGAACACCGGCACCAGCAGTGCCAGCGGAGCGACCTGGGCGGCCGGATGCTGGCCCAGCAGCCAGCCCCAGGCAGCATAGCCAAACATGGTGTTGCCGACCGATTGCCAGACCACGGCGGCCCAGGTCGCGCTATCGGCGGAAGCTATCCCGCTGGCCATCTTCGGCCAGCCCTCGGTCAGCAGCGCCATGGCGAAGAGCGGCGGGACGGCAAAGACGCTCGACCAGACGACATAGTTAAGCATGGGCACCGGACCGGCCGCGCGCGCGGTCATGTTACCGAGCGACCAGCTCAAGGCGGCGCCCAGCACCAGCAGCAGGCCCAGCGGCGTGGCGCTGCCATCGGTATGCCAGCCGATCGTGCCAAGGCCGGCGACGGCCAGCGCCATGGCGACAACCTGGTAAAGCGCGATCCGCTCTCCCGTCAGCCGCATCGACAGACCGATGGTGATGAAGACCTGGGTCTGCACCACCAGGCTGGCGAGCCCCGGCGTGATATCCGCGCGCATCGCGGTGAACAGCAGCCCGAACTGGCCCGCCCCGATCAGCACGCCATAGGTCGCCAGGTTCTTCAGCGGCACTGCCGGGCGCTTGATGAACAGCGCGAGCGGCAGGAAGGCGAGGGCGAAGCGCAGCGTCGCCAGCGTCAGCGGAGGCAGATGCGCCAGCGCCAGCTTGATCACCACGAAATTGGTGCCCCAGACGGCCATCACCGCCAGCGCCAGCAGCAGGTGAAGCGGCGGCAGGCCCGCGCGTGCGGTCACGCCGCCTTGCCGTGCAGGCTGTCCATGCTCGCGACGGTGCCGGCTTCGATCTCGGCGGCCTTTTCTTCGACCAGTTTGACGATGTGGTCGATCATGTTGTCGTCCTGGACGTGGTGATCGGTCACTCCGCGCAGGTAGACCATGTGCTTGCCGTTGCCGCCGCCGGTCACGCCGATGTCGGTCTCGCGCGCTTCGCCGGGGCCGTTGACCACGCAGCCGAGCACCGAGAGGCTCATCGGCGTCTTGATGTGGCTGAGCGCGTCTTCCAGCTTCTGAACCGTGCGGATCACGTCAAAGCCCTGCCGCGCGCAGGACGGGCAGGACACGACGCGGACGCCGCGGGTGCGCAGGCCGAGCGACTTCAGGATTTCATAGCCGACCCGCACTTCCTCTTCCGGCTCGGCTGAGAGGCTGACGCGGATCGTGTCACCGATCCCGGCCCACAGCAGGTTGCCGATGCCGATGGCGCTCTTGACCGTGCCGCCGATCAGGCCGCCGGCTTCGGTGATGCCCAGGTGCAGCGGGCAATCGACCGCTTCGGCCAGGCCCATATAGGCGCCGACCGCCAGGAACACGTCGCTGGCCTTCACCGCCACCTTGTATTCGTGAAAATCGTGGTCCTGTAGTAGCTTGATGTGGTCGAGCGCAGACTCGACCAGCGCTTCGGGGCAAGGCTCACCGTATTTCTCGAGCAGGTCCTTCTCCAGGCTGCCTGCGTTGACGCCGATGCGGATCGCGCAGCCGTTGGCTTTGGCGGCGCGGACCACTTCGGCAACGCGTTCGCTGGAGCCGATATTGCCCGGGTTGATCCGCAGGCAGGCCGCGCCGGCATCGGCCGCTTCGAGCGCGCGCTTGTAGTGGAAATGGATGTCGGCGACGATCGGAATGCGCGCCGCCTTGACGATCTTGCCGAGCGCCGCAGTGCTCTCAACATCCGGGCAGGACACGCGGATGATGTCGGCCCCGGCCTCTTCGCAGCGGCGGATCTGGTCTATCGTCGCGACCGGATCGGAGGTCAGCGTGTTGGTCATGGTCTGGACCGTGATCGGCGCATCGCCGCCCACGGGGACCGAACCCACCATGATCTGCCGGGACTTGCGCCGCGCGATATCGCGCCAGGGTCTGACTGAGGACATGGCCCGCATATAGGGGAGAGGACCGGCGGCGCAAAGCCCGATCCTTGTGCAGATTCAGCTCAGAACAGCTGCGCGAAGAGAAACTCCTCGTCGAGCTGTTCGCCGACGCGGAAGGTGATGTCGGCCACCTTGTCGAAGCCATAACGGCGGTAGAAGCGGTGGCCGCCGTCGTTATAGGCATAGACCGAGATCTGCACCTCATCCGCCCCGCGCGCGGCGAACTCGGTCATCGCCCAGTCCATCAGCTTGCCGCCAATGCCCAGGCCGGTGGCATCTGGCGCGGTGTATAGCTGCTTCAGCTCCATCACCCGCTCACCGCGGGCATGATCAGGAAAGCCGCAGGTCAGGCCGATCTTGCAATAGCCCAGCAGCACACCGGCACGCTCGGCCAGGCGGTAGACCCGGTCCGGATTGGCCAATTCGGCGCCGATCGCCGGTTCGGACAGGCTTTCGGAGAGGAAGGTGTTGAGATCAGCCTCGGAATAGAGCGGCCCGAACTTGGCCACGAAGGCATCGATGGCCAGCCGTGAAAGGGCGGGAATATCAGCCTTGGTCGCCGGGCGCAGGATCAGAGCGTCTTGGTCATGCATATCGAGAAGGGATCTTCTGTGTAGTCCGCGAAAGGCGGGCATTCGGTGAAGCCGTGGCTTTCATAGAGCCGGCGCGCCGGCAGGAAGGGTTCGGGCCGCCCGGTTTCCAGGCTGACGCGGCGGTATCCGCGTTTGGCGGCCTCGTCCAGCAGGCGCAGCAGGATCGCCTTGCCCGCACCCTTGCCGCGATAGTCCGGATCAGCGCGCATCGATTTCACTTCGCCGTGGTCATCCGCCAGGTGCTTGATCGCGCCGCAGGCCGCGAGCCGCTCTCCGTCCCAGGCCGAGAAAAAGGTTACGTCCGGTTGTCTGAGCCGCTCGATCGGCATGGCATGGACGCTCTCGGGCGGCGACCACTGGTGCATCTCATCGAGGTGAAGCCGCAGCAGGGCTGCGATCTCCGGACCGGTCAGGTCGTCGGCAATAATGCGATAGTCTGGCATCAACCCATTCTGCACAAGGACTATTCCGCCGCAAGAGGCTCAGGCAAAGGGTTTCCCCTACGGAATCTTTGACTCCCGCACCGATGAGTCCTAGCCTCCGCAGCACTTGGTGCCGGTAAGAACCGGGTCGCCCGACTCCGAGCAAGGGGCGCGACAGCAGCGGCATGGGCCGTCGGCTGAACGCGTTAAATGGAGGGATGTTCATGAAACTGATGCTGAAAGCGGCCGTTCTGGCCGCAACCCTGTCGTTTGCCTGTGCAACGCCGGCCTTCGCCGACGATCCCTGGCCGAACGAGGAAGGCGATTATGTCCAGGTCGGGATGATCTCGGTCGAGGACGGGCATGATCTTGAATACATGACCCACATGGCCGGCCAGTGGCGCAAGGGGCAGGACTTTGCCGTCGCCCAGGGCTGGATCACCAGCTACGAAATCCTCGTCAACCTGAACAAGCGGCCGGGTGAGCCGGACTATTACCTGATCACCCGCTTCCCGCGCTTTGCCGACAAGGCCGAAGCCAAAAAGCGTGACGAAGCCTATGATGCCCACATGAAGATGACGGTGGCTGACGCGCAGGCCGGTTCGGCGGCGCGGGCGAAGTATCGCACCGTCATGGGCAGCCAAATGCTCCGGGCGCTGGTCTGGAAGAAGTAATCTGAGCGGGGGCGCGGGCGGTGCTGGTGCGCCGCCCGGGTCCTCACTAACCGCGCGGGCGGCCCTGCGGATAGGTGCCCAGCACCAGCAGTTCCTTGCAGTGGAAGGCCAGCTCCTCCAGCGCCCGATCGACCGCCGGATCACCCGGGGCACCGACGATATCGGCATAGAACCGGGTCGCGGCAAAGCTGGCGCCCTTCTGGTAGCTTTCCAGCTTGGTCATGTTGACGCCATTCGTGGCAAACCCGCCCAGCGCCTTGTAGAGCGCGGCCGGGATGTTCTTCACCTCGAACACAAAGGTGGTCATCGTCACCGTGCCGGCCAGGCTCGCCGGATCGAGCGGCTGGCGTGACAGCACGACGAAACGGGTCATGTTGTCGGCCGCGTCCTCGACATTCTCGGCGATGATCTTCAGGCCATAGAGCTCGGCGGCGATCTTCGGCGCGATCGCGCAGGCCTCGGGATCGCGCTGTTCGGCTACGAAGGCCGCAGCCCCGGCGGTATCGGCATAGGCCAGCGGCACGATGCCCCGCTCACGCAGGAAAAAGCGCGACTGGCCGAGTGCCTGCGGGTGCGAATAGGCCGCCTTGAACGGTCCTTCACCCAGTGCCATCAGGTCATGGTGGATCGCCATGAAATGCTCGCCGACGATCGACAGTCCTGATTCGGGCAGCAGGAAGTGGATATCGGCCACGCGGCCATGCTGCGAATTCTCGATCGGGATGATCGCGCGGCCAGCGCGGCCGTCCTTTACCGCTTCCAGCGCATCTTCGAAGCTGAAGCAGGGAAGCGGCAAGCAATCCGGGGCATATTCGGTCGCGGCGCGGTGGCCGTTGCAGCCGGGCGCACCCTGGAACGACACGGCGCGCGCCGGATCGGTGGCCGCAGCGCGGACCATTTCCTCGACACGGGCGAGCGCAGGGGCGGGATAGGAATGCATGACGCGAAGCCCCTAGGCCGCGCGGGCGCGCTCTGCAAGCTGGCGGCGTCCGAGCAGCGGGCGCACGCTGGCGCGGGGCGGCGGGGTGGCGGCTTCCCAAAGGGCATGGGCGACATGCCACAGCTTGCGCGCGCCAGAGGTGTGGATGCGGTGATCCCAGGCATGTTCGCCGGCCGCATCGACCGCGCGGGCAATCTCGCCATAGATCCCCGCGGCCGCCAGCACGGCCCAGCGCTGGCGGAAACCAAGCCGCCCTGCGCCGATCCGGGCCGAGGCTTCGTAGGCCTTTTCCATCTCGCACATCCGGTGGGCCAGCGCCGCCAGCTGCCCGCGGTAATGTGGCTTCATCTGTTCGCCGGGGGGAATGTCAGCCTCGACCAGCCATTCGAGCGGCAGGTAGCAGCGGTCCGCCGCGTCATCCTCGTCCAGGTCGCGGGCAATATTGGCGAGCTGGAAGGCGAGGCCCAGGTCACAGGCACGGTCGAGCGTATCCTCATCATCCGGGGCAACGCCCATGACCACAGCCATCATCACCCCGACGGCGCCGGCGACATGGTAGCAGTATTGCAGCAGGTCGGCCTCTGTGCGCGGGCGCCAATCGGCGGCATCGAGCGCGAAGCCGGCGATCACGTCATCAGCCATCGCGGCGGTGATCCCGCATTCGCGCGCGACCAGGCCAAAGGCATCGAACGAGGGATCGCCGGCCGGTTCGCCGGCCAGGGCCTTGGCAGTCAGGTCATAGATCGTGGCAAGGCGCGCTTCGGCCCCGGCCTGTTCGCCCAGCGTGCCGCCGTGATCCTGGTTGTCGGCCAGGTCATCGCAGCGCCGGCACCAAGCATAGAGCAGCCAGACCCGCTCGCGGGTGGGCGCATCGAACAGGCGACTCGCCATGGCGAAGCTCTTCGAGCCGCGCATGATCGATTGGCGGGCATGGGCAAGAAGTTCGGCGCGGTCGGGCGCCGGGCTCACAGATCGCTCGTCTTCATCGCAAAGATCGGGGTGTGCGGCTCGTGCGCAGCCATGCGGGTCAGCAGCAGATCCAGCTCAGTCTCGGCCATGATGATCCCGGCGTGGGCCGGGCGGATGAAGCCGACCGCGATCATGTGGTGGTTGAAGGCCAGCAGCTGGTCATAGAAGCCGAAAGCGTTGAGCAGCCCGACCGGCTTGGTATGATAGCCCAGCTGAGCCCAGGACACCGCCTCCCACAGCTCGTCCATCGTGCCAACCCCGCCGGGGATGGTCAGGAAGCCATCGGACAGGTTGGTGAAGGCCAACTTGCGCTCGTGCATCCCGGAAACGACATGCAGCTCGGTGCAGCCGCGATGGGCCACCTCGGAATTAACGAGCGCTTCCGGGATCACGCCGATCACTTCGCCGCCGGCGGCCAGCGCGCTATCGGCCACCGCGCCCATCAGGCCCAGTTTGCCGCCGCCATAGACCACGCCGATGCCGCGTGTCGCCAGAGTCCGGCCGACTTCCTGCGCCAGCTGGATATAGCGCGGGTCTTCGGGCGTCGCCGAACCGCAATAGACCGCAAGCCGCTTCACCGCAGGTCCTCCACCATCAGCCGCGCGGTCGCCTTGGCGCTGCCGACCACGCCGGGGATGCCAGCGCCCGGATGAGTGCCGGCGCCGACCAGGTAGAAGTTCTTCACCTTGTCATCACGGTTGTGGCCGCGGAACCAGGCGCTCTGGGTCAGGATCGGCTCAAGGCTGAAGGCGCTGCCGAGATAGGCGTTGAGGTCCAGCGCGAAATCGCGCGGGGCATAGTGGAACTTGGTCACGATCCGGTCATGGATGTCAGGGATCAGGCGGCGGCCGACCTCATCCAGGATCCGCTTTTCCAGCACCGGGCCGACGGTCTCCCAGTCGATCGGCAGCTTGCCCTGGTTGGCCACCGGGATCAGCGCATAGAAGGTGCTCTTGCCCGGCGGCGCGACCGAGGGATCGGTGACCGAGGGATGATGGAGATAGATCGAGAAGTCCTGCGGCAGGACTCCGTGCTGATAGATATCGTCGAGCAGGCCTTTGTAGCGCGGCCCGAACAGGATCATGTGGTGCGGGATGCCCGGCCAGGTGCCTTCGAGGCCGAAGTGGACCACGAACAGGCCGGGGGAAAAGCGCTTGCGCGAGAGACTGCGCGCCATCTGCGGCCCGCGCGGGCTCTCGGATAGGAGGTCGCGGTAGGAATGCATGATGTCGGCATTGCTGGCGACCGCGTCGAATCGCTCGGTCCAGCCGCTCGAACACTCCACTTCGGTCACCTTGTTGCCCAGAGTGTGGACCTGGACCACCGGATCGTGCAGTCGCAGCGTGCCGCCCAGCCGCTCGAAATGCTTGACCATCCCGGCGATCAGCTGGTTGGTCCCGCCCTTTGACCACCAGACCCCGCCATCCTTTTCCAGCTTGTGGATCAGGGCATAGATCGCGCTGGTGGTCATCGGATTGCCGCCGACCAGCAGGGTATGGAAAGTCAGCGCCTCGCGCAGCTTCTCGCTCTTGATGAAGCTTGAAACCATCGAATAGACCGAGCGCCAGGCCTGATACTTGGCCAGCGCCGGGGCGGCCTTGATCATGCTGGCAAAGTCCAGGAAGGGCACGGTGCCGAGCTTGACATAGCCCTCCTCGAACACCCCGGCAGAGTATTGCAGGAATTCCTCGTAACCGGCGAGGTCGCCCGGAGCGACCCGGGCAATCTCGCGCGCGAGGCCGGCTTCGTCGTTCGAATAGTCGAAGTTGGTGCCATCGGGCCAGTTGAGCCGGTAGAACGGCATGACCGGCATCAGTGTGACGTCTTCGGCCATGTCATGGCCGGTCAGCGCCCACAGTTCCTGCAGGCACGGCGGGTCGGTGACAACGGTCGGTCCGGCATCGAAGGTGAAACCGTCCTTTTCCCAGAAATAGCCGCGCCCGCCGGGCTTGTCGCGGGCTTCGACCAGCACGGTCTCGATCCCGGCCGATTGCAGCCGGATCGCCAGGGCCAGGCCGCCGAAGCCGGCGCCGATCACGCAGGCGCGCTTGCCGGTTGGGACAGGGAGAGTGGGAGTGGCGGGGACTACAGTTGTCATCGTCATGTTCTTTCGGTCATCGGCGCGCCGGACGCAAGCAGCGCGCGTATCGCCCCCCGCACCGAAACGGGCGGCTTACCCACCAGCACCCGGGCCTTGTCGGCCAGGGTAGAGCGGGCGGCGTAGAAGCGTTCGATCGCCGGTTCGGGCAGGCGGTAGAAATGTTCGAAGATACGATAGCGCTGATCGGGCGCGCCGGCGCCGAACAGCATCGATCCCAGCATCCGGTAGAAGCCGGTGGTCGACCAGTGGCGGGCGGCCTCGCCCTCCAGCCGCGCGGCAAGCTGCTCACCCGGCAGATCAATTTCGCGCGCGATCAGGTGCGCGGTCTGCACGGCCTGGGGCAGGGTATAGCTGGTAAGCGGATGGACAAACCCGGCCCGCGCCCCGGCTCGGGCCACACCGGCAATGCGCAGGCTATCCTGCCAGGCGCGGAAATTGCCGCCGGTCACGACGGGCAAAACGCCGGTTTCGTGGCCCAACTGCTCGCCGCTCCAGCCGTGCTGCAGGCAATAGGCATCGATCCGGCGCTCCAGTGTGCTGCGATCCAGCACTGGGCTATCGGCGTAATAGGTGTCTTCAATGAACAGCTCGTCATGGGCCAATGGCAGGACATAGACGAAGCGATAGGCACCGTGCTGTGTCACCTGGGCATCCATGATCACCGGCCGGGTCAGCCCGTGCGGCTCGGACGTGCGCAAGTGACGGCCCATAAACACCTGCCAGCCGCCGGTCAGATGGCGGCTCGGCTCGAACCCGCGGCAGTCGATTACGATGCGCGCGGCGATTCGCTCGCCGTTCTTGAGCACAACGCCCTCGGCGCTGAGCGCGCTGACCGGGGCGTGGCAGCGGATCGATCCGGGCGCCAGCTCCTGTGCCAGGACTGCGGCGAAATCGGTCGATGCCAGCGAATGGTAGGACGAGGTCAGCGTGCGCGCATAGGCCGGAAAGCGGATATCGTAACCCTGGTCCCAGCGGGTAAGGTGCATCGTACCGAGCAGACTGGCGGCAGCGCTATCGAGATCGCTGGCGAACCACGACCAGCGATGGTTGCCACCAGGTGTCGGCCCGGCTTCCAGCAGCGCGATATCCAGCTCAGGCCGGGCCCGGCGCAGCGCAAGCGCGATCAGCCCGCCGGACAGGCCTCCTCCGGCAATTGCAATGTCGTGGCGGTTCTTGCGCATCCCGCGCGCTTGTAGCGGCGCAGGGGGACCGCGCAACCGGCCTTTGGCCTAGGCCCTAGGCGTACTTGGTGCCGACCGCGCGCTCGAGCGCTTCGACGATCAGCTGCTTGGCCTTGTCGACATCGCCCCAGCCCTTGATCTTGACCCACTTGCCGGGCTCCAGATCCTTGTAATGCTGGAAGAAGTGCTCGATCTGCTGGGTCACGATCGGCGGCAGGTCATCGTGGCCCGAAACTTCCCGATAATAGGGAAATGTCGAATCGAGCGGCACGCAGACCAGCTTCTCATCGCCGCCCTTGTCATCTTCCATCAGCAGCACGCCGACCGGGCGCGCCTTGATCACTGCGCCGGCCAGGATCGGCGAGCGGGCAATGACCAGGGCATCAAGCGGATCGCCGTCTTCGCCCAGCGTATGCGGGATAAAGCCGTAGTTGGCCGGATAGCGCATCGGCGTGTGCAGGATGCGATCAACAAACAGCGCGCCGCTGGCCTTGTCGAATTCATACTTCACGGGTTCGCCGCCGATCGGCACTTCGATCAGCACGTTGACTTCGTGGGGCGGATTGTCGCCGGCGGGGATGAGATCGATACGCATGGCCGCGCCCTTAGACGCGGCCTTGCTGCACTGCAACAGGGGCCAGCGCCGGAACGGGCGGAAAATCAGCCCAGCGCGTTGATGGTAAAGGCGATGACGCCGATGTTGAACACGAACGAGGCCAGACTTTGCACCAGCACCAATCGGCGGACCGCCGGCGCGGTGATCTGGACGTCCGAGGTCTGGAAGGTCATCCCCACGGTAAAGGCGAAATAGGCAAAATCGCTGTAATCGGGGTTGGGCGTGCCCGGAAACTCGATCCCGCCGCGATGATCGCCCTTCGCCTCGCTGCCGAAATAATAGCTATGGGCATAGTGCAAGGCGTAAACCGAATTGGCAAAGAGCCAGGCCAGTACCAGCGTGACCAGCAGCTTGCCCATCGCCAGCCCGTCACCCGCACTCGCCGCCGCCAATTCGCCCGAGATGGCGGCCATCACCACCAGCGCCAGCAGGGTGGAGACCACCACGATCAGCGTGCGATTAGCGTCATTCTCGTCAGCATGACGGCGCATTTCGGCCACGGGGAAGTGGCGCAGCAGCGGTAGGAGTGAAAGCAGGAAGACCGCGGCGGCCAGGTCAAACCCCATCGCCAGGGCATCTTGCCAGGGAGCGACCGGATTGAGCCAGGCCCACAGCCCTGCGCCCACCGGCAGCAGCAGGGCAAAGGCGATGAAGCGGGGCGGGGCCAGCCGATTGCCGAGGGTCTTGGCTGGCCCGGTCATGCTATTTGCCCTTTGGTTTCGCCTTGACAGCGACCTTCGGCTGCGGCCGCTTCGGCGTCAAGAGCAGGTCCAGCCCGGTCGGCGCGCTTCCCGGTGCAGCACGCTCCAGCCAGGGCCAGCGCAGCCCGCCCTGGTAGTCGATCTTGTAAGTGATGAAGCGGTCACCGCGCTTGGTCAGCAGTTCCAGCGGCGCGCCGGTCTTGGCAGCGGTAATCGCGCTCTTGAGCTCATCCTGGGTGTAGCCGATCCCGTTCACCGCCAGCACCGTCGCGCCCGAAACGATCCCGGCCTTGAAGGCGGGGCCATCCCACTGGGTCGCAGTAACCTTGGCATCCTTGTCGATCGTCAGGCCGATCGAATGGGTCAGGTTGAGCGTCTTGGCATCGGCCATCGCCGCCTTGAAGAAGGGGTTGGGTTCCTCCTTCCAGACCAGTTTGTAGCCGCCCAACTCGATGCCCTTCAGCGGGGCGGGCTGGCCGGGCGTGTTGATCCGCTGGTCGATCAGCTTGGCCCAGTCATAGGGATAGACCTGGTTCAGCTTGGCAATGATCTCATCGTTTTCGAATGCGATTTGCCCCCAGTCGCCATCGCGCATCCCGAAAAACAGCTTGGCAAAATCGTCGATCGACTTCTTGCCGCCGGTGCCCTGGCGAATGATCTGGTCGATCTCCAGCCAGATCAGCGCGCCTTCGGTGTAATAGTCCTCGCTGCGCGACAGGCTGGCAAAGGGCTTGGGCTTGCGCGCGGCGAAGACCGGATCGCTGCCCGTATCCTCGACCGAACGCCAGCGGCGGCCCGGTTGCTCGGCAAAGTTGCCGGCCCAGGTCGCCAGCATCCCCAGCACCGTGTCCTTGCCCTGGAGGCCAGAACGCGCGGCCAGGACCGTGCCCCAGAACTGGTCCTGCCCTTCATAGGTCCACAGCATGTCGCCCTGCATCGGCTGGCGATAGTCGGGGGTCCATAGCCGCGCCGGACGGCGGAACTTGCCCGACCAGGAGTGCGAGTATTCGTGGGGCAGCAGGTTGCGATCGAACTCGTACTTGTCCCACTCGGTAAAGGCCCCAGGCTCAAGCTGGTTCTCGCTCGAGCGGTGATGCTCCAGCCCGATGCCGCCCATCCGGTCGGTCAGGGCAAGGAGGAATTCGTAGCGATCGAAGTGGTTGGCACCAAAGGCCAGCCGTGCCTCGGTCACGAGATTGCGGTGCAGTTCGATCTGCTCCGGCTTGGCGGCGAGCTGCTCGGCCTTGTCGGCCACGACATTGAGCGTGACGTTTTGGCCGAGGTTCCACTTGGCAAAGTGCTTGCCGGCGAACAGCGGCGAATCGACCAGCACCTCGTAAGTGTGCTCACCCCAGGTCCAGCGATTGCCTTCGCGCTTCAGGCCATCGAGCGCACCGGCAACGGTCCAGCCGGCCGGCACGGTCACGCTGGGGCGAACCTTGATCTGGCGGACGTAATGCCCGGCGGGATAAAGGCTCATCTTCTCCCACTGCAGGTTGAGCATTTCCTGCGTCATGGTGATCCGGCCTTCGCTCGATTGCAGCGGGCTGGTGTGGATGAATTTGGCGACGACATCCTTGGCCCCGGCCGGGATCTCGACATGGAAGGCGTTGACCTCGATCGGATCACGCTTCCAGCGCAGCACCTGGCCACCGGAGGTAAATGTCACGTCGACCAGCTCGGCCAGCGGCCCGCGCGGGCCGTGGTTTCCAGGCAGCCACTGTGGGAACAGCAAGGTCAGGCGCTGGGTGCCTGGAGCGACCGGAATGGTCTGGGTGACCCGATAGACCCCGCGCAGCGTATCGGTCGCGTCGATGTCGAGCACCATCGTTCCGCCCGGATAGGGGACGTCGGCGGCATCGGGGACCTGCTGCGACAGCGGTACGGCCGTGGGGGCTGAATGGGTGGCGGACAGGGCCGGGGCGGCCAGCGCGAGCCCCAGCGTGGCGAGGAAGGGAAGTGTGCGACGCTTCATGGGCGCCGTCCTTGGCGGTGCGCGCGGGCGAGGGCAATCCTCAACCACGGCTTTTCGACGAAGCGCAAACAAGGTAGGGGCCAGCGCCATGAGCACCCCGAGCAAAATCCCACAGGCAATTCGCGGCACCCAGGACATCTTTGGCGCAGAGGCCGAGGCTTTTGCCCACGTGGTCGAAACCTTCGAGCGGATCCGCAAGCTCTACCGCTTCCGGCGGGTCGAAATGCCCGTGTTCGAGAAGACCGAAGTGTTCAGCCGCAGCATTGGCGAGACCACCGATGTCGTTTCCAAGGAAATGTACTCGTTCGAAGATCGCGGCGGGGATTCGCTGACCCTGCGGCCCGAATTCACCGCCGGCATCTGCCGCGCCTATCTGACCAATGGCTGGCAGCAATATGCGCCGGTCAAGCTGGCGACGCACGGCCCGCTGTTCCGCTACGAGCGCCCGCAGAAGGGCCGCTACCGCCAGTTTCACCAGCTCGACGCCGAGATCATCGGTGCGGGTGAGCCGCAGGCGGATGTCGAGCTGCTGGTTATGGCCGATCAATTGCTCAAGGAACTGGGCATCGCGGACGGCGTGACGCTGATGCTTAACACGCTGGGTGACGGCGCCAGCCGCGAGGCCTGGCGCGCCGCGCTGGTCGAATACTTCCGCGCGGTGAAGGGTGAACTGTCCGAAGATTCGCAAGACCGGCTGGAACGCAACCCGCTGCGCATCCTTGACAGCAAGGACCCGCGCGACAAGGCCTTCACCGAAGCCGCACCCAAGATCGACGATTTCCTGAGCGATGAAGCGCAGGACTTCTTCGCCAAGGTCACGAGCGGCCTCGACGCCGCCGGCGTCGCCTGGACCCGCGCCCCGGCGCTGGTCCGCGGCCTCGACTACTACCGCCACACCGCGTTCGAATTCGTCACCGACCGGCTTGGCGCGCAAGGCACCGTGTTGGGCGGCGGGCGCTATGACGGGCTGATGGAAAGCCTGGGCGGCGCGCATACCCCGGCGGTTGGCTGGGCGGCGGGGGTCGAGCGGCTGGCGATGCTGGTGGGGGATGCAGCGCCCGAAGTGCCGGAAGTGGCTCTAGTCCTCGAGCATGACGATTATCTCGACTTTGCCAACGCGTGCCTGGCCAACCTGCGCCGCGCCGGAGTGTCGGCTGACTTGGTCGCCTCCGGATCGCCAAAAAAGCGGTTCGACAAGGCTGCCAAGCTGGGCGCGCACCGCATTGCGACGATTTCGCAGCGCGATGGGGCGCGGTGGGTCAACGTTCGCGGTGGGAACACCGATGATGACCGTACAAGGTTGATCCACACGCTGCTCACCCTTTAGCAGTCACCCCGGACTTGTTCCGGGGCGGTGCTTCTCTTTTGGGCCGCGAGGAATAAAAGCACTGGCCCGGAACAAGTCCGGGCTGACCAGATGAGTTTATCAAGACTGTGCCCATACCAGACGCCCGTCTCCGCCAGATTTCCGCCCGCTTCGCCGAACTTGAGGCGCGGCTGGCTTCGGGCCAGCTGGAGGGCAAGGACTTCGTCGCTGCCAGCCGCGACTTTTCCGAGCTGGAACCGGTCGCAAAGCTGGCCGAGGAAGTCATGGCGATGCGCGCCGAGCTGGCCAGCCTGGCCGAGCTTGACGATCCCGAAATGCGCGAGCTGGCCGAAGAGGAAATCGAGCGCCTCAAAAGCGAGCTGCCCGAGGCCGAACATCGCCTGTCGATCGCCATGCTGCCACGCGATTCGGCCGACAGCCGCTCGGCCATGCTCGAAATACGCGCCGGAACCGGGGGCGACGAGGCGGCGCTGTTCGCAGGCGATCTCTACCGGATGTACGAGCGTTTCGCCGCCGAACAGGGCTGGCGGATCGAGCCGGTCAGCATGAGCCCGTCCGAAGTCGGCGGGTTCAAGGAAGTGGTGGCGCAGGTCACCGGTAATGGCGTCTTCGCCAAGCTGAAGTTCGAAAGCGGCGTGCACCGCGTTCAGCGCGTGCCGGTGACCGAAAGCGGCGGGCGGATCCACACCTCGGCCGCGACTGTCGCCGTCCTGCCCGAGCCGGACGAGGTTGACGTCCAGATCGAGGACAAGGACCTCAAGATCGATGTCTACCGCGCCTCAGGCGCCGGCGGGCAGCACGTCAACACCACCGATTCCGCCGTGCGCATCACCCACCTGCCGACCAATACGGTGGTGACCTGCCAGGACGGCCGCAGCCAGCACAAGAACAAGGAAAAGGCGATGCAGGTGCTGCGCGCCCGCCTGTTCGAGGCCCAGCGTGACGCCGTACAGGGCGAGGAAGCCGCCGCGCGCAAGGCGATGGTCGGATCGGGCGACCGCTCCGAACGAATCCGCACCTACAACTTCCCGCAAGGCCGGGTCACCGACCACCGCATCAACCTGACGCTGCACCGCCTGCCCGAAGTGCTTGAAGGGCCGGGTCTCACCGAACTGGTCGATGCGCTGATTGCTGAGGACCAGGCCAAGCGGCTGGCGGCGCTGGGCGAGTGACCGCCGCGCGCACCGTTGCCGAAGCAATCCGCGCTGCGACTGAACTGCTAGGTTCGCGCACCGATTCGGCCCGGCTTGATGCCGAGCTGCTGATGGCCGAAGCGCTAGGCGTGCGCCGCTCCGACCTGTTCCTGCGCCATATGCGCGAGCCCGAACCGGCAGGCTTTGCCGAACTGGTCGCGCGCCGTGCAGCGCATGAGCCGGTTGCCTATATTCGCGGCCACCAGGAGTTTTTCGGCCTGCCCTTCATGGTTACGCGCGACGTGCTGATCCCGCGCGGGGATAGTGAAACGCTGGTCGAAGCGGCACTGGCGGCGGTGCCGCAAGCAGCGCGGGTGCTCGATTGCGGGACCGGTTCAGGAGCGCTGCTGTTGGCCGTGCTCAACGAACTGCCACAGGCCCGCGGGATCGGGATCGACCGGTCCGAGCCGGCCGTCGCGGTGGCGCGGGCCAATGCCACCCGGCTGGGGCTGGGCGAACGCGCCCGGATGATTCGCGCCGACTGGCACGAGCCAGGGTGGAGCGACAACCTGGGCGGGCCCTTTGACCTGATCCTGGCCAATCCGCCCTATGTTGAGGAAGATGCCGCGCTCGATCCGACCGTGCGCGATCACGAGCCTGCTGGTGCCCTGTTTGCAGGACCGGACGGGCTCGACGACTATCGCGTTTTGGTGCCCCAGCTCCCGCCCTTGCTGGGCGAACAAGGGGTTGCCCTGGTCGAGATCGGGTCCACTCAGACCGATGCCGTGACGGCAATCGGTGCGGCGGCTGGGCTTTCTGCACTGTTGCATAAAGACCTCGGCGAGCGTCCGCGCGTGCTGGAATTCAAGAAAGCGCTTGGCTTTGGTGGGCCGAGCGCGTAAGTCTGGATGCAGGCCGAGGCTGGTACGCGAACAGGCGTCCCCACGGTTCACTCCAGCATTTGCACCGATTCTGGCCCTGACCGGCTGGTTTAAACAGCAGATGTCGGGCCCCGGCGCGCGATGGTTGCCACCGGGGGTTACGGGTCGCGCGGCCCCACAGCCGCTGAAGCAGGGAATTGAAACCCTTGAACAACAATAACCGTGGTAACAACAATCGTCGGCGCGGCCGTGGCAATCGTCAGGGCGGTGGTGGTGGCGGTCAGCAGCTCAACCGGATCGACAGCCGGGCCCGGGGCAATGCGCCGCAGCTGCTCGAAAAGTATCGCAAGCTCGCCCAGGACGCCCACATGAACGGCGACCGCGTGCAGGCCGAATATTACCTGCAGTTCGCCGACCACTATTTCCGCGTCATTGCCGACCAGCGCCAGCGCCAGGAAGAGCAGCGCCGCCCGCGCGACGAGCGTTGGCAGGAAGGCGCCGAGGGCGAGCGCGAGGAGCAGGACGACGCCGGCGATTTCAGCGCCGACAGCGATTTCCCGAGCTTCGACCAGCCGGTCTACACTCGCCGCGAACGCGAGGATCGCCCGCGCCGCGAAGAGCGCGAGGAAGAAGCGCCGCGCAGCGACGAGGATGGCGGCGAAGAACGCTCAGCCGGCAATCCCTACGAGCCGGCCGAAAATCCATTCGTACGCGGCGGCCGTGAGGACCGTGGTGAACGAAGCGAACGCGGAAATCGCGGTCTGCGTCCGCGCCGCGATGACCGTCGTCCGCGCCGTGAAGAGCGCGATGGCGATGGCGAAGCGGCGGGCCTCGACCCGTCGCTGCTGCCCCCGGCCATCGGCACCCGCGAGGAAGCACCCGCAGCTGACGAAGCTCCGGAGGCGGAAGCGAAGCCGCGCCGCAAGCCGCTGCGCCGCAAGCCGGCGACCGACGGGGCCGACGAAACGCTCGAATCCGCGAAGTAATTGAGCACAGGTTCTAGCTTGCACCGCTGGCTGGACCTTGTTCTGAAACACCCGCGCAAGACCGTGCTGGTCTTGGGGGCGCTGGCCGCGACCGGCTTTGCGCCGCTGGGCTGGTGGCCGCTGACGCTGCTGGCTGTGGCCGCGCTGATCGAGTTTACGGTCCGCGCATCTTCCTTTCGCCAGGCGGCGCTGCTCGGCTGGTGCTTCGGTGTCGGTCACTTCACCCTTGGCAACAACTGGATCGCGACTGCCTTTACCTACCAGGCCAATATGCCCGCCTGGCTCGGCTGGGTCGCCGTGGTGCTGCTGTCGCTCTATCTCGCGGTCTATCCGGCCCTCGCGGCGGCAGCGGCATGGCTGATCGGCCGGCGCAACTACGGCGCGCTCGTGGCTGCCTTTGCCGGTTGCTGGATCGTTAGTGAGTGGCTGCGGAGTTGGGTGTTCACGGGCTTTGCCTGGAACCCGCTGGGGGCCGTGGCGCTGGGCGGTTTTGCGCGTCCCGGTTTGGCCGCCGTGTTGCCTTGGCTGGGAACCTATGGCCTGTCTGGTCTCATCGCGCTGCTGGCAGGAGCCTGGCTAGTTGCCGTAAAGCGAGGCCAGCGCGATTGGCGCGGTGCCGCGCTGGTGCTGTTGCCGGTCGGTCTGATGCTGCTGCCGGCGCCTGTACCAAGCCCTGTGAGCAGTGGCCGCGCCTATACCCTGGTCCAGCCGGATATCCGGCAGGAGATCCTCAACGATCCGGCTTGGTTCGAAGCGCAGTACCAACGCCTTGCAGCGCTCTCGAAGGGACAGGGTGAGCGGCTCGTCCTTTGGCCGGAGAGCGGCGTGCCGGACTATCTGCGCGATGGTTATCCGGAGCGGTATTACCTCGATACCTACGGAGCCGATCCTGCCCTTGCGCGGCGGCGCCTGGGAATGGCAATCGGTCCAGAAGCCCTGCTGCTGACTGGCACCGTCGATCTAGAAATTGACCGCGACCGCGCGATCGGGGCGCGCAATTCCGTCACCGCACTGGATGGCAGCGGCACGATCCGCGGGTCCTACGCAAAAGCTCATCTTGTTCCTTACGGTGAATATCTCGCGCTGCGCTGGCTGCTTGAACCGCTGGGCGTGGAGCGGCTCGTGCCGGGCGGGATCGACTTCTGGCCCGGACCGGGGCCGCGAACGCTGGACCTCGGGCGCTTCGGCAAGGCTGGCGTGCAGATCTGCTATGAGATCATCTTTTCTGGCCAGGTGGTCGATCCGGATCGCCGTCCGGACTTTCTGTTCAACCCCTCAAACGACGGCTGGTTCGGTGCCTGGGGCCCGCCGCAGCACCTTGCCCAGGCGCGCCTGCGCGCGATCGAAGAGGGGCTGCCGGTGCTGCGCTCCACCACCACTGGGATCTCCGCGGTAATCGATGGTCACGGCGTGGTTCGCCAGCACGTGCCGCGGCTGGTGCCGGGGCGGCTTGATGGACAGATCCCGCCAGCGCTCGCGCCGACGCTGTTTTCACGCTTGGGCAATGTTTTGCCGCTTCTCTGGGCGATAGCTCTTCTTGCCGCAGGAATGGTTGCCAGTCGCCGCCGCAACGGCTAGAGGAAGGATATAAAGAATCCTTTATATCGAGGACGTGATGCGCACCGATTACCTGTTCACTTCCGAAAGCGTTTCCGAAGGTCACCCGGACAAGGTGGCTGACCAAATCTCGGATTCGATCGTCGACCTGTTCCTGTCGAAGGACCCCGAAGCGCGCATCGCCTGCGAAACGCTGACCACCACCCAGCTGGTGGTCCTGGCCGGCGAAATCCGCTGCAAGGGCGTTTACGAGGACGGCGAATGGGCCCCCGGCGCTAAGGAAGAGATCGAGGCGACTGTTCGCAAGACCGTCAAGGACATCGGCTACGCCCAGTCCGGCTTCCACTGGGAGCGGTTCGAATTCATCAACCGCCTGCACGGCCAGTCGGCGCACATCGCCCAGGGCGTGGATGCCAATGCCAACAAGGACGAAGGCGCCGGCGACCAGGGCATCATGTTCGGCTACGCGACCGACGAAACCCCCGATCTGATGCCGGCGACGCTTTATTACAGCCACAAGATCCTGGAAAAGATGGCTGCCGATCGCCACTCGGGCGCGGCCCCGTTTCTGGAACCCGATGCTAAGAGCCAGGTCACGCTGCGCTATGAAGGCAGCCT
The DNA here is from genome assembly GCF_007954425.1 of Novosphingobium ginsenosidimutans. Taxonomy (NCBI): domain Bacteria; kingdom Pseudomonadati; phylum Pseudomonadota; class Alphaproteobacteria; order Sphingomonadales; family Sphingomonadaceae; genus Novosphingobium; species Novosphingobium ginsenosidimutans. The sequence continues at coordinate 930,618 of NZ_CP042345.1, read as the reverse complement.
GCCGGTTGCCGCCACCGCCGTGGTGGTCAGCACCCAGCACGCCCCCGGCTATGACGAGGGCGAAAAGGAAGCCGAACTCCACGCCTATGTGAAGCGCGTCGTCGCCGAAGTCATCCCGCCGGTACTGCTGCGCGAGACTGAATACTTCATCAACCCGACCGGCAGCTTTGAGATCGGCGGCCCCGATGGCGATGCCGGTCTGACTGGCCGCAAGATCATCGTCGACACCTATGGCGGCGCGGCCCCGCACGGCGGCGGCGCCTTCTCGGGCAAGGACCCGACCAAGGTTGACCGTTCGGCCGCCTATATCAGCCGCTACCTCGCCAAGAACGTTGTTGCCGCGGGCCTTGCCACGCGCTGCACGATCCAGTTGGCCTATGCGATCGGTGTGTCGAAACCGCTCTCGCTCTACGTCGATACGCATGAGACCGGGACGGTTGGCGACGACAAGATCGAAGCTGCGATCCTTGGCCTGCCCAAGCTGGGCGGCCTGACCCCGCGCGCGATCCGCACCCACCTTGGCCTCAACAAGCCGATCTACAAGCCGACCGCCGCCTATGGCCACTTCGGCCGCAAGGCTGAGGGTGACTTCTTCCCGTGGGAGCGCACCGACCTGGTTGACGACCTCAAGGCCGCGCTGGGCTGAGCCTAAGCAGGGGCGCGGGCGATGACCCGTCGCACCGTCTATCTCCACGGGCTGCCCGGCTCGGCAGCGGAATTGTCGCTGGCGGGACCACACAGCGCGTGGCTTGATGCCGACCTGGTCCTAGCGCCCAATCGCAACGCCAATGCAGATGGCTGGGCCGCCCTGGCGCGGCAGATCGCCCAATGGGCCGGCAATGATCCGGTCGATCTGGTCGGCTTCTCGCTGGGCGGTGCGGCTGCCCTGCGGCTCGCTCCGCTGCTGGGCGAACAGGTTGCGCGGATCGACCTGATTGCACCGGCCGCGCCGTTATCGTTGGGGGAATTCCTGCCCGATATGGCCGGCGGCGCGCTGTTTGGCACGGCCCGCGATCGGCCCGGGCTCTTCGCGCTGGTGTGCCGGGTTCAGGCGCTGGCTGCCCGGCTGGCCCCGGCGCTGCTGGTCAAGGCGCTGCTGGCCGATACCCGCGGCGGCGACGCCGCGCTGGCCCGCGATCCGGCATTCCGCGCCCTGCTTGCTGCGATCCTGCGCCAGACCTTCGCGGCCGGCGGTTCGGCCTATCGCGCCGAGATCGCCGACTATGTGAGCGACTGGGGGCGCGCGCTCGATCAGGTGACCCGGCCCGTCACGATCTGGCAGGGGGATCAGGACAATTGGGTGCCACCGCCAATGGCCCGCGCACTGGCGGCGCGGCTGCCGGCAGGGGCGCAGCTCGAGCTGCTGCCCGGCCTGTCGCACTACTCCGCGCTGCAGTGGTACCTCGGCCAGTTCAGCCCCGGCGATAGTCGGCCGTAATCACCCCGGCGGCGGCAAGCTCCGCCTCGTGCATTTCCTCGCGCCAGTGTTCGGCCAGGGCCTGGGCTTCCCAATCGAGCATGGCCGGATGGGCCAGGACATGATCGACCCAGGCCTGCCCCTTGCCAACATTCAGCCCGTAAGTGCGGATGCGGTAGGCGACCGGGGCGAAGAAGGCGTCCACGGCGGTGAATTCCGTGCCTGCCAGCCACGGCCCGCCGAACCGTTCCAGCCCCTGCTCGAAGATCTCGCGCACGCGCGTGACATTGCGCTTCAGCCCTTCGCTCATCGGCTTGGGCGTGACCCGCACGCCGACGTTCATGGTGCAATCATTGCGCAGGTGGCCAAAGCCGCCGTGCATCTCGCAGACGGCGCCCATGGCATAGATCCGCGCCTCGGGATCGCTCGGCCAAACGCCCTCATGCCGATCCGCGAGGTAGAGCGTGATGCCGAGCGAATCCGGCACCTTGCGTTCGCCATCGATCAGCAGCGGCACCTGCCCGGTGGGGGAGAACTGACGGAAATCCTCGTAATTGTCGGGCTTGGTGAAGGGTTCGAACCGATCAGCGAAGGGAATATCCAGCGCCTTCATCAGCAGCCAGGGGCGCAGGCTCCAGCTGGAATAGTTCCGGTTGGCGGTGATCAGGGTGTAGCTCATGCGTCGCTACCTAACCCGCACGCCGCACACCACACAACCCCGTCATCCCAGGCTTGACCCGGGGACCCGCTATTTGGGGAAGCGCTGGGCTTCGAAGGAAGCTCGACCCCGGATCAAGTCCGGGGTGACGGCAGTAGGGCAGCTCGTTCCAGCGAGGGCGATGGAGCGGCCGAAGTCTCCCCTTCATCCGGCCAGCGCACCATCCGCGCCCGGCCGGTGTCGAGAAACAGCGCCGGCAGCTTGTAGAGCATCAGCACCTTGTGGATGCACCAGTCAGCCATCCGTTCGTTCCAGCGGGCGGTGGCGCGGCTCTGGCGTTCGAGCCAGTGCTGATAGGGCAGGAAATGGTCGGGCTCGTCGCGGTGCACGATCTCAAAGATCTTCTTCATCACCGGGTCCGACATGATCAACCGGTTCTTCAGGATGACTTCGACCTGCCGAAATCCGCGTTGTTCGGTCAGCATGATGACCCGGCACAGGCGTTCAAACTCCTGCGGCTGGGTCACGATGCGGTGGGTGTCGAGGTCCTCGATTCCGCAGCGGAAGATCCATTGGATAAACCGGTCGATGTGGCCGACGCCAGAATCGACCTCCAGGGGCATCCGCCCCTGCCGCTCGAACCAGCGGCGGAACATCAGGTAATGCGCGCGCTCGTCGGCACGGTGCTTGGCGATTTCGGCCTGGAACGCAGGCTCCTCCGGGCACCGTTCACGCACCGCCTCGAGCACGCGGTCTAGCGAGGTGTAGCCGCGATGCTCGTTATAGAGGTAGATCGACGCCAGGACGTCGAGATAGCGCTCCCGAAAGGTCTGGCGCAGGCCCATCTACCCCAGCATGCCGTTGAGCTCGCCGATCGCCTCGACGAACTCCTCGCGGAAGTCCTGGACCACGCCCTTGGCGCTGCGGATCTGGTCGATCAGACCCACGCCCTGGCCGACGAAGTAGCTGACCAGATCGCGCGCCGCCTCGTTGCCGTTGACCACCGACTTCTCGATCCGCTGGAAAGCCGGTTCGGAAACCATGCCCATCAGCGGCATCGGCAGCGGGCCAGGTCCATCGGGAGCGTCCCAGGCTTCGTGCCAGGCAGTCTTGAGCTGGCGGGCGGGTTTGCCGGTGCGGCTGCGGCTGCGCACGGTATCGCGGCTGCGCGCGGCGACCATCTTGTCGCGGAAGGCCTCGCTGGTCTCGCTCTCGGTCGTCGCCAGCCAGACCGAGCCGGTCCAGGCGCCCTGCGCGCCGGCCGCCATCATCCCGGCCATTTGTGCGCCGGTCATGATCCCGCCAGCCGCCAACACGGGGATGTCATAGCCGGCACCCTTCAGCGCGCGGACCACTTCGGGGATCAACACCAGGGTCGAAACCTCGCCGCAATGGCCGCCGGCTTCGGTGCCCTGGGCAACGATGATATCCACCCCTGCAGCGGCCTGACGCAGTGCGTGCTCCTTGGCGCCGACGAGTGCCGCCACGGGCACGCCGCGCTTCTTGCCTTCCTCGATCATCTTCGGCGGGGCGATGCCCAGCGCATTGGCAATCAGCTTGATCGGGTGGCGGAAGGCGACTTCCATCTGGGCATAGCCGTTCTCTGGGGTGATCCCGGCGCGGCCCTCGTAACGGACCACTTCCTGCGGAGAGACATCAACTCCGTACTGGCCAAGTAGTTCCACCGTAAACTGCCGATGCTGTTCGGAAATGGCGGCGGCACGCTGCTCATTATCCTGGAATTCGGCCACGCGCGGATCGACGATCTCGGGCACCAGCACGTCCACGCCATAGGGTGCGCCATCGATATGCGCATCGATCCAGGCCAGCTCTTCCTCAAGCTGTTCGGGCGTGAAGCGGGTCGCGCCCAGCACACCGAACCCGCCAGCCTTGCTGACTGCCACTACCACATCACGGCAGTGGCTAAAGGCAAACAGCGGAAATTCGCACCCGGTGAGGCGGCAGACGGCATTGTTCATGATTCTCTCCCTCGTCGGGAGCGATCATTACGCGCCGGACGGTCCCTCGCAATACCTGCTTAATCGAACGATTAAGGCTCGTAATGCGCGGTCGTCTTGGCCGCTACTTCCTCGGCCGTCACGCCCGGGGCCAGTTCGATCAGCTTGAACGGTGACTGGTGATCCGGCCGCTGGAAGACGCACAGGTCGGTAATGACCATGTCCACCACGTTGCGGCCAGTCAGCGGCAGGGTGCATTCGGGGATGAATTTGGGGCTGCCATCCTTGGCGCAGTGTTCCATCACGACGATGATCTTCTTGACCCCGGCGACCAGGTCCATCGCCCCGCCCATGCCTTTGATCATCTTACCGGGCACCATCCAATTGGCGATGTCACCCTGCTGGGAGACCTCCATTCCGCCCAGCACGGTCAGGTCGATCTTGCCGCCGCGGATCATCGCGAAGGACTGGGCGCTATCGAAATAGGCCGAATGCGGCAGCTCGCTGATCGTCTGCTTGCCGGCGTTGATCAGGTCGGCGTCAACCTCGTCGTCGGTCGGGAAGGGGCCGATGCCCAGCATCCCGTTTTCCGATTGTAGTGTCACCGTGATCCCGGCGGGCACATGGTTCGCCACCAGCGTCGGGATGCCGATGCCAAGGTTCACATAGAAACCGTCGCGCAGCTCCTGCGCGGCGCGGGCGGCCATCTGGTCGCGGCTCCAACCCTGAGCCAATCCATCATGCTTGGTCATCAGCCGACATCCGTGGTGCGAGTGGTGCGGAATTCGATCTTTTTGTCGTAGGGGCTGCCAACGATCAGCCGCTGGACATAAACGCCCGGCAGGTGGATCGCATCGGCGTCCAGCTCGCCGGGCTGGACGATCTCTTCCACCTCGACCACGCAGACACGTCCGCAAGTGGCGGCCGGGACGTTGAAGTTGCGCGCGGTCTTGCGGAACACGACGTTGCCGGTGGTGTCAGCCTTCCACGCCTTGACCAGGGCGAGGTCGGCCACGATCCCGCGCTCGAGGATGTACTCCTCGCCATCGAACACCTTGGCTTCCTTGCCCTCGGCCACCAGCGTGCCGACACCGGTCTTGGTGTAAAAGCCGGGAATGCCTGCCCCGCCGGCGCGCATCCGCTCGGCCAGGGTACCCTGCGGGCAGAACTCGACCTCCAGCTCGCCCGACAGGTACTGGCGTTCGAATTCCTTGTTCTCACCCACGTAGCTGGAGACCATCTTCTTCACCTGCCGCGTGCGCAGCAGTTTGCCGATCCCTTCGTTGTCGATCCCGGCGTTGTTCGAATAGAAGGTCAGTCCGGTAACACCGCTGTCGCGCACGGCATCGAGCAGCCGCTCCGGAATGCCGCACAGGCCAAAGCCGCCGCAGGCAATGTGGAGGTCGTTATTCAGCAGCCCGTCAAGCGCAGCCGCCGCATCAGGATAAAGCTTGTTCATTCCCGCTCCCCGCTGGAAAAAGCGCGTTGCCGCTACGGCCAATGGGCGACTGGCGCAATTGCAAGCCGCGCCGTTACGGTTGCGTGGAATGCACCGGTCAGCCGACCAGGTCCAGCCCCAGCAGCGCGCTGAGATCGGCCAGGGCTTGTTCGCCGCTGACAACCTTGATCGCGGCCATGCCGAGCTGCGCCGCCGGCTTGCAGTTGATCCCCAGGTCATCGAGGTAGACGCAGACTTCCGGACCCAGTCCCAGGTGCTCGCACATCATCTGGTAGATCCGCGGATCGGGCTTGCGCACCCCGGCCTTGGAGCTTTCGATCACGTGTTCGAACCGGGCAAAGACCTGCTCGTAGGCATCGGAACGGTCGCCGCTGCGGGCCATGCCGGCACCGTGACCGGTCGGAACGTTGTTGGTGATGCAGGCCAGACGGTAACCGGCGTCCTTCAGCCGGTCGAGCGCGGTGACCATCGCCGGGCGGATCGAGCCAGAGAGGACCGCCAGGACCGAGGCCCCGTCCAGCTCATGCCCGGCCGCCTTGGCTTCGGCGGCGAACTTCTCATTGAACTCGGCCGCGCTGATCGCGGCGCGCTCGAACAGGGCCCAGGCGTTGCTGTCCGGATTGACGGCGTTGACGGTGCGGACGAAATCGCGCGGCAGGCCGCGTTCCGATTCAAGCCGGTTGAAGGCTTCGAACGGGCTGGCGGTGATCACGCCGCCAAAATCAAAGATCACGGCTTCGAAACTGCCTGCCATTTTCGCACTTTCCCTCATCCTCGGACCGCTTCGCAGTGGCCGAACCGGGCGCGCGGCGCAAGTATCGCGATTTGACCGGGATCATGGACGCTCCCCCGCGCGAGGCGTAACCTCTGCGCATGAAAGGAGAGGGGTTATGCGCTCAATTCTTGTTCAAGGTGGCCGCGATGCCGGGATGGGCGCGCGGCTGGATACCGCGATGGACCTTGCCCGGGCCCACGATGGGCATGTCACGGTGCTGGTCGATACGCCGGTCGACAAATATGTGACGGTAGATCCCTACGGCGGCGCGATCCTGGCCCGGGAGGCGCTAGAGACCGCATTGAAGGAGGACGATGCCTTGGCTGCAGCCTTTGGCGACCGGCTGGCGCGCGACGATGTGCCTTTCGATGTTGCCCAGTCCGAGTTGCCGCAGATTGATGCCTTGGCCCGTTGCAGCGAGCTGGCAGACCTGGTGGTAGTATCGCGCAGCAGTGGCCTGGCGGGAGACCTGGCGCTCAATGCCTCCTGCCCGGTCCTGGCCCTGCCCGACGACGTTTCGCTGAAGCTGCCGCTTGATCGGGTTTGCATTGCCCTGGATGGCGGAACCGAAGCAGCTCGTGCCCTGAAGGCTGCCGTACCGCTACTGGCCGGAGCGAGCGATGTGCGCGTGCTGACCGTTGCAGTTGAAAAGCCGCAGGGCCTCCCGCCGACTGACGCGCTGCGCTATCTTGCGCGGCATGGGATCAAGGCCGAACTTACGGAACTGGTCTGCGGCAATTCGGTGGAAGAGACGCTCGCCAGCGAAGTACAGCGCATCGAGGCGCAACTGGTAGTGATGGGGGCTTACAGCCACAGCCGCCTGCGCGAATTCCTGTTCGGCGGCGTAACGCGGTTCTTCCTCGATGAGTTGACGGCGCCGCCCTTGCTGATCACCCATTAATGGTGCGGCGCAGCATTAAAGCCCAGTCTGCCGGCCAGCTGCAACCCATCACTTGTGCCAGGGTGTGCTGAACTGCAAGCAATTCCGGGCGCTTGCTGCTAACTGAACGTGTGTTGCAAATTACGCAACGTGCAGTGCCCTTTTCGCACTTGCACAAAATGCGGCACTGCACCATTTAGAACCTGCCTTTCAGGCATCCTCTCCCAAAACTTCCAAAGGCCCGGTCGGCAACGACCGGGCCTCTCTTTTTGTCCAGTCTGGCCGGCTCGAACATCGGCTCGGAACCGTACCCTTTGCATTCCGGTTTCGAGTTCCTAGCTTAGCCCTTGTCCGGCCTGTTGGGGCCGCAACCAGGATGGGACCATGGCCGACAAGGATCCAGCAAGCGTCACGGCTGACGCCGGCACCCGCGCCGTGCGGCTGCAGGTGGCGGCCGCTCGCCAGGAAGAAAGCGGGCAGGGCATCGCCCGGCTCCCCAAGGCGACCATGGGCCGGCTTGGCATTACCGAAGGCGACATCGTCTCGATCGAGGGTAAGCGCTCGACGGCGGCGCGCGCGGTCCTGGCCTATGCGGAGGACGAAGGGCTGGAAGTCATCAGGCTTGATGGCTTGCAGCGCGCCAATGCCGGGGTCGGTTCGGGCGATCACGTCCAGGTCGATCGGGCCGAAAGCCGTCCGGCAACGCGGGTGGTGTTTGCCCCGGCACAGCAGGACATGCGCCTGCAGGGTCCGGGTCAGGCGCTGAAGCGCAACTTCTTCGGCCGGCCACTGGTGGCAGGCGATCTGGTTGCCACGACCGGTCAGACCCCGGTGCGCGATATGCCGCCGCAGGTTGCGCGGATGCTGAATGCCCCAGCCTTCGCCCTCACCCAGATCCGTCTGACCGTCGTCTCGACCAGCCCCAAGGGCATCGTCCACATCGACGAGAACACCGAGGTCGAACTGCGCGAGGAGTATGAAGAAGCGCGCGGCAGCCGCGGCGAGGTCAATTATGACGACGTCGGCGGCATGGGCGATACGATCCAGCAATTGCGCGAAATGGTCGAACTGCCGCTCCGCTATCCCGAACTGTTCACGCGCCTGGGAGTCGATCCGCCCAAGGGCGTGCTGCTTCACGGTCCGCCGGGAACCGGTAAGACGCGCCTGGCCCGCGCCGTCGCGAACGAGAGCGAAGCCAGCTTCTTCACCATCAACGGCCCCGAGATCATGGGCAGCGCCTATGGCGAGAGCGAGCGGCGGTTGCGCGAGGTGTTCGAGGAAGCGGCCAAGTCCTCGCCCTCGATCGTCTTCATCGACGAGATCGATTCGATCGCGCCCAAGCGTTCGCAGTCCCCCGGCGAGGCGGAAAAGCGGCTGGTTGCCCAGCTGCTGACGCTGATGGACGGGCTCCACGCCCGCTCCCACATCGTCGTGATCGCGGCGACCAACCGGCCCGATGCGCTCGATGAGGCGCTGCGCCGCCCGGGCCGCTTCGACCGCGAGATCGTGATTGGCGTGCCCGATGAAAGCGGCCGCCGCGAGGTGCTGGGCATCCACACCCGGGGTATGCCGCTGGGTGACGGGGTCGATCTCGACGAACTGGCCCGCACCACCCACGGTTTTGTCGGTGCCGACATCGCCGCGCTGGCCCGCGAAGCCGCAATCGAGGCGGTGCGGCGCATCATGCCGCAGCTTGACCTAGAGGCGCAGACCATCCCGCCTGAAGTGCTGGAGAAGCTGGTTGTTACCCGCGACGACTTCCTCGCGGCACTGAAGCGCGTCCAGCCCTCGGCGATGCGCGAAGTGATGGTCCAGGTGCCGAACATCGGCTGGGCCGATATCGGCGGCGCGGACGAGGCGCAGGAAAAGCTGAAGGAAGGGATCGAGCTACCGCTCAAGCATCCCGAGGCGTTCCGCCGACTGGGCATCCGCCCGGCCAAGGGCTTCCTGCTCTATGGCCCGCCCGGCACCGGCAAGACCCTGCTGGCCAAGGCCGTCGCCAAGGAAAGTGAGGCGAACTTCATCTCGGTCAAGAGCTCGGACTTGCTCTCCAAATGGTACGGCGAAAGCGAGCAGCAATTGTCGCGCCTGTTCGCCCGCGCCCGCCAGGTCGCGCCCTGCGTGATCTTCATCGACGAGATCGACAGCCTGGTTCCGGCGCGCGGCACCAGCGGCAACGAGCCGCAGGTCACCGCGCGGGTGGTCAACACCATGCTGGCCGAAATGGACGGAATGGAAGAGCTTGCCTCGGTCGTGCTGATCGGCGCAACCAACCGGCCGGGACTGGTTGATCCGGCGCTGCTGCGACCGGGCCGGCTGGACGAGCTGGTCTATGTCGGTACGCCTGATGCCAAAGGCCGCGAGCATATCCTCAAGATCCATACCGGGAAGATGCCGATGGCCAGCGATGTCGATCTGGGCGCGATTGCGCGGGAGGCCGAGCGCTTCACCGGAGCGGACCTGGAAGACGTGGTGCGCCGCGCTGGCCTCAACGCGATCCGCCGCGCCGGGGCGGACGCCGCCGAGGTGAACGGAGCCGACTTCCGCGAGGCCCTGGCCGATTCGCGCGCCACCGTTTCAGCCGAGATGGAGACCGAATACCTCAAGATGAAAGGCGAGTTGAAGAAGCGCGCTGCCGAGGTAACCTCGACCCAGATCGGCTTCCTCGCGCCGGGGATGGTCCAATCCACCCGCGAACGGAAGCACGACTAGGCGTCAGACCGGCTTGGCGCCACTCCCTCGCCCACCCCGCAGGGCATATTCCTGCGTGCCGCGGTGGAGTACGTCGTCCACGTCTATCACGGCGGAGTTGGCATAAGTGAAGCCGGGGCCGAGCGCCCGGTAAAGCCGGTCAAAGTCGCGGTCGACGGTGTCGTGATAGAGCTCGCCGAAGTTCTCGATCACGAAATAGGTCGGCTGCAGATCGTCGATCACATAATCGGTGCGCATCACCCGGTCGACGTTGAGCATGATTCGGTTGGGGCTCTGTGCCTCGATCGAGAAGACCGTCTCCGTCGGGCCGGAGAGGATCCCAGCACCATAGGCCCGCAGGCCGTCGGCTTCTTCCGGCCCTTCCAGGATCAGGCCGAACTCGACCGTATACCAATAGAGCGCGCCTAGCGCCTTGAGCCGGTTGTAGCGCATCGCCTTCCACCCGGCGCGACCATATTCCTGCATGTAGTCCGCAAAAGTCGGATCGGTCAGCATCGGCACGTGACCGAAGACATCGTGGAACACGTCCGGTTCCTGGATATAGTCAAAGGTCTCGCGCGTGCGGATGAAGTTGCCGGCCGGGAAGCGGCGGTTTGCCAGGTGCCAGAAGAACACATGGTCCGGGATCAGCATTGGCACGGGCACCACCGACCAGCCAGTCAGGCCGCTCAGTTCCTCTGACAGCCGCGCAAAGTCCGGCACGCCGCCACGCCCCAGGTCAAGCCGCTCCAGCCCGGCCAGGAAGGCGCTGGCCGCGCGGCCGGGCAGAACCTGCATCTGCCGAGCATAGAGATCGTCCCAGATCCTGTGCTCTTCGGCGCTGTATTGGCGCTGGGCCGGCTCAAGCCAGTCCTCGCCAACTTCGGCCGGGCGCTGCAGCGGCGCGGTGAACACATCCGGCCCCGGATCGGGCAGCCGGGTAAAGTCGGTTTCGGGTGGGGTGGCGTGCGTCAACATGGTTTCGGTTGAAACTTGTATCATCTTGGCAGGCCGTGTTCCAGTCCATTGCAGCAAGTGATTGCGCAGGAACCGATTGTGGCGCAGCCTTGCCGAAACGGGGACTCGCCATGGCCAAGAAGCTGAAGCGCAAAGACTATGAAGAGCAACTGGAGCCGCTGGCCGAGGAGCTGGTGGCCATGTCGCGCTGGGTCGCGGCGACGGGCGCGCGGATTGTCGTGCTGTTCGAAGGGCGCGACACGGCCGGTAAGGGCGGCGCGATCAAGGCGCTATCGGCTCATCTCAATCCGCGCCAGTGCCGGGTCGTGGCCCTGGCGAAACCCAACGAAGTCGAAGCCGGTCAGTGGTATTTCCAGCGCTATGTCAGCCATCTGCCCGCAGCGGGTGAGATCGTTCTGTTCGATCGCTCATGGTATAACCGCGCCGGCGTCGAACGGGTGATGGGCTTTGCCAAGCCGGCGCAGGTCTCGGCCTTTCTCAAGGCTGCGCCCCGGTTCGAGCGGCTGCTGGTCGATGATGGTATCCTGCTGTTCAAATACTGGCTTGGCTGCGACCAGGCGCAGCAGGAACAGCGCCTGGCTGAGCGGCTGGCGGATCCGCTCAAGCGCTGGAAGCTATCGCCGATCGATCTCGCCTCGCGGGACAAGTATGATGCCTATACCCGGGCGCGCGAGGCGATGCTGCGCGCCACACACAGCCCGCAAGCGCCCTGGACCATCGTCGATTTCAACGACCAGAAGCGCGGGCGCTTGACGCTGATTCGCGACTTCCTCGATCGCCTTCCCGATACCCGCCTCGATCCGCCTGAAATTGCCATTCCGCCGCTGGGCCGCGAACCGGCCAACGAAACCTATGGCGTGCTGGCGCCGCTGCAGCCGTTCAAGCCCTAAGCAGAGCCTTGACTTTCGGCTGCGGCTGACGCAATGGGCCGGGCCTTGAGGGCGGCGCGCGATGTGCCGCCTTGCCAGTTTTAGCGGCCTAGCGGCCGATTCGTTGAAAGAACAGGACGCACCGCCATGGCGAAGCCCGCAACCGTCAAGATCCGGCTGGTTTCCACCGCCGATACCGGCTTCTTCTACGTCACGAAGAAGAATCCGCGCAACACCACCGAGAAGATGGTGTTCAAGAAGTATGACCCGGTCGTGCGCAAGCATGTCGAGTTCAAGGAAGCCAAGATCAAGTAAGGTTCACTGGCGGTTCAAGGCCGTGCTGCTACAAGCGCGGCCATGACTTCTAGATTGACCTTCGGATCGCTTGCAGGTGCCGCCGTTTCGGCGGCGCTTGTCGTTTCTGCCCCTGCTCCCGCCGTAGCCCAGGATGCGGCTGATCTGGCCAGCGCGGTTACTGCGCTGCGCGCCATTTCCACCCTGCGGGCCGATTTCGTGCAGTCCGACACCCGCGGCCAGCAGGTCAGGGGTGTGCTGACGCTGAAGCGTCCGGGCAAGATCCGCTTCCAGTACGAGAAGGGTGTGCCGATGCTGATCGTGTCGGACGGCAGCGCGCTGACCTTCATCGATTATGAAGTCCGCCAGGTCCAGCGCTGGCCGATCAAGAACAGCCCGCTTGGCGCGCTGCTCGATCCCAGCCGCGATGTTGGCAAATACGGCCGGGTCATGCCCACGGGCAGCGACCGAATTGTCAGCGTTGAGGTGCGCGATGCCAAGCGACCCGAGTATGGGGTGATCACTTTGGTCTTTACTCGCAAGGCCGGCGCGCCGGGCGGGCTCGAACTGTCGAGCTGGGCGGCGCTTGATTCGCAGAAGCGGCGAACCATCGTAACGCTCTCGAATCAGCAATATGACCTTGCCGTGCCGGACAACACCTTCCGCTACAACGATCCGCGCGGACCCGTTCGTCGATGAGACTCAACGGTCCGTCGCGGGACGTGCCGTCGCTGCGACAAATGGCGACAGACTCGTGTCGATTGTTCATGGGCCAGCAAGCCGAAAAGGCCTAGAACGGTTCTCGACGGCGCGGTTTGAGACGGGTTTCCCCCCTGTTGCCCAAGTCTCCTGTAGGCCGCACCGTCATAGCGTGACGAACGCACCAAGGAACCCTCGGTCCAATGCCCCCGGACCGAGGGTTTTTTGCGTTATGGCGCTGGATTGCCTGAAGCCGGGCTACGAACGGCATCGCGCTGCGCTTCCGGTGCTCACGACCAGTAAGGTCGCTCCGCGCCGGTTCTCGCGCAACGCCATTCTCGCTCCGGCTTGAGCCAATCCAGCACCACAACGCGGGCTAACCTAAGCCCAATCCCCTTCAGGGGAGGGGGTTTGGGGGTGGGGGCGGTCATGCACTAGCTCTCCGTACTACCCTTGCCGCCCTGTCGCATCACACCTAAAGCCCAAGGCATGGTTTCGATTGCCACCTGGAACATCAATTCCGTCCGTCTGCGCGCCGATCAGGTGGTGCGGTTCCTGAGCGAGCAGGGGCCGGACGTGCTGTGCCTGCAAGAGATCAAGTGTGCCGAACACCTGTTCCCGCACGAGGTGTTCGAGGCTGCAGGCTACACGCACCGCGTGGTTCACGGGCAGAAGGGCTATCACGGCGTCGCCACGGTTAGCCGCATCCCGCTGCGGGAATTTGGCCGGCATGACTGGCAGGATAACGGCGAAGCCCGGCATGTGGGGGTCGAGCTGCTCGGCCCGGGGCAAGGCCTGGTGCTGGAGAACGTCTACATTCCGGCCGGCGGCGACATTCCGGATCGCGAGCAGAACGTGAAGTTCGGCCAGAAGCTCGATTTCCTTGAACGGATGGCGCGCTGGGCCGACAAGCTCGATCGGCCAACGCTGATCGTCGGCGATTTCAACATCGCCCCGCTGGAATGCGATGTTTACGACCACAAGGCGCTGCTCAAGGTCGTCAGCCATACCCCTATCGAGATCGAGGCGCTCTACCGCTTCCGCGATGCCCATGGCTGGGTTGACCTTGGCCGCAAGCATATCCCCGCGCCCGAGCGGAACTGGACCTGGTGGTCCTATCGCACCTATTGGCAGGAAAAGGATCGCGGCCGCCGGCTTGACCACATGTGGGCCTCACCCGAATTGGCCACCCAGTCAGTCAGCCACCGGTTCGTCGAGGAGACCCGCCGCTGGGAGCAGCCAAGCGATCACGTGCCGCTGATCACGGAGTTTGCCCTTTGAGGGCGACCCGCCGCATTGCCCTGGCGCTTGATGCTTTGCGTCACGGTTGGCCGATCGAGGTCGATGGAGTGCTGCGCCTGTTGCCGGCCGAGACCGGCTTTGGCCCCGATGTCACCGCCCCGCGCCTGCTGATTTCGGCAGCGCGCGCCGTCACGCTCAAGCTCGCCAATCAGCGCGAGGCGGCCGTGCCCGAAGCCCCGGTGCTGATCCGCGGGGCCGAGCCGTTCACCCTGCCTGCCGCCCGCGTGCTGGCCGATCCGGCCGAAGACCTCAACTGGCCAATGAAGGGCCCGTTCCTGGCTGAGCACCTTGACCACTCGCGCGCTGCTGAAACGGCGCTGTCGCTGGCGCGGCTGGCCGGGATCCTGCCGGCCTTCCTGGTCGATCCGGATGGGGCAGGCGAGGCCCAGGCGGTCTCCTCGGGCGATCTTGCCGAATTCACTGATCCGCGCCACTTAGCCATCGCCACCCGCGCCCGCCTGCCAGTCGCCGCGGCGGAGGACGCGGAAATCATTGCCTTCCGTTCGGCGGACGACCTGCGGGAACATGTCGCCCTGGTGATCGGCCAGCAGAATGCAGACCGCGCACCGCTGGTCCGGCTCCACTCGGAATGCCTGACCGGCGACATCCTTGGCAGCCTCAAGTGCGATTGCGGGCCGCAGCTCGATGCCGCGCTGCGCGCCATGGCGCAGGAAGCGGAGAGTGGCGGCTGGGGCGTGCTGCTCTACCTGCGTCAGGAAGGGCGCGGGATTGGCCTGGTCAACAAGCTGCGCGCCTATCAGCTGCAGGATCAGGGCTTCGACACGGTCGATGCCAACAACCGCCTCGGCCTACCCACGGAAGCCCGCGACTTCCCGGTTGCGGCGCGGATGCTGCACTTGCTCGGCGTTGGCCCGATCCGGCTGATGACCAACAACCCGGCCAAGGTCGAAGCGCTATCCGCTGCCGGGGTGATCGTAGCTGAACGCGTGCCGCACCAGTTGCCGCCCAACCCGCACAACGCCCGCTATCTCGATACCAAGCGCGACCGGACGGGGCACTTGCTTTAGCGGCGGTCGCTTCGCTTGATCCCCGGTGCCAGATAGTTCGCACCAATCTGCACCGGATCGTCGCTCCAGTTGGCCACGAAGGTGCTCGTTCGGCTGACGCCAGGCGCAAAGCGCGCGTCGTTGTTTTCGATCACCAGGCCGGCCGAGCTATACTGCTTGCCCTCTGGCGCGACGGTGATGAAGGCGGACCAGTTTTCCTTGTCCTGCCCCTGGACGAACCAGTTGCTGGCGATCCGGCCCGAGGCGCCGCCGGGCAAGTCGATCATGTAATTGGTGCCGCGCCCGCCCGAATCGTCGAAGCTGTTGCCAACGATCTCGATCGTGCGGCTGCGGCTCTTGGCATAGTGCCCGCCGCGGCCCTGTTCGAATCGGCTGCGGGTGATTGAGACCGAGCCATAGTCACCAATATAGACTGAGTGCGCGCAGCCGCCTGGCCCTTCGCAGGTGCCAAGCCGCGTGAAGGTCGACTTGTCGATGCTGATGCGGCTTCTGGTGTCGATCCCGCCGAGGATGCCCTGCTGGCTATCGCGGAACCAGCTTTGCGAGACTTCCAGGTTGCCCAGTTCGATCCGGATACCGACCCCGTTGAAATCGGCCACGCGAATGTTGGCAAAGACCAGCCCTTCGACTCGGGCGTTGTCCCCGCGCAGCACCAGCACACCCTTGCCCTCGCAGGCAACGCTATCGAAAATCGCCTGCCCAGGGGTTTCGGCCTGGTAGGTGATCGAACCTGCCCCCTGCACCGCGCAATCGGCGTGGCGGCCATTGGCAATGCGGATCGTGCCCGTGCCGCCGCCAATCGCCTGGACCGCTTCCTGCAGCCGGGCAAAGCGCTGACCGGTTTCGACCACCGTATAGGGCGTGAAATTCTGCGCGCTGGCGAGCGAGACTGGCAGGGCCAGGCTGGCTAGAGCCGAGAAAGCGAGGATCAGGCGGGCGTTCTTGTCCATCCCCAAGCCATGCCAGCACCGGGTTAAGATCAGGCAAAAGCTCGACTAATCACGCTTGCCCCAGCGCCACTTCCAGCCACCTTCGGTGCGTTGGTAGACCAGCGAGGCGAAGGTGGCGGTAGCCGCGATGAACAGGGCAAAGGCGATCGTGCGAACGCGGCCATCGCTTTGATGATCGAGCCAACCGACCACGGCCAGCACGGCCAGGTAGCCGCCCAGCAGCGCCCAGCCTTGCCAGGCGATCGGCCAGCCTGCGCCATAGCCAAAGCGCTTGGGTCCAAACCAGGGCCTGGGTTCATTCATCGCTTTTCTCCTTGGGCGGCCGCCCGCGCCGGGGCGCTTCGCTTGGCGCCACCTTGATCCCGCGCCGGCCCAGCGCTTCGCGCAGCAGGACTTCGATCTCGGCGTTGACCGAGCGGAAGTCGCTGGCTGCGGCCCGCTCCAGCGCTGTGAACAGCGCCGGATCGAGCCGCAGCGGAAAGGCCTTTTTAGCGGGCGGCGCCATGGCTCAGGTCACTGGTACAGCGTGCCTGTGTTGACCACCGGCTGGGTATCGCGCTCGCCGCAGAGCACGACCATCAGGTTGGACACCATCGCCGCCTTGCGCTCGTCATCCAGTTGGACCACGCCCTTGTCGCTCAGCTGCTGCAGCGCCATTTCGACCATGGTGACCGCGCCTTCGACCAGCTTGGTCCGCGCCGCGATCACGGCTTCGGCCTGCTGGCGGCGCAGCATCGCCCCGGCGATTTCCTGGGCATAGGCGAGGTGCGTGAAGCCGCATTCGTCAACCGTGATCCCGGCCATGGTCAGCCGCGCGATCAGTTCCTTGCGCAGTTCCACGCCCACTTCGTCGTGGTTGCCGCGCAGGGTGATCTCGGCATGGGCGAAATCGTCATAGGGATAGCGTGAGCCGATTGTGCGGACCGCCGCCTCGATCTGGACCATGACGAAGGCCTTGTAATCATCGACGTCATAAAGCGCCTGGGCGGTATCGACCACGCGCCAGACCACCTGGGCCGCCATCTCGATCGGGTTGCCGCGCAGGTCGTTGACCTTGATCTTGTCCGAAACCAGGTTGTTGGCGCGGACCGAGATCTTGGTCTTGCCCATCCACGGCCAGACCCAGCGCAGACCTTCATTGCGATCGGTACCGCGATAGGCACCGAACAGCGTGATTGCCGCGGCCTGGTTGGGCTGGATCATGTAGAACCCGCTGGCGAGAACGATCAGCAGGACCATCGCCACCCCGGTCGACACGACAAAGCCGAATACCTCCGAATCGTCTGGCTGGCCGCCGGCGAAGCTGACGATGCGCCAGATTGTGAGGACGAGCAGGACGAGGAAGGTGATGAAGATCAGATAGCCGCTGGTGCTCCAGGCGCGCTTTTCGCGGCTGATGGCCATCGGCGTGTGTGCATCGGACATGAGTGTGACCCCTGTGATTCGATCAGCATTAAAACTGATATCACATTAATATCGTGATTCGTGTAGCCGTCAAGCAGATCCGCGCCACCAAAAAATCACTCTTGAAATAAGAGCGAATCAGTCTTAATAACAGTCCTGCGGGACCGGGCCCCTCTGGCGCGGCGCACTGGCACCATCCCCCCTTCCCAGCCAGGGCGCAGCGTGATGTCGGACCGCATCGGATGAAGCCGATGCCTAGGGTCCGGACACCTTGTCCCCCCATCCCAAGGAAACTGGGCTCCAGGCTCGGCTCATCCGATCGAACTTCAGTCCGTTCGATTAGGGAGCATTTTGCCATGTCCGATCGTGTGTTCCGTCTTTTGGAGCGCCACCAGAAGCTTGATGAAGCCCTGCGCCTCGCGCAGCGGCGGCGGCTGGCTGATCCGTTCGAGATCATCCGGCTTAAGAAGCTCAAGCTGGCGATCAAGGACCGGATGGCGCGTCTGCTGCACCGTCCGCGGCCCACCTAACTGCAAGTTGACCACCACCTCAGCGCCGGAACAGGGCTCAACACCCTCGTTCCGGCGTGCTTTTGTTTTGAACAGGGATAAAGATTGATGGAATTCCTCACCGCCGACTGGCTCGGCACACCGGTCTGGTTCTGGCTGGCCTTTATCGGCATCGTCATCGCGCTGACCGTCTTTGACCTGGGCATCCTGCACAAGGAAGACCGCGAGATGGGCATCGCGGAATCCTTGAAGCTGTCGGTCTTCTACATCGCGATCGCCATGGCCTTTGGCGTCTGGGTGTGGATCGAGAAGGGCGGCGACCTGGGGATGAAGTACTATACCGGGTACTTCATTGAGAAGGCGCTCTCGATCGACAATGTCTTCGTGATCAGCCTGATCTTCACCTTCTTCGCGATCCCGCCCAAGTACCAGTACCGCGCGCTGCTCTGGGGCATTCTGGCGGTGATCGTGCTGCGCGGTCTGATGATCGCCGCGGGTGCTGCGCTGGTCCAGGAAGCCTACTGGGTGCTCTATATCTTCGCGGCCTTCCTGATCTTCACCGGCGTGAAAATGTTCTTCGCCGGAGATCACGATCCCGACGTGTCGAAGAACCCAGTGGTGCGCTGGATTTCCGCCCACATGCGCGTCACCCCGCAGCTGCATGACCAGCACTTCTTCGTGAAGGTGCCGGACGAGAAGACCGGCAAGCTGGTGACCGCGGTTACCCCGCTGTTCGTCGCGCTGGTAGTGATCAACCTGGCGGATCTGGTCTTTGCGGTGGATTCGGTGCCGGCGATCTTCGCGATCACGACCGATACCTTCATCGTCTATACCAGCAACATTATGGCGATCCTGGGCCTGCGCGCGCTCTATTTCGCGCTGTCGGCCATGGTCCACCGCTTCTACTACCTGAAGTATGCGCTGGCCGCTGTGCTGGTTTTCATCGGTTCGAAGATCTTCGTCTCGGACTTCATCATGGGCGGGGAGAAGTTCCCGCCGGTGCTGAGCCTGGGCGTGACTGCGGGCCTGATCGCGGCGGGCGTGTTCTACTCGCTGTGGGCGACGCGCCACGGCGAGGATGCCGCGCCGCAGCTGCCGCATGACGAGATCCGGCCGTAATCAGTACTGGCGAATGGTGGCGAGGAACGCCTCGCCATAGGCCGCCAATTTCCGGGACCCGACGCCGCCGACTTCGCCCAGCTGGGCAAGGTTGGCGGGTCGGGTCTCGGCCATTTCGCGCAAGGTGGCATCGTGGAAGATGACATAGGGCGGCACCCCGGCCTCAGCCGCGAGTGAGCGGCGCAGTTCGCGCAAGGCTTCGAACAGCGGGTTGCCAACCGGATTGACCGCGCCGCGCTCGCGCCGGCCGCTGCGCCCAGACCGCTCGCGGCGCGGCTGCAGCGCGATCAGGACAGCGGCCTCACCCTTCAATACGTCGCGCGCATCGCCGCCCAGCGCCAGCCCGCCATGCTCGGTCGGGACCAGGCTGCCCCGCGCCTGCAGCGCCCGCATCAGCGGCTTGAGCAAGGGCGCCTCATCGCTGCCAACGATCCCGAAGACCGACAGCCGGTCATGCCCGCGCGCGGTTACCCGCTCGTCCTCCTGCCCCAGCAGCACCTTCTCGACATGGCCGAAGCCATAGGTCTGGCCGGTGCGATAGACGGCCGAGAGCAGCTTGCGGGCCAGTTCGGTAACATCGACGATGCCGGGCGCATCAAGGCAGTTGTCGCAGTTGCCGCAGGTCTGCGGCGGGTCCTCGCCGAAGTGGCGCAGCAGCACGGCGCGGCGGCAGGCCCCGGTCTCGACCAGCGCGGCCAGCGCATCGAGCCGCGTACGCTCACCCGCCTGGCGGTGTTCCTCAACCTCAGCCAGGCGGTGGCGCGCGCGGGCAAAGTCTTCCGCCGCCCACAGCATCAGTGCCACGGCCGGATCGCCATCGCGCCCAGCACGGCCGGTTTCCTGGTAATAGCCCTCAATCGACTTGGGGATGCCGGCATGGGCGACAAAGCGCACGTCGGGCTTGTCGATCCCCATGCCAAAAGCAACCGTGGCAACCATCACCATGTCTTCGCTGGCGACGAAGGCCGCCTGGTTGGCGCTGCGGACCTGTGGATCGAGCCCGGCGTGATAGGGCAGCACCGGGCGGCCGGTCGCGGCACTCAGCTTCTCGGCTAACTCCTCAACCTTCTTGCGCGTGGGCGCATAGACGATCCCCGGGCCTGGCTGCTCTGCCAGCAGCGTCTTCAACTGCTGGAGCAGGCTGTCGCGGTGGCGGATTGCATAGCGGATATTGGGCCGGTCAAACCCGGCGACGATCAGTCCATCCTCACCAATGCCCAGCTGGGTCAGCACGTCCGCGCGGGTGTGCCGGTCGGCAGTGGCGGTCAGAGCCAGGCGCGGCACATCCGGAAAGGCATCCATCAGCGGCCGCAGCAGCCGGTAGTCCGGGCGGAAATCGTGGCCCCATTCCGAAACGCAATGCGCCTCGTCGATGGCGAAGAGGCTGAGCGGCGCGGTGGTTAGCAGCTCGCGAAAATGCGGCTGGCTGGCACGCTCGGGGGCGACATAAAGCAAGTCAAGCGTGCCGGCCCGGAAGCGCTCGATCGTCTCGGCCCGGTCCATGTCGGCGCTGGTCAGGGTGGCGGCGCGAATGCCGTTGGCGGTCGCGGCGCGCAGCTGATCATGCATCAGCGCGATCAGCGGCGAGACCACCACGCAGGTCCCCGCGAGCATCACGGCTGGGAGCTGGTAGGTCAGCGACTTGCCTGCGCCCGTTGGCATGATCGCCAGGGTCGATTGCCCGGCCATGACGCGGGCCAGCACCTGTTCCTGCACCCCGCGAAAGGCGCTGAACCCGAAGGTGGTGTGGAGCTGGTCAAGAAGGGCGTCGCGCGTCACTCCGACGCGCCTAGCCGCGCAGGGCAGGGAGCGGAAGGGCTAGAAGCCCGCTCTCTCCACAACGGACTCTTCAACGGCCAGGAAAGCGGAGCGTCCGATCGGTGCATTGTCCGGCACTGCGCTGGTGAAGAAGGCTATTCCCTTGCCTGTTCGGGGGTCAAACCACAGCCCGCTCTTCAGGCCATAGGCATCGCCCGAATGGCCGAACCGCACTACGCCGTCGCCGAATGGGTCGTCCCGGCACCCGGCCTGCTTGCCGGCCAGACGCTGCACGGCGAGGCCATAGGCGCAGAAAAAGCCGCTGGCGGTCCCATCCTCGCCCAGCCCATTGCTGCCATTGAACTGCCAGACCGGCTTCATCATGCGCGCGTAGGACTGGCGGGAGATCAGGCCCTGGCCCTGGCGGGCCAGCAGCTGGCCGATCTTGGCCAGATCGCGCATCGAAATCCTGAGGCCGCCTTGCGGCGAGAACAGGGCACCATTGTCGCCGAGCCGGTAGCCGGAAAGGTCGCAGTTTGTCCGGTCCGCCAGGAATACCGGACAAGCGGGCGGGTTCCCGCGCAAATCGTCGCGCGCCACTTCGCCGTTGGCGCGGTAAAGCACGACAGCACGCCGGTAGGCATCGGCGCTGCACCCTGCGCCCCAGTTGAAGCAGGCATCGAGCTTGAGCGGCTTCAGCACCAGTCGGCTCATGGCCACGTCAAAGCGCTCGCCGGTGACCTTCTCAATCACGCTGGCGGCGACCGGAAAGTTGAGGTTGGTATAGTGAAACCAGTCGCTGCCCGGCGCGTGTTCGGCATCCCAGACGCGCGGATCCGCCAGCCGCTCTCGCAGCGTCACGCCCAGCGGGATTAAGTAAAGCTCACCGCCGTCGATCAGGCTCGAGCGATGCGACAGCAGCATGGCGAGGGTGATCGGCCGGTCCGGAAAGGCCGGATTGCGCACCGGCCAGCCGAGATAGTCCGAGACATCGCGATCGAGGTCCAGCTTGCCCTGGTCGACTAGCCGCATCACGCCGAGCGTGGTGACCAGCTTGGAAATCGAAGCAATCCGCACGGGATCATCGGCTGTTACCGCACGCCCGGTGGAGCGGTCGGCGAGGCCTTCGGCCAGCACCGGGCGGATCGTCTGGCGATCGAACTGAACCGCGACCGTCGCCGGCGGCTGGGCCTGCGCCTGAAGCGGCGCGGCGAGGATCAGGCAGGCAAGCAAGGGCAGCAGGCGCATGGCCAGCAACCTACTTTCCGCGGCTAACTTGTCGAGGGTCAGTCCAGGTTTGGCCGCAGCCAACGTTCGGCCGTGGCGATGTCCGCGCCGCGCCGGGCGGCATAGTCTTCCACCTGGTCGCGCCCGATCCGGGCGACGCCGAAATATTCGGCCTGCGGGTGGCCGAAATAGAAGCCGGAAACCGCTGCGGTCGGCAGCATGGCGTAGCTTTCGGTCAGGGTGATCCCGGTCTTGGCGGTCGCATCGAGCAGTTCGAACAGGATCGGCTTGAGGCTGTGGTCCGGGCAGGCGGGATAGCCGGGGGCCGGGCGGATGCCGCGGTATTCCTCGCGGATCAGCGCTTCGTTGGTCAGCTGTTCGCCCGGTGCATAGCCCCACAGCGTGGTGCGGACGTGCTGGTGCAGCCGCTCGGCAAAGGCTTCGGCAAAGCGGTCGGCCAGGGCCTTTAACAGGATGTCCGAATAGTCGTCATGGCCCGCGCGGAAGCGTTCGAGATGCGGCTCGATCCCGTGAATGCCCACGGCAAAGCCGCCGATCCAGTCGCCATCGGGATCGATGAAATCGGCCAGGCAATAGTTCGCGCGGTCGCGGCTCTTGCGGATCTGCTGGCGCAGGAATGGCAGGCGGACGTGGCGTTCTTCCTCGGTCAGGTAGAGCTCGACATCGTCGCCATCGCGCGCGCAAGGCCAGAAGCCGCAGACGCCCTTGGCAGTCAGCCACTTCTCGCTGACGATCTTCTCCAGCATGGCCACGGCATCGTTGTAGAGTGACGTCGCGCTCTCGCCGACCACTTCGTCATCGAGGATCGCCGGGAAGTTTCCGGCCAGTTCCCAGGCGCGGAAGAACGGGGTCCAGTCAAAACAGGTGACCAGGTCGGCCAGGTCCCAATCCTCGAACACGTGCACGCCGGGCTGTTCCGGCGGCATCGGCTTGTCGGAGAAATCGGGCTTGAAGCTGTTGGCGCGGGCGTCCTCGAGGCTGAGGAGCACGGTCGCTTCCTTGCCGGCGCGAACATCGCGCATGTGCTGGTAATCGGCGGCGGTGCTCTCAACGAACGGATCCCGCTGGGTGTCAGACAGCAGCTGGCTGGCCACCCCCACGGCGCGGCTGGCATCGAGCACGTGGATCACCGGGCCGGTATAGGCCGGGTCGATCTTCAGTGCAGTGTGGAGCCGGCTGGTGGTCGCGCCGCCGATCAGCAGCGGGATGGTCAGCCCGGCGCGCTCCATCTCCTCGGCCACGGTCACCATCTCGTCGAGGCTGGGGGTGATCAGGCCGGAGAGGCCGATCATGTCGGCCTTTTCGGTGATCGCGGTTTCGATGATCTTCGACCAGGGCACCATTACGCCCAGGTCGATCACTTCGTAGCCGTTGCACTGCAGGACCACGCCGACGATGTTCTTGCCGATGTCGTGAACGTCGCCCTTCACGGTCGCCATCACGATCCGGCCCTTGGACTGGGATTCGGTGCCCAGCAGGGCCTTTTCCGCCTCGATGAACGGGATCAGGTGGGCGACGGCCTTTTTCATCACGCGGGCGGACTTGACCACCTGCGGCAGGAACATCTTGCCCGATCCAAACAGGTCGCCAACCGTGTTCATCCCGTCCATCAGCGGACCCTCGATCACCTGGATCGGGCGGCCGCCCTCGGCAAAGATCGCGGCGCGGGCTTCTTCGGTGTCATCGACGATATAGGCGTCGATGCCCTTGACCAGGGCATGCTCGATCCGGCGGGTCACGTCCCAGCCGCGCCATTCCTCGGCTTCCTTCTCGGCCTTGGCGTCAGTGCCCTTGAAGCTTTCAGCGAGGGTAATCAGCCGCTCGGTGGCGGCCGGATCGCGGTTGAGGATCACATCATCGCAGGCCTGCCGCAGCGCCGGGTCGATCGTGTCATAGACGTCAAGCTGGCCGGCATTGACGATCGCCATGTCGAGACCCGCGGGGATCGCGTGGTAGAGGAAGATCGAATGCATCGCGCGGCGGACCGGCTCGTTGCCGCGGAACGAGAACGAGAGATTGGAGAGGCCGCCGCTGAAGTGCACGTGCGGGCAGCGGGCGCGGATCTCGCGCACGGCCTCGATGAAATCGACGCCGTAATTGTTGTGCTCCTCGATCCCCGTCGCCACGGCGAAGATGTTGGGATCGAAGATGATGTCTTCGGGCGGGAAGCCGATCCCGGTCAGCAGCTTGTAGGCGCGTTCGCAGATCTCGACCTTGCGGTCCTTGCTGTCGGCCTGGCCCTGCTCGTCGAAAGCCATGACGACCACGGCCGCGCCATAGTCCATGCATTTGCGGGCCTGGGCCAGGAACGGCTCTTCGCCTTCCTTCATCGAGATCGAATTGACGATCGGCTTGCCCGAAACGCACTTGAGGCCGGCCTCGATCACTTCCCACTTGGAACTGTCGATCATCACCGGCACGCGGGCGATGTCGGGTTCAGCAGCGATCAGCTTCAAGAAGGTGGTCATGGCGTGGACCGCATCGAGCAGCCCCTCGTCCATGTTGACGTCGATCACCTGGGCGCCGTTCTCAACCTGCTGGCGCGCGACTTCGACCGCCCTGGCATAGTCACCTGCCAGGATCAGCTTCTTGAACGCGGCCGAACCGGTGACATTGGTGCGCTCGCCAACATTGACGAAGCGGGCGGAGGACTGGGCGTTCATGGGATCAGGCTGCCATCACAAAGGGTTCAAGGCCGGCAAGGCGGGTGGCGGCGTCCAGCTGCGGGATCTTGCGCGAAGGCAGGCCCTTGGCCGCCTTGGCAATCGCTGCGATATGCGCCGGGGTGGAGCCGCAGCAGCCGCCCAGCACGTTGACCTGGCCAGCCTCGGCCCATTCGCGGACCAGTGCGGCGGTCTCTTCGGGCAGCTCGTCGTACTGGCCCAGCTCGTTGGGCAGGCCGGCGTTGGGATAGACCATGATCGCGGCATCGGCGATCGCGCTAAGCGAGCGGACGTGCGGGCGCAGCTGGGTGGCGCCGAACGAGCAGTTGAGCCCGATCGTCAGGGGCTTGGCATGGCGCACGGCATACCAGAACGCCTCGACCGTGTGGCCCGAGAGGTTGCGGCCCGAAAGGTCGGTCAGCGTCATGGAAAGCATGATCGGCACTTCGCGGCCCAGCTCGCGCTCAACCTCGCGCACCGCCATGATCCCGGCCTTGGCGTTGAGGGTATCGAACACCGTCTCGATCAGGATGAAGTCCGCTCCGCCTTCAACCAGCGCGGCGGCCTGTTCGCGGTAGACGTCGACCAGCTCGTCCCAGTCGATCTCGCGATAGCCCGGATCGTTGACATCGGGTGAGAGCGACAGGGTCTTGTTGGTCGGGCCAATCGCCCCAGCAACAAAGCGCGGACGGCCATCGGCGGCGAATTCGTCGGCGACCCGGCGCGCCAGGCGGGCGCTCTCAACGTTGATCTCGCGCACCAGTGCTTCCGCGCCATAGTCGGCCTGGCTGATCCGGTTGGCGGAGAAGGTGTTGGTCTCGGCAATGTCGGCCCCGGCTTCAAAATAGGCGCGGTGGATCGCCTCGGGCACGTCGGGCCGGGTGATCGCCAGGATATCGTTGTTGCCCTTCTGGTCCTTCGACAAGCCGAGTGAGCCGGCATAGTCGGCCTCGGTCAGCTTGCGCTGCTGGATCTCGGTGCCGAAGGCCCCATCAATGATCAGGATGCGCTTGGCGGCTTCGGCCAGGAATTGTTCGCGCGGGGTCATGCTGCATGCTCCGGACGCAGGCCGAGCAGGTGGCAGATCGCGTAGGACAGCTCGGCCCGGTTAAGGGTGTAGAAGTGAAAATTGCGCACGCCGCCCGCATAGAGCCGGCGGCAGAATTCGGCCGCGACCGTGGCGGCGACGAGCTGGCGCGCGGCGGGCTTTTCATCCAGCCCTTCGAACAGGTGGCCCAGCCAGTCCGGCACGGCGGTACCGGTCATCCCGCTCATCCGCTGGATCGCGGCAAAGTTCGATACCGGCATGATCCCCGGCACGATCTCGGCCTCGATCCCGGCGGCCAGGCAGGCATCCTGGAAGCGGAAGAAGGTGTCGGGTTCGAAGAAGAACTGCGTGATCGCGCGGCTGGCCCCGGCATCGAGCTTGCGCTTGAGGTTGTCGAGATCGGCTGCCGGGCTGGCCGCATCGGGATGTGTTTCGGGATAGGCGCTGACTGACAGCTCGAACGGGTGCATCTCGCGCAGGCCTGCCACCAGTTCGACCGCATTGGCATAGCCTTGCGGGTGCGGGGTAAACTTGGCGTCACCCCCCGGCGGATCGCCGCGCAGCGCGACGATGTGGCGTACCCCGGCCTGCCAATAGGCATCGGCCACTTCAGCAATCTCGTCCTTGGTCGCCTCGACGCAGGTCAGGTGCGCGGCGGCCGGAATGCCGGTTTCACGCACGATCCGGGCAACGGTGTTGTGGGTGCGCTCGCGCGTGGTGCCACCGGCGCCATAGGTGACCGAGACGAAGCGGGGGCTGAGCGGGGCGAGCGTCAGCACCGAATCCCACAGCGTCTCTTCCATCTTTTCGGTCTTGGGCGGGAAGAATTCGAAGGAAACGCCGATATCACCGGGCAGGCCGGCGAATAGCGGCGAAGCGTGGGCGCGGCGGGTTTCGCTAGCCTGGTTCATGATGCGGTAGCCTTGGTTGGTTTGGCGGCAGACGCCGGCACACGGCGCGCGGTCCAGATCTTCACGGTGAGCGGCTGGCCGGGCAGGGCAACCGGTGGCGCCGGGGTGAACCCGGCGTCGCTCAAGAGACCGAGCATCTGCTCGTCGGTGAAGCCGAGGCGGGCGTGGGCATGGAGGCTGCGCAGCTCTTCACGGTCATGCGCGGCGAAATCGACGATCGCCAGCACACCGTTCGGGCGTGTGACGCGGGCCGCTTCGGCGAGCACCAGTTCGGGCGCCTGGGCATAGTGCAGCACCTGGTGGAACAGCACGGTGTCAAAGCTGCGATCGGGGAAAGGTAGCTTGGCGAAATCGCCCTGGACCAGGTCAAAGGCACCGGCCGGCAAGTGCTGGAGCCGGGCGCGGGCGATACGGAGCATTTCGGGGCTGTTGTCGAGCCCCGTGACGTGCGCGGCGCGCGGCGCGAACAGTTCGGCCATCCGGCCCGTGCCGGTGCCGATATCGAGCAGGCTGCCAAGCGAGCCATGACCCAGCGCCGCACCCAACGCGGCTTCAACCGGCCCATCGGGGCTGTGCAGGCTACGCAGCGTGTCCCATTCGGCGGCGTGGCGGGCAAAGTAGCTGGCGGCGCTGGTCTCGCGCGCGGCGCGGATCGCGGCCAGGTGGCGGCGGTCCTCCTCGCAGCGGGCAGCGAAGCCGGCATCGCCTTCTTCAGCCACGGCGAGCAGCCGGGCAGCGGCAGCGCCTAGCGGCGGGGCGCGATCTTCGCCAATCGCGCTGCGCAGGAACACCCAGGCGCCTTCCTTGCGGCGTTCGGCCAGGCCCGCATCGCAGAGGATCCGTACGTGGCGCGAAACGCGTGGCTGGCTTTGGCCGAGCACTTGTGCCAGTTCGCCCACGGCCAGTTCCATAGCGCTGAGCAGCCGCATGATCCGCAGCCGCGTTGGGTCCGCCAGAGCGCGCAGGGTGGGGTCGATCTTCATCTTGCCGCATCATATAAAGAAATCTTTATATGTTATCAACCGCGCATTCGCGCTGGGGCGACGAAACCTTCTTGCGGTTGGCAGCAGGCTGGTGAATGCTTACAATCATACCGGGTTCGTTGGGCTTTGCCCCCAGGCTGCAGCAGAGAGATTGTCCATGAAGAAGATCGCTTTCGCCACCCTCCTTTCCGCCAGCTTCGCGCTTGCCGCCTGCGGCAGCAGTGATAGCGCCAATGAGGCGGCTTCACCTGACAATGTCGAAATGCCGGCCGAGGAAGCCGTCGGCGGCGTCGATGCGGCGGCGACTCCGGCGGTTGATGCCGCTGCCACCGAAACCGGCACCGCGACCGACGCGGCGAGCGATGCGGCCAGCGCGGGCGCCACGCCGCCTGCCGTCCCGGCCACGGGTGTTCCCGCTGGTGACGGTCCGCCGCCGCCTGCCAAGAAGTAAGCTTTGCGCCAGTCCGCGCTCTTGACTGCGCTGGCCGCAGTCGCCCTGACCGGCTGCGGCAAGGCCGACAATGACGCTGGCCCCGGCGGGGTCAGCGTGGGCGAGGCCAAGGCGCTGGACGAGGCGGCGCAGATGCTGGATGCCCAGCGCCTGCCCGCCGAAGCCACAGCTGCGCCGGTGGCAACGCCGGCGCCGCCCAAAAAGTAATCAGTCGAACGAGACCTTGCCGCGCCCGACCTTGACTGCGCCGCGCCGCTTCTTGCTGGCCAGGCGCTCGGTCTTGCCGACCCGGTTGAGCCGGCTCTTGGCGCGCTTTTCGGGCAGCTTTTGCGCTTCATCCAGCAATTCAGCCAGCCGCTTGCGCGCGTCGGTGCGGTTGGCTTCCTGGGTGCGAAAGCGCCGCGCTGTCAGCACCAGTTCACCCTTGGCGGTCATCCGCGATCCGGCGAGCTGCTTGAAGCGGTGGAACACCTCGGGCTCGAGCCGCAGGGCATAAACATCGAGCCGCAGCTGCACCGCAGTTGCCACCTTGTTGACATTCTGCCCGCCTGGCCCGGCGGCGGCGATGAAGCTCTCGCTGACCAGCGCCAGGGCCCGGTCGAGCAGGTCAGCCATGGCCGAAGCCAAGCGCGGCGAAATCGGCCGGCAGCGGGGCCCTGGCATGAACCGGAGCCTTGCCTTCGCGCGGCACGGTCAGCTCTGCGGCATGAAGCATGGTCCGCTGCGCACCGGGCACCGGGCCGGCACCATAGACCGGATCGCCCAGCAGCGCGGCGCCCAGGCCGGCCAGAGCATGGACGCGGATCTGATGGGTGCGGCCGGTCTCGGGCCGGAACTCGACCAGGGTCAGGCCGTCCCGCTCCGCCAGCTTGCGCCAGTGGGTGATCGATTGTTTGCCCTTCTTGGCCGGAATCATCCGCCAGCCCTTTTCGGCGCTGCTGATCTTGGTCAGCGCCAGCTCGATCGTGCCCGCTTCGCCTTCGACCGGTCCGGCGACCACGCCAAGGTACACCTTCTCCACCTGCCGCGCCTCGAAAGCGGCGTTGAAGCGCTTCAGCGCCTTGGGATTGCGCGCCAGCAGCAGGCAGCCCGAAGTGTCGGTATCGATCCGGTGGACCGGCACCGGCGACCGGGCAAAGCCGAGCCGAAATTCGGCCGCGCGATCCTCAAGACAAGGGCCGCCGGCGCGCGGGCGTTCGATCGGCAGGCCGGCCGGCTTGTCGATCACCAGGGCTTCGCCGTCCTCGAACAAGACCGGGATGGAGTTCATGTCAGCGCCTTTGCAATGCGCCGCAGCGCTTCCGTCAATCGATCCTCGTCAGTCGCGAAGCTGATCCGGAAGCCGAAGTCTCCCCCAAAGGCCGAAGCGGCGACTACCGCCACACCGTGCTCGAGCAGGTGGAGGCAGAGTGCTTGGTCGTCAGCAAAGCGCCCCTGCAAGGGCGCGGCATCGACCATGCAATAGAAAGCCCCCTCCGGCACCGGGGTCGAGAGGCCCGGTACGGCATTCAGCGCGGCAACGCAAAGGTCGCGGCGCGCGCGAAAGCGTTCGCGCCAGTCGGCCAGAAAGTCCTGCGGTCCCTCGAAGGCAGCAACGGCTGCCGCTTGGCTGAGCGAGGCCGGATTGCCCGAGGAGTGCGATTGCAGCCGCGCCATCGCCTCGATCAGCCAGGCCGGGCCAGTGGCGACACCGATGCGCAGGCCGGTCATGGCATGGCTCTTGGAAACGCCCGAGACGGTCAAGACCCGTTCGGCCAGGTGCGCGCAGACCACGGCGAGGGTGGCGTGGGTGCCAGAGCCATAGCGCAGCGGGGCGTAGATATCGTCGCTCATCACCAACACCTGGGGATGGCGGTCGAGGACCGCGCCGATCTTCGCTAACTCATCGGCTGAATAGACAGCGCCGGTCGGGTTGCCCGGGCTGTTGAGCAGCAGCCACCGGGTCTGCGGCGTGATCGCAGCTTCGAGCTGCTCGGCGATGATACGGAAGCCGCCGGCCGCTGTGGTTTTGAGCGCCACCACCTCGGCCCCGGCAAAACGGGCGATTTCGGGATAGCTGACCCACCACGGTGCGGGGATCAGCACTTCGTCGCCGGGATTGAGCGTTGCCAGCAGTGCGTGAAAGATCGCCTGCTTGCCTCCGGCGCTGATGATTACCTGCTCGGGCGTGGTCGCCAGTCCCAGATCGCGCTGGAAATGCAGCGCAGCAGCTTGACGCAGGCGGGCGGTGCCGGCGACTGGCGTATACTTCGTGTCGCCCGCATCGAGCGCGGCGCGCACCGCATCGGCGACGTGGGCCGGCATCGCAAAGTCCGGCTCACCGACCGAAAGCGAGATGATGTCGCGGCCTTCGGCGCGCAGCGCGGCCGCGCGGTCGGTCATCGCTGTGGTCTGGGACGCAGCGATCCGGGCGAGCGCGTCGGAGATCACGGCAAGAGCCGCGCTGGCATCAGCCCGCGCACGGCATTGCCGATCAGGAAACCATCCAGAAGGTCATCGAGCGTCAGCTCAGCCTCAACCGCGCGGCCCGCCTCGATCAGCGAGCGGCGCAGCACGCCGGGCAGCAGGCCGAGGTGCGCGGGCGGGGTCAGCAACCGGCCATCGCGCTCGACAAACAGATTGGTGATGCAGCCTTCAGTCACCAGCCCATCGTCGCGCAGCAACAGGGCTTCGTCCGCCCCCGCATTGCGGGCCGCGCGCAGGCCCGCATCGTAGAATTCGCGGTCACTGGTCTTGTGGCGCAGGCGCCAGTCGCCGGTATCGACCGGCAGGCGCAGCACCGCTACCCGCGCCGGTTCGGAAAAGTCTTCAGGCATGGCGCCGATTTCCAGCGCATAGGCCCCGCTGCGTGCTGCCACCAATCGGACCCGCGCCGGCGCGTCGGCTTCGAAGCACAGCGCCTGGATCGCGTTGCGCACGGCATGGCGATCGAAGGCAAAACCCAGTTCGGCCGCGCTGGCCTTGATCCGTTCGAGGTGGAGTTCAAGCAGCGGTATGCCGCCCTCGGGCGAAAAGGCCATGGTCTCGATCAGGTCAAATCCGGCGGCCCCTGAACCCGAAGCGGAACTGCGCACGAAACCTCCCTTGACCAGGCTCTCGCGCCATTCGGGCAGAGCCTCGGAATCAGCGACGATTGCCGATCCCACCCCTAGCACGGCCGTTCCCTGGTTGTTCTCCACCGGAGTCAGCCGCAGGGTGCGGATTGCCACATTGAACGCCGCATCGGAAGTCCCATCGGCCTTCGGCGCGTCGATCCGGCCAATCGCTCCGCAATAGGGCCCGCGTGGATCGCGTTCGGCCGCGTTGATCAGTTCCATCGCCCGGATCTTGGGCGCGCCGGTGATCGAGCCGCAGGGGAACAGCGCAGCGATCATATCGGCGGCGCCCTTGCCGGGTTGCAGCCGCGCGCGGACCGTGGTGACCATCTGGTGGACGGTCGGGTAGCTTTCGACTGCGAAGGGCCGGTCGACCCGCACGCTGCCTGCCTCGGCCACGCGGCTAAGGTCATTGCGCAGCAGATCGACAATCATCAGGTTTTCGGCCCGGTCCTTGATCGAACTGGAAAGTTCTGCCGCCAGCGCTTCATCCTGCGCCGCATCGCGCCCGCGGGGACGCGTGCCCTTCATTGGCTTGACCGTGGCCGCGCCGTCCTTTTCGGCAAAGAACAGCTCGGGCGAGAAGCTCAGCAGCCAGTGCGAGCCATCGTAGACCACCCCGCCATAACCAGCTCCCGCCGCCGGGCGCAGCGCGGCATAGATCGCCAGCGGCTCGCCGCGCCACGTGCCCGCCAGCGGGAAAGTCAGGTTGGCCTGATAGATATCGCCCGCGGCGATTCCATCCTGCAGCTCCGCGAAGACCCGGCTGTAGGCCCCCGCCGATAGCGCTGGATCAAGCGGCCCAATGCGGGCCGGGCCCATGCCGCCGCGGTCGGCAAGCCAGGCCGCAACGTCACTTGCGGCGATTTCGGTGTAGCCCGCAAAAGCGCCGAACCACACCAAGGGGCCGTTCGCCCCTGTTCGTCCCGCCGCCAGGGGGGCCAGCCGCTCTTCCAATGCGAGACCCGCCTCGTAGGCCATGTAGCCGGCCAGGTGGTGGCCGGCAGCGCGCAGCGCTTCGATCCGCGTGAGCGCTGGGGCAACGTCTTCCACCCGGCGCGCCACGACCAGCTCAACCGGATCGCAGTACAGCCGCGCCGGGCTGGCCCCTTTGGGCCGGGCATCGTCAAGCAGGATAAAGAGGCCGTTCATGCGCTGGCGCTTCTAGCGAGGACTGCACGCCCATGCAAAAACGCTATCGCCGCAGGGCAATTCGGGCACTATCTGAATCGAGTCACATTTTCAGGAGCCTGACATGAGCGAGATCTTCCTCGGCCTTGGTAGCAACGGTGAGCGCCAGGTGCTGCGGCTGGGCCGCGCCAACCGCCACGGACTGATCGCCGGGGCGACCGGCACCGGCAAGACCGTCACGCTCCAGACCATTGCCGAGCAGTTCTCCGCCGCCGGGGTGCCGGTGTTCATGGCCGACGTGAAGGGCGATCTGGCGGGCATCTCGATGGCCGGCAGCCACGATTTCAAGCACGCCGACAAGCTGGAAAGTCGCGCTGCCGAGCTGGGCATCACCGACTATGCCTACAAGGACAATCCGGCGGTGTTCTGGGACCTTTATGGCGAACAGGGCCACCCGATCCGCACCACGATTTCCGAAATGGGCCCGCTGCTGCTGAGCCGGCTGATGGGTCTGAACGAAACGCAGGAAGGGGTGCTGACCGTTGCCTTCAAGTGGGCCGATGACAACGGCCTGCTGCTGCTCGACATGGATGACCTGCAGCAAACCCTGATTGCCTGCGCTGAAAATGCCAGCGAGTTGGCGACGACCTATGGCAACATTTCCAGGGCTTCGGTTGGTACGATCCAGCGCCAGCTGCTGGCCTTCGAAAGCCAGGGCGCCGACAAGTTCTTTGGCGAGCCGGCCTTCGAGATCAACGATTTCATCCGCGTCGATGAAAGCGGCAAGGGCGTGATCAACGTCCTCGCCGCCGACAAGCTGATGCAGAGCCCCAAGCTCTATGCCACCTTCCTGCTCTACCTGCTGTCCGAGCTGTTCGAAGCCCTGCCCGAAGTGGGCGATCCCGAAAAGCCGACCTTGGTGTTTTTCTTCGACGAAGCCCACCTGCTGTTCGAGGACGCGCCGCAGGCCCTGTTCGACAAGGTCGAGCAGGTCGTGCGCCTGATCCGCTCAAAGGGCGTGGGGGTCTATTTCATCACCCAGAACCCGATCGACATTCCGGAAAAGATCGCCGGTCAGCTCGGCAACCGCGTGCAGCACGCGCTGCGCGCCTTCACTCCGCGCGACCAGAAGGCGATCCGGGCCGCAGCCGAGACTTTCCGGATCAATCCGGACCTCGACGTCGAAACCGCGATCACCGAATTGAAGGTGGGTGAAGCGCTGGTTTCGACGCTCGATGACGATGGCGCGCCGACGATTGTCCAGCGTACGCTGATCGCTCCGCCGCGCTCGCGCCTCGGGCCGGTCACACCCAAGGAGCGGGCGATCATCCAGTCGATCAGCCCGTTCGACGGCAAGTACGACAACCTGGTCGATCGCGAGAGCGCCGAGGAAGTGCTGCTGCAGAAGGCGGCCGACGCCGCCCAGGCGGCCCAGGTGGTTGAAGAGCAGGGGGAGGAAGCCCAGCGGGCCCAGCCGCGCAAGACCACCTCAATGTGGGAAAAGGCCGGCAAGGCCGCCTTTGGCGCGGCCGCCGCTTCGGCCGGAACGATGGTGGCGCGGCAAATGACCGGGCGCAAGTCCGCCGGCTCGCCGGTCGCTTCGGCGGCCTCGGCTGCGGCGGGCGCCATCGGCACGGCGCTGGGCGGGGCCATGCTTGGCCGCTTTGCGCGTGGATTGCTTGGCGGCTTGCTACGCTAGCTCTCCGTCGATTGGCGTACCCCACCGGTCGAACACCGCGCCCCTTCCGTGCGCAGGTCGCGCAGGCGCGGCGCTTGAATTCATTCGGATGGGGTTCCTGATGTACTGGAAAGTTACCGCTGCGGCCGTTCTGGCCCTTGCTGTGCACGCGCCTGCCTGGGCAGAAACTGTTGCACCGGCCACTGCTGCGCCGACAGTCCCGGCTGGCAAGCTGACCGGGCAGGTCCAGCCGCAGGCCTATCGGCTCGACCTGACGATCGATCCACGCCAGGAGCGCTTCTCCGGCAAGACCGAGATCGACGCCGTGCTCAAGGATGCCAGCCGGACGATTGACCTGCATTGGCGTGACCTGAACCTGCAATCGGTGGAGGTCTTGGCTGGCGGCCAGGTGCTGAAGCCCGCCGCCCAGCAGGTCGATCCGACCGGCGTCGGGCGGCTGACCTTTGCGGAAGCCGTCCCGTCCGGTCCAATCACGCTTCGCTTTGCTTATGATGCCCCGTTCCAGACAGCGCCGTCCGGCCTGTTCCGGGTCAAGGTGGCAGACGAATGGTATGCCTGGACCCAGCTGCAATCGATCGACGGGCGCGGCGTTTTTCCCAGCTTTGACGAGCCCGGCTTCAAGACGCCCTTCACAGTCACGCTGCGTACCCCGCCGGGGCAGACCGCAGTCAGCAATGCTCCGCAGACCGGGGTCACGCGCGAAGGCGGGCTGGACGTCCACACCTTTGCCCCGACCCTGCCGCTGCCGACCTATCTGGTTGCGGCGATGGTCGGACCCTTTGCCGTGGTCGAAGGCACAGTCCCGCCCAGCCCGCAGCGCGCCAAGCCGCTGCCGCTGCGGATCATTTCGCCCAAGCCCAACGCTGACCGGCTGAGCTTTGCGCTGGAGGGATCGAAAGAAATCGTCCGTCTGCTCGAAGCCTATTTCAACGACGCTTTCCCCTATCCGAAGCTCGATCAGATCACCTCGCCGATCATGCCAGGGGCGATGGAGAATGCCGGGGCGGACCTCTACAACGATGCGATCATCGTGATGGATGAGAAGACCACCACCAGCCAGAAGCGCACCTTCGGCATGGTCGTGGCGCACGAGCTAGCGCATCAGTGGTTTGGCGATCTCGTCACCCCGGCCTGGTGGGACGATATCTGGCTCAATGAAAGCTTCGCCAACTGGATGGGTTTCCGCATCGGCGATGAATGGCGCCCGGCGCTCAACATCCGGGCCGGGGCGGTGCAGGAAGGGTTCCAGGCGATGCGCACCGATGCGCTGGTCGCCGGCCGGCCGATCCGCCAGCCAATCGAAACCAATGCCCAGATCGACGAGGCGTTCGATTCGATCACCTATGGCAAGGGCGGCCACGTGGTGGCGATGATCGCCGGCTACATGGGCGATGACAAGTTCCGCGAAGGCGTGCGCCGCTACATGGCGGCCCACCGCTATGGCAACGCCACCAGCACCGATTTCTTCAAGGCCATGGCCGAGGCCTCGGGCGATGCCCGGATCGTGCCGGCGATGCAAAGCTTCACCGATCAGCAGGGCGTGCCGCTGCTGACCTTTGCCCGGGCCGGAAAGAGCTGGCAGGTCAGCCAGAGCCGCTATGCCCGGCTCGGCGCGACGCCGCCCGAAACGCGCTGGGGCATTCCGCTGTGCCTGCGCACCACTGGCGCCGCGCCGCAGTGCCAGCTCATGACCGAAGCCAAGGCGACGATCAGCTACTCCGGCAAGGGTGCGCTCGTGCCCAATGCCGGCGGCACCGGCTATTACCGGTTCGAACTGCCTGCCGCTGAATGGGACAAGCTGATCGCCGTGGCGGATCGCCTGCCGGGCGGTGAAGCTCAGGCCCTGGCGGATTCGCTTGACGCCAGCTTCAAGGCTGGCCGGGCCACCCCGGCACAACTGATCAGCGCCGCGCGCAGGCTGGCTCTGCAAGCTGACAGCTATGCCAATGGCACCGGGATCGCCGCACTGGCGAGCTATGCCGAAGCGGGTTTCCTGGATGATGCCGGCAAGGCCGGGTTCCAGCGGCTGGTCAACGCGGTCTATGCCCCGCGGCTCAAGCAGCTGGGCTTTGATCCACGCGCTGGGGCCTATGCGGGCCATCCCCCAGAGGAGACCCAGCGGCGCCAGCAGGCGGTGGGCTACCTCGCCCGCAAGGGCGGCGATGCCGCGCTGCGGGCGCAGCTCCTGGCCGCGACGCGCGCCTATCTGGCGGGTGATAGACAGGCGCTGGACGGAGCCTGGTTCGGGCCGGGCCTGGCTGTCGTGGTCGAAGAGGGCGGCCTTGCCGCAGCCAAGGATTTGGCTGATCGGGCGCTTGGCTCAACCGATCCGGTGTTCCGGCCGGTCGCGCTGGGCGCGGTTGGCGGATCGGGGCAGGCCGAGATCGGGCGCTGGATCCTCGATCAGTTCCAGGATAGCCGCCTGCGCACCAGCGAGCGGCAGGGGCTGATCCGCGGCGTGGTGGAAAGTGCCGGGACTCGCGATCTGGGCTGGGATTGGCTCAAAGCCAATTACGATCGTCTGGCCAACAGCGGCGGCGGCATTTTCTTTGCCTCGCGCCTGCCGGAGTCAGTCGCCGGCAATTGTTCGGTGGCGCGTGCCGAAGAGATCGCCAGCCTGCTGCGGCCGAAGCTGCAGGGCAAGACCGGAGCGCTGGGCCTGGAACGCGCGATCGAGCGGGTCCGCTCATGCGGCATGCTGAAGGACGCGCGGGCAGCCGCGCTTTCGGCCGCGCTGGCCAAGGTCAAGTAAGCGGCAGGGTCAGGCTGGCGGTCAGGCCAGCCACGCTGCCATCGGGCGCGCTACGGTTGGCCAGGGTCAGGTTGCCGCCATGCTGCTCGGCAATCGCGCGGGCGAGCGTGAGGCCCAGGCCAGCCCCGCCCGTGCCGCGATTGCGTGAGGGATCGCCGCGAGTGAAAGGCTCGAGCATTCGCTCGATCTCGCCAGTCGGGATGCCTGGCCCATCATCCTCGACTGCAATCGCCACGCTGGCGGATTGACGGCTCAGGTTGACGCGCGCTGTGCCGCCGCCGTGGCGCAGGGCGTTGCTGACTAAGTTGCGGAGCGCGCGGCGCAGCCAAGTCGGGCGCAGCGACAGGGTGATCCGCTCGGCCCCGGCAAAGCTGGCGGCTTCGCCCATGTCCTCGAACTCCTCGACCACCTGGGCAGTGAGCGCCGTCAGGTCGGTCACCTCCAGCGGATCGCCTGGCCGGCCGACGCGGGCGAGCGAGAGGATATCGTCGAGGCTGCGGGCAATGTCGTCGATCGTTGCCGCCATACGCGCGCGCTGGGTATCATCCTCGACCGTCTCGATCCGGACGCGCAGCGCTGCCAGCGGGGTCTTGAGATCATGGCCGATCGCGCCGAGCATGACGTTCTTCTCGTCGAGCAAGGCGGCGATCCGGGCCTCGAGCGCGTTGTGCGCGGTAATCAGCTGCTGGACATCGGCCGGCCCGACCGGCTGCATCGGATCGCTGGCATCGCGGGTTGCGGCAAAGTGATCGACCCGCCGGGTCAGGGCTTTCAACGGCCGGGTCAGCCGCTGCAGGATCAGCGCGATTGCGCCGACCAGCAGGGCGTAAATCACCAGCGTCTGGATCACCAGGCCAAGCAGCGGGCGAGCCGGGGGCGGCGGCACCAGGACGCGGGCGACCGCCCAAGGGCCGGCTGCCTCGCGGCGCACGGCCGCAACGATAACGGTTTCGGGCAAGCGCCCTTCACCGCCGCGGCGCAGCCGCCGCTCCAACCGGCGCTGGGCCACCGGATCGATGCCGATATCGCGGCGCAGAATCTGCACCGCTTCAAGCGCGATCCCCTGGTTGGCCATCAGCGCGCGCAGATCGTCCTCATGCTCGGACAGGCGCTGGTCGGTGGGCAGGATCGGCGGGGCGGCGCTCTCACGCGTGCCGGGCAGGCCTTGCAGCATCGCCTCGGCCGGCGGGCGGCGGAAGCGGCGCGGAACCGCCTCGTCTTCATCCCGCAGCGCGCCATAGAGGCGGAAGGCAACAGTGTGGATCAGCGCAGCCTCGCGCCGTTCGGTCTGGGCACGGTACAGCAGGACGCCGTTGATTGTCTGGCCCAGCAGCAATGCCACCGCCACGGCCAGCAACAGTTGCCCCTGCAGGCTGCGCGGCCAGAGACGCATCAGGAACGGGCGACCACGCGGTGCACCTCGGCCGCGAGCATATAGCCGCCGCCCCAGACGGTCTGGATCAGCGTGGGGTTGCGGCTGTCTGTTTCAACCTTGCGGCGCAGGCGGCTGACCTGGTTGTCAACCGCGCGGTCAAACAGATGCGCCTCGCGGCCCTGTACCATATCGAGCAGCTGGTCGCGGTTCAGCACCTGGCGGGGATGTTCGAGAAAGGCCAGCAGCAGCCGGAACTCGACCGAAGAGATCGGGACCAGCGCGCCGTCGGGCGCGGTCAACCGGCGCTTGAGCGGATCAAGCAGCCACCCTTCGAATTCGAACAGTTCGTCTTCGGCCGGGGCGGGTCCGCCGCGTGCCGCGCGGCGCAGGACCGAGCGAATCCGGGCGACCAGCTCGCGCGGTTCGAAAGGCTTGACCACATAGTCGTCGGCGCCGATTTCGAGCCCGACAATCCGGTCGGTTGCTTCGCCCTTGGCGGTCAGCAGGATCACCGGGAGCGCCAACGCTTCGCCAATGTGGCGGCAGAGCGACAGGCCATCTTCACCCGGCATCATGATATCGAGCAGGACAAGGTCAGGCAGGCCTTCGCGCAGGCGGCTGCGCGCTTCGGCTGCACTGGCGGCTTCGGTAACGACAAACCCCTGGCGCGAGAGATACTCGGCCAGGGGTTCGCGCAGGGAAGGCTCGTCATCGACGAGCAGCAGACGGGTGGCGGACGCTGAATCCATTCGCGGGTTCAGTGCCCTTCGTGGCCGGCCTTGTCGCCAGCGCCGCGCATCGACCGCATATGTTCACGCATCTTGGCGCGGGCGGCCTGACGTTCGTCGGCGGTGACAGTGCCGTCCTTGTTGGCATCCATCATCGCGAAATGCTTGCCCTGGGCGGCAATGAACTCGTCGCGGGTGATCGCGCCATCCTTGTTGGTATCGGCCATGCGGGCCATCATACCCATCCCGCCGGGGCCGCCATGACCACCGCGCCGACCCATCTTGCCACCCATCGGTGGCGGGCCATCCGGGCCCCCTGCCATGCCCTCATGCTTGGGGCGACCGGCGGCAAATTCGGCTGACGAGAGCTTGCCATCCTTGTCGGTATCGAGGCGGGCAAAGTGCTCGGCCTGTCGGGCAGCACGGTCAGCCTCGTCCAGCTTGCCGTCCTTGTTGGCATCCATGCGGGCGAACATCTCCGCAGCGCGGGCCTCGGCATCAACCTTGGTCAGGTTGGCCTTCGGCTCGGGCGTGGGCTGGGCCAGCAGTGCGGCCGGGATCGCAGCGAGGGCAAGCGCGACAAGAGCGCCATTGCGGTTGATCTTGGTCATCGGGTCAAAACTCCATCCACTCGGGGCGACGCCGCGCCGGCAACGCGAGAAGGGGGAGACAGCACCCGGCGCGGCGTCATTCGCACCGGATAGCCCTCGCTTGTCGCCGCAATATGCCCGATTGCGGGAGAATTGTCGCCAATTGTCGCAAAGCCGCCGCGCTGTTCACGCATCCGCAAGTTCAGCGCGGCCGATGCTCGGTGCCGAGCCCGGCGGTGATGAACAAAGCCGTCGCCTCACCTTCGATATCAGCAGTGTGCCAGGTGCCGGGCGGGTTGATCGCATAGGATCCGGCCGTGATTGTCACACTGGTCGCCTGTCCGTCGGGGTGCTCCTGATGCAGCGTCATGCTGCCTGACAGGCACAGCACCACTTCGGCGCCGACCGGGTGCATCTCCCACGAATCCCAGGACTCGTGGAAAGTGTAAAGCGAGACCAGCCGCCCTTCCGCGCCATCGGCAGCGTGGCGGGCGACATAGTCTTCATACCAGGCCATGCCGGTAAAGTGCGGCTGCGGCACCGCAGTTGCGCCGAGCCCGAGATGGATCGGCTGCTGCTCAAGCGACCAGCCCGCCATGGCGGCTCAACCCATCACAAAGGCGTTGAGCTTGTTCCCGTCCGGATCACGGAAGTAACCGGCATAGAACCCTTCGCCGCGCGGGCCAGGCGCCCCTTCATCGGTCCCGCCATTGGCCATGGCGATGGCATAAAGCCGGTCAACCTGCTCCTTATCCTTCGCCTCGAGCGCCACCATCACGCCGTTGCCGACCGTTGCGGCCTGGCCGTCATAAGGCTTGGTCACGGCGATCCCGCAGGGGCCATCCGGGATGCCCCAGGCGATGAAGCTTTCGAATTCCATCATTCGCGGCGTGTTCATTTCGGCAGCCAGCGCATCATAGAACTTGGCGGCGCGGGGCAGGTCATTGGTGCCCAGGGTAACGTAACCGATCATCGCAATTCTCCCTCCGATTCGATTGGAGAACAATACAGGAACATGATTATCTTACAAGGGGCTGCAGGCGGCCTTCAACCAGCCTAGCGCTTCGCCCGAAAGCTGCGGCGCAAGGATCGCCTCGACCTTGGCGTGATAGGCGTTCCACCAGGCCACTTCGTCGCGGGTCAGCAGGGTCTGGTCGACTAAGGTCCGGTCGACCGGGGCGAAGGTCAGCGTCTCGAAGCCGAAGTACTCCCCCTCGGCCCCGTCGATGGCGCGCGGTTCGACCAGCACGAGGTTCTCGATCCGGATGCCGAAATCGCCGCCCTTGTAATAGCCCGGCTCGTTCGAAAGGATCATGCCAGGGAGCAGCTCCTGCCCGGTCCCGGCCTGCCCGCCCTGGGCCTTGGCAATCCGCTGGGGTCCCTCGTGGACCGAGAGGAAGCTGCCAACGCCGTGGCCGGTGCCGTGGGCATAGTCGACCCCGGCTGCCCACAGGAACTGCCGCGCCAGCGTATCAAGCTGCGCGCCGACCGTGCCCTTGGGGAAGACCGCGCGGTCCAGCGCGATGTGGCCCTTGAGCACGCGGGTGAAGCGGTCCTTGTGCTCGGCGCGCGGTTCGCCCGGGCCAACCCAGACGGTGCGGGTGATGTCGGTCGTGCCATCGGCATATTGCCCGCCGGAATCGACCAGGTAGACCGAGTTGGGTTCGATCGGGAGGTTCGATTCCTCGTCGACCCGGTAATGCGGGATCGCGGCGTGCGGCCCGGCGGCGGAGATCGTGTCAAACGACAGGTCGCGCAGCAGCCCGGTTTCCTCGCGATAGGCGCGCAGCTGAGCGGCGGCGGAAAGCTCGGTCTGCGCGCCCTTGGGTGCCTCGACCGAAAGCCAGTGCAGGAACCGCGCAATCGCGGCGCCGTCGCGGGCCTGGGCTGCGCGCTGGCCCTGCTGCTCGACCGGGTTTTTCTGCGCCTTGGGCAGGATGGTCGGGTCAAGCAGGTCAACCGCCTTTGCCCCGGCGGCATCCAGCGCGGCATAGACGGCGTGGACCGAACGCTCGGGATCGACCGCAACCTTCTTGCCGGCCAGCTTGCCAAGGCCCGCCGCAAAGGCGCTGTACGGCGCGATGGTCACCGCATTGCCGAGGTGTGCGCGCAGTTCGGGCGTAACCTTGTCTTCGGCGATGAACAGCTCGGCCGTGCCATCGGCGTGGGCGA
Source organism: Novosphingobium ginsenosidimutans (assembly GCF_007954425.1). Taxonomy (NCBI): domain Bacteria; kingdom Pseudomonadati; phylum Pseudomonadota; class Alphaproteobacteria; order Sphingomonadales; family Sphingomonadaceae; genus Novosphingobium; species Novosphingobium ginsenosidimutans. The sequence continues at coordinate 889,024 of NZ_CP042345.1, read as the reverse complement.
TCACGAAGGACAGCGCGACTGGCGTGCGGTCCACATCGGCGCCGCGGATGTTGAGCAGCCAGGCCACGCTGTCGAGCGCCGAGATCACCGCGGCATCAAGACCCTTGGCGGCGAGCCATTCGGCGACCTGGCTACGCTTGGCCTCGCTCGATTGGCCGGCCAGCTCGGTCGGGTGGACCAGCGCCGGGGCAGCCGAAGGCGCTGGGCGATCGGCCCACACGGCATCGACCGGGTTGCTTTCGACCGGGACCATGCTGGCGTCCTTGTCGGCCAGCGCTTTCACGCAGGCATCGACCCAGGGCTTCCCGTGCAGCCACGGATCGAACCCGATCTTCGCGCCAGCAGGGGCGTGTTCAGCCAGCCAGGCCGGGATCGGTTCGGCCGGGACAGAGCGATATTCGAACAGCCGCTCGTCCACCTGATCGCGGACCTGGATCGTGTAGCGGCCATCGACGAAGATCGCTGCGCGATCGGCCAAAACAACGGCCGTGCCGGCCGAACCGCCGAACCCGGTTAGCCAGGCCAGCCGCTGGGCATAGCCGCCGACATATTCGCTCATGTGCTCGTCGGAAATCGGCACAACAAAGCCATCAAGGCCGCGTGCCCTCAGTTCCTTGCGCAGCGCTTCCAAACGGGCTTCATGGGTGTTCATCAGCATGGCTTGCAGTCCTTCTGCTGCCACCATAGAGCCAAGCAATGAGTCTGACCACACCCCCCAAAGCCGCCAAGAAGCCCCACAGCGTTACCCATCACGGGATTACCGTGACCGATGACTATGCCTGGCTGCGCGATCCCGGCTATCCTGAGGTCAAGGATGCCGAAGTCCTGGCCCACCTGCAGGCCGAGAACGCCTGGTTCGAAGCGCGGATGGCGGGCCAGCAAGGCCGGATCGATGCGCTGTTCAAGGAAATGCGGGCGCGGATCAAGGAGGCTGACAAGTCGGTCCCGCAGAAGGACGGCGATTATCTCTACTGGATTGAGTTTGAGGAAGGGGCTGAATACAAAAAGTGGTGGCGCCGGCCGGTCGCCGGCGGGCCGGACGAGCTGATCCTTGACGAGGTGGCGCTGGCCGAGGGTCATGAATACTTCCGGCTTGGCGCGATTGCCGTATCGAACGATGGCAAGCTGCTGGCCTGGTCGGTTGATGACAACGGCTCGGAGCGGTTCACCGCCCGGATCAAAGTGATCGCCACCGGGGAAGTCCTGCCCGACGAGATCCCGGGCACGCTCTCCAGTCTGATCTGGGTCGGCCAGGACAAGGGCCTGGTCTACAGCCTCGCCAACGAGCAGTGGCGGACCGACAATGCCCGGCTGCACTGGCTGGGCCAGCCGATCTCAAGTGACGTTGAGCTTTACCACGAGGACGACGAGGGTTTCCGCGTCGGTTGCTCGCTTTCGGCCAACGAGGAATGGTTGATCATCGGCACATCGGACCATGAAACCAGCGAGGTCCGGCTGGTCCCGGCGGCCGATCCGCTGGCCACACCGTTGCTCGTTAAGCCGCGTCAGACGGGGGTGGAGTACGATGTCGACCTGCGCGGTGAGGCGCTGTTCATCCACGCCAACGACACGCATGAGAACTTCCGTCTCGCGACTGCCCTGCTCAGCGCGCCGGGCGAATGGACCACGCTGATCGAGGGGACCGACCACTTCTACCTGACGGGGTTCGACCTGTTCCGCGATTTTTACGTCACCGAAGGCCGGGTCCGTGGGCTCGACCGGATCGAGGTGCGCTATTACGACGATCCGGCACGGGTCGAGCCGATCGCGTTCCCCGAGGCGAGCTTCTCGGCCGGCCTGGGTGACAATCCCGAATGGGCGGTGACCACGCTGCGGCTGTCCTATGAGAGCATGGTCAGCCCTGCCTCGGTGCTGGATTACGATGTCGCCGGCCGCAAGCTCACCACGCTCAAGGTCCAGGAAATCCCCTCGGGCTATGACGCTTCACTCTATGCGACCGAGCGGCTAGAGATTGACGCGCGTGATGGCACAAAGATCCCGGTCTCGGTGGTCTATCGCAAGGATCGCGCGGCGGGCGGCCCGCTCCATCTCTATGGCTATGGTGCCTATGGCATCTCGATTGACCCGGGCTTTTCGACCACGCGGCTAAGCCTAGTGGACCGCGGCTTTGCCTATGCCATCGCCCATATCCGCGGCGGCGATGACCTGGGCCGGGCCTGGTACAAGGCCGGCAAGCTGGAGCGGCGGACCAACACTTTCAACGACTTTGTCGATGTCGCCAAGGGGCTGATCGAACGCGGTTTCACCCAGGCTGGCAGGATCAGCATTTCCGGCGGTTCGGCTGGGGGTGAGCTGATGGGGGCGGTGATCAATTCCGATCCTGAGCTGTGGGGCGCGGTCGTGGCCCACGTGCCGTTTGTCGATGTGCTGGCGACCATGCTCGATCCCACCCTGCCGCTGACACCAGGGGAATGGCCCGAATGGGGCAACCCGATCGAAGACAAGGCAGCCTTCGAGCTGATCCGCAGCTACTCGCCTTACGATCAGGTCAAGGCCCAGGCCTATCCACCACTGCTGGTTACAGCCGGCCTCAATGATCCGCGCGTGACCTATTGGGAGCCGGCCAAATGGGTTGCGAAGCTGCGTGAGCTCAAGACCGACGGCAACGAGCTGCTGCTCAAGACCAACATGGGCGCGGGCCACGGCGGCAAGTCGGGCCGATTCGAGAGCCTGAAGGAAACCGCCGAGGAGTTCGCCTTTATCCTGTGGCAGCTGGGGGTGACGGAGTGAGCAACCGCTTCACCCTGACCTTTACGGCCAAGCCGCAGCACATCGATGAGCTGGGCCATGTCAACAACGCGGTGTGGGTGGACTGGATCCAGCAGATCGCCACGGCGCACTGGTCAGCCGTGGCTGCGCCCGAGCACCAGGCGACCTATATCTGGGTCGTGACCCGGCACGAGATCGACTATCGCGGCAATGTCGGCCTGGGGGAAACGGTGACGGCGGAAACCTTCATCCCCGCGCCGCCGACCGGTGCGCGGTTTGATCGCCGGGTCGATTTCCGGGGGCCCGACGGCAAGGTGATCGTCTCGGCCCGGACGACCTGGGCAATGCTAGACAAGGCCAGCGGCCGACTGGCGCGGGTGCGTGATGAGATCACCGCGCCGTTCCGGCCGTTCAGCGAAGAGGCTTAGCCCAGCACGTCTGCAACCGGGGTATAGGCATAGCCCAGCTCGGTCGCGACCGCTTCGTAGGTGACCTTGCCGGCATGGACGTTGAGACCGTTGGCGAGGTGCGGATTGGCCTTCAACGCCGCCTGCCAGCCCAAATCGGCGATCCGCAGCGCGTGCGGCAGGGTCACGTTGTTGAGCGCATAGGTGCTGGTCCGGGCGACCGCGCCGGGCATGTTGGCGACGCAGTAGTGGACGATGCCATCGACCACATAGGTCGGATCGGCATGGGTGGTGGCGTGGCTGGTCTCGAAGCAGCCGCCCTGGTCAATCGCGACGTCGACCAGCACGGCGCCGGGCTTCATCGTCTTCAGCATTTCGCGCGTGACCAGCTTGGGCGCGGCGGCGCCAGGGACCAGCACGGCGCCGATCACCAGTTCGGCTTCCTGGACCATCTGCTGGACCACGGCGAGGTTAGAAAAACGGGTCTTGGCGCGGCCTTCGAAATGGTTGTCGAGCCGCTCGAGCACTTCGGGATCGCGGTCAAGGATGGTCACGTCGGCGCCCATCCCTACGGCCATCTGCGCGGCGTGGAAGCCGACCACGCCACCTCCGATCACCAGGACCTTGCCGGGCAGCACGCCCGGCACGCCGCCCAGCAGCACCCCGCGCCCGCCATGCGCCTTCTGCAGCGCGGTTGCCCCGGCCTGGATCGACATGCGCCCCGCCACCTGGCTCATCGGTTTCAGCAGCGGAAGGGTGCCGCCCGGGCCGGTCACGGTTTCATAGGCGATTGCGGTGACGCCGGACTTGACCAGATCGGCGGTCTGTTCCGGATCGGGCGCAAGGTGGAGGTAGGTGTAGAGGATCTGCCCTTCGCGCAGCATGGCGCGCTCCCCGGCTTGCGGTTCCTTGACCTTCACGATCATCTCGCAGCCATCGAACACGGTCTTCGCGTCGGGCTTGATGCTCGCGCCAGCGGCGGAATAGGCCGCATCCTCGGCACCGATCCCAAGGCCCGCGCCGCTCTCCACCCAGACCTCATGACCATGGCTCACCAGCTCGCGGACCGATTCCGGGGTCAGGCCGACGCGGTATTCGTGGTTCTTGATTTCCTTGACGGTGCCGACGCGCATGGGGGCTCTCCTTTGCGCAAGTCGTTACAGATGTAACCGGTTAGAGGCAAGCACCCGGCTGATGGCGCGGCGCTCTTTAGACCTCGAACCGGAACACATCACCCTCACGCCGCACGTGGCCGGCGGTTGGCCCAGCGTAATGGGTGCCGATCACCAGCAGCTGCGCATCGGCCCATTCGCCGAACAGCCGCGCCCGGGTCTGCGCGGCGGCACCAGGGTCGCTGTCGAACAGCGGGGACCAGTCGGGATGGGCCAGTTGGCAGGGATGGTGCGTCATATCGCCGGTGATGACCGCGCGCTGCCCTTCGGATTCGATCCCGATGCTGACGTGCCCCGGGGTGTGGCCGGTAGTGGGAATCAGCTGCACCTCGTCCGAAATGCGGTGATCGAGCTCAACCAGTTCGGCCAGTCCGGCATCGAGGATCGGCTGGATCGAATCGGCCATGATTTGGCGCTGGTTGTCTTCCTCGAAGGCGTTCCAGTGGTCGAACTCGATCCGGCCAAACAGGTAGCGCGCCTTGGGGAAAGTCGGCACCCAGGCATCGCCCTCACGCATCGTATTCCAGCCGACATGATCGACGTGGAGGTGCGTGCAGACGACGGCATCGACACTGTCGCGGCTCCAGCCAGCCTCGGCCATCCGCTCAAGGAACGGTGTCGCCAGCCCGCGGCCGCCAAGCAGTGCGCGCGGCTTGTCGTTGCCGATGCAGGTATCGACCACCAACCGCAGCCCCGGTGCCTCGACCAAGAGGGCATGGATCGACAGCAGCATCTTGTCCTCGGCGCTGACGAAGTGCGGATAGAGCCAGGGCAGTTTGCGCAGTTCGGCGGCGGTCGCCTGGGGCAGAAAGGAATTGTCGGGTCCGGCTTCGACCGGCAGGATCGTCTCGACGATCCGGGTCACCTTGACTGCGCCGATCTGCCAGCTGAGCGGTGCCTGTTCCATCCTGCTGTACCTCCCTGTCGCCGCCTGTCAGGCTAGCCGCCCGCGCGCCGCGCGCAACTGCTATCGCTAGCGACAGCTGCTAAAACGCCGATCCCGCGGCGTGGGCGCTGGCCCAGGCCCACTGAAAATTGTAGCCGCCGAGCCAGCCGGTCACGTCGACCGCCTCGCCGATGGCGTAGAGACCGGGGACCATCTTGGCTTCCATGGTCTGGCTGGAAAGCTCCGCCGTGCTTATCCCGCCGGCGGTGACCTCGGCCTTGGCATAGCCCTCGCTGCCGTTGGGCGCGAAGTGCCAGTCATGCAGCTGCGCTTCGGCCGCGCGCAGCACCTTATCGGACTGGTTGCCAAGCTCGCCCGCCACACCAAGCCGCCAGGCCAGGGTCGTCGCCAGCCGCTCAGGCAGCGGCAGAACCTTGCGCAATGCGCTGCGCGGTTGGCTGCGCTTGGCCTCCAGCAACCAGCCTGGCGGTTGGTCGGGCAGGTAATCGATCCGCACGTCCTCGCCGCGCTGCCAGTAGGAGCTGACCTGCAGGATGGCCGGACCGCTGAGGCCGCGATGGGTAAACAGCGCTGCCTCGCGGAACGCGGCCTTGCCGCAGCGCGCCACCACGTCGGTCGCGACGCCCGTCAGCTCGGTAAACAGCGCATCCTCGCCGCTCAGCGTGAGCGGCACGAGCGCCGGGCGCGGCTGGACGACCTTGAGACCGAACTGGCGGGCCAGCTCATAGGCGAGGGTGGTTGCGCCTAGCTTGGGGATCGAAGGGCCGCCAGTGGCGATCACCAGTGCCGGTGCACTGGCACCCGCAACATGGAACTGCCCGTCACGATGCTCGGCCATGCCGGTTTCGCTGCCAAGCCGGACCGTGACACCGCCGCGCTCGCACTCCTCCAGCAGCATGGCAACGATCTGCCTTGCCGAGCCATCGCAGAACAGTTGCCCCAGCGTCTTTTCGTGCCAGGCAATGCCATAGCTATCGACCAGCTTGATGAAGTCCGCCGGGGTGTAGCGGGCCAGGGCCGACTTGGCGAAATGCGGGTTGGCCGAGAGGTAGCGATCGGGCGCGGTGTGGACATTCGTGAAGTTGCAGCGCCCGCCGCCCGAGATCAGGATCTTGCGGCCAACTTCATCATTGTGATCGAGCAGCAGCACCCGCTTGCCGCGCTGCCCGGCGGTAGCGGCGCAGAACAGCCCGGCCGCGCCAGCGCCCAGAACGATGGCGTCGAATTCGCTCAACCCGCGGCGACCAGCTTGGCCGCCAGCGCCTCGGCCACCTTGATCCCGTCAACCGCGGCCGAAAGGATGCCCCCGGCATAGCCCGCGCCTTCGCCAGCCGGGTAAAGCCCCACGGTGTTGATCGACTGGAAGTCCGCGCCCCGGCGGATCCGGATCGGGCTGGAGGTGCGGGTTTCGACCCCGGTCATTACCGCGTCGGGATGGTCGTAGCCCGGTACTTGCCGGCCAAATACAGGGAGGGCTTCGCGCAGCGCAGTAATCACGAAATCGGGCAGGACTTCGGCCAGATCAGTCGGCTTGACGCCCGGCTTGTAGCTCGGCTCAACCACGCCGAACCCGGTCGACGGCCGCCCTGCGAGCAGGTCTTCGACCCGCTGTCCCGGCGCATGGTAATTGGACCCGCCCGCAACAAAAGCCTGCTCTTCCAGCTGCCGCTGGAGCCGCACTCCGGCCAGTGGATCGCCGGGGAAGTCACGCTCGGGATTGATGTCGACCACCAGCCCTGAATTGGCGTTGAACTCGGCGCGCGAGTACTGGCTCATCCCGTTGGTGACGACCCGGCCTTCCTCGCTGGTCGCCGCGACCACGCGGCCGCCTGGGCACATGCAGAACGAATAGACCGCGCGGCCATTGCTGGCCTGGTGCGAGATCGCATAGGCCGCTGCCCCAAGGATCGGGTTGCCGGCATTGGGGCCAAAGCGCGCCTTGTCGATCCAGCTTTGCGGGTGTTCGATCCGCACGCCAATCGCGAAGGGCTTGGCCTCAACATAGACCCCGCGCTCGTGAAGCTTGAAGAAGGTGTCGCGGGCTGAATGGCCGACCGCGAGGATGACATGCTCAGCCGGCAGGAACTCCCCGGTCGAGAGGGTCAGGCCTTTGAGCTGCCCGTCCTCGACCGCGAAATCCTCGACCCGCGTGCCAAAGCGGTATTCGCCGCCCAGCTTCTCGATCGTCTCGCGGATCGACATAACCATGGTGACTAGCCGGAAGGTGCCGACGTGGGGGTGGGCCTCGGTCAGGATGTCCTCGGGCGCCCCGGCCTTGACGAATTCGGTCAGCACCTTGCGTCCCAGGTGGCGCGGGTCCTTGATCCGCGAATAGAGCTTGCCGTCCGAGAAAGTGCCCGCCCCGCCTTCGCCGAACTGGGCATTGGATTCGGTTTCCAGAACAGCCCGGCGCCACAGCCCCCAGGTGTCCTTGGTCCGCTCACGCACGGCCTTGCCGCGTTCGATGATGATCGGTTTGAGGCCCATCTCCGCCAGGATCAGCGCCGCCATCAGCCCGCAGGGGCCAGCGCCAATCACGACCGGGCGCGGGCCGCTCCACCCCTCGGGCGCCATGACCGGGAACTTGTAGGACAGGTCCGGCGCCAGCTTCACATGCGGATCGCCGTGGTGCCGTTCCAGCACCTTGGCTTCTTCACGAACCACGGCATCGATCGTGTAGATCAGCTTGATCGCGGTCTTCTTGCGGGCATCGTTACCGCGCCGGAACACGCTGAAGCGGACCAGTTCCTCTTGCGCAATGCCAAGCTTGGCCAGCACCGCCGCTTCCAGCGCGGGGGCTTCATGGTCAAGCGGCAAGGCCAGGTCGGTCAGGCGGATCATGGAGCTGCCTTTCGCCGGGTCGGCGCGCGATGGCAAGCGTTCAGAGGGAATGCGCACGGCGGTGATCCGCACCTTTCAGGCCGCCGGCACGTGCAATTGGTGACTGCGCAGGTGCTGCATCATCTAGGCTCAGGCGATTCGGCAGATCGCTTGGTGCTGCGGCTGGAAAGCCAACGCCCCCGCGGCCCAAACGGCCCCCGATTTGCGTCCCGACGCGGCAAAGTTTGCTATTTCCGCCGGGAAAGCGCATAGGGTTCGGGCTACGTCGCCTGCGACGGGACTTTCGGCAGTCGATGCCCCAACTCCCCTTACACGCCACATTGCCTCAGGTGCACGTTGTGCCTGGGTCCTGCAGGTTTCGTGAAAGGACCGCATTATGACTACTGGAACCGTAAAATTCTTCAATACCGACAAGGGCTTCGGCTTTATTGCGCCTGATGGCGGCGGCACGGACAGCTTTGTCCACATCACTGCCGTTCAGGCTGCTGGCATGTCGACCCTCGACAAGGATCAGCGCATCAATTTCGATCTGGAAACCGATCAGCGCGGCCGCACTTCGGCCGTGAACCTTTCGGCGGCCTGATCGAATGGCCAAAGAGGAGTTAATGACCCTCGACGGCCAGATCGATGATATCCTCCCCGACGGCCGGTTCGGTGTGTTGCTCGAAAACGGACACCACATCGTTGCCTATACTTCCGGCAAGATGCGTAAATTCCGCATCCGCTCGGTCGTCGGGGATCGGGTCAAGGTCGAAATGACGGCCTACGATCTCAGCAAGGGCCGGATCGTGTTTCGCGATCGCGGCCCGGGCTTCACCACCGGGGCACCGCCGCGGCGTCAACAGCGCCGCTAGGGGGCAACACCGAAGGATAAGCCGATGTCCGCTTCGACCCAGTTCTACCTCGACCAGGCCGCCGAGTGCGGCCGCAATGCCCAGTCGGCTACCCTACAGAACCAGCGCGAGGTCCTGCTCAAGGCCCAGGCTGCCTGGCAGGCCATGGCCGACCGTGCCATCCGCACCGCTACCGAGCGCGACCGTCGTGAAGACGAACGCCGCGAGCTGGCGCTGCTCACACAGGGAACACCGCATGTCCAGAGACCTGATCCGCCCCTTCCTGATTAGCCGCGATGCCGAAGGCAACGTCCGCCTTTCGGTGCGCGACGTGCGCTATAATTCGCAGGGCTACCCGCTCGTCACCGACGTGATGCAGGATACCCTGTTTGCAACAGTCAGCGCGGCGCGCAGCTTTGCCCGCCTGCATTTCAAGGCATTGGCCGGCCAGTACGAGCTGCGGGCCTGACCCAGCCTCAGAGCGGGTTGCCGTCACGGTCGCGATAGATGTCGCGGCGGCCGACGTGGTTGGCGGGGCCGACAAAGCCGTCGGCCTCCATCCGCTCGACCCACTTGGCGGCCGTGTTATAGCCCACGCCAAGCTGGCGCTGCAGCCAAGAGGCTGAAGCCTTCTGACTTTCGAACACGATCTGGCAGGCCTGGCGGTACTTGCGCTCTTCGGGGCTGTCAGAGGCCGTAACGTCAAGATCGTCGAAGCCGAAGCCGCCGTCCTCCGGCTCCTCGGTGACCGAATCGACATATTCCGGCTTGCCCTGGCTGCGCCAGAAATCGGCCAGCCGTTCCACTTCCTCGTCCGAAACGAAGGGGCCGTGCACGCGGCGGATCGGGTCGGTGTTGGGCTTGTAGAGCATGTCGCCCTTGCCCAGGAGCTGCTCCGCGCCCTGCTCGCCCAGGATGGTCCGGCTGTCGATCCGGCTGGTCACGGCAAAGCTGATGCGGGTCGGCAGGTTGGCCTTGATCACCCCGGTGATGACGTCGACCGAAGGCCGCTGCGTCGCCATGATCAGGTGGATGCCGGCCGCGCGGCTCTTCTGGCTGAGCCGCTGGATCAGCACTTCGACTTCCTTGCCGACCGTAACCATCAGGTCGGCCAGTTCGTCGACGATCACCACAATCTGCGGGAGCACCGGGTAGTCGAGCTGGTGCTCTTCATACAGCTCCTCGCCGGTTTCCGGATCGAAGCCGATCTGGATGCGGCGACCAAGCGGCCTGCCCTTGGCAATCGCGGTCTTCACCTTATCGTTGAAACCGGCAAGGTTGCGGACCGAAATCTCGCTCATCATCCGGTAGCGGCGTTCCATTTCCTCGACCGCCCACTTGAGCGCGCGAACGGCCTTGGCCGGCTCGGTCACCACGGGCGAGAGCAGGTGCGGGATGTCGTCGTAGGACTTCAGTTCCAGCACCTTGGGATCGACCAAGATCAGGCGGCACTGCGCCGGGGTCAGCCGGTAGAGCAGCGAAAGCAGGATCGTGTTGAGCCCGACTGACTTGCCCGAACCGGTCGTCCCCGCGACCAGCAGGTGCGGCATGGTGGCAAGGTCCGCCACGACTGGCTCCCCGGCGATGTCCTTGCCCAGGATGATCGGCAGCATGCCTTTCGATCCCGCGAAGGCCTCACTCGCGACCATTTCCTTGAAGCTGACCATCTGCCGGTCGGCATTGGGCAGTTCGATGCCCATTACCGTGCGGCCTGGGATCGAAGAGACGCGGGCCGAGATCGCGCTCATGTTGCGGGCGATGTCGTCGGCCAGGCCGATCACGCGGCTGGCCTTGATCCCCGGGGCCGGTTCCAGTTCGTACATGGTGACGACCGGACCGGTGCGGACTGCGGTGATCTCACCCTTGACGTTGAAATCGTCGAGCACGGTTTCGAGCAGCCGGGCGTTGCGCTCAAGCGCCAGCTTGTCGATCTTTTGCTTCGAATGCGGCGGCGGATCATTGAGCAGTTCTAGCGACGGCAGCTCGTAGCTGTCGAACAGGTCACCCTGCTTGCCCGAAGTCGCCAGCTGGGCGGGCTTGGCTGGGCGGGTCGGATCAGAGATGACCGGCGGCTTGCGCGGTTCGCTGGCGGTGAGCGGGGCCGGGCGCTGGTCCGCGGCAGGCTTGGCCAGGGGTTTGACACTGATCACGCGGTCGGTGTCGATCGACCGGTCGCGGCGCAGGAAGGCAGGCAGGGTCAGCAGGCTGCCCCAGTCGATCGCGAACACCCGTGCCGCGAGAATCGATCCGCCGGCGAGGCAGGCAAGCCCCGCGCCCAGGATCGCCCAGAAGCGGCTGGCTTCGGGCAGCAGACCCGCCAAGGCATCGATCACGCGGGCGCCCAACAGGCCGCTGATTCCACCCATCCCGGCTGGGAGCGAGCCGCCCGGGCCGGTGAAAACCAGCGTCATGACCGTGCCAAGCAGGGCCATGGCGAACAGCAGCACCCCGATCGGCCGCCACCAGGCATGGTTGGCGTGGGGCAGGTCACCGTCTTCCTCTTCGACCAAGCGCCATAGTTTGCGCGCGCCGACATAGAGCAACGGCAGGAACAGGACCGAGACGGGTCCAAACAGGAACAGGGCACGTTCGGCAATCCAGGCACCGGGCGTGCCCATCCAGTTAGCCGGCGGACCTCCGGCAGCGGTCGAGGCCGACGGATCGGTCTGGTGGTAGCTGATCAAGGCGAGCGCCAGGAAGACCATCCCCGCCAGCAGCAAGCCGGCTCCGCCGATCTCGGCGGCGCGGCGCGCGGCGCGGCGCAGGGTAGCGCGCCAGTTGACCTGCGCGCCGCGGGTTCCCGCGCTGACTGCCCGTGTTGCCATGGATGCTTCCCTTCGTTCGGCGCGCATAATGCGCCTGCCGGTGACTCCGCGTCAAGAATCCTTGGGAATCTAACGATTCGCTTCAGCGCAAAAAGGCGTCGATCCCGGCCCAGCGCGGCCATTTGAGCCGCCGCGCGCGGCCCGCATTCATCCCGCCGAGTGCAATGACCGGCACGGGCGAGCGGTGTGCCAGCAGCCGGAAGCGCAGCGGCCCCAGCGCCTTTCCGCCGGGATGCGAGCGGGTTGGAAAGACCGGCGAGAGCAGCACCGCCTCTGCCCGGTGGGCGCGGCCCAGTTCGTGCAGGGAGTGCGCCGCCGCCAGAGTGGCACCGGGGTGCACCCCATAGGATCCGTCCGCACCCCAGCGTCGCGCCATGGCCGGGCTGCCGGACAGCACCGCGCTGACCCCGCGTGACCGGGCCAGGCGAGCGAGCGTGTTCCAACGCCTGCGCCGCTGCTCTTCAGGCAGGTGGTAGTGTCGGAACACGAACCCGCTGCCACGTGGCAGCCGCTTCAGCGCGCGTTCCAGCACGGCATCGTTGCGCGCATCGCTCAGCAGCCAGATTTCGGGGAGGGGCTTCTTTCGCGGCACGGCATCGCTATAGCACCGCGCCATGACCGATCCAGCCACCGCGCTCGCCGACATCACCGCCCGCATTGCCCGCACCGCGCAGATCGCGGGGCGCAAGGCCGACGAGGTGACCCTGGTGGCGATCAGCAAGACCCATCCGGCCGAGCGGATTGCCCCACTGATCGCCGCCGGCCAGCGTGTCTTTGGCGAGAACCGCGTGCAGGAGGCGGCGGAAAAGTGGCCGGCACTGCGCGACACTAATCCTGACATCGCACTGCACCTCGTCGGCCAGTTGCAATCCAACAAGGCCGACGAAGCTGTGCGGCTGTTTGATTGTATCCACGCGCTTGACCGGCCCTCGCTTGTCAGCGCACTCGGCAAGGCGATGGACAAGGCGGGTCGGCAGGTGCCCTGCTTCGTCCAGGTCAATATTGGCGCCGAAGAGCAGAAGGGCGGCTGCGCGATTGCCGATCTGCCCGCCCTGCTGGATGAGGTCCGGACCGCGCAGATCCCGGTGATCGGTCTGATGTGCGTGCCGCCGCTGGGGATTGAACCAGCCCCGTTCTTCGCCCTGCTCGACAAGCTGGCGACCGACAATGGGCTTGCCGGACGCTCGATGGGGATGAGCGACGATTTCGAAACCGCGATCATGCTGGGTGCAACGCACGTCCGCGTCGGTTCCGCCTTGTTCGGCGCGCGCGGCTGACCTAGCCTGTCCGCCAAGGCGGCCTAGCGACCGCCGCGGAGGATCATGGGCGAAGTCAGCAGCGAACATCTTGGCGACAGTTTCAGGGAGTGGATTCCGGCCGGCTGGCCGGCGCGCAGCCTGGAGGAGTGCGAGGCGATCCTCTGCGCGCCGGGCGCGCGGTTCGAATATGAGACCATCGATATCCGCGGCGTGCCGACCCGTGTATGGAAGAATGCACCGGAGAACCTGGCGGTGCTGGCCCGGATCGGCCGCAGCCATGGCGATGCGACCTTCCTGATCTATGAGGAGGAACGGGTTTCTTACGAAGCCTGGTTCCGCGCGGTTGCCGCTTTTGGCCGGCACCTCCAGTCGCTGGGCGTGCAGAAGGGCGACCGGGTGGCCCTGGCCATGCGCAATCTGCCTGAATGGCCGGTCGCGTTCTTCGCAGCGGTCACCATCGGTGCGATCTGTGTACCGCTCAACGCCTGGTGGACCGGGCCGGAGCTGGCCTATGGCCTGGCCCACTCGGGCGCCAAGGTGCTGGTCTGCGATGGCGAGCGGCTGGACCGGGTCTTGCCGCACCGCGCCGAACTGCCGGACCTGGCCCATGTCATCGTTTCGCGCCGCGATGATCTGCCGGCCGGCGTGACCACGCTGGAAAGCGTGATCGGAGCCTCGTCAAACTGGGGTGCCTTGCCCGATCAGGATCTGCCGGATGTTGTCATTGCTGCCGATGACGATGCAACGATCCTCTACACCTCGGGCACCACCGGCAATCCCAAGGGCGCACTGGGGACGCACCGCAACTTCGTCACCAACATCTTCTCCAGCGCCTATGGCGCCGCGCGGCAGGTGCTGCGACGGGGCGAAGCTCTGCCTGACCCGGCGCGCAAGGTGCTGCTGACGGTCATCCCGCTGTTCCACGCGACCGCCTGTTCGGCGACGATGATGGGGGCGATCGCGGCCGGTCACACGATGATCTTCATGTACAAGTGGGAGCCGGAAAAGGCCTTCCAGATCATCGAGCGCGAGAAGGTCAATTCGACCGGCGGCGTGCCCACCATCGCCTGGCAATTGCTGGAGCATCCGGCGCGCGAGAAGTACGATCTCTCCTCGCTTGAAGCGATCGGTTATGGCGGCGCGCCTTCGGCGCCCGACCTGGTCCGCAAGATCCGCGAAGTGTTCGGCGCGTTGCCTGCCAATGGCTGGGGCATGACCGAGACCACTGCGACCGTCACCGGCCTATCCGCCGAGGACTATCTCAACCGCCCGACCAGCTGCGGCCCGCCCGTCGCGGTCGCGCAGCTCAAGGTGCTGGATGAGGAAGGCAACCCGCTGCCTCCCGGCCAGATCGGCGAGCTCTATGCCAATGGGCCGATGATCGTGAAGGGCTACTGGAACAACCCCGAAGCGACCGCGGCGACCTTCATCGACGGCTGGGTGCGGACCGGTGACCTCGCCTGGATCGACGAGGAAGGCTTCTGTTACATCGCCGACCGGGCCAAGGACATCGTCATCCGCGGCGGGGAGAACATCTACTCGTCCGAGGTCGAGAACGTCCTCTACGATCACCCGGCGGTGATGGACGCGGCGGTGGTCGGCATTCCGCACCGCACCCTGGGCGAGGAACCGGCTGCCGTGGTGCACCTGACACCAGGCCAGTCCGCGACCGAGGTCGAGCTGCAGGACTGGGTCCGCGCCCGCCTCGCCGCGTTCAAGGTGCCGGTGCGGATCCTGTTCTTGACTGAAACCCTGCCGCGCAACGCCAATGGCAAGATCCTCAAGAAGGACCTCAAGGCGCTGTTCGACTAGCCGCCGAAATCAACCTTTGTGCCGGTCCAGCTCGTCGCCTTGCAAGGTGACGACATGGAGCAGGTTGGTCGAACCCGGCGTGCCGAAGGGCACACCCGCCAGCGCGATCAGCTTTGACCCGGCCGTGCCGAAGCCATGCCGCAGCGCCATGCGCTTACCCTTGGCGATCATTTCCTCAAAGCTGCCGATGTCCTTAGTGGTCACGGCGTGCGCCCCCCACAGCAGGGCGAGCTTGCGGGCGATCTTCTGCGAAGGCGTCAGCACCAGCATCGGCGCGGCCGGGCGCTCACGTGCAACGCGTCGGGCGGTGCTGCCCGAACCGGTGAACACGATCACGCCCGAGATCGGCAGCGATTCCGCGATTGAGGCGCAAGCGTGGGCCAGCGCATCGGCCGTGGTGCGATCGGGCAGAACATCGGCAAAGCTGACCTGCTGGCGATAGCCGGGATCGCGCTCCACTTGCCCGGCGATGCGATGCATGATCGTTACTGCTTCGACCGGCCAGGCGCCGCTGGCAGTTTCGGCCGAAAGCATGACCGCATCGGCCCCGTCATAGACCGCATTGGCCACGTCCGAGACTTCCGCGCGGGTCGGGGCCGGGCTTTCGATCATCGATTCGAGCATCTGCGTGGCAACGACCACCGGCTTGCCCGAGCGGCGGGTCGCGGCGACGATCCGCTTCTGGATCGGCGGCACTTCCTCCGGATTGAGCTCAACCCCCAGGTCGCCGCGGGCGACCATGATCCCGTCGGCCAGCTCGATGATCTCGGCCAGCCGGTCAATCGCGGCGGGCTTTTCAATCTTGGCCATCAGCGAGGTGGCCGATCCGCCCATCAGCTTGCGCGCTTCGGCCACGTCCTCGGGCCGCTGGACGAAGGACAGGGCGATCCAGTCTGCCCCCTGTTCCAGCGCGAAAGACAGATCGCGGCGGTCCTTTTCGGTGAGCGCAGGCACCGGGACGACGGCATCGGGCACGTTCACGCCCTTGCGGTCCATGATTACCCCGCCAACCTCGGCCGAGCAGAGTATTGCATCCTGGCTTGCCTCGATCACTTTCAGCCGCAGTTTGCCGTCGTCGATCAGCAGGCGCTGACCCTTCTTGAGCACGGCGAACAGTTCGGGATGCGGCAGGCAGACACGGGTTTCGTCACCCAGCTCGGGATTGCGATCAAGCGTGAAGTGCCCCGAATGGCGGATCACCGCCTTGCCGTCCTTGAACTGGCCGACGCGCAGCTTGGGGCCCTGCAGGTCGCACAGGATCGCGACCGGCCGGTGCAGGTCCTTTTCGACCGCGCGGATCGCCGCAATAGTCTGGGCGTGGGTTTCGTGATCGCCGTGGCTCATGTTGACGCGGAAGGCGTCGGCCCCGGCAAGCAGAAGCTTCTCGATCATTTCAGGGCTGCGGCTGGCAGGCCCCAGTGTCGCTAGAATCTTGATCTTGCGCCCGCGCGGATCGAACTTAGCCATTGTGTGCCCTTTAAAATGCGATTGCATCACCGGCCCACGCCCCCGGCCCAACCACCCGATGAGGGTACCCTTGGGGCGGTTGGGCCGGGGGCGTGGGCCGGTGATGCTCTCCACGTTAGTGGAGAAATCCTGCAACCTATGGCAAAGGCGTCACCAAAACCCAAGGGTATGCCCATGAGCTGTTCCGAAAATACGAATGCGAACCCCGCAGATCCCCTCGAATCGCTCGACGATGCGGTTGCCGCGGCTGCTTTCCGGCGGCTGGTACGGCATCTGCGCCACCGCAGCGATGCCCAGAACCTCGACCTGATGGTCCTTGCCGGTTTCTGCCGCAATTGCCTGGCCGACTGGATCCGCGATGGCGGTGCGCCTTACGACAAGGAAGGCGCGCGCGAAGTGATCCACGGGATGCCGACGGCCGAATGGAAGGAACGTTTCCACAGGGAAGCGACGCCCGACCAGCTCGAAGCCATGGCGGAGAGCTTGAAGAAGAACGCCCCCGCCCCCTAAGAGCCGGTCAACCGATTCACCCTGTTACCGGAGCTACCCCCAAAGATGGCCGCAACCACCGACGACCGCCTGCGCCTGCTGATCGAGCGCGTGGAGCGCCTGGAAGAAGAGAAGAAGGGCATCGCCGATGACATCCGCGATGTCTATGCTGAGGCCAAGGCCGTGGGCTATGACGCCAAGATCATGCGCCAGATCGTCCGCCTGCGGAAGATGAAGCCCGATGACCGCGCCGAGATGGAAGCAATTCTGGATACTTACAAGGCTGCGCTCGGCCTCGGGTAAGCGCTTGATCGGCGGGCCTCATCACCTATCTCTGGTGCATCACCACCGGGAACAGGAGAGCCCCGCATGATCGTTACCACCACCCCCACGGTCGAGGGCCGTCCAGTCCAGCAGTATCTGGGCGTCGTTACCGGCGAAGTTATCGTTGGCGCCAACATGTTTCGCGACCTGTTCGCCAGCATCCGCGACATCGTCGGCGGGCGTTCGGGTTCCTATGAAGATGTGCTGGCTCGTGCCCGGATGCAGGCGCTGGATGAGATGAAGCAGTTTGCCGCTGGTATGGGCGGCAATGCCGTAGTCGGGGTCGATCTCGATTACGAGGTGCTTGGCGCCAATGGCTCGATGCTGATGGTCAGCGCCACTGGCACAGCCGTGGTTGTCTGATCGCGACCGGTCGGCTAGGGGGCGGCACGTTTTCCAAACCCTAGCTGACGGCGTATCCCATGGCAGGCCATTCCAAATTCAAGAATATCATGCACCGCAAGGGTGCGCAGGATAAGAAGCGCGCCGCGCAGTTCTCCAAGCTGAGCCGCGAAATCACCGTTGCGGCCAAGATGGGCATGCCCGATCCGGACATGAACCCGCGCCTGCGCGCCGCAGTCAACGCTGCCAAGGCGCAGTCGATGCCCAAGGACAATATCCAGCGGGCGATCGACAAGGCCAGCCGCGGCGATGCCGAGAACTATGAAGAGATTCGCTACGAAGGCTATGGCCCGGGCGGCGTCGCGCTGATTGTCGAGGCGCTGACGGATAACCGCAACCGCACCGCCACCAATGTCCGCACGGCCTTTGCTAAGAACGGCGGCAACCTGGGCGCATCAGGCGCGGTGAGCCACGGGTTCGAGCGGCTGGGCCTGATCGAGTATCCGGGCAGCGTCGGCGATGCCGACAAGGTGTTCGAAGCCGCGCTTGAAGCCGGGGCCGACGATGTCGAAAGCGACGAAGAGGCCCACGCGATCTGGGTGGCGGTGGAAAATCTCCACCCCGTCGCCCGCGAGCTGGAAAAGGTGCTGGGTGAGGCCGAGGGCGTGAAGCTCGCCTGGAAGCCCAATCTCAAGACCGAAGTCAGCGCCGAAGATGCGGCAACCCTGCTCAAGCTGATCGACGTGCTTGACGACGATGACGATGTCCAGACCGTCTGGGGCAACTACGAGATCCCGGATGCAGTGATGGAGAAGTTGGGCTGATCATAATCGGCCTCGATCCCTCGCTCAGCTGCACCGGCTGGGGGATCGTTGCGAAAAGCGGCAGCCGGTTGAGCCACATCGCCAATGGTCAGGTGAAGACAGATCCCAAGGCCCCACTGGCCGAACGGCTGGTTGTGCTTGATCGCGAACTGACCGACGTGCTGCTGCACTACCGGCCCGAAAGTGCTGCGGTCGAGGAAGTGTTCGTCAACAAGAACGCCCAGTCTACGCTCAAGCTGGGCCAGGCGCGCGGCGTCTGCCTGCTGGCGCTCGCCCGCGCCGGGCTGCCGGTGGCGGAATATGCCACCCGGTTGGTCAAGAAAGCGATAGTCGGAACCGGCGGGGCGGAAAAGACGCAGGTCCAGGCCATGCTCGGCGTGCTGCTGCCGGGGGTGAAACTGGCCGGAGCCGACGCGGCCGATGCGCTGGCCGTGGCGATCACGCATGCGCATCTGAACCGAGGATAGCAATCGGGGGTTAAGGCGTGGGGTCACACCATGCTGCTTTGGCAGCCAGAGGAGCTTCCCGATGCCTCTCAACCGAACCATTGCCTTCGCCGCGCTCACGGGTCTGGCCCTCTCGGGCTGCACGGCCAGCCGCTATCAGATCTCCGATGCCTTGCAGCGCTATGGCCTGAGCGAAAACCAGGCGAGCTGCGCCGCGGAATTCCTGCGTGGGCACCTTTCGACGAGCCAGGTCAGCCGCCTGACCAAGGCCGCGCGCTACTACGATCGCGACGGACCGCTGACCTTTGGTGACCTGGTGCGTGTCGCCGGCCGGGTCGATGATCGCGAAGTGCTGTTCCAGGTTGGCGCGGCGGCGCTCGCCTGCCGGGTTGCGGCGGATATCCCGATCCCGCGCTTCTAGTTCATAACTGTTCGCCACTTGTTCCTTTCGCTTGCCGAGTGCGCTGCAGCGGGTTAACCCGCGTGCATGATCGCCCGCCTGTCCGGCCTGCTTGACGATTTCGGTCCCGACTGGGCCGTGATTGACGTGAATGGCGTGGGCTACCTTGTCCATTGCAGTGCCCGCACGCTCGATGCCCTGGGCCTGAGGGGTGACCGGGTAACGGTCCACACCGAGCTGCAGGTTTCCGAAAACGATATGCGCCTGATTGGCTTTGCCAGCGGCGGCGAGCGGGAATGGTTTCGTTTGCTCACCGGGATCCAGGGTGTCGGGTCCAAGATGGCACTGGCGGTGCTGTCGGCGCTGACCGTCGACGAACTCCAGCGCGCCTGCGCTGGCGGCGATGCGGCGATGGTCGCGCGCGCGCAAGGCGTGGGGCCCAAGCTCGCCAGCCGGATCGTGAACGAGCTGAAGGACAAGGCCGGCGGCCTGCCTTCGGTCGCGGGGTCTGCAGTGTCCGCTGCCCCGCGCGGCTCGGCCAGCCAGGATGCGGTCTCGGCACTTCAGAACCTTGGCTTCAAACCCAATGTTGCGACCGAAGCCGTGGCGCGGGCGCTGGAGGAACTCGGTGAGGGCGCGGGGCTGAACGATCTGGTGCGGGTTGCGTTGAAAAGGGCGGCGGGATGAGTAAGTCCGCCGCGCCTTTTAGCCGTCATCCCGAGCTTGTTTCCCTATCCATCGGGCGGCAAGGCTTGTCGCAATGACCGACAACCCGCTCCTCTCCTCCACCCGCCAGGTTGAAGACGCCGACGCGGCGCTTCGGCCGAAGTCACTTGATGAGTTCGTGGGGCAGGCGGCGGCGAAGGATAACCTGCGGGTGTTCATCGAATCTGCGCGGCAACGGCGTGAGGCGATGGACCATGTGTTGTTCTTCGGCCCGCCCGGCCTCGGCAAGACGACGCTGGCGCAGATCGTGGCGCGCGAGCTGGGCGTGGGTTTCCGCGCGACCTCCGGCCCAGTGATCGCCAAGGCGGGCGATCTGGCGGCGCTGCTGACCAACCTGGAAGAGGGCGACGTCCTCTTCATTGACGAGATTCACCGGCTCAATCCGCAGGTCGAGGAAGTGCTTTATCCGGCGATGGAGGACCGCGCGCTGGATCTGATCATTGGCGAGGGGCCCTCGGCGCGCTCGGTGCGGATCGACCTGCCGCCCTTCACGCTGGTTGGCGCGACCACCCGGCAGGGGTTGCTGACCACACCGCTGCGCGACCGTTTCGGGATCCCGGTACGGCTGAACTTCTATACCGAACAGGAGCTGGAGCGGGTCGTGACGCGCGGCGCAGGCTTGCTCGGGATCGGCATTGAGCCGGCCGGCGCGCGCGAGATTGCGCGGCGATCGCGTGGGACGCCGCGGATCGCCGGGCGGCTGCTGCGCCGGGTGCGCGACTTTGCCCATGTCGAGGGTCATGCCGCGATCACGCAGAGCCAGGCTGACTCAGCGTTGACCCGGCTGGAGGTCGATAACCTCGGGCTTGACGCGATGGACCGGCGTTACCTCACCATGATTGCCGAATTCTACAATGGCGGGCCGGTCGGCGTGGAAACGCTGGCGGCCGGCTTGTCCGAACCGCGCGACACGATCGAGGATGTGATCGAACCCTATCTGATCCAGCTTGGACTGGTCGCGCGGACGGCGCGCGGACGTTGCCTCAATGCGCGGGCCTGGCAGCACCTTGGCCTGGCGCCACCTGCAGGGAACCAGGGCGGCCTGTTCGATTCCGCTGATCCGACAGACAAATAGCCTGCGTCCAACAGCTGACTGTTAGTACTTTTAGCTACATTCGGTTCCAGATTGGGACAGGTACCTTTCCCTGCTTGGGCCTTTTTGCCAATTCTTGCTCTGGGCTTGTCCGAAACAGGGTTAACACGATTGTCCCTTAATCATTCGTCTGCGCTTCTCTGCCTATAGGGGCATGATGGCGGCCACGGCGCCAGTTTTCCACCCCAGCCAGTGGCAAAGAGAGCAGAGCTTATGTCGGTACGGATGGCCCTTGTGAAATTGTCCGCCATTGCTGCGGGCGGTGCCGTCGTCGGAGGCGGAGCGGTGCATGTTGCCGAGGCTCCAGCGGCCCAAGTCCAGTACGTCAAGCATGCCAAGCCCAAGGCTATGAAGCGCAAGATCGCGCGCACCGCTCCGGCTGCGCCGCGAATGAAGAAGATCCGCCGCGTGGTGACCAAGTCGGTCGCCTGTGCCGCACCGGCTCCGCAGCAGCTGGCCATGATGCCGATGCCGCTCCCGCCGCTTCCGCCGATGCCGACCCCGCAGGGCGGTGGCAGCGAAGTGACCGTGATCGGCGGATCGGGCGGTTTCGGCTTTGGCGGCGGCTTCTTCGGCGGCTTCTTCGGCGGCGGCTCAGGCGGCGGCGGCAGCGTCGTTGTTTCAACCACCACTTCGGGCGGATCGACCTCGACCTCCACTTCCAGCGGCGGTTCTTCTTCCTCGACCTCGGGCGGCAGCACCTCCAGTTCGACCGGCGGCCTGACCAGCACGACCACCACGGGCGGCATTTCGTCGAGCTCGACCACTTCTACGGGTGGCTTGTCGACCTCGACTTCGACTTCATCGGGTAATGTCACCTCAACCAGTTCGTCGTCGGGCAACGTTTCGACCAGCACCTCAAGCTCGGGCAATGTTTCGACCAGCACGTCAAGTTCAACGTCTGGGAATGTAACGTCGTCGAGCTCGACCAGCACTTCAACTTCGAGCTCAGGCAATATCTCGTCCTCGACGACTACTACGAGTGGAGGCTTTCCACCCTCGCCGCCGCCGACTTCCACTTCAACCGGGGGCGATTTTCCGCCTCCGCCTCCTCCGCCACCTCCTCCCACTTCCACGGGTGGCACCGAAGTCCCCGCGCCGCCCATGCTGCTGCTGTTCGGCGCGGCCGCTGCGGCTCTGGTCGGGCGTCGTCGCCTCGCCGCCAGGCCGGCCTAGGATCGCGATTCAGTTGGAAGGGGGGAGGGCGGCCATGGTGCCGCCCTTCTTCGTTCAGGTGTGGAATTGGTCGGCCGTCCAATGAACGGCCGACCAATGGATCAGGCGGCCAGCTTGCGCAGTACGTAGTGCAGGATGCCGCCGTTCATGAAGTATTCGACCTCATTGGCGGTATCGATCCGGCACAGCGCGGTGAAGCTGAACTGGCTGCCATCCTTGCGGGTGACTTCCACCGTCACGTCCTGACGCGGAGTCAGGCTGGCAACACCCTTGATGGTGTAGGTGCAATCGCCGTCAAGGCCCAGCGTTTCGCGGGTTTCGCCGTCCTTGAACTGCAGCGGTAGCACGCCCATGCCAACCAGGTTCGAGCGGTGAATGCGCTCAAAGCTCTCAACAATCACTGCGCGCACGCCCAGCAGATTGGTGCCCTTGGCAGCCCAGTCACGGCTGGAACCGGTGCCGTATTCCTTGCCGGCGACGACCACCATCGGCGTGCCATCGGCCTTGTGCTTCATCGCGGCATCGTAAACCGGCATGACTTCGCCGTTGTACTTGCTCATCCCGCCTTCGATGCCGGGGACCATCTCGTTCTTGATGCGGATATTGGCAAAGGTACCGCGCATCATCACTTCATGGTGGCCGCGGCGCGCGCCATAGGAGTTGAAGTCAGCCTTCGCGACCTGGTGCTCCATCAGCCACTGGCCAGCCGGGCTGTCAGCCTTGATGTTGCCGGCCGGGCTGATGTGGTCGGTCGTGATCGAATCGCCGAGGATCAGCAGCGGCTTGGCTTCGATGATGTCCTGCACCGGGGCCGGGGTCATCGACATGCCTTCGAAGTAGGGCGGGTTGGCAACATAGGTGCTGCCAGCGCGCCACTGGTAGGTTTCCGAGCCGGTCACATTGATCGCCTGCCAGTGCTCGTCGCCCTTGTAGACGTCGGCATAGCGGGCCTGGAACATCTCGCGCGTCACGCAGGCGTTCATGGTTTCGGCGACTTCGAGGTTGGTCGGCCAGATGTCCTTCAGGAACACGTCCTGGCCATCCTTGCCGGTGCCGATCGGGGTGGTGACGAAATCATCGATCACCGTGCCCTTGAGCGCATAGGCCACGACCAGCGGCGGGCTGGCGAGGAAGTTGGCCCGCACGTCCGGTGAGACGCGGCCTTCGAAGTTGCGGTTGCCCGAGATCACGGCGGCGGCGACCAGCCCGTTATCGTTGATCGCCTTGCTGATCGGTTCAGCGAGCGGGCCCGAGTTGCCGATGCAGGTGGTGCAGCCATAGCCGACCAGGTTGAAGCCGATATTGTCGAGGTGGCTCTGCAGCCCGGCCTTGATCAGGTAGTCGGTGACGACTTGCGATCCTGGAGCAAGGCTGGTCTTGACCCAGGGCTTGGGCTTCAGGCCCAGCTCGTCGGCCTTCTTGGCGACAAGGCCGGCGGCAACCAGTACGCCTGGGTTCGAGGTGTTGGTGCAACTGGTGATCGCGGCGATCATCACGTCGCCATCGCCGATATCGAAATCCTTGCCCTCAACCGGCACGCGGGCGTTGGTCTTCTTGTAGGTTTCAGCCATGTCCTTGGCGAAGACATCGTCGACATCTTCCAGGTTGACGCGGTCCTGCGGGCGCTTCGGCCCGGCGAGGCTGGGGACTACGGTGCCCATGTCGAGTTCGAGCGTCGAGGAAAAAATCGGATCGGTGGCGGCCGGATCGATCCAGAAGCCCTGTTCCTTGGCATAGGCTTCGACCAGGGCAATCTGGCTTTCCTCGCGGCCGGTCAGGCGCAGGTAATCGAGCGTCTTGTCGTCGATCCCGAAGAAGCCGCAGGTCGCGCCATATTCCGGCGCCATGTTGGCCAGCGTCGCACGGTCAGCCAGGCTGAGCGAGGCGAGGCCGGGGCCATAGTATTCGACGAAACGGCCGACCACGCCGTGCTTGCGCAGCAGGTTGGTGCAGGTCAGCACCAGGTCGGTCGCGGTCACGCCTTCGCGCAGAGCCCCGGTCAGCTTGAAGCCGACCACTTCGGGGATCAGCATCGAAACCGGCTGACCGAGCATAGCCGCTTCGGCTTCGATCCCGCCGACGCCCCAGCCCAGCACGCCCAGGCCGTTGATCATCGTGGTGTGGCTGTCGGTGCCGACGCAGGTGTCCGGATAGGCCACGGTCGCGCCGCTCTGGTCCTGGCTGGTCCACACCGTCTTGGCGATGTTTTCCAGGTTCACCTGGTGGCAGATGCCGGTGCCGGGCGGCACGGCGTAGAAGTTGTTGAGCGACTTCGATCCCCACTTCAGGAAGTCATAGCGCTCCATGTTGCGGTGATATTCGATCTCGACGTTTTCCTGGAACGCCTTGGGATGGCCGAACTCGTCGACCATGACCGAGTGGTCGATCACCAGGTTGACTGGGACCAGCGGATTGATCTTGCTGGTATCCCCGCCCAGCTTGGCAATCGCATCGCGCATCGCGGCAAGGTCAACCACGCAGGGCACGCCGGTGAAGTCCTGCAGCAGCACGCGGGCGGGGCGGTACTGGATTTCCTCGGCCGATTCCTTAGGGTTCTTCTGCCAGTCGATCACCGCCTTGACGTGATCGGTCGAAACGGTGAAGCCGCCGTCTTCAAAGCGGAGCAGGTTTTCCAGCAGGACCTTCATCGAGAACGGCAGGCGGCTGATATCGCCCAGCTTGGCCGCGGCCTTCTTGAGCGAATAATAGGCATAGTCCTTGCCGCCGACGGTCAGCGTGCTGCGCGTCCCGAGCGTGTCCTGTCCGACCTGGGTCATCCCGCAAATACTCCTGTTGGTGGTGCCCGCCTGCGCGCACGCCCCTTTCGCGGGTGCAGCCGAGCCATATCGGCGCCGCCGATGCGCGGGTTTGGGCGGCGCGTCAAGTAGCTGGACCGGGAAACCGGCCCGGAGCGAACTAAAGCGTGGTCTGCTCGGTATGGGCGGGCACAGCCTTGCGCGCGGCGATCCAGCAGCCGATCACGATCAGCGCCACCCCGGCCAGCGTTTCGACCGTCACCGGCTCGGCAAAGACCAGCCAGCCCAGCAGCGCGGCCCAGATGAACGCGGTATACTCGATCGGCAGCAGCACTTGCGCCTCGGCCCGGGCATAGGCCCAGCTCAGCAGCATCAGTGAAATCGCGGCCAGCACTGCCCCGGTCGCGATTTCGCCCAGGACCGGCAGGCTTGGCGTTACCGCCAGCCAGGGGGCGGCCAGCGCCAGGAACAGGCCGGCAAAGCCCATCTGGAACAGCGCCACTTCCTGCGGGCTGGCGAGCTGCGCCTGCTTGCGCTGGAAAATCAGGTTGAAGGCATAAAGGACGGCCGAAAGCAGCACTGAAGCGATGCCCCATAAGGCATCCTCGCTCAGTGCCTCGCGTCCGAGCCGGCCTGCACCGATCACCAGCACCCCGGCAAAGCCCAGCAGCGAAGCGATCACGGCACCCCGGCCGATTTTCTCGCCCAGCATGACGGCGGCAAGGTACAGCGCGATCAGCGGGGCGATGAAGGACAGGGCGATCGCCTCGGCCAGCGGCAAGCGGATCAGGCCCCAGAAGAAGCTGGTGGCAAGGCCCGCGCTGATTGCACCGCGCAGCGCGTGCAGGCGCAGCGCCGGACCTTCCGGCCAGCGCCCGCCCGTCGCGCGCCACAGCGGCAGCATCAGCAGCACGCCGAAGCCTGAGCGAAACAGCATGGCGTTATAGGCGCCGACCTGCAGGCTGGCGCTTTTCATCACGGCATCCATCACGCTGAACAGCGCGATCCCGCTGGCGGCCAGCAGGAAGGGCAGAACAGGATGATGGCGTTGCTGGCCCGGCGGCACGAATTCTCTCCCCTTGCCTGCCGGGTAAGGGAGGGCGGCGGGGGTGGCAAGCTGCGGCTGGCTTTTTTGTATGAGGCTTGTAACCTTTTGCCTGTGCCCGCCGAAAAGGGATTTGATGGACCAGTATTCTCCGCCTGCTGATGACCTGTCGCAGCCCCGGGGCGGCGATTTCGTCCGCCGCCATGCGCTGGCCACCCGGCTGTGGCACTGGACCAATGCCCTGTGCATCCTGGTCATGCTGATGAGCGGGCTGATGATCCTCAATGCCCATCCCCGCCTATACTGGGGACATTACGGTTCGGAACACGACAAGGCCTGGCTGGTCTTGGCCGCGCTGGAAGATACCGCCTTTCCCGGCTGGATGACGATCCCGTCAGACTACAGCCTGGCCGATGCGCGGATTTGGCATTTTGCCTTTGCCTGGTTGCTGGTGCTGGCTTTCACCGGTTACCTGATCTGGGGCCTGGTGCGCGGCCATATTCGGCGGCGGTTGCACATCACGCGGACGGAATGGAACCCGCGTTACATCCTGCATGACCTGGCCGAGCACGCCAGGCTGCGCTTTCCGACCGGGCCAGAAGCGATCAACTACAACGTCCTGCAGAAGCTGGCCTATGGCAGCGTTCTGTTCGTGCTGCTGCCGGCGATCATTCTATCCGGTCTGGCCATGTCACCGGCGCTTGATGCCGCCTGGCCCTGGCTGGTTGACCTATTCGGCGGGCGGCAATCGGCCCGTTCGATCCATTTCCTGGCCGCATCGGGGTTGGTGCTGTTTTTCTTGGTTCACATTGCGATGGTGGTGCTGGCCGGACCAATCAACGAGGTGCGCTCGATGCTGACTGGCTGGTACCGCTTGCCGCAGGACAAGGAGGACCCGGCATGATCTTCACCCGCCGCAAGGCGCTGCAGGTTGGCGCGGCTGGTGCGGGCGGCCTGTTGCTGTCAGGCTGCGATGCCCTCAACGATAGCCAGTCGTTCAAGGATGGGCTTGCCGGCGTCGGCCGTCTGCATGAACTGACCCAGCGCACGATCATCGGCGACAGCCTGGCGCGCGAGTTTACCGAGGCCGACATGTCGCCGGTGTTCAAGGCCAATGGCAGCCTGCGGGTTGCCGATCCGGCCTATCGTGCGCTGCTGGTCGGCGGATTTGCGCAGTGGGCCTTGCGGGTCGATGGCCTGGTCCACCGCCCCCTGGCCCTGCCCCTCACCGCACTTCAGGCCATGCCGCAGCGCACCCAGATCACCCGTCATGACTGCGTCGAGGGGTGGAGCGCGATCGGCAAGTGGCAGGGGCCGCAGCTTGGTGCGATTCTGTCACAAGCGGGGCTGATGCCGGGCGCGCGTTATGTGGTGTTCCACTGCGCCGACAAGTTGGAAGGCAAGCCGTTTTACGAGTCGATTGATCTGGTCGAGGCTTTCCACCCCCAGACCATCCTGGCCTGGCGGATGAACGACGCGCCCTTGACCGAGCCGCACGGCGCCCCGATCCGGCTGCGGGTCGAACGGCAATTGGGTTACAAGCAGGCCAAGTACATCATGCGCATCGAACTGCGCGAAAGCCTGGCCGGGCTATACGGCGGCCGCGGCGGCTTCTGGGAAGACAATCGCGGCTATCAGTGGTGGGCCGGGATCTAGGACCCCGGCCGTATAGTCACATGATCCGGCGGACCGCTTCCCCGGAATAGAGCCACAGTTCCGCGCCTTCGCGCTTCACGCCGCCCATTGCCTTGTTGAAGGCGGCCATGTGGGCGCTCTGGCCGTGGGCGGCGAGCGCTTCGGCGGTTTCCCAGCGTTCGGCAATGCGGATCAGGTCCGGGTCGTTGATATCGCGGGAAAAAGCATAGGTCAGGCAGCCTTCTTCCTTGACCGTCTCAGCGACCATGGTGCGGGCAGCATCGACAACCTTGTCGAACTCACCCGTTGCCAGCTTCAACCAGCCTTCGATTATCAGCATTGCCGTCTCCAATTTTTTCGCAGTTTCCGGGAACTTTTTTGATTTTTCAGCCCGTATCAGAGGGGCCACGGACTGCCGCTCTGACGTTGTTAGAGCAAGCCGTGCGTCATAGAAACCCACGACCTGATCAGAGCCCCCAACCCGTCTGGAATCAGGAGATACGTCAAATGAGAAAATATGCCCTCATGCTCGGAGGGGCGTTAGCCCTTGCCTGCAGTTCGAATGCCAATGCCGCGTTGGTGGTCCTGGTCGGCGGCGATTCTGCCGGCACGTTCCGCAACACCGATGTGGTTTGCACGCCGGCACCGGCGCCCTGTACCTTCAGCGATACGGCAACTTTCATCACGCCGAAGGACTTTACGACGCTTAGCGCCACGATCTCTTCGATCCTGACCGGTGGTAACCTGGCCACCAACATCGATTTCACTTCGGTCATGATCAATGGCGTGGAATTCGCGATCGGTGCGACTGGCAACACCGAATTCCGGTTCCTGGCCGATTTGCTGCTTGGTCCCGGCAAGACTAACACCCTTACAATCACGGGCACGACTGGCGGTGACGCATCCTACAGCGGGACCCTGTCATTTGCTGGCGCGTCGGGCGTTCCGGAACCGTCGACCTGGCTGATGATGATCCTGGGCATCGGCTTTGCAGGGCTGGCGCTGCGCCGCCGTCAGACCGTTCGCGTGTCCTATAGCTAGTTGAACGGGCCGAAACAGAGAGCCCCGGCCTGCATGGTCGGGGCTTTTTGTTCCATGCAACTCAGCCTGATGCTCATTCTGTCCCATTGCGGGAAAGACTAAAATTTACCTTACACAATGACGGTTAATCTCTTTGCAACCACCTGCGAATCGACGTAGGTAGGCTCCACGGTAATTCCGGGTGGGAATCGGTTCAGGAGATAGAGAATGAAGAAGTTTTTGCTGGCGGCGACTGGGGCTGCGGCTCTTGCATGTAGCGCCAACGCTAACGCCGCGCTCGTTGTCAACATTTCCGGCTCGTCCGGTAGCTTCGGTAATGCCAGCGTAACGTGCGCGCCGCTCACCGCACCTTGCGTGTTCAAGGACGTTGTCAGTTTTGTCACCCCGGCTGGATATCGCTTGGTTTCGGCAACGATCACGACTGCGTGGACTGGCTCGACCCTGGCTGCCCAAAACCTGACAAACATCGATTTCACCTCGGTCAAGCTGAACGGCAACGCTTTCACTTTGAGCCCCACCGGTCGCAAGGAAGACGGGTACTTGTTCGACCTGCTTATTACGCCGGGCGGTAACAACACCTTGGAAGTGTCAGGCCTGTCAGGCGGTGGCGCTTCTTATGGCGGTCAGCTTTCGTTTGCTGCTGTGCCTGAGCCTTCGACCTGGCTCATGATGATCCTGGGCGTGGGTATTGCTGGCGCCGCGCTGCGTCGCCGCCGCCAGACCGTCAAGGTCAGCTACGCCTGATCCTAGCTGATCAAGCCCACTGAACCGCTTAAAGCCCCGGCATTGCCGGGGCTTTTTGTTTGTGAGCCATCAGTTGGCTGCTGCGCACCAGCTAGATGGCTGCCCGCGCCAAGGCTCCGCCAGCCCTTCCGCCACAAGTTGGCTGCCAAGGCTTTTGCCGCCGCGCAAGACCACGGCGAGCCGGCGGCCATAGCGATCGCGACTGCGGGGATCGTCCAGCAGTTCGACCGGACCCTGGTTGAGCAGGTCAAGCAGCCGCAGCTTCGCCGCCTCGCCGCGCAGGCGTTCGCTGGGGCATTGGGCCTGGCTGGTCTCGGGCGCATTGATATCGGCGATCCGCACCTTCTCCCCCGCCAGCCAGAAGGTATCGCCGTCAACCACGCAGGTCTGGCGCGGAGCGGCCCCGCAGAGTGTGAAGACAAGGGCGGCGGAGAAGGCGAGCGCGGGCATGGCCCGATAATTGCTTCGCCCAGCATTGGTCCGCTATCCGGACAAACCCGTGGTTTCCCTCGAAATCCGAGGGATTAGCGACCGGAAGATGAGCCCTAAAGGCTCAGGAACAGCCCGGCGAGCGCCGCGCTCATCAGGTTGGAGAGGCTGCCGGCGATCAGCGCCTTCAGCCCCAGCCGCGCGATCACCGGGCGCTGTTCGGGCGCAAGGCTGCCGGTAACTGCCATCTGGATCGCGATCGAGCTGAAGTTGGCAAAGCCGCACAGGGCAAAGGTCACCACCGCGACGGTCCGTTCCGACAGTCCCTGGACCTGGCCCAGGTCAATGAAGGCGACGAATTCGTTGAGCACCACTTTGGTGCCGAAAAATCCGCCCGCACGCAGGGCTTCAGCCCAGTCCGGTGCAGCCAGCAGCCAGAAGACCGGCGCAAAGACGTGGCCCAGCAGCATCTGGAACGACAGTTCGGGGTAGCCGAACCAGCCGCCGATGCCGCCCAGGATGCCGTTGGCCAGGGCCACAAGCGCGACGAAGGCCAGCACCATGGCACCTACCGCCACGGCCAGCTTCACCCCGGTCTGTGCCCCCTGCGATGCGGCCATAATGATGTTGGCCGGGGCTTCATCTTCAAGCCCCGCCACCTTGACTTCATCGGGTTCGACGATCTTCTCGCCCTTGGGGTCGGGCATGATGATCTTGGCCATCAGGATGCCGCCCGGCGCCGACATGAAGGCCGCGGCAACCAGGTAATCGATCCGGATGCCCATGCTGGCATAGGCGGCGAGGATCGTACCCGCGACCCCGGCCATGCCGACCGTCATCAGGCAGAACAGCTGGCTGGGGGTCAGCGCGGCAAGATAGGGCCGGATCACCAGCGGGCTTTCTGACTGGCCAACGAAGATGTTGCTGGCAGCGCCCAGGCTTTCGACCTTGCTGACCCCGGTAACTTTCTCCAGCGCGCCGCCGATCCATTTGATCACCAGCTGCATGATGCCGAGGTAATAGAGGATCGAGATCAGCGCGGCGAAGAAGATGATCACTGGAAGGGCGGCAATGGCAAAGCTGGTGCCGCCGATCTCGGGCTTGGCGAGCGGGCCAAACAGGAACTCGACCCCGGCATGGGCATAGCCGAGCAACGCGCTGACCCCATCCGAAGCGCCTTTGAGCATGTGCTTGCCGAAGGGGACATAGAGCACCAGTGCGGCGAGCCCGGCCTGGAGCGCAAAGGCCGCGCCAACCACGCGCAGCCGGATCGCCTTGCGATCGGAGGACAGCAGAATGGCCAGGCCCAGGATCAGCACGATCCCGATCAGGCTGTTGACGATCAGCATGGCAATGGCGCTCCCCCAGGTACTTCGGGGGCGAGTGGTAACGGGCATCGCGGCCTGCGCCTAGCCGTATTTGCCGGGCCTTCCACAAGCGTGGGAAGGTCGCTAAGCCTCTGCCGATGCAGACTGTCGCCATGCCCCGCTCGCTCTTTGTCTATTCGCTGCTTTACGGGGGGCTGTGCGTCCTGGCCGGGGTCATGGGGGTCAAGCTGGCCTCGCTGGGCACCTGGCCGGTGCTGGGCGAACTCGCGGTGGAAAGCGGGATCTTTGCCTTTCTGTTCCTGGTGATCATTTCGAGCGCCGTGGCAGAACTGTTTGGGCAGGACCGCGCGAACCAGTTGGTCCGCTTCGGCTTCGTGCCACTGATCGTCTCGATGGTGATGCTGACAGTGGTTATCCGCCTGGTGCCGCCAGCACCCTTCTGGGGCGATCAGGAAGCCTTCGCCAAGCTGCTGGGTCAGGGCGTGCGGATGCAGTTTGCCGGGCTTATCTCCTATGGCACTTCGCAGACGCTCAACGTCTATCTGTTCAGCCGGATCGCCGGCGGACAAGGCAAGGCGCTGGTCTTCCGGGCCTGGATTGCCAGCCTGCTGTCGCAGATTGTCGATACGATCCTGTTCATCACGATCAGCTTCTATGGCCAGGACATGCCCTTGGGGCAGATTATGGAAGGCCAGATCATCTCGAAGCTGGTGCTCTCGACCATCATGGTCCCGCCGCTGATCGTGGTCTTCGTCAAGCTGGGGCGCTGGCTTGACCGGGGCTGAGCCAGCCTGCCGCCTGCGACAAAAGGCTTCAATTCCGTGGCCAGCAGGCTAAAGGCCGCACCATCATGACCCAGTCCCACGATCCTCAGATGCTTACCAAGGCCGAAACGCTGGTCGAGGCGCTGCCCTATCTGCAGCGCTATGCCGGGCGGACCTTTGTGGTGAAGTACGGCGGCCATGCCATGGGCGATCCCGAACTGGCGCGCGATTTTGCCGAGGACGTCGTGCTGCTGAAGGCGGTGGGGATCAACCCGGTTGTGGTTCACGGTGGCGGTCCGCAGATCGGCGCCATGCTCAAGAAGCTTGGGGTTGAGAGCAAGTTCGTCGATGGCCTGCGGGTGACTGACAAGGCCACAGCGGAAATCGCCGAAATGGTTCTCTCCGGCGCGATCAACAAGGAACTGGTCGGCTGGATCGCCGGAGCCGGCGGCAAGGCGCTGGGCATTTCGGGGAAGGACGGTGGGCTCGTGATCGCCACCAAGGTGGAACGCACCACCAAGGACCCCGAAAGCAATATCGAGCAGGCCGTTGACCTGGGCTTTGTCGGTGAGCCGACCGCGGTCGACGTGACCCTGATCGAAACCGCCAGCGCTGCCGGCATGATCCCGGTCATCGCGCCGATTGCGCCGGGGGTCGATGGCGAGACCTACAATATCAACGCCGATACCATGGCTGGCGCGATTGCTGCGGCGCTGGGCGCGGCGCGGCTGTTCCTGCTGACCGATGTGGCCGGCGTGCTCGACAAGCAGGGCAACCTGCTGACCGACCTGACTCCGGCCGACATCACCAAGCTGCAAGACGATGGCACGATCAGCGGCGGGATGATCCCCAAGCTTGAAACCTGCATCCACGCGGTTGAGGCCGGGTGCGAGGCCGCGGTCGTGCTCGACGGGCGCGTCCCGCATGCCATGCTGATTGAAATCTTTACCTCGCGCGGGGCAGGCACCCTGATCCGCCGCTAACGGCCCTTTCTTTTCCAAGGACCAACCCGATGATCAACGAAGTGCTCGTCCCGATCCTGGTGCTGTTTGCCAACGTGATCACCACGGCGGTGATCGTGCAGTTCATCCTGGGGCTGCTGATCAGCTTCAACGTGGTGAACTATCATAACCAGCTGGTTTCGGCGCTGTGGACCGCGCTCAACGCGATCCTCGATCCGATCCTGGCGCCGATCAAGCGCCGCATGCCCAACACTGGCGGGATCGATTTCTCGCCGATCGTGCTGTTGCTGCTGATCCAAGTGGCGATCATCATCCTTTCCTACGTTGGGCGCCAGGTCGGATGAGCCAAGCCGAAGTAATCGACGGCAAGGCCTTTGCAGCTGGCCTGCGCGAGCGCGTAGGCGTGGCTGCCGCCGCGTTTGCGGCCAAGGCAGGGCGCAAGGCAGGCCTCGCCGTGGTGCTGGTCGGCGATGATCCGGCCAGCCAGGTTTATGTTCGCAGCAAGGGCAAGCAGACGGTTGAGGCGGGCATGGCCAGCTTCGAGCACAAGCTGCCCGCCGCGACCACCCAGGCCGATCTGATTGCGCTGGTCGAACAGCTCAATGCCGACCCGGCGGTCGATGGCATTCTGGTCCAGCTGCCACTCCCCAAGCATCTCGACGAACAGGCGGTGGTCGAGCGGATCAGTCCGAACAAGGATGTCGACGGCCTGACGCCGACCAGCACGGGCCGGCTGGCTCTTGGTCTGCCAGGGCTGGTGCCATGCACCCCGCTTGGTTGCCTGATGTTGCTCAAGGACAAGCTGGGTAGCCTTTCGGGCAAGGATGCCGTGGTAATCGGGCGTTCGATCCTGGTCGGCAAGCCGATGGCGCAGCTGCTGCTGGCCGAAAGCTGCACGGTGACCATCGCTCACAGCCGCACGCAAAACCTGCCAGACGTGGTGCGCCGCGCCGATATCGTGGTCGCCGCTGTCGGCCGACCGGAAATGGTCAAGGGTGACTGGATCAAGCCCGGCGCGACGGTGATCGATGTCGGAATCAACCGCCTCCCGGCGCTGGAAGGCGAGAATCGCGGCCGGCTGGTCGGCGATGTCGACTATGAGGACGTGCTGCCAGTCGCTGGTGCGATTACTCCAGTCCCCGGCGGGGTCGGTCCGATGACCATCGCGGTCCTGCTGCGCAACACGCTGGTCGCCGCGCATCGCAATGCAGGGGTGGCGCTGGAGGACCAAGCGCTTTAGGCTGCTGCCCATGAAGCGTTTCCTGGTCGCCGCCGCATTTTCGCTCGCTCTTGCCGCTTGTGCTTCCGGGCCAAGCCGGCCGCGCTATGGCCCGCCGCTGAAGCCGGTCGCCAATCCCAGCGAAGTGATCGCAGCCGAGCTCGCTTTTGCCCGGCTGGCGCAGGAGAAGGGTCAGTGGGCTGCCTTCCGCGCCACCGCGGCCGAGGGTGCGGAGATGTTTGTGCCGCAGCGTGTCAAGGCGGCGGACTGGCTGAAGGGCCGGGCCGAACCCGCCGTCGCCGTTACCTGGCAACCCCATGCCGTTTGGTCGAGCTGCGACGGCTCCTACGCCGTGACGCGCGGCGGCTGGCAAAGCCCCAACGCCAGCGGCACTTTCGCGACGATCTGGCAGCGGCAGAAGAATGGTGAGCTCAAGTGGATCGCCGACATGAGCCTGACCTCGGACGGTGCCTCGGCAGCGCCGGAAATGATCGCCGCGCGTGTGGCCGAATGCAAGGTCCGCCCGGTCCAGCCGCCCCTGATCGCGGTAGCCGATAGTGACTGGCAGACGGGCGCGTCGGTGGACGGTACCCTGCGGTGGGGCACTGGCGTGGGCCGTCTGGGTGGACGCACGGTGCGCGTCTCGCTGTGGAACGGGACGACCTTCGAAACCGTCCTCGAACAGACTGTCCCGGCCCCAGCTGCGGTGCGTTAGACCATGCTCGAGCTGTTCCTCTCCGCCTTTATCGCGCTGTTCGTGGTGATCGATCCGCCCGGCTGCGCGCCGATCTATGCTGGCCTGACCAGCGGAGCCAGCCACGCCCAGGCACGGACAATGGCGCTGCGGGCCTGCTTCATCGCCACGATTATCCTGCTGATCTTCGCCGTGTTCGGGGAAGATCTGCTCGGCGCGCTGCACATCGAGCTCGATTCCTTCCGGATTGCGGGCGGGATCATGCTGTTCCTCATCGCGCTCGATATGGTGTTCGAAAAGCGCACCCAGCGCCGTGAGGAACGCGCGGAGAAGATCAAGGGCACGCCCGAGATCGAGGATGTCTCGGTCTTCCCGATGGCCATGCCGATGATCGCCGGTCCGGGCTCGATCGCCACGATCATGCTGCTGACGGCGCGGGCCAATGGCACGAACGAAACGCTGGTCGTACTGGGCGCGCTAGCGGCAGTCATGCTGCTGACCTTGCTGGCGCTGGTCGCCGCCGGCCCGCTGATGAAGCTGCTCGGCGCGCGGGTGGAAGCGGTCATCACCCGCCTGCTCGGCGTGCTGCTGGCGGCGCTTGCGGCGCAGTATGTGATCGATGGCCTGAAGGCCACGCTGGCCTAGACCAGGCTATTGCAGCGTAACCCGGCCTTCGTCGCTGTCACGGCGGCCGAAGAACTGCATCAGCTGGACCAGCAGCTCGCACCGCGCGGCAAGGTTTGGTGCCTCAAGCAGCGCTTGCTTCGCCGCCGCATCGAACGGGGCGATCTGGCTGACCCCGTCGATCAGCGAACAGTCGTCCAGCGTTGTCACTGCTTCCCAGTCGACCCGGTAGCCCTGGGCCTCGGCAAAGCGCCGCGCCTCGCGCTCAAACCCGGCACGCTCGATCGGCGAGAGCGCCTGAAAGGGCGGCTCCTCGAGCAGCTCGACCTCGACCTGGCGGAAGGGGGTGATGACATCAAGTTCGCGCAGCAACCGAAAGCGCGATTCGCCTTCCAGCACCAGGTTGAAACGCCCGTCCTCCAGGGCCTCGACATCGGCGATCTTGCCAACGCAGCCGACGGTGAAGAGCGGCGCGTCATCTTCCGGGCGCTGGGGCTGGATCATGCCGATCCGGCGATCGCGGGCCAGGGCATCGGTTACCATTGCCCGGTAACGCGGCTCAAAGATGTGCAGCGGCAGTTGCAGCCCGGGGTAAAGCAGGGCACCGGTCAGCGGGAAGATCGACAGGCGCACGGGGCTGCTCACCCGAACAGGACCAGCGACAGCTTGCGGCGCGTGGCGGCGACCCACGGGTCTTCCAAACCGACGGCTTCAAAGATCTGCAGCAGCTTGGCCCTTGCGGCGCCTTCGTTCCATTCGCGGTCGGCAGCAATCATGGCGAGCAAAGTCTCTGCCGCCGCATCGCGTTCCCCGGCGGCGAAGGCAGCCGTGGCATAGGCCAGCTGGCCGTCGGGATTGTCTGCCGTCGCGCCAGCGCGGAGCGCGGCCAACTCATCGTCGGCCGGCCGGTCCTTGGCCAGATCGAGCGCGGCGCGGGCCCGGGCCACCTCGGCATCCTTGGCCAGGGCCTCGGGCAGTTCGGCCAGCACGGCCTCGGCTTCGGCAAGGTGCCCCGCCGCAATCAGTGCACGCAGCAAGCCGCCCTGGGCTGCGCCATTGTCGGGTGCGATTTCGGCGATCTGCATGAATATGTTGGCAGCCCGCTCGGCATCGCCGCCGGCCAGCGCATCCTCGCCCATGGCGATCAGCGGGCCGACATCCTGCGCCGGCGCGGCGCCGCCCGGCTGAACCGGCAGCTTGGCCAGCAACTGGTCAAGAATGCCCTTCAGCTGCGATTCGCTGCGGGCGTTGGTCAGGTCCGCCACCGGCTGACCCTGGAACATGGCATAGACCGTGGGGATCGGGCGGACCTGGAATTGCGCGGCGATGAACTGTTCCTCGTCGACATTGACCTTGGCCAGGACCACGCCCTTGTCGGCATAGTCCGCCGCGACCTTTTCCAGCATCGGGGTCAGCGCTTTGCATGGACCGCACCATTCGGCCCAGAAATCGAGGATGACGAGACTGGTCATCGACGGTTCAACCACGTCCTTGCGGAACCGGTCGACCGCCTTCTGCTCGTCGAGGCTAAGGCCCATGCTTGCCAAGGGTAAACTCCAGATGGATTTGCGCTTAGCCCCCAATGTGGGCTTTCGGGGGCATTTGTGAAGTCACAAAGCGCTGCTTTCACATTCTGCGCATTTTCCCCTTGGCAAGCCGGAAGGCCGATGCTAACCGCGCGCCTCTCCCCGGCCCCTGCCGCACTGGCACAGGGCTTTGGACGTTCAGAGCGGGCGTAGCTCAGGGGTAGAGCACAACCTTGCCAAGGTTGGGGTCGAGGGTTCGAATCCCTTCGCCCGCTCCAGAAACATCATTCAGAAACCATCGAACCGTCGTGGCCTTCGGCCTGCATGTTGCTATGCGTCATGCATGACCGGCTTGCTCTTCGCCCTCCTTGCCACGCTGCTCGTCGGGGTTGGCGCGCGCGACCAGGTGCTGGTGGCGCAGCTGGCCGAGCGGCAGGGCGCACGGCCCAGCTTGTTGCTGGTGGCAAGCGTTAGCGGCATGGCGGCAGCAGGGCTGGCGGCCTGGGGCGGGGCGCAGGTGGCTGGCTTGATGGTTGGCAATGCGCGCTGGTTTCTGGTTGCCCTGGCGCTGGGATTGGCAGGGCTCGAACTGATCGTGCTGGCTCCGCGCGCCGCCCCAACGGAGCCGACTCATTCGCTGGGCGCATTTGCCATCGTGATCTTCGCCATGCAGCTGACCGATGCAGCGCGCTTTCTGGTTTTCGCGCTGGCTGCGCTTACCCGGGCGCCACTGACAACCGGCCTGGGCGGCGCTGTGGGGGCGGCGCTGGTGGTCGGGGCGGGCTGGATGGTAATCGGTCAGCTCCCCTGGCTGGGCCGGGTACGGAGGGCGTTTGGCGCGGGACTGCTGCTGCTGGCAGCGGGTCTGGGGTTGCAGGCCAGTGGCCTGGTCTGATCCCAATGTCCGATCACACAGTCCAGATTATCCGGTTTTGTCGATTAGAGCGGCGGCGGTAGTAAGCCCTCATTCCAACCGAGGGGAACCGCCAATGACCCGTACCGACAATTCCCGTGCCGCGCTTGTCGCCAGCCTCAATGCCTTGCTGGCCGATTGCTTCGCGCTCTATCTCAAGACCAAGAACTTCCACTGGCACGTCGCCGGCCCGCAGTTCCGCGATCTGCACCTGCTGTTCGACGAACAGGCGACCGAGATTTTTGCCCTGACCGATCTGATCGCCGAACGCGTCCGCAAGAATGGTGCCGATACGCTGACATCGATCGGGGCAATCGCGCGCTCCAGCCGGATTGTCGATCAGGATGCGACTACGCAAGGCTCGGAAGCGATGATCGCCGAGCTCAAGGCCGATAACGAAGCCCTGATCCTGGCGCTGCGCGAAACCAAGGCGGCGGCCGGCGCAGCCGGTGACAATGCCACCGACGGCGTGATCGACGACTGGACCGACCAGGCGGAACAGCGCGTCTGGTTCCTGGGCCAGTTGCTCAAATAATCGCTCGCGGGTGAGGGCAGCGATGCTATGCGCTGGGCATGACCTCCCCGCGCATTGTTTCTGCCGCCACCGATAGCCAGATCGCCGACTGGCTGTTCGAACACTTGTCCGCCGCGCTGGCCGGAACCGGCGGCCCGGTTGCGATTACCGTGCCTGGCGGTTCGACCCCCTTCCCGATCCTGGCCGAACTGGCGCAGCGACCGCTCGATTGGAGCCGGATCGCCGTCTGGCCGGGTGATGACCGGATCGTCCCCGAGGATCATCCCGCCAGCAATGTCGGCCGGATCCGGGCCTTGCTGGAACCAGTGGGAGCCAAGGTCGTGGCGCTGACCGAGCACGCCGTGCCGCCGCACTTTGCCGTGGCCTGGCTGGGCATGGGCGGGGATGGGCACATTGCCAGCCTGTTCCCCAATACCGATCCCCAAGCTGACGATCCTCTGTCGCTGCGCCGCCTGACCCCTGATCCGCTCCCGCCCGAGGCGCCGTTTGACCGGCTCAGCCTGACCATCCCGGCACTGCTCGATGCCGATCAGGTGATCTTCGTGATCCGCGGGACGGACAAGGTCGCACTGTTCGAGGCGGCCACGCGCGGCGAGCATGACCTGCCGGTCGCGCGCCTGCTCCGCGCCGCCCGTCAGCCGGTGACATGCTTCGCCTGATTCCTCGGCCGCTACACCGGGTGCTGCTGGTCCAGGCGCACCGGGTGCGGCTGGTCTGGTGGCGGATCCGAAAGCCGCTCTTGCTCGGATGCCGGGTCCTGGCCTTCGACGATGAAGGGCGCGTGCTACTGGTCCGCCACTCCTATGGCAGCGGGCGCTGGATGTTACCCGGTGGCGGAATTGGCCGGGATGAATCGCCGGTGATTGCCGCGCTACGCGAACTGGCCGAGGAAACCGCCTGCGCGCTGGAAGACCCGCGCGAGCTGGCGATGATCGAGGAGCCGCTGGCCGGCACGGTCAACCGCGTCCATGTCATCACCGGCCGCGCGCGCGGCGTGCCGCAAGGCGACGGGCGCGAGATCGTGGCGGCGGAGTTTTTCGCCCCGGATGCCTTGCCCCCCAACCTGGCAGAGCAATTGCAGCGCAACCTGGCGGAGTGGATCAGAACAGCGAGAGTTGGCTCGCCGACCTGACCAAGGCGGGTGCTTCAGGCTCGTCCTCGATCAGTTGCGACAGCGTCAGCCCCATCAGCCGGACGGGCTGCGGCAAGGGCAGCAGTTCCTCGAGCAGGGCATGCCCGATCTCGGCAAATTGGTTGCGGTCCCGCACCGGCTTGGGGAGCGAGCGGGCGCGGGTCAGGCCGGTGAAGTCCTTGAGCTTGAGCTTCAGGGTCACGGTTCGGCCTTCGGACCGGCTGCGCTCGATCCGGTCCCAAGTCAGGCCGACGATCCGCTCAAGCTGTTCGCGCAGCGCTGCGCCAGAGGAAATGTCGTGATCGAAAGTCCGCTCGGCCCCGACCGACTTGCGTGCCCGGTCGGCCTTGACCTGGCGCAGGTCGATCCCGCGGGCGGCGCGGTAAAGGTAATCGGCCTGGCTGCCGAAATGCTCGCGCAGGAAGTAGATGTCCTTGGCGGCCAGGTCAGCGCCGGTCTCGATCCCCAGCTGCTTCATCCGCTCGGCGCCGCGCGGGCCGATGCCATGAAAACGCTTGACCGGCATGGCGGCAACAAAGGCTGCACCTTCACCGGGGCGGACTACGCAGATACCGTCTGGCTTGTTCTGATCGCTCGCCAGCTTGGCGATGAACTTGTTGTAGGAGACGCCTGCGCTGGCGGTCAGTCCGGTCTCGGCCTTGATCCGGGCGCGGATCAGCTCGGCAATGCGAGTGGCCGAGCCGATGCCCTTCACATCGGCGGTGACATCCAGATAGGCTTCATCCAGCGATAACGGCTCGACCAGCGGGGTATAGTCACGGAAGATGTCACGGATCTGGTGCGAGACGGCGGTGTAAACGGGAAAGCGCGGGCGCACGAAAATCAGCTGCGGGCAGAGCCGTTTGGCAGTGACCGAGGGCATGGCCGAGCGGCAGCCGAACTTGCGCGCCTCGTAGGAACAGGTGGTCAGCACGCCGCGCGGCCCATCGCCGCCGACCGCCACGGGCTTGCCGCGTAGCGCGGGGTCGTCGCGCTGTTCGACGCTGGCATAGAAGGCGTCCATGTCGACATGGATGATCTTGCGCAGCCCCTGTCCGGGCGCATCGTCAAAATCAGCCTCGTCGGCGGGTTCGGCCATGCTGGCAGCTTTACCCATGCGAATTCAGTCTGGCCAGCGCAGGCGGAACAGGCCAAGGGCAGGCGCATGCCATCCGTGAGTCCCCCTGCACCAGGCGCGAGCCTGGGTGAGCGCGAATTCGTCGCGCTGATGGCGATGATCATGGCGCTGCAGGCGCTGTGCATCGATTCGATGCTGCCCGCCCTGGGCATCACGGCCGAGGACCTGGGGGTGCGCGATCCCAACCAGCGGCAGCTGATCGTCGGCGTCTACCTGATCGCTGCCGGGGTAGGTGCGCTGTTCCCGGGCGCCCTGGCCGACCGGTTTGGCCGCCGTCCGGTGCTGTTTGTCAGCCTGGCGGCCTATGTCGCGCTGTCGCTGGCTTGCGCGCTGGTGACGGATTTTACCGTCATGCTGGTGCTGCGCGCCGCCCAGGCGGTGACCAGCGCCGGCCTTTCGGTTCTGCCCAACGCGATCATCCGTGACCGCTTTGCGGGCGACCGGATGGCACGGGCGCAATCGACCGTGGCGGTGATCTTCATGATCGTGCCGATGGCCGCGCCGAGCTTTGGCCAGGCCATTCTTGCGGTGGCGAGCTGGCGCTGGATTTTCGGCGGCATGGCGCTGCTGGGGCTGGCAGTCTGGCTATGGGCCTGGATTCGGCTGCCGGAAACGCTCGATCCGGCCAATCGCCAGTCGATCGCCCCGCGCGCAATCGTGGCCAATATGTGGACCGCCGCGAGCAACCGTGCCTCGATGGGTTATGTCATCGGCGCTGCGCTGTTGGTCTCCGGCCTGTTCGGCTATATCAATTCCGCCCAGCAGCTGGTGGCGGAACACTTTGGGGCCGGCGCGACCTTCCCGCTGATCTTTGCCGTGATGGC
Source organism: Novosphingobium ginsenosidimutans (assembly GCF_007954425.1). NCBI lineage: Bacteria > Pseudomonadati > Pseudomonadota > Alphaproteobacteria > Sphingomonadales > Sphingomonadaceae > Novosphingobium > Novosphingobium ginsenosidimutans. Next base: position 847,642 of record NZ_CP042345.1, on the reverse strand, counting down.
GGGCGGCATGGCCGTGGCCAACTTCTTCAACTCGCGGATCGTCGAGCGCTTCGGGGCGCGGCGAGTATCGCATACCGCCTTGCTGGCCTTTATCGTGGTCAGCTCGGTGCAGGTCTGGCTGGCGCATCAGCCGCATCAGACGCTGTGGCAGTTTGTACCGGTGATGGGCCTCAACATGTGCCTGATGGGCTTTCTCGGCGCCAACTTCGGTTCGATTGCCCTGCAGCCTTTCGCCCGGATTGCCGGTGCGGCCAGTTCGTTCCAGATGTTCGTGCGGATGGCCGTGGCGGCCAGTCTCGGCGCGATGATCGGCCAGGCTTACGATGGCACCGCGCGGCCCCTGGCCTGGGCGCTGCTGGCGGGAGGGATCGCCGCACTGGTGCTGGTGCTGTACAGCGAGCAGGGCCGCCTGTTCCGCCGCCTCACCCCGCCGGGGGTTGTGCGGCCCGTCCCGAACCCGGATGTGAGATAGAGCCACATGCAGTTTGACCTGGCAGTGATCGGTGGCGGTGTGAACGGCGCGGGGATTGCGCGCGACGCGGCCGGACGCGGCGCAAGGGTGCTGCTGCTCGAAGCGGGTGACCTGGCGCAGGGCACATCGTCGGCTTCGACCAAGCTGGTGCACGGCGGCCTCCGCTATCTTGAGCATTACGAGTTTGCCCTGGTGCGTGAGAGCCTGACCGAGCGCGAGGCGCTGTGGGCAATCGCCCCGCACATCATCCATCCGCTGCGCTTTGTCCTGCCGCACGTGAAGGGCCTGCGCCCGCGTTGGCTGCTGCGGCTCGGGCTGTTCCTTTATGACCATATCGGTGGGCGCAAGCACCTGCCGGCGACCCGCTCGATCAACCTGCACCGCCATCCGGCCGGCGCGCCGCTCAAGGGCGAGTTCGGCCCGGCTTTCGAGTATTCGGACGGCTGGGTCGATGATGCGCGGTTGGTCGTGCTGAACGCCCTCGATGCGGTGGCGCACGGCGCAGAGGTCCACCCGCGCACGCCGCTGACGGCTGCCCGGCGCGTTGACGGGGGGTGGGAGCTAGAGACCCCGCATGGCCGTTTCACCGCCGCCGCGTTGGTCAACGCGGCTGGACCGGCCGTGCTCAAGGTCGATGGCCTGCTGGGCGAGGCGCCCGAATATGGCATGCGGTTGGTGCGCGGCTCGCACATCGTGGTCCGCAAGCTGTTCGATCATCCTTACGCCTACTTCTTCCAGCTCGCCGATGGCCGGATCTTCTTCGCGATTCCTTATGAGCGCGATTTCACGCTGATCGGCACGACCGACCGCGACCACACGGTGGGCGAACCGATTGTCGCCAGTGAAGAAGAAATCGCCTACCTTTGCGAAGGGGCGAGCAATTACTTCAAGACGCCGATTACCCCGGCGGACGTGGTCTGGACCTATTCGGGGGTGCGCCCGCTGGTCGACGATGGCTCGGGCAAGCCTGAATCGGCGACGCGCGGCTACCGGCTCGACCTCTCGGATAAGGACGCCGGTGCGCCCTTGCTCAGTGTCTATGGCGGCAAGATCACCACCTATCGCCACCTGGCTGAGGAAGCGGTCGATCTGATGGCCGCGCGCCTGCCAGCCCTGACGGGCAAGGCCTGGACCCGGTCGCGGCCGCTGCCCGGCGGCGACTTCCCGCTCGACGGGCTCGAACCGCTTAAGGCCACGCTAACCGCGCGCTATCCGTTCCTTGATGCCGGCACGGTCGACCGGATCGCGCGCGCCTATGGCACCCGGGCGGAGCGTTGGCTGAATGGCGCCGAAGGCTGGCAGGCGCTGGGCAAGAGCTTCGGCGCCGGGCTGACTGCGGCCGAGGTCGATTTCCTCCGCCAAGAGGAATGGGCGGCAAGCGCCGAAGATATCCTCTGGCGCCGGACCAAGCTGGGTCTGCGGCTCAGCGCGGCGGAGCAGAAAGCGCTCGCGGACTATCTCGGCGGTTGATCCGCCCCCAAGCGCCGCCAGGCCAGTTCGGCAAATTCGCACAGCAAGGGCCGGGTATCGCGCGGGTCGATGATGTCCTCGACATTGAAGCGCTCGGCGCTGCGGAAGGGTGAGGTGACCTTTGCCAGCCGCGCGCGGATCGCTTCCAGCTCGGCCGCCGGGTCCTCGGCGGCCTCGATCTCCGACTTGTAGGCCACTTCCAGTCCGCCCGCGATCGGCAGACTGCCCCAGTCGCCCGAAGGCCAGCAATAGCGGTACTGGTAGGTATCGGCATTCGACATCGCGCTGCCAGCAATGCCATAGGCCCGGCGCAAGACCACTGAGGCCAGCGGCACGGTCGCCTTGTAGATCGCGTTCATCGCCTGGACGCCATAGCGGATCGTCCCGGCAATCTCGGCCTCGCGCCCGATCATGAAGCCGGGGTTGTCGACCAGGTGGACGATCGGCAGGCGGAACAGGTCAGCCAGCTTGACGAAGCGTTCCACCTTCTCGCTGGTCTTGGCGTCCCACGATCCGCCCAGGAAGCTGGGATCGCTGGCCAGGACCATCACCGGCCAGCCATCGAGCCGCGCCAGCGCGGTGATCGCGGCGCGGCCCCAGGCCCGCCCGATTTCGAACACGGTGCCCCGATCAAACACCAGGTCCATGGCCCGGCGCATCGAGTAGACTTCCTTGTCGCCGCGTGGGACCAGGCTGAGCAGCGCCTCCTCGCGCCGGCCCGCGGGATCGCCGCTTTCGATTCGGCGGGCAGGGGCCCCGACATATTCGGGCATGAAGCCCAGGAAGTGCCGCGCACGGGCAAAGGCCTCGGCCTCGCTGGCCACTTCGTCATCGACCACGCCGTTGCGGGTGTGGATCGCAGAGCCGCCTAGTGCTTCCTTGGCTTCCTCGTGGTTGACCGAGCCTTCGTCTTTCCAGGCCGTGCCCATTGCATCGACCACGGCCGGACCGGCGGCGAAAATCTGGGACAGGCCGCGCACCATCACCGAATAGTGGCTGGCCGCGATCCGGGCCGCGCCAAGGCCTGCCGTCGGGCCCAGCGCCAGCGCCACGACCGGCACGGTATCGAGATTTTTCACCACCTCGCCCCACATGTGGACGGCGGGAATGTAAGTGGCGCCGATCATCTCGAGCGTCTTGACCGAGCCTCCCCCGCCGGTGCCATCGATCATCCGCACGATCGGGAGCTTCAGCTCGTGGGCCATCTTCTCAGCCTGTTCCATCTTGCGGCCGATCCCGGCATCTGCCGCCCCGCCCCGGATGGTGAAATCGTCGGCTGTCGCCACCACTGGGCGGCCATTGATCGTGGCCTTGCCGAACAGAAACGGGGCGGGCAGCACGCCGGTCAGGTTGCCTTCCGCGTCGTAGGAGCCCTTACCGGCGATCTTGCCGATTTCGCGGAAGCTTCCTGGATCGACCAGCGCCGCCAGCCGGGCGCGGGCATCCATCTTTCCGCGGCCGTGCTGGCGCGCAACCTTGTCTGGTCCGCCCATGGCTTCGGCCAGCGCCTCGCGGGCGCGCAATTCCTCAAGTTCCCTGGCCCAGCTCATGTCAGATCGTGCCTCTCCTCGGCCGCATGGCGGGCCGACATCCCGCTCCATCGCTAAGCCCTGTGCGCGGGCGCTGCAATGCCCCTTGCGCTTGCCCCGCGCCGACACTAGAGCGACCCGCAATTCTCCTAGCCACATATCCCACGGGGCACGATTAATGGACGACCGTTTCAACACCATTGCCGGTTGGACGCTGTTTTCGGGCGTTGTTGCGCTTGGTCTCGCTTCGCTGAGCAGCCACTACTTCCGCGCGACCAAGGAAAACCGCCCTGAGAAGATGGGCTATGCGATCGAAGGCGTGGTCCAGGAAGGTGAAGGCGGCGCCGCTGCCGTGCCGCTGGAAACCCTGCTCGCCAGCGCCGATGCGGCCAAGGGTGAAGCCACTTTCAAGAAGTGCGCCTCGTGCCACACGATCACCCCGGGCGGTGCCAACGGCATCGGTCCGAACCTGCACGCCGTGATGGGTGAAGGCGTGGCCCAGGGCCGCGGCGGTTTTGCCTTCTCTGATGCGCTGAAGTCGCATGGCGGCAAGTGGGACTGGGCGACGATGGACGCCTGGCTCAAGAACCCCAAGGCCTTCGCCGCCGGCACCAAGATGAGCTTCGCCGGGATTGGCGATGCGGCTGAGCGCGCCAACCTGCTGGTCTATCTCAACGCCCAGGGTTCGAACCTGCCGCTGCCGGCCGCTCCGGCTGCCCCGGCCGCCGATGCTGCCGCCGCGCCGGCCGATGCCGCTGCGGCCCCGGCCGAAGGCGCTGCTGCCGCTCCGGCTGCGGAACCCGCCAAGAAGTAAGCTTTACCCGCAAGGGGGGAAAAGAGGGCGGCGGTCTGCGGACCTGCCGCCCTTCTTCGTTTCAGCCCTTGAAGCCCTGGGCGATCACGTACCACTCGGACGAATCCTTGCGGCTCGCCGGCGGCTTGGCGTGCTTCACCGTCGTGAAGTGGCGCTTGAGCAGGGCCAGCAGCTCGGTATCCGTGCCGCCCGCCAGGACCTTGGCGATGAAGGCCCCGCCAAGTGCAAGGTTTTCTATCGCAAAGTGCGCGGCGGTCTCGACCAGGCCCATGGTCCGCAGGTGGTCGGTGGCCTTGTGGCCAACGGTATTGGCGGCCATGTCCGAGATCACCAGGTCCGGCGCGCCGCCCAGCGCCTCTACCAGCAGGGCGGGCGCGGCATCGTCCATGAAGTCCATCTGGAACAGGGTCACGCCTTCCAGCGGCTCGGTTTCCAACAGATCGATCCCAACCACTGCAGCTTTGGGGGCCTGCTTGCGCACCACCTGGCTCCACCCGCCGGGGGCCACGCCGAGATCGACCACCCGATGGGCGTTCTTGAGCAGGGCAAACTTCTGGTCGAGCTCGATCAGCTTGAAGGCGGCGCGGCTGCGCCAGCCGGCATCCTTGGAGGCTTTCACATAGGGATCGTTGAGTTGGCGGGTCAGCCAGCGGGTCGAGCTGGCGGTCCGCCCTTTGCCGGTCTTGAGCCGTTCACCGGCAGGGCGGCCCGAACGGCTCATCGACTTGCTCCTTCACGCTTGCTGCGGCGCATGGCCGCGCGGGTCCGTTCCGCCATCCCTTCCGAAGCCATCAGGCTGCGCAGGATCCCTTCGCGGATGCCGCGATCTGCAACGCCCAGCCGGTCAGCCGGCCACAGATCGAGGATCGTCTCGAGGATCGCGCAGCCCGCTACCACCAGGTCGGCGCGCTCGCGGCCGATGCAGGCCAGCTCGCGCCGTGCCGGGATGGGCATTGAGGACAGGCGCGCGGAAATACCGCGCATCGCCTCGGCCGGCACGATCAGACCGTCGACCGCGCGGCGATCATATTGCGGCAGATCAAGATGAAGGCTGGCCAGCGTCGTGACCGTGCCGCTGGTGCCAAGCAGGCGCAGCGCCGTCTTGCCTTCGTGCTGTTCAAGCATGGCTGCCAGCCGGTCGGCAAAGGGGGCAAGGCTTTCGCGCACCCGGCGGCGCATGTCGGCATAGCGGGCAGCGCGGCCATCGGCGTCGATCGGTTCGACCCCGCAGGTCTCGGTCAGCGAGACGACGCCCCAGGGCACGCTCATCCAGTCGACAATCCGCGGCAGCGGAGCATCGCCCTGTTCGACCAGCACCAGCTCGGTCGAACCGCCGCCGATGTCGAAGATGATCGCCGGGCCATCGCCCTGTTCCAGCAGGATGTGACAACCCAGGACCGCCAGCCGCGCCTCTTCCTTGGCGCTGATAATGTCCAGCGCGATCCCGGTTTCCCGCCGGACGCGTTCGATAAAATCGGGGCCGTTCTCGGCCCGCCGGCAGGCTTCAGTCGCCACCGAGCGGGCAAGGTGGACGCGCCGCCGCTTGAGCTTTTCGGCGCAGACGTGGAGCGCCCCCAGGGCCCGGTCCATCGCCGCATCGCTGAGCCGACCAGACCCGGCCAGACCTTCACCCAGCCGGACCACGCGGCTGAACGCATCGACCACGACAAAGTTCTCACCCTGCGGGCGGGCAATCAGCAAGCGGCAATTGTTGGTGCCAAGATCAATCGCAGCAAAGCTTTGCCGCGGGTGGACCAAGGAATCGCGCCCGCCGCCCTGCGGGTCGATTCGTCCGGGTCGGCCGTCCGGCTGGCGGTTGGGCATAGCGGGGCTGATTTCGGAAGGGCTGGGCGCACCGCGCTGGTCCTGTCCGGGTTCGAACCCCTGTCCTGCCTCCTCGCGCATGGCCGGCGGAGTATTTTCCGCCATGACAATCACACTCTTATGTTTATCCCGCACGTGTGGCGGGTACCTGGGGCCATGGTAGCGGCCCCCCGCCGCAAGGGCAAGTCCAGCGGCTTGACGCGGGCGCAACCTGGGCCTAGAGGACCGCCCTCGTTGCCCGATCCTCTAATGGTAAGAGAGCGGACTCTGACTCCGTCAATCAAGGTTCGAATCCTTGTCGGGCATCCAACTCCTCGCTGAACGTAATGGCCCGTACTCGGCAACCGAGTGGCGGGCCGAACTGTTTTTGGGGGTTGGCAAGCAATTCGCCGCAAAGGAAAAGGCCTGATGACCGAACCGACCGAAAAGCGGCTAAGCCGCCGCCGCTTCTACAAGGCCGAGCAGGAAGCCTCCTTCGTCGAATCGCACCTGGCGTCTACCCCGCAGACCCGCAGCCCGGCCTACAAGCTGGCCTTCCGCGACACCGATTTTCTGCTGCGCGAGGAGCTGCGCCCGGTCCGCTTCCAGCTGGAATTGCTGAAATGCGAGATGATGCTGGATGAGGCGCGGATCGGTTCGACCCTGGTCTGCTATGGCTCGGCCCGCATTCCGGCGCCCGAAGAGGCCGAAGCGGCGCTGGCAACCGCGACCACCCCCGAACGCAAGGCTGTGGTTGAACGGCTGGTCGCCAAGTCGAAATATTATGACGAGGCGCGCCAGCTCGGCCGGATCGCCAGTGAATGCGGCGTGGTTGAAAAGGGCATGCGCCAGTTCGTGGTCTGCTCGGGCGGCGGCCCTTCGATCATGGAAGCGGCCAACCGCGGCGCGGCCGATGCCGGGGCGGATACGATCGGTCTCAACATCGTCTTGCCGCATGAGCAGGCGCCCAACCAGTACGTCACGCCGGACCTGGCCTTCCAGTTCCACTACTTCGCGCTGCGCAAGATGCACTTCCTGCTCCGCGCCCGCGCGGTTGCCGTCTTCCCGGGCGGGTTCGGCACACTCGACGAGTTTATGGAGCTGCTCACCCTGATCCAGACCGGCAAGATGAAGCCGATCCCGATCCTGCTGTTTGGCCAGGAGTTCTGGAACAAGGTCATCAATTTCCAGGCCCTGGCCGAGGAAGGCGTGATCAATTTCGAGGACCTCAACCTGTTCCACTGGGTGGAAACCGCCGAGGAAGCCTGGTCAAAGATCGCCGCGTTCTACGAACTCGATTGAACCGCCTGATGGCCCAGCGGGCCGCTGCCTGAACCGAAGCCGGGGGCGGCCTCAAGCGCAGCGCGAACGAAACGGCGGCCCTGTTCGATGGCGGCAACCAGGTCCAGTCCGGCGCCGAGGCCAGTGGCGATCGCGCTCGACAGGGTGCAGCCGGTGCCGTGGGTGTGGCGGGTGATGATGCGCGGCGCCGACCAGACCTGCGGCTCGGCGCCGGGCACAACCAGCACGTCCTCCACTGTCGGCCCCTCGGCGTCGCCACCCTTGGCGAGATAGGCAATGCCGCGTGCTGCCATGCCTTCTGGCCCGCCAAGGGCCTGAAGCTCCGGAACGTTCGGCGTGGTGAGCGCCGCCAGCTTCATCAGCCGTTCGAACCCGGCGATTGTTGCGGCATCGGCAAGGACCGAGCCGCTGGTCGCGATCATCACGGGATCGAACACCACCGGCACGTCCAGCAATTCCAGCCGCTCAGCCACCACGGCGGCGATCTGGGGCGAGCCCAGCATCCCGATCTTGACCGCATCGACGCCCACATCGCTGACGCAGGCATCGATTTGTGCGCCCACCATCTCGGGCGAGAGAGCTTCGACCATGGTCACACCCAGCGTGTTCTGCGCCGTCACCGCTGTGATCGCGGTCATGGCAAATCCGCCCAGCATCGTAATGGTCTTGATGTCGGCCTGGATCCCCGCGCCGCCGGATGAATCCGAACCGGCAATGGAGAGGATGCGGGGGGGCTTCACCCCTTGAACTTCCGCTCAGTCGAGGGCGGATACTTGGCCTGCAGCGGTTTGGCACGGGTCGGCCGGTCCATCAGTTCCCCGCCGCAGTTGGGGCAGCGCTCGTCCAGATCATCGGCGCATTCGGTGCAAAAGGTGCATTCGAAGCTGCAGATGAAGGCGCCAGGGAGTTCGGCCGGCAAGTCCGCGCCGCACTTCTCGCAATCGGGGCGCATCTCAAGCACTGGCCGCCTCCTTCACCGCATTGCAGATCGCATCGACGACCTGTTCGACTTCGCCGGCATCGTCGCCTTCGGCCATGACGCGGATCACCGGTTCGGTGCCCGAGGGGCGGATCACCAAGCGGCCCCGGCCGGAAAGCTGGGCCTCAGCTTCGGCGATCACCGCCTTGACGCGGGCATCGTCCAGCGGCCCCTTTGAAGATTTCTGGCCGCCAGCAAAGCGCACATTCTTGAGCAATTGCGGCACCGGATCGAACAGGTGCATCAGCTCGCTGGCCCGCTTGCCACTCTTGACCAGCGCGGCAAGCACCTGGAGCGCGGCAATCGTGCCATCGCCGGTGGTGGCGTGATCGAGCATGATCATGTGGCCCGACTGTTCGCCACCAACGTTGTAGCCGCCAGCCTTCATCGCCTCGAGCACATAGCGATCGCCCACCTTGGCGCGGACCAGGCTGAGGCCCTTGCCATCGAGGAAGCGCTCTAGCCCCAGGTTCGACATGACTGTCGCGACCACTCCGCCGCCGCGCAGCTCCCCGCGCGCGGCGAGCTGGCTGCCGATCAGGGCCATGATCTGGTCACCATCGACCGTCTGGCCCTTTTCATCGACCACGATCAGCCGGTCGGCATCGCCATCCAAGGCAATGCCGATATCTGCACCGCTGGCGACGACGCTTTCCTTGACGAGATCGAGATGGGTCGAGCCGCACTTGTCATTGATGTTGGTGCCATTGGGCGAAACACCGACTGCAACCACTTCGGCGCCCAGTTCCCAGACCGCCGAAGGGGCGACCTGGTAAGCCGCGCCATTCGCGCAATCGACCACGATCTTCAGGCCATCGAGGCGGATGTCATCGGGCAGCGAGGCCTTGACCGCGTGGATATAGCGGCCGCGGGCATCGTCGATCCGGCGCGCCCGGCCGATCTGCGGCGAGGGGGCGAGCGCCATGTCCTGTTCCAGCATGGCCTCAATCGCGGCCTCATCGGCATCGGAGAGCTTGAAGCCGTCCGGGCCGAACAGCTTGATACCGTTGTCCTCGTAAGGATTGTGGCTGGCCGAGATCATCACGCCGACATCGGCGCGCAGCTCGCGCGTCAGCAGGGCAACTGCCGGGGTCGGCATAGGGCCCAGCAGGATCACGTCCATGCCCACGCTGGTGAAGCCCGCAACCAGCGCGTTCTCCAGCATATAGCCCGACAGGCGCGTGTCCTTGCCGATCACCACGCGGTGCTTGTGGCTGCCGCGCAGGAAGCGGGTGCCCGCCGCCTGGCCGACCTTCATTGCCGTTGCCGCCGTCATCACGCCGGCATTGGTGCGCCCGCGGATCCCGTCCGTACCGAAATAGTTGCGTCCCATCACTTACCCTGTAGCACGCTAGACCTTGAAGAAATGCTATGTCGCGCGGCACAAGCAAAGTCACGCGGACATTGACCAGACCGGGGAGCCCCAGAATGCAGCACCAGTCCAGCGCGAGCGGCTTTCCCGAGATCAAGGTACCTGCGCTGCTGACCTTTCTGGCGCTGCTGCTGGGCTTTGTGATCGGCACGGTGTTTCGCGGACAGACCGGGTTCGCGCCGATTGAGGCTGCGGCCGGGGAACTGGGCAGCCTCTGGCTCAAGCTGCTGCAACTCACGATCCTGCCGCTGGTGATCGGGCTGGTGGTGACGGGTATTTCGCAGACCTTGGCCGCAGCTGGTGGCGGCCGATTGGCGCGGCGTGCGGTGCTGATGTTCGTCGCCGTGCTGCTGTTCGCGGGCACCATGTCGGCCGTTCTGGTCCCGCTGCTGCTTGAACTGTTTCCGATCCCGGCCGGTGCGGTTGCGGCGCTGAGTGGCGGCGGGGCAACTGATCCGGGCAAGGTTCCAGGCTTTGCCGAGATCCTTGAAGCGATGGTCCCCAGCAACATCTTCTCCGCCGCTGCCAATGGCGCGATGCTGCCAGTGGTGATCTTTGCCGCGCTGTTCGCACTCGCCTGCACCCGCATTGCCGAAGCGCCGCGCCGCTCGCTGCTGACCTTCTTCGAAGGGCTGGCCATGGCGATGATGGTGATCGTCGGCTGGGTGCTGATGCTCGCCCCGATCGGCGTGCTGGGCCTGGCGATTTCGCTCGGTGCAAAGACCGGGGCCGACGCGATCGGAGGGCTGGCGCACTACATCGTGATCGTCAGCGCAGCCGGGCTGGTCGTGCTGCTGGCTTCGGTGGCCATCGCCCTTGTGATTGGTCGCCGCCCGCTGGGGGCCTTCGCCAAAGCCATGCTGCCGGTCTATGCCGTGGCCATCTCGACCCAGTCCTCGCTGGCCAGCCTGCCCGCGATGCTGGCCGCTTCGCGCAAGCTGGGCGTGCGCGAATCGACGGCTGATTTCGTCCTGCCGCTGGCCGTGGCGATCTTTCGCGGGACCAGCCCGGCGATGAACATGGGGGTGGCGATCTATGCCGCCTACCTTACCGGCACGCCGCTATCGCCCTGGGCGCTGGGGGCAGGGGTGCTGGTGGCCTTCCTGGTATCGCTCAGCTCGGTTTCGCTGCCGGGTACGCTCAGCTTCGTGGTCTCGGTCGGGCCGATCGCCATGGCCATGGGCGTGCCGATCGAACCGCTCGCCCTGCTGGTCGCGGTCGAGATGCTGCCCGATATCATGCGCACCCTGGGCAATGTTACCGCCGACGTCGCGGTGACGGCGGCGGTTGACAAGCGGGGTGAGGCGGAGGCCTAGAGCCCCTTGCCGTAAACCATGTATTCCTTGTTCACGGTGGCATCGATCGCCTCGGCAATCGCGTTCATCCCCTGGTTGTCGTCCAGGATCCAGCCGATCTCACCGCGCTTGCCCTGGTAGCGGGTGACCGAGGCCTGGCGGATCGTCTCGATCATCATGAAGGCCAGCTGGCTGGCCATCCGGCTCGATTGCAGGCGCTTGACCACGCCCATCAGCGGCACGCGCATGTCGGCCGGCTTGGTCCGCAGCATCCACAGCCCTAGCTTGATCCAGCCAAGGATTGACGGCTTGCCGTTGCGGCCAACCGCTTTCAGCTGGATCTGGTTGGCATCGGGCAGGGTGATCATGAAGGCGACCGGCTCGCCATCGTACTCGGCGATCCGCACCAGGTCCGGCTTGACCAGCGGCTTCATCTTCTTGGCGGTATAGGCGATTTCGGTGGGGGTGAAGGGCACGAAGCCCCAGTTTTCCGACCAGGCATCGTTCAGGATCGCGCAGATGATCTCAACCTCGCGGTCGAAGTTCTTGAGGTCCACATCGCGGATGCGGATTCGCGCGTTCTTCTCACCCGATTGCACAATCCGCTGGATCAGCGGCGGGAAGGGCTTGGTGATATCGAGGTCAAAGGTCGCCAGCTTCTTGGCCGGGGCATAGCCGGCGCCTTCGATCCAGCCCTGCTGCTCGGGCGAGTTGTGGCCCATCATGATCATCGGCGGATGATCGAAGCCCTTGACCAGCAGGCCCGGCTCTTCCCAGACCGAAAGGGTCATTGGTGCCAGCACGCGGGACATCCCCTGGTCGCGCAGCCACTGTTCGGCCCGGTGGATCAGGGTCGCTGCCACTTCGCCGTCCTCGGCCTGGAGCGCCCCCCACATGCCGGTGCCGGGCCCCATCCCCTGCTCGGCTGGCTGGGCCAGCGCCAGCTCGTCGATATGGGCCGCGATCCGGCCGACCACCTGGCCACCGCGATTGGCCAGGAACAGCTGGCAACGCGCATGCTCGAAATAGGGATTGCCGCCGGGGGTATAGCGCTCAATCTCCTCAGCCCGCAGCTGCGGCACGAAATTGGGATCGGCGGCATTGAGCCGGTACTGGACATCGACAAAGGCCTCGCGCCCGGCCTTATCGCTGACTTCTGTGATCACAATTTCCGACTGGGCCACGATCTTGCCTTTGTTTTATAGCATTGGCCCCCACCTATGCCGCGCACGGCCCGGTAAGCCAAGCATGGCGGGCCACGGACAAGTGAATTACGGAACCAGCATGACTGCCTACGAAGCCATCACCGATACCACCAAGGGCGCCGCCCGGGGCGTGGGCATTCCCGATGACATGGCGATGCTGCGCGCTGCAGTTGAGCAGACGCGCGACATTTCGGCCGCCAAGGGCAGCATCTACTGGCCCGACATGCTGATTTCGGCCGCGATCGGCTATGCCGGGCTGGCCGGCGCGATCCTGCTGGACGTTACCTGGCAGGCGGTGCTGGCCGGGGCGGTCTCCGCGCTCGCCTTCTACCGCGCGCTGCTGTTCATTCACGAGCTGACCCACATTCACCGCGATGCCCTGCCGGGCTTCCGGTTCGGCTGGAACCTGCTGGTGGGCGTGCCGATGATGATGCCCTCGCTGATGTACGAAAACGTCCATACCCTGCACCATGCCCGCACCCGCTATGGCACGGTCGAGGATCCGGAGTACCTGCCGCTGGCGCTGATGAAGCCGTGGTCACTGCCGATGTTCATCCTGGTGGCGCTGCTGCTGCCGATCGGTCTGCTGATCCGCTCGGCGGTGCTGGTGCCGCTGGGCGTGATCATCCCGCCGCTGCGCCGACTGGTGTGGGAACGCGCCTCGGCCCTGTCGATCAACCCCGAATTCCGCCGCCGCCCGGCCGAGGGTGAGTTTGCGCGCCAGGTCTTCTGGCAGGAACTGGGCGCCTCGGTCTGGGCGCTATTCCTGGTCTGGTATGCGGCAACGCAAGACTGGCGGCCGCTGGCGATCGGCCTGGCGGTGATCTCGGCCACGGCGGTACTCAATCAGGTCCGCACGCTGGTTGCGCACCTTTGGCAGAATGAGGGCGAGCCGATGACGGTGACCGCGCAATACCTCGATTCCGTCAATGTCCCGCCGCCGGGCCTGCTGGCCGAGCTGTGGGCTCCGGTCGGGTTGCGCTATCACGCGCTGCACCACCTACTGCCCAGCCTGCCCTATCATTCGCTGCCCGAGGCGCACCGGCGCCTGCACGGCTTGCTTGGCCGGGAATCGACCTATGCCAAGGCGAACTATCCGGGGCTGCTGCCGCTGGTCGGCTATCTGGCCAAGAGCACGATGAAGCCGCGCTAAAGCGCTATTCCTCGGTCCGGACCAGCACGGTCTCGCCAACCAGTGCGAACAGCAGGAACGGCGCCCAGGCCGCGATAAGCGGCGGGTAGCCGCCGAAGTTGCCCATGGCGAGCGCGGCATTGTCGATCACGAAATAGGCAAAGCCCAGCGCCATGCCGATGATCGCGCGGATCAGTAGCTGACCTGAGCGTGCCAGGCCAAAGGCGGCCACGGCACCCAGCAGCGGCATCAGCAGCGCGGCGAGCGGACCGGAAAACTTGTGCCACCACTTGCCCTCCAGCTCGCTGGTGCGGCGGCCTTGCGCCTTGAGCGCCTGGATCGAATGGTAAAGCTCGATCACGTTCTGAGCATCGGGATCGACCTTGCTGATCGCGACCTGCGCCGGCGTGATACCCTGGGCGACGACCGTCGGCGCCAGTTCGACCCGGCGGGTCCCGGCCACATCGAAGCTGACCGGCTTGTCGAGCCGCCAGCCAGGGTTGGCATAGGTCGCGTGCGGCGCGCGAATCTGTTCGAGCACCATGCCGGCCCCATCGCGGCGATACCAGGTGACATTGTCCATCCGGGTCAGCTTGCCCGTGCCGCTGACCTGCCCGGCGGCCAGGATATGCGGCCCGTCGGGCAGGTAGACGTTGGGGCGAACCTTGGCATCGGGCGGGATCGGGCGGAACTCCGCCGCGGTCCAGGCCTTGAGCGTCGCGGTTGAACGCGTCACCACCCGCTCGTTGAAGGCAAAGCTGATGACTGAAATCACCGCCGCAGTCAGCAACAGCGGGGCCAGCACCTGGTGGGCCGAGAGGCCGGCGGCCTTCATCGCCACGACCTCGCTGTTCTGGTTGAGTGTCGCCAGGGTGATGATTGTCGCCAGCAGCACCGAGTAGGGCAGGAACCGCGCGATCAGCTGCGGGATGCGTAGCGAGACATACTGCCACAGCTGCGCCTCGCCATTGCCGGGCACGCCCAGGATCTTGCCGCTTTCGGACAGGAGGTCGAGCGTCTGGAGCACGAGCACCAGCATGACCAGCACTGCCAGGATGCGCACCACGAACAGCTTGGCGAGATAGCGCGTCAGCGAGGGCGAGGGGAAGAATTCGAGCTGCATCAGGCCCCTGCGATCCGGTTGCGATTGAACCGCGCCGCCAGCTTGCGACCCCACTTGCCAAGGTTATCGGCCAGCCGTTCGAGCGCGCCGATGGGCTGGCCGCCAGGGACATAGGCGATCCGCCAGTACATCCACAGGATCAGCGCCGAAAACAGCACGAACGGCCCCCACAGCGCCAGCAGCGGCGAAACCCGGCCCAGCGCGGAAACCGCCATGCCGTACTCATTCACCTTGTGATAGGCGACCACCATCACGATCGAGAGGAACAGCCCGAGCGCCGAGGTCGAGCGCTTGGGCGGGATCGCCAGCGCCACCGCGAGCAGCGGCAGCAGCAGCATCATCGCCACTTCAACCAGACGGAAATTCAGGCTGGCGCTGCTTTCGTTCTTCAGCTTCTCGCTCGCCCGGTCGCTCCAGGTGATCCGGAGCAGTTCGGGCAGGAAGTATTCGCGCTCCTTGCCGCCGCGCTGGCGAAACTCCTCGACCGCCGGAAGGTCGATCGGCAGGTCGTGGCGGGTGAAGCTCAGCACGCGCGGCGCCTGGCCGGGCGCGTCCTGCACGATCTGGCCGTCGGTCAGCCGCAGGATGATCGTGTCCGGGCTGTCCTTCAAGGCGAGGAACCGCCCCTCGCGGGCCGAGATCGAGAGGATCTGGCCCTTGGGTGAGGCTACACGGGCGAAGATGCCGATCAGCTGGCGCCCTTCTTCTCTGCTCTGCTCAATCCTGAGAGCCATCTTGTCCTGCAAAGTGGTGAACTCACCCACCTTGATCGAGGCGCCGAGGGCACCGGAACGGAGCTCAAACTGAAGCTGTTCGTAGTAGTAGCGCGATAGCGGCTGAAGGTAGCTGACGATCACCAGATTAAGCGCCGCCAGCACCAGCGTGATCATGTAGGGCACCCGCAGCAGCCGGGTATAGCTCAGCCCGACCGCGCGCATGGTGTCCAGCTCGCTGGTCGTCGCCAATTTGCGGAAGGCCAGCAGAATGCCCAGCAGCAGCCCCAGCGGGATCGCCAGGCTGGCATATTCGGGCAGCAGGTTGGCCAGCATCCGGAACACCACCGACACCGGTCCGCCCTCGGTCGCCACGAAATCGAACAGCTTGAGCATCTTGTCGAGCACGAGCAGCGAGGCGGCGATCACGAAGACGCCGCACATCGGCATCAGCACGAGCCGGAAGATATAGCGGTCAATGGCGGGAAGGGACTTCACGAAACGGCCAGCACTGATCCTTTTGGGCGTCCTGGTTCCTATCGGGGCCGCCGGGTAGGACTGTTCCATAGCCGGGGCGCGGCGGGGCTGAAAGCGGGAATTGCTTTGCGGGCCAAACCGGCACAGGGTGCGCTATGAAAAGGCAGGAGCAGCACCGATGTCGATGATTTCACACCATCCCGAAAAGCATGTGGTGGAACGGATCGGCTGGCTGCGCGCGGCGGTGCTCGGCGCGAACGACGGGATCGTATCGACCGCCAGCCTGATCGTCGGCGTCGCCGCCAGCAGCGCTGATAAGGGCCCGATCCTGGTTGCCGGCATGGCTGGCCTGGTTGCCGGGGCCATGTCGATGGCGGCGGGGGAATATGTCTCGGTCTCAAGCCAGGCCGATACCGAGAACGCCGACCTGGCCCGCGAACGGCGTGAGCTGGCCGAGGACCCGGAATTCGAGCACGAGGAACTGGCGGCGATCTATCGCGGTCGCGGCCTTGATGCGGAGCTGGCCGATCAGGTCTCAGCCGCGCTGATGGCGCACGATGCGCTGGGGGCCCATGCCCGCGACGAACTGGGCCTTGCCGAGATCACGCGCGCCCGTCCGGTCCAGGCGGCGCTGACATCGGCCGCGACCTTTGCGGTCGGTGCCGCCCTGCCGCTGGTGGCGGCCACAGTCCTGCCGCTTGCGCAGTTGGTGATCGGTGTGTCGGTCTCCGCCCTGCTGTTCCTGATGCTGCTTGGCGCAGTGGGCGCGCGGGCGGGCGGGGCACCAATCGGGCGCGGGGTCCTGCGCGTGGCCTTCTGGGGGGCGGCGGCGATGGCCGCGACCTGGGCGATCGGGCGGCTCTTCGGGACAGCGGTGGCTTAGTTTCCCTGGGCCAAGGAGAGCTCAGCCCCGGGATCAAGGCCGGACTGACAATTGACGGCTAGCGCAGGATCAGGCCTTCAAGCCTTCTCCAATGTGCACTGCAGCGGGTGCTGATTCTGGCGGGCGAAGTCCATCACCTGGTTAACTTTGGTTTCCGCCACTTCGTAGGTGAAGATCCCGCAAACACCGACGCCCTTTTGGTGGACGTGGAGCATTACCCGAGTCGCCTGTTCCAGATCCATGCTGAAGAAGCGCTTGAGGACCAGCACGACGAATTCCATCGGCGTGTAATCGTCGTTCAGCATCAGCACCTTGAACTGGCTGGGTTTCTTCGGTTTTGCGCGGGTTTTGGTGGCGACGCCAACCTGGTTCTGCCCGCCGGCATCACCATCGCCATCCTCCGCGGCGGCGCGGATGGCAAAAGCGGTGAAGGGCATGGGCTGAACCATCGGACAAATATCGCACTGTGGGTGGGGCAGGACAAGTCTCTGCGGGCCGAGCGCTTACCAAAAAGCGAAGGATTGCGCAAAAGCTGAAACGGCTGGCCGAAAAGCAGACGGGCCAGACAGCGCAGCGGCTGTCCGGCCCGTCAAATTCGGCTCACGGTCCGGTGGGGAGAGGGATCACCGCACCGTGAGGAACGGCCGCGCTCAGGCGGCCTGCTTGACCTTTTCGATCGCGATGCTGACGCGGTTCTGGACCGGCGCGAAAGCTTCGTTGGCCAGCTTGACCAGGGCTTCCGAGCGCTTCGAACCAGTCGCCATGGCGGTATCGAAGTTGCGACGCAGGATTTCACCCTGCAGCTTGAAGAAGTCAGCCGGCGACTTGACGGCGGCGAGTTCCTTGACGTCGGCGGTCATGGTTTCGAAGCCGGTCTTGGCGTCTTCGACATAGACCTTGCCGAGGTCCTGCAGGCCAGCGGCCAGGACCTTGCCCGATTCAACCAGGGCTTCAACGTTGCCCTTGGTGAATTCACCGGCATCGGCGAACACGGCAGTGCTCTTTTCCATGGCGGTCTTGGCGCGATCCTGAAGATCGGCAACGGCGTCCTTCACCTTGGCGGTGAAGTCTTCGGCAGCTTGCTGGGTCTTGGCCATGATGGTGGTGTCCTTCGACTTGAGGGGGGCAGCCTTCGCGACCTTCTTGGCGGCGGGCTTGGCAACAGTTTTGGGGGCAACAGTCTTCTTCACCGCGACCTTCTTAGCCGGGGCGACGGCCTTCTTGGCAGCCGGCTTCTTCGCAGCGGCAACCTTCTTCACGGGGGCGGCCGGAGCAGCCTTCGCTTCAGGGGCCGCAGCAGCGGCGGCATAAGCCTTCTCGGCCAGAACTTCGGCCTTGGCTTCGTCAATCTTGTTCACGGTGGCGTCGGCCATCGGTTTAATCCTTCGCAGGGTGCTGGAAACCCGATTCCAGCCTCATGTTGCAGTGCACAAAATAGATATTGCACCTGCGAAGTCAAGAGCTTTATGTTGCAGCGCAGCAAAAAACTGCAATCACGCCGAAAATGGCGGTTTAGCGCGCCTTCACGTAGCTGCCGGGGGCATCTTCGACCACCTTGTCGCCCTTTTCGCCCGGCACGCGCTTGCCCTTGGCGGGGACTTCAGCGCTGTCCTGGCCGCGCAGCCATGCGATCCAGTGCGGCCACCACGAACCCGGCGTTTCAGTCGCACCGGCGATGAATTCGGCCAGGCTTTCGGCCTCGGCCGGTCCGGTCCAGTACTGGTACTTCTTGGCCGCTGGCGGATTGACCACACCGGCTATATGTCCCGAGCCGGCGAGTAGGAAAGTCCTTTCGCCGCGCAGGTGATGCATGATCTGCCAGACGCTGGCGGCCGGGGCGATATGGTCCTCGCGCCCGGCCTGGATATAGGCCGGGGTCTGGATCCGGGTCAGGTCGATCGGGGTGCCATCAGCGGAAAGCGCATCGGGCACGACCAGCTTGTTGTCACGGTAGAGCTCGGTCAGGTACTGGCGGTGCCACTTGGCCGGCAGGTTGGTGACATCGCCGTTCCAGTGCAGCAGGTCGAAGGCCGGATAGTCGTCGCCCAGCAGGTAGTTCTTGACGACGTAGTTCCAGATCAGGTCGTTGCCGCGCAGCAAGTTGAAGGTTGTCGCCATATAGCGCCCGTCAAGATAGCCGTGCTCCTCGGCCAGCTTTTCGACCACCTGCAACTGCTGGTCATCGATGAAGACCTTGAGCTCGCCCGCCTGTTCGAAATCGACCTGGGCGGTGAAAAAGGTCGCGCTCTTGACCTTGTCCGCCTCGCCGCGCCGGGCCAGCACGGCCAGCGTCGCCGCCAGGGTCGTGCCCGCAACGCAATAGCCGATGGTATGGACGGCCTTGACCCCCAGCCGCTCGCGCACGGTGTCGATCGCCTCGATCTGGGCGCGGATGTAATCGTCCCAGGTCAGGTCGACCATGGTCTCGTCGGCGCTCTTCCAAGAAACGACGAAGACGGTGACGCCTTGCTCCACCGCCCAGCGGATGAAGCTTTTCTCCGGGCTGAGGTCGAGGATGTAGAACCGGTTGATCCACGGCGGGAAGATCACCAGCGGCGTTTCGAGGACCTTGTCGGTGGTCGGGCTGTACTGGATCAGCTGGAACAGCGGGGTCTGGTAGACGACCTTACCGGGCGTGGTCGCCAGGTTCTCGCCCAGCCGGAAGGCCTGCGGGTCGACGTGGGTCAGCTGCCCCTTCTTGAGATCGGCCAGCAGGTGCTGCATCCCCTTGGCCAGGCTCTGCCCTTTGGTGGCAATGGCGCGTTCGAGCACCAGCGGGTTGGTGACCGGGAAATGCGCGGGGCTGAGCGCCTCGACCAGGGTGCGGGCGGCGAAGCGCAATTGGTCCTGCTGATGCGGATCGACTCCCTCGACACTGTCGGCCAGCGCCAGGACCTGTTCGGCCAGCATCAGGTAGGTTTGGTGGACCAGGGCGAAAAACGGCTGCTCGCGCCACTTGGGATCGGCAAAGCGGCGGTCCTTGCGCGGCAGCTCCGGCGCCTCGCCCGCAGGCTTGCCGTCGATGCCGTATTGGCCCAGCACGGTCTGCCACAGCGCCATGCCATCGGCCCACAGCTTCTGCTGCACTTCGGGCCGGGTCAGCGGCAGGGCGCGGACCCAGCCTTCGTAGATGCCCAGCCAGTTGCCCGGATCGGTCAGCATGGCCGGGGCCTTGCCCGCCAGCGTGGCGGCCTGATCCTGCGCGAATTCCAGCCACAGCGCCTGCATGGTCTGCAGCGCGGCGGCCCATTCGCCCAGTTCGCCCTGCTTGACACCGCTTGGCACCAGTTGGTCCCACAGCTTGAGCGGTTCGGCGAACATGGCGTCGAAGGTGTTGGTCAGATCGTCGTCGCGCATGAAGGGTTCCCGATTCACCGGCTGGCTGCTTGCACCCTAACCCAATTGCGGGCAGGGCTTAAGCGTCTTACAGACGAACTCGCGACAATTCCGCCGCATTCAACGAAGTCGAGGTCATGGAAGAAGAGTTCTACCGCATCAAGCGCCTGCCGCCCTACGTCATCGCCGAAGTCAACGGCATGCGGGCCGCAGCACGCGCCGCCGGTAGGGACATCATTGATCTTGGCATGGGCAACCCGGACCTGCCGCCCCCCGCCCACGTGATCGACAAGCTGTGCGAAGTGGCGCAAAAGGCCGATGCCCACGGCTATTCCGCCTCGTCCGGTATCCCCGGCCTGCGCAAGGCCCAGGCCAATTACTATGGCCGCCGCTTTGGCGTGGAGGTCGATCCCGAGACCGAAGTGGTGATGACCATGGGTTCGAAGGAGGGCCTCGCCAGCCTTGCCACCGCAATCACCGCGCCGGGCGATGTGGTGCTGGCCCCTAACCCCAGCTACCCGATCCACACTTTCGGCTTCATCATCGCCGGGGCTACGATCCGCTCGGTTCCGACCACACCGGATGAGCGTTACTGGGAATCGCTGGAGCGGGCGATGGCCTATACCGTACCGCGCCCTTCGATCCTGATCGTGAACTATCCGTCCAACCCGACTGCCGAGACGGTTGATCTCGCTTTCTATGAGCGGCTGGTCGCCTGGGCGAAGGAGAACAAGGTCTGGGTAATCTCTGACCTGGCCTATTCTGAGCTCTATTACGACGGCAATCCGACTGTTTCGATCCTGCAGGTGCCGGGGGCCAAGGACGTCGCGATCGAGTTCACCTCGATGTCGAAGACCTTTTCGATGGCCGGCTGGCGGGTCGGTTTCGCGGTCGGCAATCCGCGCCTGATCGCAGCGCTGAAGCGGGTCAAGAGCTACCTCGATTATGGCGCCTTTACCCCGATCCAGGCGGCGGCCTGCGCGGCCCTGAACGGTCCGCAGGACATCGTCGAGATGAACCGCAACCTTTACCAGAAGCGCCGCGACGTGCTGGTCGAAAGCTTTGGCCGCGCCGGGTGGGAAATCCCCAGCCCCAAGGCCTCGATGTTCGCCTGGGCCCCGCTGCCGCCGGCGCTGAAGGACATGGGCAGCCTGGAGTTTTCCAAGCAGCTGCTGACCCACGCCGAAGTCGCGGTCGCGCCCGGCGTCGGTTATGGCGAAGAGGGTGAGGGCTTCGTCCGCATCGCCCTGGTTGAGAACGAGCAGCGCCTCCGTCAGGCCGCGCGCAACATCAAGCGCTACCTAGCCAGCATGGGGGTCAATTCCTCGGCGGCCTGAGCGTAGCGCGGTCCGGTCTTCGATCGGGCTTGCAGGACAGGTCGCAGTGCTGTCAGTCTGCCCCCGAAGGGTTTGTTTCGGGAGCAACTCTTGCTCGAGTTCCAATGGTTTGCGACGGGTCCGGTCCCGGACGGGTGCGATCTGCGCCGGCTGGGCTGGACCCTCGTCGAACCCGGGATCGAGCCACCCCAGGCCGAGGCGCCGCCGCTGATCGCCATGCCGCACCGCGCGGTGGTGAGTGACTGGGTGATGCTGGTGGGGGCCAGCGCCAAGCGCCGGCAGCGGGTTCTGGCAGTCGGGGTCGACGATGCCCGGGAGCGGGCAAGATTGCTGCGGCTTGGCTTTGGCGATGCGATCGGCGGAACAACCGATCTGGAAGAGATCGAAAGCCGCGCCTTGCGAATCAACACGGCGATGCGCGCGCTGCCGCGCGAACGCACACTGGGGCTGCTCAAGCTTGATCTCTTGCTGCGCGATGCCTTCGTGGCCGGGCGCGGGGCGGGGCTCCACCCGCGCGAGTTCCTGCTGCTGTGGCGGCTGGCCGAGGAGCCGGGCGTGACCGTGCCGCCTAGCGAACTGCGCAGCGATGTCTGGCGGCTGGCCTTCCGTCCCGAAACCAATAGTCTGGCGGTCCACGTCAGTCGCCTGCGCGCTAAGCTGCGGGTCGCGGGGCTGGACGGGCTGATCGAAACCCGGGCCGACGGCGGCTATCGCCTGGCCGATGAAATGCTCCGCCCCGCGCTGAACCTTACCGACGATCCGGCAATGGCAAATGGAGGACTGGACGCGCACCTGCGTTTGGGCAAGGAAGCGGCCAAGACCAACCAGCAGGACAATGAGCAATGCGCGAGCTGAAGCCCAACGATCGAGTCAGCATTTCGATGGATGCCGATGGCGTGGCCCAGGTGCGAATGATCCGGGCCGACAAGATGAATGCGCTCGATCCGGCAATGTTCGACACGCTGCTTGAAGCGGGCGAGGTACTTTATGCCATGCCTGGCCTGCGCGCGGTGGTGCTGGCGGGCGAAGGGCGCAGTTTCTGCGCCGGTCTTGATCTCACTTCGATGGCGCAGACCGATCGCCACGATGCCGTGCCGCTGACGGAGCGGACCCACGGCAATGCCAACCGGCCGCAGCAAGTGGCGATGCAGTGGCGCAAGCTGCCGGTGCCGGTGATCGCCGCGGTGCACGGCGTCTGCTTCGGCGGCGGCCTGCAGGTGGCCAGCGGTGCGGACATCCGGGTGGTTGCGCCCGATGCGCGGCTGGCGGTGATGGAAATGAAGTGGGGCTTGGTTCCCGACATGGCCGGTTATGCGCTGTGG
This sequence comes from Novosphingobium ginsenosidimutans, assembly GCF_007954425.1. Taxonomy (NCBI): domain Bacteria; kingdom Pseudomonadati; phylum Pseudomonadota; class Alphaproteobacteria; order Sphingomonadales; family Sphingomonadaceae; genus Novosphingobium; species Novosphingobium ginsenosidimutans. The sequence goes on along the minus strand of NZ_CP042345.1, from coordinate 825,078 downwards.
AAGGGCATGGTCCGCGACGACGTGCTGCGCGAACTGACCTATACCAACCGCGAGTTCACGGGTGAACAGGCTGGCGAATATGGCTTTGCGACGATTGTCGACGCCAATCCGGTCGCCCGCGCCACAGCGATCGCGGCCGAGATCGCCAACCGCAACCCCCATGCCCAGCGCGCTGCCAAGCGGCTGTTCAACCGCTATCTTGAAAGCACCACCGACGAGATCCTGATGGCCGAAAGCGTCGAGCAGACCGCACTGATCGGCAGCCGCAACCAGATTGAGGCGGTGCGCAGCCAAATGGAGAAGCGCAAAGGCGAATTCGTCGACCCCTGAACCCAGGTCGGGCTTGTGGCGAAAGCGCCACAGCCTTCGACGAATGGCCATCTGGCCGTATTGTGAAACCGCATAGGTATGCGTATCTGCGCCCCATCGGGCGGCGCCCCCCTTGCCGTTCGTATTCACAGGGAGTGGATTTTCATGAAAACTTTCCGCCGCTCGTTCGGCCGTACCTTGCTGCGCTCTTCGGCCCTTGGCGTATCGCTCGCCATCGTTGCCTCGGCTGCCCCGGCTTTTGCCCAGGACGCCCCGCAGGCCGATGAAGCCGTTGACGAGGCTGAGATCATCGTCACCGCCACCCGCCGCAGCGAAGCGCTGTCGGACGTGCCGATCGCTGTTTCGGCCGTCACCGGTGAAACGCTGGCCAAGACCGGCGCCACCGACGTGCGCCAGCTCAACCAGGTTGCCCCTTCGCTGCTCGTTTCGGGCGCAACCAGCGAAGTGAACTTCACCGCGCGGATCCGCGGGATTGGCACCGTGGGCGAGAACGCCGGCCTTGAAAGCTCGGTCGGCCTGTTCATCGACGGCGTCTATCGCAGCCGCACCGGCGTCGGCCTGTCCGAACTGGGCGAGATCGAGCGCGTCGAAGTGCTGCGCGGGCCCCAGGGCACGCTGTTCGGCCGCAACTCGACCGCCGGCCTGATCAACATCGTCACCAAGGGCCCGAGCCTGTCGGACGGGTTCTCGGGCAATGCCTCGGCCACCTATGGCAATTACAATTTCTGGCGCCTTGATGGCGCGGTCAACGTGCCGCTTGGCAGCACCGCCGCTGCCCGCATCGATGCCGTTTGGCAGCAGCGCGACGGCTTCATCGAGAACGTCACCCCCGGTGAGCCCGACATCAACGACCGCGACCGCTGGCTGGTGCGCGGCCAGATCGCCTGGGAACCGACCGACGACATCAAGCTGCGCCTGATCGCCGACTATTCGAAGAAAGCGGAAAACTGCTGCGGCGGCGTGCTGCTGAACCCGGTTCGCAACCTCAGCCGCGGCACTGACGGTTTCCCCGTTGCCAGCGCCAACACGCTGCTCCCGCTGCTCCAGGCCTTTGGTGCCAACTTCCAGGTTGCCCCGGCCAACGAACCCTTCGTCCGCCGCCAGTCGACCACCCCGGGCGTGACCTATCGCACCGACAGCAAGGACTGGGGCCTCTCGGGTGAACTGACCTGGGATCTGGGCGGCGCCACGCTGACCTCGATCACAGCCTATCGCGATTACCTGAACGAGCAGGGCCAGGACGGCGATTTCCAGGCGATGGACATCCTGAAGCGGTTCGATCTCGATCGCCACTTCAAGCTGTTCACTCAGGAAGTCCGCCTGCAGGGCGAAGCGCTTGACGGCCGGCTCGACTGGTTGGTTGGCGGCTATTACGCCAACGAAAAGCTCTTCGTCGATGACGACATCGTCTACGGCGCGGACTACGAGCGTTACGCCAACTGCCTGGCGGCGACGGCAATCTCGGCGGCCAACGTCAACCCGGCCTCGGCCACCTGCTCTAACCTGCCGACCACGATCTTCCCGGGCTTCCAGGGCCTGGCGGCGGCAACCGGTTCGGCCCGCCTCAATGGCACCGGCAACAATGGCGCCAGCTTTGATCAGCGCAGCAACAACTGGGCGCTGTTCACGCACAACACCTTCGACATCGTCGAAGACAAGGTCAAGCTGACCGTGGGCGCGCGTTATACCCACGAAAGCAAGACGCTGGCTGCCGATGCCCGCTTTACCAACACGCTGTGCCCGGCAATCCTCAACACGCCGCTGCAGTCGCTGGCCTCGCTGGCCTGCGTCATCAACGGTTCGGCGCCTTCGTTCGCGCGTGGTGCCCCGGGTACCGAGTTCAGCGAGGGTCAGTGGACCGGTACCGCCGTGCTCAGCGTCAAGCCGTTCGATGACCTGATGGTCTATGCCTCGGCCTCAAAGGGCTACAAGGCGGGTGGCTTCAACCTGGACTTCTCGGCACTCGACCGGGTCTGCAATACCACGTTTGACGCAGCCTGCGCCGGCCGTTTGGCCCGCCCGGTCAACACCCAGGGTAACGGCCGCCCCGAAGCGACCGACCTGCAGTTCGCCAGCGAGAAGGTTGACGCCTTCGAAGTGGGCTTCAAGTACGATGGCGACGGGATCGACGTGAACTTCGCGGCGTTCTACCAGCGCTATTCGAACTATCAGCTCAACACCTTCAACGGGGTGAACTTCGAAGTCACCAATATCCAGGCCTGCCAGGACAGCCTGGGCGGTGCCGACAAGGATGGTTCGGCCACGACCGGTTCCTGCGCCGCCGATCGCCTGAAGCCAGGTGTGACCTCGAAGGGCTTCGAACTTGAAGCCTTCCTGCGTCCGGCCCGTCACTTCACGGTCAATGCCGGCCTGACCTATGTCGATACCAAGTATGCCAAGGACCTGGTCGGCACAGGCGGTCGTCCGCTCTCGCCGGTGCTGTTCCAGCTGCCGGGTAACGCCGTGTCGAACGCGCCGCAGTATGCGGTGACTGCGGGCCTCAGCTGGTCGCCGCCGATCGGTGACAGCGGCATGAGCGCGCTGTTCTATGTCGACACCCGTCTGCAGAGCGACACCAACACCGGCTCGGACCTTGACCTTGAAAAGGTCCAGGACAGCTTCGTGACGGTCAACGGCCGCATCGGTCTTTACGGTGCCGATCGCAAGTGGGGCATCGAAGTCTGGGCGCAGAACCTGCTCAACAAGACGTACTACATGATCGGTGCGGACATGCCGCTGCAGGGCAGCGGGACGTTCCGTGCGGTTGCCTCGCCGGCCTCGACTGGTCTGGCTGGGACTGCCAACCAGCTGTTCGTCGGCTTCCCTGGCGAACCGCGCACCTTCGGCGTGACGCTGCGCGGCAAGTTCTAAGCCGCTCGCGTTAAGCCAGACTGTCAGAAGGCCTCTCCGGGTAACCGGGGAGGCCTTTTGCTTTGCCAACTCAACCCGGCTAGCCTGACCGAATGCGGATGTTGCGTGATCCCGATTGCTTGCTGGCCGAGGGGCTGGCGACCCTGCGCACGCAGTTCCAGGTGCCCGGCAGCTTCCCGGCACCGGTCCTGGCGGCGGCCGAAGCGGCGGCGCGGCGCGCGCCGAGCGACCATGCCGACTGGACCGCGCGGCCGTTTGTAACGCTCGATCCGGCGGAATCGACCGACCTGGACCAGGCCTTTGCGATCGAGGCAGCGGGGGCGGACTGGTTGCTGCACTATGCCATTGCCGATGTCGGCTGGTTCGTCGCGCCGGGCGATCCGCTTGATGCCGAAGCCTGGGCCCGCGGGGTCACAACCTATCTGCCGGGCGGTAAGGCCGGGCTCTATCCACCGGTCTTGGCCGAAGGGGCGGCCAGCCTGCTGCCCGATGGTCCGCGCCCCGCCGTGGTCTTCACCGTCCGGGTCGATTCCGCTGGCGAGACCGTGCTCGATCGCGTGACCCGCGCGGTGATCCGCAGCCGCGCCAAGCTGGCCTATGAGAGCGTGCGCGATGCCGACTTGCCGCCGGGCTTTCTGGAGATTGCCGAGCGGATCGAGCTGGCCGAGGCGCGGCGCGGGGCGGCCCGGGTCGATCCGCCCGAGCAGCAGGTCGAGCGCGGCGCCGATGGCAAGTTCGCGCTCCGCTTCCGCCCGCTGCTGCCATCCGAAACGCGCAATGCCGCGCTCTCGCTGGCCTGCAACCTGGCCGTGGCGAAGCTGCTGCTGGAGCATCAGACGGGGCTGTTCCGCGTCATGGCCGGGCCCGATCCGCGCGCCGAAGCGCGGCTGCGCCAGACCGCGCGGGCCTTTGGCCTGACCTGGCCGGATGCCGCCCCGCTGGCCCAGTTCGAAAAGCTGCTCGATCCCGCCGATCCCCGCCACGCCGCCTTCATGCTGGCGGTCCGCCGCGCCGGGCAGGGGGCGAGCTACGCGCCCTATGCGCCGGGCAATCCGCCCTGGCACGCCGCGATCGCCGCGCCCTATGCCCATGCCACGGCCCCGCTGCGGCGGCTGGCTGATCGCTATGTGATCGAGGCCGCGCTGGCGCTGGCCAATGGCCGGCCAGTGCCTGATGCCATCGCCGCCGCCTTCCCGCTGCTCCCCGCCGCAATGCAGCGCGGCGATGCCCGTGCCGGACAGATCGAGCGCGCGGTGGTGGACCTGGCCGAAACGGCGATCCTGGCGGGCCGCGAAGGCGAACTGTTCGATGCGGTTGTTACGGACCTCGGCGAACAAGGCGCGCGGATCCAGCTGTGCGACCTGCCGGTGGTTGCGCGGACCACCGCGCGCGAGGTGGTTCCGGGTGACCGGGTGCGGGTCAAACTGGAGAGCGCCGATCCCGCAACCCGCCGGTTGGCCTTCCAGCGGGTGCAGTAAAGTGCGCCCGATGAATCGGTTGCACTGATCGGCCCGCTCGGCTAGTGGCGCGGCTCCCGGAGGGTTCGCCCAAGGGGATGGATGGCCCGATGGCGGAGTGGTTACGCACCGGACTGCAAATCCGTTTACGCCGGTTCGATTCCGGCTCGGGCCTCCACACACCACAAGGTGCAGCGCCGCTTTAGCTCAGTTGGTAGAGCACATCATTCGTAATGATGGGGTCACGTGTTCGAGTCACGTAAGCGGCACCACTTTTCCGCCCTCGCGCTGCTGGCCCTGGCTGGCCCGGCGCTGGCGGATACGCCCGATCCTGAAACGATTATCGTCACCGGCAAGGCGCTGGACCTCCCGGCTGGTCAGCGCGCCTTTGCCGGCGATGTTCTGACGGCGGAGGACGTCCGCACGCTCGCCTCGGGCCGGATCGAGGACTTGCTTGGCCGCGCGCCGGGGATCCAGCAGTTCCGCCGCTCGGACAGCCGCTCCTCCAATCCCTCGGCCCAGGGCATCACCCTGCGCGGGCTCGGCGGCAATGCCTCCAGCCGGACGCTGGTGCTGCTTGATGGCGTGCCGCTGGTCGATCCCTTCTTCGGCTACGTTCCGCTTGCCGCCCTGCCGCCTGAGCGGCTGGATTCGGTCCGCGTGCTGCGCGGCGGCGGGGCCGGGGGATTTGCCGCTGGCGCCGTGGCGGGGACCATCGACCTCACCTCGGCCGGGCCAGACACGCTGGGCCTGCTGTCTGCCTCGGCCCTGGTCAATGACCGGGGTGAGAGCGAGCTGTCCGCATCGCTCGCCCCGCGGCTCGGCAGCGGCTTTGCGGTGGTTTCGGGCCGCTGGGACCGGGGGCAGGGGTTCTGGACCACACCGCAAAACCAGCGGGTTCCGGCATCGGTCCGGGCGCGGTTCGATTCATGGTCGACCGGCCTGCGCGCCGCCGCGCCGCTGACACCGGACATTGAGCTTCAGGCCCGCGCGCTGCTGTTCGATGACCAGCGCACGCTGCGCTTTGCCGGGGCCGATACCGGGGCGAGCGGGCAGGATGCTAGCCTGCGTCTGGTCGGCCGGGGGGCCTGGCAGTTCGAGGCGCTCGGCTATGTCCAGGCGCGCGATTTCTCCAACGTGGTCATTTCCGCGACTTCGTTCCGCAAGACGCTCGACCAGCGGCGCACCCCGGCTACCGGCCTGGGCGCGAAGCTCGAGCTTCGCCCACCGATGGGCGACGGACAGACGCTGCGGCTGGGGATCGACTGGCGGCGCCAGCGCGGCGAGATGCAGGAAGAGGCCTATAGCGCTGTCACCGGCCTGGTCACCGCGCGGCGCAAGGCCGGCGGGGTCAATTCCGACCTCGGGCTCTATGCCGAACATGACTGGCGCTTTGGTCCGGCACTGCTGACGCTGAGCGCGCGGGCTGATCGCTGGACGGTGGCGGAAGGCTTCTTCCGTGAGGCCAATGCCGCTGGCACCGTCACCACCGACCGCCGCTTTGCCGACCGCTCCGGCTGGCAGGAAAGCCTGCGCGGCGGGCTGCTGGTTGAAGCGGCACCGGCGCTGTCGCTGCGCGCCGCCGCCTATACCGGGCTGCGCCAGCCGACGCTCAATGAACTCTACCGGCCCTTCACGGTCTTCCCGGTCACCACCCGCGCCAATGCCGCGCTCGAGAATGAGCGTCTGGAGGGCTTCGAGGGCGGGCTGGACTGGACCCCGCTGCCCGACCTGACGCTGCGCCTGACCGGCTTCGACAACCGGGTGAAGGGCGCGATCGCCAATGTCACGATCGGCCCGAACTTGCGCGAACGCCGCAATGTCGATGCCGTCCATTCGCGCGGGATCGAGGCTTCGCTTGCGGCCAAGCTGGGCGCGGTCAGCCTTGATGCGGCACTCTCTTGGCTTTCGGCCCGGGTCGAGGCGAGCGGGGCTTCGGCCGCGCTCGCTGGCAAGCGCCCGGCCCAGGTCCCGCGCCTGACCGCCAGCACGACCCTCGCCTGGCGACCGGCCGAACGCTGGCTCTTCGCCGCCAGCCTGCGCCACACCGGCGCGCAGTGGGAAGATGACCTTGAGACCGACCGCCTGCCCGCCGCGACCACGCTCGATGCAGTCGCCGAAGTGCCGCTGACCCAGCACCTGCTGCTGGTGCTGCGGGCCGAGAACCTGACCGACGCGCAGATCATCACCCGCAACCAGGCGGGCAGCATCGACCTTGGCGCGCCGCGCACCGTCTGGGCCGGTTTCCGCATTTCCATGTGAGCCAGCTTGGCTTAGGAAAGCCGCGCAAAGCACAACCGGAGGGATCAGATGGCCACCCCGATCAAGAACGCGCATGCCCGCAACCTCGATTGCAGCGAGGCCGAATGGGCGGCGCGGCAGGAACTGGCGGCCTGCTACCGCGTGTTCGACCATCTGGGCTGGAGCGAATCGATCTACAACCACATCTCGCTCAAGGTGCCGGGCGAAGACGGGGCCTTCCTGATCAACCCCTATGGCCTGCACTATTCGGAAGTCTGTGCCAGCAACCTGGTCAAGATCGACATTGACGGAAACACGCTCGACGGCAGTCCCTTTCCGGTCAACAAGGCCGGCTTCACCCAGCACGCCTACTTCCACCGCCATGTCGATTGGGCCCATGCGATCTGCCACACCCACACCACGGCGACGATGGCGGTGTGCTCGATGGAAGGTGGGCTCCAGCCGGTGAACTTCTATGCCTGCAACTTCATCGGCAAGCTCAGCTATCACGATTTCGAGGGCGTGACGGTGCGCGAGGAAGAGGGTGAGCGGCTGCTTGCCAACCTGGGCAACAACCGCATCCTGATGCTGCGCAACCACGGCCCGGTGATCCTGGGCCGCTCGATTGGTGAGATCTTTATCCAGCACTGGTCGCTGCAGCGCGCCTGCGAGATTCAGCTGGCGACGATGGCGGCGGGCAAGCCGGTCATGATTCCCGATGAGGTCGTGGCCGTGCACCAGCGCGATGTCGGCCAGGTCCGCCTGCCGGGCGGGCCGGGCAAGGCCGACTTCGATGCCTGGGTGCGGATCATCGACCGGACCGACCGCAGCTGGCGCGACTGATCCCGCCGCAATGCCCAGCCTGACAGTCAACGAACGGCCGCTGGCCTTCGACATGGACCCACAGACCCCGCTGCTGTGGGCGCTGCGCGATGCGGCCAACCTCACTGGAACCAAATATGGCTGCGGGGTGGGCGATTGCGGCGCTTGCATGGTCCTGGTCGATGGCGAGGCCAAGATGTCTTGCCAGATGAGCCTGGCCGAGGCCGAGGGCCGGGTGGTGACGACGATTGAGGGGCTTTCGCCCGATCGCTCGCACCCGGTGCAGCAGGCGCTGGTGGCGCAGCAGGCGATCCAGTGCGGGTTCTGCACGCCGGGCATCGCCATTGCCGCCGCAGCGCTGCTGGCGCGCAATGCCGACCCTTCGCCTGAAGACATCAGGGCGGCAGTGCCGAACCTGTGCCGCTGCGGGGTCTATCCCCGGCTGGTCGCGGCGATCCAGCAAGCGGGGCGCGTGCTGCGGCGGCTCGAAACGATTGACCCGGTGCCGGCCCCCGGCACCTCGGCCGAGGATGCGGCGCGGGCGGTGCCGGCGATTAAGGCGACTTGAGCGCCGGAACGGCGCGCACCACAGCGCCCGCCGGGTTGCGGCGGGGTTGCGTTGACGGGCAAGCGGACGACGGATGCGGCCGGTGCGAATGTACCCGTGAAGCCGATCGGGCGGGGCTTGCAGCCAATCGTTGCGAACGGCGGATGGGGTCGCTGCCAAGAACCATCCACTCGGCCCTGCGGTCAGTGGCGCTGGCGGGACGGGCTCGCTCCCCTGCCGCCTGGCGTTCAGGACCGTAAAGGTCCAGTTCCACGATCCGGGATCGGTGCCTTATCGCACCGGCCACTGCACGGAAGCAGGCGGCACGCGTAACCCGTCCGGCATCCGTCGGTGCGTCTATGAACCAAAACGGTTCATTTGTCAAGTTTGAACTAACCAGAACCCGTCATCACCGCGAGAGCGGGAATGACGGAAGGGGGGCAAACTGGCTGATCAGAACCGCAGCTTCACCCCCAGCCGCGCATTGAGCGGAGCGCCGGTGCTGATGTTGTTGTCGGTGTGGGCATTGGGGAAATAGTCGGTGTCGGTCAGGTTCTCGACATTGAGCTGGAGCTGCACCGCGTCCGAAACCTTGTAAAACAACGCCGCGTCGATCCGGGTGAAGCCGGGCAGGCGCACGGCATTGCTGATCGTGGCGAACTGCTGGCTCTGCCGCACCGCGCCCACGGCCACGCCGAAGCGATCCGTGAAGTCATAGCGGCCCCAGGCCGAGAACTGATGCCGCGGCACCTGGGCCAGGGTCCGCCCGGCCGGGGCCGCAGCCGTGGTGGAGACGATATCGCCATCCTGCAGCGCATAGCCCAGCGTTACCTGCAGGCCCTTGGTCAGCTGGCCGACCATGGCCAGTTCGAAGCCTTTGGTGCGGCTCTTGCCGGTCAGCACGGCCACGCCGGTGACCGGATCGTTGGCGCGGGTGTTGGTGCGATCGATCTGGAACAGTGCGGCGGTGAAGGCGAGACGCTCGGTCAGGTCCCACTTCACCCCGGCTTCGAGGTTGCGGAACTCTTCCGGGGCGAGCGTGGCCGTGGTCGCGTCAAGGACGGTGAACTGATCGCCCGACTGCGGCAGGAAGCTCTTGGCATAGCTCGCATAGAGCGAGACATTTTCGCGCGGCTTGATGATCAGGCCCGCGCGCGGACTCCACTTGCCGTCGCTGCGGCTGGCGGCAAAGCCATTGACCCGGTTGGTCGAGCTGATGCGGAAATCGTCATAGCGCAGACCCAGCACCACCTTGACGATCTCACCCAGGTCGATCTGATCCTGGACATAGGCCGAGACTGCGCGAACCTTGGACCGGCTGGAGCGGCTGCTGGCGCCGAAGGTGACGGTCGGCAGAGTCAGGCGTTCTGCAAGAGGCACCGTGATCCGGCTCGCCGCTGTCGCACCGAAGGCGGCCTCGCTGCGCTTGGCATCGGTCAGCTGGTCGCTGGCCTCGAAGCCGAGCAGCAGCTGGTGGCCGATCCCGGCGGTCTCGCCCTTCCAGACCAGGTTGCCCTGGATCATCCAGTTCTCGCGGATCGTATCGCTGTTGTACCCTTCCAGCTCGACCGTGGTCGCGGTGGCGGCGGAGCGCGCGTACACGTTGCCATAGTACTTGTCGTAATGGGCATACTGGCCGGTCAGGTTGACGCTCAGCGCATCGCTGAAATCGTGATCGAGCCGGGCGCGGGCGATGTGGGCCTGGACCGAGCTTTCGTTGGCGGTCGGGCTGCCGAACAGCGCATCGTCATAACCCTTGAGCGGGGTGCCGGCGAAGGAGGGTACTCCGCGGTCGGTGACGCGCTGATCGTCGGCATATTCATAGCCCAGCACCAGCCGGGTCGCTTCGCCCAGCTTCCAGCCCAGGGTCGGGGCGATCCCGACAAAGTGGCCGTCATAGAAGTCGCGGTGATTGGCGAAGTCTTCGTACGTGGCGTTGAGACGCGCGGCAAAGCTTTCACCCAGCGGCTGATCAAGGTCGGCGGCCAGCGACCAGCCGCCGAAGCTGTCGACGCCGCCAGCAAAGTCAGTGCGGGCCTTGGTGAATTCCGGTGCCTTGGAGACGCGGTTGATCACCCCGCCGCCACCCCCGCGCCCGAAGATCAGCGCATTGGCCCCCTTCAGTACCTCGATCCGGTCGATATTGTAGAGCGAGCGATAGTACTGCGCGTCGTCGCGCAGGCCATCGAGAAAAAAGTCTGCCGTGGTGCTCTGGCCGCGCAGGGTGATCTGGTCACGGTGGCCTTCGCCCTGGCCCAGCACTACCCCCGGGACATAGCGCAGCGCGTCGTTGAGCGATTCGACGCCCTGATCGTCGAGCTGTTCGCGGCTCAGGACCGTTACGGTCTGCGGAACGTCGATCAGCGGGGTCTCGGTCTTGGTGGCCGAGCGGGTCTTTTCGATGTCGTAGCCATCCGGCACGCCATAGACGATGATCGCCGGAGCATCGGCGGCTTCAGCTGCCAGCTCTGCCTGCGCCGGCGCCGCCAGCGTGAAAGCGGGCATGACGGTGGAAGCGAGCAGAGAAAGGCGCGCGGTAGTATTCATCAGATCCCCATCTTGCGAATGATTTGCAATAACGAGAATGCCGCTAATGCGAATCGCTCGCATTGACAAGGATCAAATTGCTCGGCTCGTCGTATTCGCTATGGAGCCGGGTGAACGCAAAGGACCCCGACCATGAAGGCAACGATCTGGCACAACCCGGCCTGCGGCACGTCGCGCAAGACGCTGGCGATCCTGCAAGAGACGCCGGGTGTGGAAGTGACTGTGGTGGAGTACCTGGTAAATCCGCCGACCGCCGCCAAGCTCGCCCAGCTCTACCGCGATGCCGGGATTACCCCGCAACAGGGCCTGCGGCTGCGCGGCACCGATGCGGAAGAGCGCGGCTTGCCATCGGCCGATGCTGACACCGTTCTGGCGGCGATGGCCGCAGCGCCCAGGCTGATCGAGCGACCTTTGGTGGAGACCGACAAGGGCGTGCGCCTGTGCCGTCCGCAGGACAAGGTGCTGGAAATCCTTTAGCGCCGCTCGATCAGGTCTTCGTCGCGGCCAAGGCCCTTGATGCCGAGTACCAGCACGGTCAAGCACAGCAGCTCGATCACCGCAAAGCCGATCCACGACGAGTGGCCATAGAGCCAGACCCCGATCGCTGGCGCGACGATATAGGCGGCACCATTGACCGAGGCGACGATGCCCGCCGACTGGCCCTGCTCTGCCCGGCTGACGGCCAGCGAGGCGCCAGCCGTGAAACCGGGGCGAAACAGGCCAAAGCCCAGGCAGGCGATGGCCGTGCCAAGGGTGATGGCGTGAAGGTCCTGCGCTACGGCCAGCAGGGCGACGCCCATTGCGGCGAGGCTCACGCCCCACAGCGCCGAAGCGCGCGGACCAAGTTTCCACAGCGGGATGATCCCCCACTGGGCCAGCAGCGTGGCAATTGCGCCCGACATCAGCACCAGGCCGGTTGGCCCGGCCCCCGCCATTGGCGTTGCGCGCAGGCCCAACCGGTCAAGGATCAGGAAACCGACGATCCCCATCACCATGGCCTGGGCGTGTCCGCCAAGCAGCCCGGCGATCAGCCAGGGGCGGAGCCGGCGGTCGGTCCACTTGAGGTCGGGGACTTCGGGCGGCAGCGTGCCGTCATCGGTCTCATCGTTCTCGCCGCGCATGCGCGAATCCGAATTGGCGCTGAACGGCGCGGCCAGCACCTCGCCGCGCGCGGCATAGGCCGGGGCGTCGTCGGGCAGCCGCAGTCGCAATGTCACCAGCACGATCACGGCGATCAGGGTGAAGGCAAAGAACGGGCTGACCAGGCCCAGGCCGGGCAGGATAAGCAGCGGCGCCAGCGCCGGGCCCAGCACCGTGCCGAGCCCAAAACTGGAGGAGATCAGCGAGAGCGCCTGGGTCCGCTCGGCCCGGCTGGTGCGGCTGGCGACATAGGCCTGGACCGCCGGCGGAGCAGCCGAACCGAACCCACCGTAAAGCGAGCGGCAGGCGGCAAACAACAGCAAGGTGCCCAGCGCGCCGAGATAGCCGTTGAGCCCCAGCCACAGCGCCATGCCGCACAGCCCGAAGCTGGAAATGAAGCCGGTCAGCCCCAGTGCCATCATCGCCTTGCGGCCGCGCCGGTCGCTGCGCCGCGCCCAGAACGGCGCGCACAGCATCCACAGCAATGCCGACCAGGTGTAGGCCAGGCTGATCCAGAAATCGTGGACCTTCAGCGCCGTGCCGATCGAGGGCATGACCGACTGCATCGCCGTATTGCCGGCCGCGGTCACCAGCATGACCGTGAACAGCAGCGCCACGCGGCCGCGCGGCAGGCTTGCCGTGACGGCGTCGGTGGGACTGGTCGGGGGCGTTGCGGGGGTGGTCATCGCCTTCTCCCCCTATGTTGGTCGCAACCGCCTTGCAATGGCCGGGCAAATTTGTGAAAGCGGTGTCCTATCCGGACAAGACAGGATTTCGTCCCGCGCATGACTTCGACCGAGCTTGCTCGCCAGCCGCTTACCGCCCGCATCAAGCGTCGCATCAAGCGCGCGATGGGCCCCTGGGGGGTCTTCTTGCAAGGCTTTATCGAGCATCCGGTGATGGTCGGTTCGATCATCCCCTCGTCGCGCTTTACCATCGCGCGGATGCTTGGCCCGGTAAAATGGGATGAGTGCAAGCTGTTCGTCGAATACGGCCCCGGCGTCGGCACCTTTTGCCGGCCCGTGCTGGACCGACTGCCCCGCGACGGGCGGCTGATCGTGATCGATACCAACCCGCTCTATATCGATTACCTGAAGGCCACGATTGCCGACAGTCGCTTCATCCCGGTGCTGGGATCGGCGGCCGACGTGGAGGATATCGTCCACGCCCACGGCTTCGATCATGCCGACTATGTTCTTTCGGGCTTGCCGTTCTCGACCCTGCCCGATGGCGTTGGCCCGGCGATTGCAGCCGCCACTCACCGCGTGCTGCGGCCGGGCGGGGCCTTCCTGGTCTATCAGTTCAGCGCCAAGGCGCGCGACTTCATGGCGCGGCACTTCACCCGGATCGACGCCGATTTCGAGCCGCTGAACGTGCTGCCCTGCAAGCTGTTCTGGGGTTGGAAGGACTAACCTATTCGATCGGGATGACCGCCGCCGGTGCTTCCGGGCGGGCGAGCTGGCGGTGGGTCGAAGCGTAGACCGCCATGAAGAAGATCGCCATCACGGCCTGCAAAGCCGCCGAGATCAGCGTGCCCAGCGCCGTGCCCAATTCCATCCCCAGCACCAGCCGCAGCAGCAGGTCGGCCAGCCCGCCGACCAGCAGGATCACGATGCCGAAGCCGATCAGCAGCAGAGCATAGAACAGCAGCAGCCGTCCGGCATTGCCGCGGGTGAGGGCCCACGAGCGCTTCAGCGCGATAACGGGATTGCGCTCCCCATCGACCATCACGACCGGGGCAACGAGCGAGATGCGCACGATCACATAGATCAATGCCACCAGGCACAGCGTAAGCGTCAGCCCCGCGAAAGCCTGGGAACCGGTCATCGCGGCAAGCGAGATCAGCACCAGCGCGACCCCGGCAAAGGCCATGCCTGCCAGGATCTGCGCCAGGATCACGGGCAGCGCACCGCGCAGCGCCAGCTTCAGTGCCTCGGCGACGGTGGGGCGGGTGCGGTCGGTGTATAGTGCCAACATCGCCAGCGTACCGATCACCTGGCACACCGCCATGCCCAGCAGCCACGGCCAGGCGCTGTTGTAATAGGCGGAGAGCATGGCCATCAGCTTGTCGCTGTCCACCCCGGCAGGAGGTTCAGGCGGCGGGGCGAGGATCCCGACGGCAAAGCTGGGCAGGACCAGGAAGACCCCGGCCAGTGCCCAGAGCACGTCACGGTTGGCCGATACCAGCGCAGTGGCCTCTTGCCAGGCCCGGTTGCTGTCAAACCGCATCGCTTGCTCTCCTTGGTTGTTGCCCCTTGATAACAGCAGCGATTGCCGCCACGCAACTTGGCGATGATTCAGGACCTCCCTGCCTCGATCGAATGGCGCCGCGATGAGGCGCAGGTGCCCTATCGCCACGCGCTCGATTTCATGACCGCGCGCAACGCCGCGATTGCCGAAGGCACTGCGGACGAACTGGTCTGGCTGCTCGAACATCCGCCGGTCTACACCGCCGGCACCAGCGCCGCAGCGGACGAACTGCTCGATCCGCGCTTCGAAGTGGTCGAGGCCGGGCGCGGCGGGCGTTATACCTATCACGGTCCAGGGCAGCGGGTCGGCTATGTCCTGCTCGACCTCAAGCGCCGGGCGCGCGACGTGCGCGGCTTTGTCCACGCGATGGAAGGCTGGGTCATCGCGACCCTGGCAGACTTTGGCGTGGAGTCCTGGCGCAGCGAAGGCCGGATCGGCATCTGGACCCGCGATATCGACGGGCGCGAGGCCAAGATCGGCGCGATCGGCGTCCGCATCCGGCGCTGGGTCACGATGCACGGCTTTTCGGTCAACCTGGACCCGGACCTGTCGCACTTTGGCGGGATCGTGCCCTGCGGGATCGAAGAGTTCGGCGTCACCAGCCTTGCGCGGCTGGGCCATGCGGTGGATATGCCGACTTGGGATGCGGCGCTGCTCGCCCGCGCCCCGGAATTCCTGGCCGCGCTCGAACGGCCTTGTCCGCAGGAGTGAATGGCCATGCGTAACCTGCCGATCCTGGTCCTGGCCCTGGCGCTGGCCGCCTGCGGTTCGGGCAAGAAGGACGAAGGTGCGGGCAAGGCCGCGGGCGAGATCCTGCCGGCCAGCGCCAGCGACGCGATGATCCCGCTCGATACGGTTCGCAGCCAGGCCCCGCTGGCCCCCAGGCCCGAGGGGGATGGCAAGGCCAAGGCCGCTGATCCGACCGCGACCGAAGCCGCCGCAGTGCCCACTGCCGAAGCGCCGGCCACCGCACCGGAACCGGCTGAAACGCCCGCGGGCTAAGGGCGCTCTTCGCCCTCGAGCGGCGGGGCAGCAGGGCGTTCCGCCACCCGCGCCAGCACCAGCCCGGCGGCAACCAACGCCATGCCGAGCAGATCAAGCGGCCCCAGCACCTCGTTGAACCAGATCCACCCGATCGCGACGGAAACCGTCGGCTGGGTCAGCAGAGCGAGGCCGATCACCAGCGGCGGGAAATGGCGCAGGGCATAGACCAGCAGCCCCTGCCCGATCAGCTGGCTGGTGATGGAAAGGGCGATGACCGGGCCCCAATTGGTCGGCCAGAACGGCTCACCCAGCAGCAGCGCGCCTGCCGCCATCACCGGCAGGCCGATCAGGCTGGACCAGAACAGCAGCGCCCAGCTGCCCAGCACCGCCCGTCCGCGCTGTGCGAGCAGGATGTAGAAGGTGTAGAGGAAGCCCGCCAGCAGGCAGAGCAGATCGCCGATCAGGGTGGTGTGATCGATCTGCAGGCTGCGCCCCAGCAGCACGGCCGAACCGATGATCGCCGCGGCAAAGGCCAGCCATTCGGGTGTGTGCGGCCAGCGGCGCAGCGCGATCAGGCCCCAGGCGGCGATCAGGATCGATCCGGCATTGCCGAACAGCGTCGCATTGCCGAGGCGGGTCAGCTCGATCCCCAGGTGCCAGCTTGAAAGGTCGAGCGCGAAGAACACCCCGCCGGCCAGCACGCCCCACAGTACAGCGCGCGGCGCACCGGTCAGCGGCTGGCGGTTCATGCGGGCGAGCAGGACGAAGAACGGCACGGCGAGCGCCAGCCGCCAGAACCCGGCCGAAACCGGGCCGCTATCGGCCAGCCGCACCCACAGCGGCCCCAGCGCCAGCGCGACATTGCCGCCAAGCAGGGCGGCAAAATGCCAGACCTTCGTGCTCCCGGTTGCCGCGCCCATTGCCTTGCTCATCGGGATGCCTTAGCCGCTCGGTTAAGAATGCAAAACGAAATGGTGCCAAATTCCCGCGGAGGATTCTAATGCACGACGCTCTGTTCCAGCCGGTTTCGCTCGGCGCGATTCAATGCCCCAATCGCATCCTGATGGCCCCGCTGACGCGCGGCCGCTCGGACCCGGGCTCGGTCCCCAATGCACTGATCGCTGAGTACTACCGCCAGCGCGCCGGCGCCGGCCTGATCATTTCCGAAGCGACCGGCATTTCGGTCGAGGGGCTGGGTTGGCCCGCCGCGCCCGGCGTATGGAGCGAAGCCCAGACCGAGGGCTGGAAGCTGACGACTGAGGCCGTGCACAAGGCTGGCGGACGGATCATCCTGCAGCTGTGGCACATGGGCCGGCTGGTCCACCCGGATTTCCTCGGCGGGCAGCCGCCGGTCTCGGCCTCGGCCACCACGGCGCCGGACCATGCGCATACCCCGACCGGTCGCAAGCCCTATGAACAGGCCCGCGCCGCGACGCTCGATGACATCGCCCGGATCGTCGATGACTATGGCAAGGCTGCGGCCAATGCCAAGGCCGCCGGGTTTGACGGGGTCCAACTCCACGGCGCCAATGGCTACCTGATCGACCAGTTCATCCGCAGCTCGTCCAACCTGCGCGAGGATGATTACGGTGGCTCGCCTGAAAATCGCGTGCGGCTGATGCGCGAAGTGCTGGAGCGGCTGATCGATGTCTGGGGCGCAGGCCGTGTTTCGATCCGGCTTTCGCCCAATGGCGAGACGCAAGGGTGTGACGATGCCACGCCGGCTGAGACCTTCGGCGCGGCGGCCAAGGTGCTGCAGGACCTGGACGTGGGCTTCCTCGAGCTGCGCCAGCCGGGGCCGGATGGGACCTTCGGCGCGACCGAAGTGCCCAAGCAGGGCGCGCACCTGCGCACGATCTACAAGGGGCCGATGGTGCTCAATAGCGATTACACCGCCGCCAGCGCCGCCGCCGAAGTGGCGAGCGGGGTCTGCGACGCGATCAGCTTTGGCCGGCCCTATATCTCCAACCCGGATCTGGCCGAACGCATCCGGGTCGGGGCCGAATGGGCGCCCAATGTCGATGTGCCCAAGTCGTGGTACCTGCCCGGACCGGCCGGCTACACGGACTATCCGACGCTGGCAGAAGCTGCGGCGGCCTGAGCCGGAAAGGGACGCAACCATGCAGCAAAGGTCGTGGCTGTTCGTTCCGGGTGACAGCGAGAAGAAGCTGGGCAAGGCGGCCGATACCGGGGCCGACGTGATTATCGTCGATCTTGAGGACTCGGTCGCCATCGCCAACAAGAACCAGGCCCGGCAGCTGGCCTGCGCCTGGTTTGCCCGCCAGCGGCACGTGGCCCCATTCGGGCGCTGGGTGCGGATCAACGCGCTCGACAGCCAGATGTGGCGCGATGATCTGGCCGCGGTCATGCCCGGGGCGCCGGACGGCATCATGCTGCCCAAGTCGGCCGGGCCGGAATCGATCCAGACCCTTGCGGCAGAACTCTACGAGCTTGAGGGGCGCTGCGGCATCGCTTCTGGCTCGACCCGAATCCTGGCCTTGGTCAGCGAGACAGCTGAAGCCGCGATCACAATTCCCAGCTATGCCACGGCATCGCTGCCGCGCCTCCACGGGCTGGTCTGGGGCGGAGAAGACCTCTCCGCCGCGATCGGTGCTGCGCGCAAGTATGATGCTGCTGGCCGCTGGACCGATGCCTTCCGCTATGTCCGTGTCCAGACGCTGCTGACGGCCCACGCCAAGGGCGTGCTGCCGCTCGATACGCTCCACGCCGATTTTGCCGACCTCGAAGGCCTCAAGCGCCTGGCCGAGGAAGCCCGCGCCGATGGCTTTGGCGGGATGCTGGCGATCCACCCGGCGCAGGTCCCGGTGATCAACGCCGCCTTCACGCCGAGCGAGGAAGAGCTGGTCCACGCCCGCGCGGTGATCGCCGCCTTTGCCGCCCAGCCCAATGCCGGGACGCTGCAGATCGACGGCAAAATGATCGACCGCCCGCACCTAGTGCTGGCGAAGCGGCTGCTCGGGATAACGGATTAGGGGTCAGGCGGGCCCCAGATCGCCCTTGCCCACAGTGCCGCTGGCCATCGCCAGCATGGCGTCGAGGCTCTTCTTGGCGGCGAGGCGCAAGGACTCTTCGATCTCGATCTGCGGCTGGAGGTCGCGCAGGGCGACGTAGAGCTTCTCGAGCGTATTGAGCGCCATGTAGGGGCAGATGTTGCAGTTGCAGTTCCCGTCGGCCCCAGGGGCGCCGATGAAGGTCTTTTCGGGGATCGCCAGCTGCATCTGGTGGATGATGTGCGGCTCGGTCGCGACGATCAGGGTATCGCCGGGGAAGGTCTTGGCGAACTGCAGGATGCCGCTGGTCGAACCGACATAGTCAGCGTGGTCAACGATGGTCGGTGGGCATTCGGGGTGGGCGGCAATCGGCGCACCGGGGTGCTGGGCCTTGAGCTTGAGCAGCTCGGTTTCGCTGAATGCCTCATGGACGATGCAGACCCCCGGCCAGAGCAGCATATCGCGCCCGAACTTGCGATTGAGATAGCCGCCAAGGTGCCGGTCCGGCCCGAAGATGATCTTCTGCTCGGGCGGAATCTGGGCAAGGATCGTTTCGGCGCTGGAACTGGTGACGATCACGTCGGACAGCGCCTTCACCTCGGTCGAGCAGTTGATATAGGTCAGCGCAATGTGATCGGGGTGCGCCTCGCGGAAAGCCTTGAACTTCTCGGGCGGGCACGAATCCTCAAGAGAGCATCCGGCGTCGAGATCGGGCAGGATCACGATCTTCTGCGGGCTCAGGATCTTGGCCGTATCGGCCATGAACTTGACCCCGCAGAAGGCGATCACATCGGCATCGGTTGCCGCAGCCTTTTTCGACAGCTCCAGGCTGTCCCCCACGAAGTCCGCCAGGTCCTGGATTTCAGGCTTCTGGTAATAATGCGCCAGGATCACCGCGTTGCGCTCCTTGCGCAGGCGTTCGATTTCGGCGCGGACGTCGATTCCGGCGAGGTTCGTGGGCTGTGCTGTCATACCCGCCTAAGTGGCGGGTCCGCGCCCCGTGCGCAAGGTGCTATCCGGCGGCGGCGGGAATTCCAGCCCGGCGACATGTTCGCCCGGATAGCCCGCGACAACCGCTTCATAGACTGCGTTGCCGATCGCCGAGTGGGCCAGCAGCTGGGCGCCGACCAGATTGACGGCGAGGCCGGCAAAGCCGAACCACCAGGCCGGGTGGATTGCCTTGCTGACCCGCCAATCGCGGATCATGCCGGCAATCAGGAACACGGTAGTCGCCAGGCCTGCCGCTTCGAAGGCATAGGGAATCAGCAGCGGCATCGGCAGCAGGCGGCCAAAGGCCGGTCCGGTCAGCAGGGTCATGGCGCAGATGTGCAGGCGCGCGTGCCAGTCCGTCTCGCGGCGCTTGCTTACTGCGAAGGCCGTCAGCGCGATAAAGCAGATCAGCGTCAGCGGATCGGCGAAGAGGAAGTGCTGCGGCTGAAAGAAGAACGGCACAGTGGCGTTGCGGGTCATGGCCACGATCACCACCATCGCCGCCGCCATCATCGCCGCGATCCAGAACAGCGCCAGCCAGCCAAGTGTGCGGTGCAGGGCGATTGGCCCGCGTGTGGCGAGCCAGCTTTGCGTGACGAAGATTGCCACCCAGCCCATGAACAGGACAGCGTGGGCGTGGACTCTGAGCGGCGAGGCAAAGGTCGATCGTCCGGCCAGGAACTGAACCGAAAAGCCCAGCACCACGGTCAGCGCCATGATGATCGCCAGGGTACTGAAGAAGCGTTCGCCCTTCGCGGGCTCGTCATATGTTGCGGCAGCAGTAGCCATGGAATTCTCCCCATCCATGTCGCGCGACCAACTGCGGGGCAGTTTGCCACGGAATGGCAGGAGGGGGAAGAGGCCCTACAAGGCGTCGTCACCCCGGACTTGATCCGGGGTCCCGCTTTTTTGCTCGCTCGGGAAGGTCAGCGGGACCCCGGGTCAAGCCCGGGGTGACGGGTGTGAGTTTACTGCTGCGCTTCGCCTGCAAACCGCACGACGACCGTTGCCGCTGGGTGACCGCTGACTTGCAAGGGCGCCGAAAGGTTCTGCCGCACGGCATCCTTGGCGGCGGCGCGGGCCAGGTTCATCAGCACCGGGTTGGCCGCCTGCTGGACCGCCTGCTGCTCAGCCAGTTTGGTGTTGGCGCGGGTCAGGTCATCCTGGGCGGTGCGGGTGATCCACACGCCTTCGCGCAGGTACTGGGCGCGGCCTTCATCGAGGTTGGGGCGCGAGACGGTGAGCGGCGGCAGGGTGACGGTCAGCCGCTGAGCGGCCTCGTCCCAGGCCATGCTGGCGCGGGTCATTTTGGAGAGGTCGAGCGTGTAGTCGACCCTGGCCGGGATCACCGCGATCTGGCGGCTGGTAAGCAGGCCCAGCAGGCGCTCGTCGTCCGACGCGACCACCGGGGCAAGCTGCGCCGAAAACACCGTCAAGCGGTTGGCTTTCTCGAATGCAGCCAAGCTGGTTGCCAGCGGATCGCCATAGGGCGAGGGTCCGAATGCGCGCCACAGCAGCCATGCACCAAGCGCCAAGTTCGCGAGGATCAACCCCAGCGGCAGCCAGGACGGGGTCTTGCGCGCCAGTTCGGTCAGCTCGCCATCCGCCATGTCTCGTCCTCGCAAGTAACGCGCCCCTGCCGCTCCAGATCGACCAGGTGTGCCAGGACCGAGCGGCCCGCCGCGCCGGTCAGCCGCGGGTCGAGCCCCTTGTACATCACCGCAACCATCGCCGGGATCTGCTGCGGTCCGGTGGCCAGCAGCTTTACGATCTGCGCTTCGCGGCTGCGGCGGTGGCCCAGCATCCCGCGCACCAGCTGGCGCGGCTTGTCGACTGCCGGACCATGCGCCGGGTAAAGCCGCGTGTCATCGCGGTCATAGAGCTTCTGCAGGCTCGCCATATAGGCGCTCATATCGCCATCGGGCGGCGAGACCACGCTGGTCGACCAGGCCATGACATGATCGCCGGTGAACAGCGCCCTGCTTTCTACCAGGCTGTAGCACAGGTGGTTGCTGGTATGGCCGGGGGTGGCCACCGCCTCGATCGTCCAGTCGGGGCCGCTGATCCGCTCGCCATCGGCAAGGATGCGGTCGGGCGCATAGCTATGATCGAATGCAGAGTCGGCACGCGGTCCGTCATCGTTGAGGCTCAGCGGCGCACAGCCGATGATCGGCGCGCCGGTCAGCGCCTTGAGCGGAGCGGCGGCGGGGGAATGGTCGCGGTGGGTGTGGGTGCAAAGGATCGCGGTGATCTTTGCTGCGCCAACGGCCGCCAGGATCGCTTCGACATGACCGACGCCGTTAGTGTCCGCTCCCTTGAACGGGCTCGGCTCGCTGCCGATGCTGCCATCGGCCGGGCCGGGATCGATCACAGCCACCTCGCTGCCCGCGCCGACGATATAGGTCTGCGTACCGGTGAAGGTATAGGGCGAAGGGTTGGGCGCTAGCACGCGCCGCACCAGCGGTTCGCATTGCTCCGAAAGGCCGGTCGGCCAAGGCTTGGCGGGAATGTCCATCGTGGGGGATATGGGCATTCGACCCGCAGGTGTCGACCCTTGTTCTCCCCTCCCGCTTGCGGGAGGGGTCGGGGGAGGGCATGTTAGGCAAGCAGGAGGGCACACCTGACAGACCCTCCCCTGACCCCTCCCGCAGGCGGGAGGGGGATTTGTGTGAGAGAGCATGACCGATCTGATCCTTGTCCTCGACGCCGGCACCACTTCGACCCGCGCAATGCTGTTCAGCCCAGATGGGGCGCTCAAGGGCGTCGCGCAGCAGGAGCTGACCCAGTACTATCCGCAGCCGGGGTGGGTCGAACATGACGCCGCCGAGATCTGGGACAAGACCCTGGCCTGCGCGCGCCAGGTGGTCGAGGCGGCCGGTGGGGCCGCCCACGTCGCCGCGATCGGAATCACCAACCAGCGCGAAACGGTCGTGGCCTGGGACAAGACCACGGGCCAGCCGCTGCACAATGCGCTGGTCTGGCAGGATCGCCGCACTGCCGATTTCTGCGCAAACCTGCGTGATGCCGGGCAGGAACCGGTGGTCCAGGCGGCGACCGGGCTGCTGCTCGATCCCTATTTCTCGGGCACCAAGATGCGCTGGGTGGTCCAGCATGTACCGGCCGTGGCGGAAGCAGCAGCAGCCGGGCGGCTGGCGCTGGGGACGGTCGAATCCTGGCTGACCTGGAAGCTGTCGGGCGGCGCCCACGTTACCGACGCCAGCAACGCCAGCCGCACGCTGTTGCTGCCGCTCGCGGGAAGCACTTGGGACGCGGGCCTCTGCGACCTGTTCGGTGTGCCGCAAGCCGCGCTGCCCGAGGTGGTCGACAACGCCGGGCGGTTTGCGGCCACCACCCGCGACCTGTTCGGCGCGGCGATCCCGATTGCCGGCCTGGTTGGCGATCAGCAGAGTGCGACGATCGGCCAGGGTTGCCTCAACCCCGGCGAGACCAAGGCGACTTATGGCACCGGGGCTTTCGTCCTGGCCAACATGGGGCAGGAAGTGCCGCGCTCGGGCCACCGGCTGCTCGGCACCGTGCTGTGCCAGCTCGGCGGCACTCGGACCTATGCGCTCGAAGGCTCGGTTTTCGTCGCCGGCAGCCTGGTCCAGTGGCTGCGCGACAGCCTGGGCATCATTGCCTCGGCGCCCGAGACCGAGGCGCTGGCGCGTTCCGTGCCGGACAGCGGCGGGGTGACGATCGTGCCGGCGCTATCCGGCCTTGGCGCCCCGCACTGGCGGCCAGATGCCCGTGCGGCGATCACCGGCATGAGCTTTTCGACCACCCGGGCCCATGTTGCCCGCGCGGCGCTGGAAGCCATGGCGATGCAGACGGCGGACCTTGCCGCAGCCTTCGCTGCCGATGGCGCCGGTTGGACCGCACTCAGGATCGATGGCGGGATGAGCGCCAACGACTGGATGGCGCAGGACCTGGCCGACGTGCTGCGCGTGCCGGTCGAGCGGCCGGAATTTGTCGAGACGACGGCATTGGGGGCGGCAATGCTGGCAGCGGTCGGGGTTGGCCTGCATGGCTCGTTGGGCGATGCCGCCGCGGCCATGCGCGGCGCGATTCAGCGGTTCATGCCGGGGAATGAGCCCGGTGCGGAGCGGCGCGCTGCCTGGGACCGCGCGTTGCTGGCAACTTGATTTAGCCCCGCGCGCTGCGGGTCAGGCGCTCGCGCAGCGCGGCAACCGCGCTGGGGGCATTGGGATCGCGTTCGCGCCAGCTCGCGTCGATCCGCTTCAGGCGCGCATGGAACCGTTCGGTCGCCTCGATCAGCGACCGCGTTTCAGGTTCGATCAGGGCCAGCCGGGCCGGATCGCTTTCGGGATGGTCGACCAGCTTGCCATAGCGATGAAGCTGGAATTCCGAGAGCTCGCCATTGAAAAAGGCACGATGGTTCAGCAGCCAGGCGACCGAATGCATCATCCTGGTGGTCGTGCGCAATGCCTCACACGACAGGGCGATGGTCGCGGCATCTTCGTAGCCGCTGACAGCCTCAAGCCGGCCCGACAGGCTAAAGGCTTGGCGCACCTCGTCCGACAGAACCAGAGCCTCGCAGTACAGGCCTTCCACGATCCGCGGGTTTATGTTCGTTGGCGAACCCATGACTGCCCGCGTAACTCCGGTGTCTCGCGTTTGTCACCGTCAATTAATATCGTTTTGGTGCGCAATTCTGCACTGTCCCGACGGGGGACGCTTTCGTTTGCTGGCGACGGGTCACGCAATGATGTCGGGGATCAGGTAATCCTCCAGCATCGCGATCTGGTCCTTGAGGCGCAGCTTGCGCTTCTTGAGGCGCGCGATCTGGAGCTGGTCGGTGCCGCCGGCGCTGCTTAGCGCATCGATCGCCGCGTCCAAGTCGCGGTGCTCGATCCGCAGCATTTCCAGCCGCTTCTTCAGCTCCTCTTCGCTCACCAATACCTCCCTTTACCCGGCCAGGCGCGGCGGGGATGCGCCCTGCCGCAAGTGCCTCAACTGAGTGCTTCGCAAGATAGGCTTAATATGCTTCCATGACAATTGCAGTGACCCCCGACGGCTACCGAGTCGGGAAAGCGATCTCGGTCCGGAAGATGGTCCTGCCCCCTGGGGGCATACGGAGGAGTATCGCCAATGGAAACGTCGCATGTCAGTGCCTTGCAGCTCAAGCACGCCGGCCTTGAACGGCAGATCCAGGATGAGCTGAACCGACCCTTGCCTGACCTTGCGATGATCCAGCAACTCAAGCGTCGCAAGCTGCGCATCAAGGAAGAGCTGGCGCACATCTAGCCCAATCTGCCCTCGCACGCGATCGGTGGCGGTTTGGCCCGCCGCCGGTCAGCGTGGCCGGAAAGAAGCCCGGTGGGCCAGCGGAACGCGATCAATGTGCCGCAACTGTTGCCAGCGACAGCATGGCTGAATGGGCCTGTTCGCAGGAAATACGGTTGCGGGACATCGCCGCGCGTTTGCTTGGCGTGCAGTTTGGGCTAGCACTGCGTCATGCCTGCTTCCGCCGCCTCGGCCGCCCGCACGATCCTGACGCGCCTGCACGATGTCATGGCGTCGCGCAGCCATGCCCAGGCGAAGCTCAACACCGTGGTCGAAGTGATCGGCGAGGGCCTCGATAGCGAGGTCTGCTCGGTCTACCTGCTGCGCGAAGGGATGCTGGAACTGTTCGCCACGCGCGGCCTGGCGCAAGAGGCGGTCCATGTCACCCGCATGGCCGTGGGGGAAGGACTGGTCGGCACGATCGCCCAGAACACCGAGATGCTCAACCTGGCCGAAGCGACGGCCCACCCGGACTTCTCCTATCGCCCCGAAACGGGCGAGGAAAAGTTCCACTCCTTTGCGGGGGTGCCGATCGTCCGGCGCGAGCGGGCAGTGGGCGTGCTCTGCGTCCAGCATGCCGAGCCGCGCCGTTATGAAGAGGTCGAGATCGAGGCGCTCCAGACCGTCGCGATGGTGCTGTCCGAAGTGATCGCCAACGCCGGCCTGGTTGACGAGGAAGAGGCCCTGCTCAGCCCGGCACTGACCGGGCCGCAACGCCTGCCCGGCCTGGCGCTGGTCAAAGGGCTGGCAATCGGCGCGGCAGTGTTCCACCAGCCGCGGATCACGATCGAACATGTCATGGCCGAGGACCGCGATGCCGAGCTGAGCCGCGTCTACCTCGCCTTTGACAAGATGCGCGAACAGATTGACCGGATGGCCAGCCAGGCCGAATTCGGCGTGGGCGGCGAGCACGAGGAAGTGCTCGAGACCTACAAGATGTTCGCTTACGACGAAGGCTGGAGCCGCCGGATCATCGAGGCGATTGACAGCGGGCTGACCGCCGAGGCCGCGATCGAGCGGGTTCAGCAGCGCACCCGGATGCGGATGCGGCAGATCGACGATCCGCTGCTGGCCGACCGGATGCACGACCTGGAGGATCTCTCCAACCGCCTGCTGCGGATTGTCTCGGGCCAGATGGGCACGGCGGCGACCATGGGACTGAAGCAGGACGCGATCCTGATCGCCCGCAATCTTGGTCCGGCTGAGCTGCTTGAATATGACAAGCGCCGCCTGAAGGGCGTGGTGCTGGAGGAAGGCTCGCTCACCGCGCACGTGGTGATCGTGGCGCGGGCGATGGGTATTCCGGTGCTGGGCCGGGTGCGATCGCTGCGCGGCGCGATCCGCGAGGGCGATCTGCTGCTGCTCGATGCCGATGCCGGGCACGTCACGGCGCGGCCGCAACCGGCCGTGGTCGATGCCTTCGAAGCGCGCTTTGCCAAAAGCAAGGAGCGCCAGGCAGCCTATGCCAAGCTGCGCGACGTGGAGCCCTTCACCCGCTGTGGCACGCGCATCACGGTGATGATGAATGCCGGCCTGCGCGACGATATGCCGGGGCTGGCGCTGACTGGCGCCGACGGGATCGGGCTGTTCCGTACCGAGTTCCAGTTCCTGGTTTCCGCCACCCTGCCCGCGCGCGAACGCCAGACCCGGCTCTATCGCGACGTGCTGGACGCGGCTGGCGACAAGCCGGTGGTATTCCGCACGGTCGACATCGGCGGCGATAAGGTCCTTCCGTACCTGCGCCACAACGACGGCGAGAGCGAAGAGAACCCGGCGATGGGCTGGCGCGCGCTGCGCGTAGCGCTGGAACGCGGCGGGCTGCTCAAGGTCCAGGCGCGTTCGCTGCTCGAAGCGGCCGGGGGGCGGACGCTTAACGTCATGTTCCCGATGGTCACCGAACCCTGGGAGTTCGATGCCGCGCGCGAGGTGTTCGAAAGCCAGCTGGCCTACCTCAAGACCCAGAAGAAGCTGCTGCCCGAAGCGATCCGCTATGGCGCGATGCTGGAAGTGCCGGCGCTGGCCGAACAGCTTGACGTGCTGGCCCCCAAGCTGTCGTTCCTCTCGATCGGCACCAATGACCTGACCCAGTTCCTATTCGCCGCCGATCGCGCCAATCCCAAGCTGGCCGAGCGCTATGACTGGCTGAGCCCGGCGATCCTGCGCTTCCTGAAGCGCGTGATCCAGGGTGTGGCCGGGCACAGTGTCGACGTTACCGTCTGCGGCGAAATGGGCGGGCGCCGGCTCGAGGCGCTGGCTCTGCTCGGGATCGGCATCCGCCGCCTCTCGATCACCCCGGCGAGCGTCGGCCCGATCAAGGAGCTGGTCCGCAAGATTGATCTGGACGAGATCGGCAAGGCGATGAACGGCTGGCTGATGGCCCCACCGCCTTCACTGCGCCAGGCGCTGGTCGATTGGGCCCAGCAGCGCGGTATTGACTGTGACTAGGGCAGCGCTGTCCCCGGCTTGCCGCAGATAGCCGCCAGACTGTCGCTCTCTTTATTCCGGGCCAAGCAATTTCCGTTGACTTGGGGCAGCAAAGCGGGATGGTCCCCTTCGCGGGGCACAGATCGCAAAAGACAGTACTGCTGCCGGGGTCGTAATGATTGATGATGAACAGCAAGAGGCTGAATTGCCTCTGGAAAGCGCCGGAGCGCAGCTGACACGCGCGCGCCAGGCGGCGGGCAAGTCGCTGGCCGATATCTCCAAGGTCACCAAGATCTCCGAACGGCAGCTCGCGGCGATCGAGGCGGGCAATTTTGCCGCGCTGCCATCGCGCGCCTATGCAGTTGGCTTTACCCGGACTTACGCCAAGGCGGTTGGCCTCGACAGCGCGGCCGTGATCGATCTGGTGCGCGAAGAACTGGCCCGGCTCGACCCCGATCATGCCCGCCGGACCGTGCCAGCCTTCGAACCCGGCGATCCTGCACGCCTGCCCGGCCGGCGGGTGGCCTGGTATGCCGCAGCCGGTCTGGCGGTGGTCATGCTGGTCGGGTTCCTGGTCTGGCCCAATCTCTATGCCCCGGGCGGCTCGCTGCCTTCGATCCTGCCAAGCGCAACGCCCAGCGCCGCCGCGCCGGTGGCGGCACCGGCTCCAGCGCCGGCCAACGGTCCGGTGGTATTCACTGCAACGCGCGATCAGGTCTGGGTGCGCTTTGCCGATGGCAACGGTCAGCAACTGCTGCAAAAGGTCCTGGCGCTGGGTGAAAGCTGGACCGTGCCGGAGAATGCCGGGGCAGTCACCCTGACCACGGCCCGACCCGATGGTCTGGCGGTGACCATTGCCGGCCGCATCGTGCCCCCGTTGTCGGATCGCGAACAGACCATGCGCGACGTGCCCGTAACTGCTGCTGCCCTGCTGGCGCGAGGGACCGGGCCAGTGGCGGCTCCGCTTGCGAGCCCGGCACCGGTAACCACCAGCGCGGCCAACCCGCCGCGGCGCGAGAGCCGCCCGGTCGCCGAACCGCGGACCGAGGCGCCGGGTGCCGCTGTCGCCAACCCGGTTGCTGCGCCGGCTTCAGCTCCGCCAGCAGGCACCGGAACTGCGGATACTCAGGGCTGACGCCCTCGACAGGGTTAATTCAGCACGGCTATGCAAATCGAACCCACCGGCAGAAATGCCGGCTTTTGTCGCAAAGCCGCTCGTTTGATGGGAAGAGGTACATGAAGACCTTCGCCGCGATGCACCGCCCGCTGTTGGCCGCACTCGCCGTTGCACTTGCCGCGCCAGTTATCGCGCAAAGCAATGCTACTGATCCCAACGCCGAGGCGCGGATCCGCAAGTTGGAAGCCGAAGTGCGCGCGCTGCAGCGGCAGGTGTTCCCCGGCGGCGATGGCAAGTTCTTTGCGCCGCTGACACAGCCCGGTCAGCCGACCACGGCCGCTAGCGGCACTCCGGCCTCAACCCCGGTGGCCGATCTGCTGGTCCGCGTCGATGCGATCGAGGCGCAGCTTGCCCGCCTGACCGCCCAGCAAGAGGAAGGCGGCAACAAATTGGCTCAGCTGGAGGCCAAGGTTGCAGCGCTGACCCCGGCAGCACCGGCTTCGGTCGCGGCCGTGCCGGCGGAGGTTTCCTCAGCGCCTGCAGCTGTAACCGCCACCAATGGTGCGACCACCAGCGGCAACCTGGCAGCGATGACTGGCGGCGCCTCGGCCCCCAAGCCGACTGTTGCAGTGCCGACTGCCACCGTGCCGACTGCAGCCGCCACCCCAACGCCAAAGCCGGCCGCGACCAAGCCGGCTGCGACCAAGCCGACCGCCACTGCAAAGCCGGCCGTGCCATCGGCTGCGCGACTTGCCGCTGTCCGCGCGATCGAAAAGCCCAAGACTGCCGACGTGGGGGATGACGAATACTCCTATGGCTTCCGCCTGTGGGAAGCCAAGTTCTATCCCGAGGCGCAGCAGCAACTTAAGCTGTTCCTGGAAAAGTACCCGCGTCACCAGCGCCGCTCGTTCGCGCGCAACCTGCTGGGACGCGCGCTCCTTGACGAAGGCAAGCCGGATGAGGCGCAGAAGTGGTTCCTGGAAAACTACAAGGATAAGCAGTTCCGCGACCGCGCGGCTGACAGCGTGCTGTTCTTGGCCGAGGCGACCAAGCGCCAGAAGGACACCGCGCGTGCCTGCATCGCGCTGGCCCAGTTCGTTGACGAGTTCCCCAACGAAGCCGCTGGCCGCCTGAAAGGGCAGTATGATGCCACCCGCGCCGGGCTCAAGTGCGATTGAGCTGTCAGTCAGCCTGACCGCCCGTTTCGCGTCGGACATTGCTCCGCTGTGGCCGGGCGAGGGGACCCTGGGCCTCGCCGTTTCCGGCGGGCCTGACAGTATCGCGCTGCTGCTTCTGGCCCATGCTGCACTGCCCGGGCGGATCGCCGTGGCCACCGTCGATCATGGGCTGCGCCCTGCCAATGCCGATGAGGCCGCGATGGTCGCGGCCTTGTGCACTCGGCTGGGCGTGCCGCATGCGACTTTGCCGGTGACCCTGGCTGAAGGCAATATCCAGGCCGAGGCCCGCGCCGCGCGCTATGCCGCGCTCGCGGAGTGGATGGGGCTGCAGTCGATCGCCACGCTGGCGACGGCGCACCATGCCGATGATCAGGCAGAAACGCTGCTGCTGCGGCTAAACCGGGGCAGCGGGGTGGCGGGGCTCGCCGGCGTCCGGGCGCGCGGCCAGGTCCCGGGGACACGGCTGCCGCTGGTGCGCCCGCTGCTCGGCTGGCGGCGTTTTGAATTGAGCCAGGTGGTTATGGCAGCGGGCCTGGTTGCGGCGGATGACCCCTCGAACCGCGATGACCGGTTCGATCGGGTGCGGCTGCGCAAGGCGCTGGTCGAGGCCGATTGGATCGATGTCCCGGCCCTGGCCGCCAGCGCCGCGCATCTTGCCGATGCCGATGCCGCGCTGGACTGGGCCACCGTTCGCGAATGGCAGGACTGCGTGACCCGCGCGCCGCTAGGGCTGGTCTATCGTCCGCAGGCCCCGCGCGCGATCGCGCTCAGGGTGATGGCCCGGATCATCACCGAACTGGATGGCGAGATCCCGCGCGGCAGCGCTGTGGCCCGGCTGTTCGAGCGCCTGGTGGCGCGTCAGCCGGCCTCGATCGGCAACCTTGTGGCACGGCCCTTGCCCGAGGGCTGGAGCTTTTCCCGCGCCCCGGCGCGGCGGGCCTAGCGCCGCGCCATCCCCTGCTGCTCCATCCGCCAGACCAGCTGGTCATAGCGGTCCTGGCCGAAGAAAGGTTCACCCTGATAGACCATCAGCGGCACACCATAGTGTCCGCCCAGTCGCTGGTCGGCCTCGTTCTGCTTGATCACTGCGTCAAGCCGCTCGGCCTCCGCTTCCTGCGCTGCATCCATCTCGGCCAGATCGCAGCCGGCGCTGGCCAGGGCCTTGGCAAGGTGGTCACCTTCGTGCCAGCCGTCGGTCTCACCCGACCAGATCAGGTGGCTGATTGCCCGCAGCACCGGCAGGCCCTTGCCCCGTTCCGCCGCCAGCACGCCAAGGCGGGTCAGGCGGTGGATATAGGGCTGCTCCTTGGGATAGGTCCGCGTGGCATAGTCCATGACAACCGGATCAGGCCGCGGCCAGCGCAGGGTCAGCCCGGCAAATTCGGCGCTGCGCACGCAGTCGCGCATCAGGTAGCTGAACCACAGCGGGTCAGCCTGGGCGAAAAAGTCCGGCTGGCGCACGGCAATGGGCAGGACGGGGCGAACATTGACCTGCGCGTCCCAGTCGCGCTCCAGCTCGATCAGCTTGGGCACAACGATATAGGAGTAAGGCGAACGGAACGACCAGTAGAGGTCAACAGTGTGGGTCATAGCGTGCTCATGTCGATAACGAAGCGGTACTTTACGTCGGCCTTTTCCATCCGCTCATAGGCGCGGTTGATCTCGGCGATCGGGATCACCTCGATCTCCGCCAGGATGCCCTTCTCGGCGCAGAGATCGAGCATTTCCTGGGTCTGGGCGATCCCGCCGACGCCCGATCCGGCAACGGCCTTCTGCCCGCCCAGCAGCAGGCCGGAATGGAACGGTTCGACCGGCTCGATCATGCCGACGATACACAGTGTGCCCTTGCGGTCGAGCAGGAACAGGTAGCGGGTCAGGTCGTGCTTGACCGGGATCGTATCGAGCAGGAAATCAAACGAGCGGGCGGCTGCGCGCATCGCCTCCTTGTCGGTCGATACCAGCACGTGATCGGCCCCCAGCTTCTTCGCGTCCTCGCCCTTGGCCGGACTGGTGGTGATCATCGTCACCTCCGCCCCCAGCGCCTTGGCGAACTTCACGCCCATATGGCCAAGGCCGCCGAGGCCGATCACGCCGACCCGGCTACCGGGGCCGACGTTCCAGTTCTTCAGCGGACTATAGGTGGTGATCCCGGCGCATAGCAGCGGGGCGGCGGCGGCCATGTCGAGGCTTTCGGGCAGGCGCAGGACATAGGGTTCGGCCACGACGATATTGGCCGAATAGCCGCCATAGGTCGGGGTGCCGTCGATCCGGTCGTGGCTGTTGTAAGTGCCAGTGGTCCCCTCGCGGCAATAGTTCTCCTCGCCATCGTGGCAGGCATCGCACTTGCGGCAGGAATCGACCACGGTGCCGACGGCGACCCGGTCCCCCACCTTGAAGCGGGTGACGCCAGCGCCGACCGCGCTGACCGTGCCGACAATCTCGTGCCCGGGTACGAAGGGATAGGTCGTCCGGCCCCAATCGTTGCGCGCGACGTGGAGATCGGAATGGCAAACCCCGCAGAAGGCAATGTCGATCGCCACGTCCTCGTCGCGCAGCGCCCGGCGATCGATGGTCAGGGCGTTGATACCGGAATCGGGGGCAGTCGCGCCCCAGGCTGCTGTGGCTGTCATCGTCGCTCTCCTGGCAAGCCGTCTGGTCTTTTTGTGGGGGTTGCCGCCCACCTGCTCTCCCGGCATTAATCGACCGATTAAAGGGAGAGTCAAATGAAGATCGATTCGAGCATTGCCGCCGTCGTAACCGGCGGCGCATCGGGTCTGGGCCGGGCTACTGCCGAAGCTCTGGCAGCAGCCGGTGCAAAGGTCGCGATTTTCGACGTGAACAGCGAAAAGGGTGAGGAAGTCGCCCAGGCGATCGGCGGGCTGTTCTGCCATGTCGACATCACTTTGGAGGATTCGGTCGTCGCCGGCTTTGCCAAGGCACGCGCGGCGCACGGGCAAGAGCGGATCACGGTGCACTGCGCCATGACCAGCCGCCGCGGCAAGACGCTGGCCTTCGACAAGGAAGCCGGCAAGCTCAAGCGCTTGCCGACCGAAGACTATGAATACGGGGTCCAGGGCATCCTCGTCGCCTCTTACCGCATCGCCTCAATCTCGGCTGAAGGGATGGCCGGGCTGGAGCCGCTCGAAGATGGTGAGCGGGGCTGCATTACGCTGACCGCTTCGGTCGCTGCCCAGGACGGGCAGATCGGCCAGGTGATCTATGGTTCGGCCAAGGCCGGGGTGAACGGGCTCGTGTTGCCGATGGCGCGCGACCTGTCGGACCTTGGCATTCGCGTCAACTCGATCATGCCCGGGATCTTCGCCACCCCGCTGATGCTGGGGGCCAAGCCGCAAGTGCTCGAAAGCCTGGCGGCCTCGGTGCCCTTCCCCAAGCGGCTCGGCAAGCCGGAGGAATTCGGCAGCCTTGCGCTCGAACTTGCCCGCAACACCTATTTCAACGCCCAGTGCATCCGCCTCGACGGCGCGATCCGCATGGCCCCGCGCTAAGGAGTGACCGATATGACCCAATCACCGTTCCGTGACGGCATCCTTGACGGCAAGGTCGCCTTCGTCGCCGGGGGCACTTCCGGCATCAACCTGGGCATCGCCAAGCGCTTTGCCGAACTCGGGGCCAAGGTCGCGGTCTGCGGCCGCAACCCGGAAAAGGCGGCCAATGCCGCCGCCGAAATTGGGCATGGCGCGATCGGCCTGTCCGCCGATGTGCGCGACTATGGCGCGATCCGTGCGGCCATGGAGCACGTTCGCAATGAGTTCGGGCTGATGGACATCGTCGTCTCCGGCGCGGCGGGGAACTTCCTTGCCCCGGCCCTGGGGATGAGCGCCAATGCCTTCAAGACTGTGGTCGATATCGACCTGCTTGGCACCTTCAACGTGTTTCGCGGCTGCCACGATTTGCTCAACGTGCCCGGCGCCTCGCTGATCGCCATCACGGCCGGCCAGGCTGTCAATGCCGTGCAGCTTCAGGCCCACGCCTGTGCGGCCAAGGCCGGGATCAACCAGCTGGTCCGCGTGCTCGCGCTCGAATGGGGTTCGGACGTGCGGGTCAACGGCATCTCGCCGGGGCCGATCGCCAATACGGAAGGCATGGCCCGGCTCGCGCCTGATGCGGATACCCGCCAGAAGCATTACGACCGGATCGCGATGAAGCGCTGGGGCGAGATCGAGGAAATCGCCGAAGGCGCAGTGTTCCTCTGCTCGAACGCGGCGCGATATATCACCGGGACGATCCTGGACATTGATGGCGGCAGCCAGCTGGGCGACGCCACCCCGCGCAACCTGGAAAAGGGGCTGGCCTGACGGTCAGCCTCCGACGAGGGAGTCGCCCTTGCCGATCCGCTTGCCGCGGGTGATGTAGACCACGTCCCCCACCTTGGTGACGGCGAACAGCTTACGGCCAAAGTCGTTCGGCACGCCGATGCAGCCGTGGCTGGCATAGCCTTTTTCCACCTTGGTCCCGTGGATCGCCACGCCATCGTTGGTCAGGCGGTGGGTAAAGGGCATCGGGGCGCCGTCATAGGTGCTGGAATAGTGATCGGCCTTCTTCCAGATCACCGGAAACTTGCCCAGCGGAGTCGGCTTTTCGGTGGTCCCGAGGAGTACCGCAGTCGCGCCGATCTCATAACCGCCGCGGAAGACTGAGAGGACCCGCGCGTCAAGATCGACCGTCATCACCAGTGGGCCGTCGGCGGGCACGCCCGTTTCGTCCCAGTGCCATTCGCCGTACTTGATCGGGCCGGTGATCGGCAGGATCCGCTTGATCACAAAACGCTCGTCGCGCGGCTTGGCGGCCGGGGAGGCGGTTGGCTGCGCGGCGGGCTTGGCAAAATCGGCTCCGGCGACCGGCTTGCTCGATTGTTCGGCAACGCCTTTGGCGCGGTGTGCCGGGTCCTGCACCAACAGGTAGCCAGCCGCGCCGACCAGCGCGACGAAGGCCGCCACCATCCCTGTCAAGGCATTGAACTTCATTGACCTTTTGCGCCTTTGCTCGCCAAATCCGCAGCCTGCGTGTTAGCCAAAACGCCGTCCAGCGCCAGCGGGCTGAAATGGCTGTTTTCCGTTCGAGACCGGATAGCGCAAAAGGGTTAACGCGCTGGAACCGGGGCGAATTCCTCGAACAGGGTGGCGTACTGCTCGACCATCTCGTCTATCGCGAAGCGTTGGACCCGGGCAAAGCCGGCTTCGCGCAGCGCGGCACGGCGCTCGGGCGCGGCGATCAGATCTGCCATCCCGCGCGCCAGGGCATCGACATCGTCGACTGGAACCAGCTCGCCAGAAACGCCGGGTTCGATCACGTCGCGCGGGCCAAACTTGCAGTCGGTCAGCAGCAACGGCGCGCCGCAGGCCAGTGCTTCGGCCGCGACAGTCGGGAAGCCTTCCCAGCGCGATGGCAGGACGAACAGGTCGGCCTTGGCCATCCAGGCATAGGGGTTGGCGACAAAGCCGATGAAACGGACATGCTCGCCGATGCCAAGCTGCGCGGCCAGACGGTGGAGCTCGTTCAGACGGCTGCCCTTGCCCAGGATCACCAGGGCGTGGCTGCGCCACAAACCGCTCTGCGCAAAGGCTCGCAACAGCACTTCGTGGGCCTTCTGGTACTCCAGCCGCCCGGCGGTGATGATGTAGGGCCGCTTCGGCGCCCCCGGAACCGACTGATCCTTGGCAGCGGTGATCGTGCCGAGATCGATCGGATTGTTGATCATCCGCATTTTTGCGCGGCTCAGCGACAGATCGGCGATCAGGGTTTCGGCCATGTCGGTGGCATTGGCCAGGACCGCATCGGCGCGGTTATAGGCGCGGCTGGTGAGGCCAAGCGAGACCTTGCGGACGAATTCGTTGGGCGCTTCCTCGTTCACCACGGCCAACACGTTGTTGCCCTCGCGCGCGATCCAGCGCGGGCGGTGGCGGCCCAGGCCCATCAGCGAAAGCCAGGCGAGCAGGTTGGTACCCTTAAGGAAGCTCATCACCACGTCGGGCTGGGTTTCCTTGACCATTTGCCGGAAGGCGAGCGGCGCCCGCACCGCGCTGCTGACCAGCTTGCCGGGGGCATACTGGTCCGAGTTCGGACCATCATAGTTGAAGTGCGTCTCACCGTCGGGGGCAACCAGCAGCCGGCTCTCGTCCTCGACCAGGTTCACATAGGGTCCGGCCTTGCGCAGCAGGCCCATCCGCGCATCGATCCGGCTGGGATCAAGGCCGTTGAGCAGGTGCACGGCGACCCGCTCTGCCCCGCCGCCATGGAGCGAGGAGAGCAGCAGCAGCACCTTGAGCGGACGACCGATCGCAAGGTGCGGAGGAGCTGGAGCGTGCATATACCACCTTCCTCGCGACCGGGGCTGGCCTTGCCATTGTCATTCCCGACTGGCAAGGCCTTGTCGCCATGGGCAATCCTCCCTTGCCGAAAGATGAACCGTTGGTGGCCGAATTGCTGGTCGGTTCGGCCGCGTTCTGGGGGCGCTGCCGGACGGACATCCTGGGCGCCCAGCGCCGCGTGCTGATCCAGGCAATGACGTTTGAGGGTGATGCCGCCGGGCTCTCAGTGGCCGAAGCGATCGGCCACAGCCACGCACCGGACCGCCGGGTGCTGGTCGATGACTATACCCGCCAAGTCATCAACGACACCTTCCTAGCGCTTACCCGCAAGCCCGCAATCCATGCCGAGGCGCGCGCCACGGCGGCCATGTTTGGCCGCCTGCTGCGCCAGGGTGCGGGGGTGCGGGTGACCAATCCGATCGGCCGCAATCCGCTGCGCTACGCCTTGCGCAACCACAAGAAGCTACTGGTGATCGATGATGTCGCCTGGCTTGGCGGGATCAACTTCTCCGATCACAACTTTGCCTGGCACGATATGATGGTGCGGGTCGAACATCCGGGCCTGGCCGATTGGCTGGCCGGGGAATTCCACCGCGATTGGCTTGGGCAAGGCGGCAGCGCTTCAGCCGAGATCGGCGGGGCCACCGTGCTGAGCATGGACGGGGCCGATAATCCCGCCGGTTTCGCCCCGCTGATCGATGCTTTTGCCGGGGCGCGTCAATCGCTCGAAGTGGTCAGCGCCTATCCGACCTTTCCCTTTGTCGAGGCGATGGGCCGGGCCGCGCGGGCCGGGGCAGAGGTTACGCTCTATACCCCGCGCCCCAACAACAAACCGATCATCCGCGACTATCTGCTGGGCGTGGCCGATGCGGCGGGCATTCGCATTCGCCTGACCCCGATGATGACCCACGCCAAGGCCGCACTGATCGATGGCGAAGCGCTGGTGGTGGGATCGAGCAATTTCGATTTCGTCTCCTACCGCGCCAATGCCGAATATGTCGCCGTGCTGCGCGATGCCGCGCTGATCGAAGAGTTCCGCGAACACGTGCTGTTTCCGTTGCAGGCCGGGAGCACCGCGCCGATGGCCAGCGACCGTTCGGCCTTTCGGTCGTGGGGCGCGCGAATGGCGCTGGGTGCGGCGGATCGCGCGATTGCGCTGCTCAGCCACGGTCCGCGCATCGCCGACTGGGCAGACTAGTTTGCAAATCCGGATCGTTGCTCTAGGCAGCGGTCCAAAGGAGAACCCCCATGCGCCGCTCTGCCCTGCTGCTTGCCGCCACTCTTGCCGTCCCCGCCATGGCCGCCCCGCCCAAGGTGCCGAGTGCCACGGCCGAAGCCCAGGTGCTGGAGCTGTCCAAGCAGTCGATCGCGCTGCGGTCGGTCCAGGGTGGGGGCAACCGTACGATCGACGTTGCCAAGCTCTACAAGACCGCGCTGCTCGGCGCCGGTTGGGCGGAGAAGGATATCGAGATCACCCCGGTTGATGACACGGCCTATCTGGTCGCGACCTGGCAGGGCAGCGATCCCAAGCTCAAGCCGCTGATCATCTCGGGCCACATGGATGTGGTTGAGGCCAATCCCAAGGACTGGACTCGCGATCCCTTCACCCCGGTGGTTGAGAACGGCTACCTCTATGGCCG
This sequence comes from Novosphingobium ginsenosidimutans, assembly GCF_007954425.1. Lineage (NCBI taxonomy): Bacteria > Pseudomonadati > Pseudomonadota > Alphaproteobacteria > Sphingomonadales > Sphingomonadaceae > Novosphingobium > Novosphingobium ginsenosidimutans. The sequence continues at coordinate 787,896 of NZ_CP042345.1, read as the reverse complement.
CGGCGCGAGCGACCAGAAGTTTTCAGAGATCCTGGCGATGGTCGGGCTGATGGAACTGCGCAAGGGCGGCTTCAAGCCCAAGCGCACCATCATCATCGCTTTCTCGGGCGACGAGGAAACCACGATGAAGACCGGCCGGATCCTGGCCGATCGCTTTGCCGATGCCGACATGGTGCTCAATACCGACGGTTCAGGCGGCGCGCTCGACGAGGCGACCGGCAAGCCGCTGTACTGGACCTGGGACGGGGCGGAGAAGACCTATGTCGATATCCAGCTCGAAGTGACCAATGCCGGCGGCCACAGCTCGGCTCCGCGCGCCGAGAATGCGATTGCCCAGCTCTCACAGGCCCTGGCCAGGATTGGCGACTATCGCTTCAAGGCCGAGCAGAACCCCTTGACCAAGGCCTATTTCGAAAAGGCCGCGCAGTTCGAAAGCGATCCCAAGCTGGCCGCCGCGATGCGTGCCTTTGCCGCGAACGTGAATGACGAAGCGGCCGTTGCCACCTTGCGCACCAGCACTGGCTATGTCGGCAAGGTAGGCACGACCTGCGTGCCGACCATGGTCCACGGCGGCCACGCCGTGAACGCGCTGCCGCAGCGCGCGACGGCCAATGTGAACTGCCGCGTATTCCCCGGCCACACCCGCGCTCAGATCATCGCCGAGCTGGAAAAGGTGGCGGGCGTGCCGGAGGTGAAGTTCACCGACGTGACCGGCGAAACGGCAACCGAAAGCAATGCCTCGCCGATGCGGCCGGATTACCTGGCAGCGGTGGACAAGGCGATGGCGGCGGCCTGGCCCAAGGTGCCGGTGATCCCGGCGCAAAGCTCGGGCGCATCGGATTCGATGTGGTACCGCGCCAAGGGCGTGCCGAGCTATGGGATCAGCCCGATCTTCATCAAGGACAGCGACGATTTCTCGCACGGCCTCAATGAGCGGGTCGAGCTGCGCAATATCCGTCCCGGCCTGATCTATTACTTCAGCCTGCTGCCGGCGCTGTCCAAGTAAGTGCTGTCGAAGTAAGCGCGGCCAACGCATCGCGGGCAATGGCGGCGGCTTCGTCTGCCGCCAGCTCGCGGGGTGAGAGGCATAGCTCCAGCCACAGCCCATCGACCAGCGCAGTGATGGCGATGGCTGTGCGGCGCAGCGCCGTGGCGGGCAGGCCGCAATCGGCCAGCAGCCCTTCCAGCTGGCCGCGGAAGCCGCCGTACTGCTCGTCATGCAGCGCGGCGATCTCTGGCCGGGCGCGAACCAGGCTCCAGAAGGCGATCCAGGTCGCCAGCAGCTCGGGATCGGCGATCGGCGCGGCGAAGCTGGCAGTGACGAAGGCTTCCAGCCGCGCGCGCGGGTCCTCACCCGCCGCTCTAACCGCCGCCTCCAGCGCCGCGTCAACCCGCGCGCCGGTATGGGCATAGGTCGCCGCGATCAGCGCATCGACGCCTGCGAAGTAATGCCCGACCAGCCCGGCCGACACGCCCGCCTCGACTGCGATGGTCCGCACGCTCGCCCCGGCGATCCCCTCGCGCGCCAGCACGCGGGCGCAGGCCTCGATCAGGCTCAGGCGGCGCGCATCGGGTTCTGACCGGCGGAAGGCGGGCTGGGTGGTCACTTGCGGCATCCTAGCACTTGTTGTACGAGCGTCCAACAAGGTTTGAGGGAGTCGTGACTTGGGCAAGCTGGAAGCCATCGTCGCCGAGATCGACGGGCCCGAGGTCGATCCCGATGCCGATTTCAGCCTGCCCGGCTGGATCTATCACGACCGCGAGTTCTTCGACCTTGAGATGGAACGGGTGATCCGCCCGTCGTGGCAGATCGTCTGCCACGTCAACGAGATCCCAAGCCCCGGCGATTACCAGACGATCGATTACCTGGGCGAAAGCGTGGTGGTGATCCGGGGTGACGACGGCGGGGTGCGCGCCTTCACCAATGTCTGCCGTCACCGCGCGATGCGGCTGGTCGAAGGGCCGATGGGCTGCGCCAGGAAGCTGGTCTGCCCTTATCACGCCTGGGCCTATGAGACCGATGGGCGCCTTTCGGGCGTGCCGATGAAGAGCGAATATCCGGCGCTGAAGCTGGAAGAAAATGGGCTGGTGCCGGTCGCGACCGAGGTCTGGCACGGCTTCATCTTCGTCAACCTGGCCCCCGGCGGCTTCCCGACCGTGACCGAGATGATGGCGCCGTTCGAGGGCGAAGTCAGCCAGTACCGCTTTGAAGAGATGGAGCGGATGGCCCCGGTCCGGCTGCGCCCGCGCGGGGTCAACTGGAAGAACGTGGGCGACAACTATTCGGACAACCTGCACATCCCGGTCGCGCATGACGGCCTGACCCGGCTGGTCGGCAAGACCTATCGGATCGAGGCCCACGGCTGGGCCGACCGGCTCTATGGCGACGTGGTCAAGAACGAGAAGCAGAACTTCTGGGAGCGCTTCTATCGCAGCCACCTGCCGCGCGTGGAGCACCTGCCCGAGGAAGCCCACGGCCGCTGGCTCTATTACAAGCTGTGGCCGAACATGGCCTTCGACATCTACGCCGACCAGATCGACTTCATGCAGTGGCTGCCGATTTCGCCGACCGAGTGCCTGCTGCGCGAAGTGGCCTATGCCCTGCCAGACAGCCGGCGTGAGATGAAGCTGGCGCGCTATGCCAACTGGCGGATCAACCGGGTGGTCAATGCCGAGGATACCTGGCTGATCACCCGCGTCCAGCAGGGCATGCAGAGCAAGACCTACGGCAACGGCCCGATCGGCAAGAGCGAGGTTTGCCTGCGCAGCTTTGCCCGCAAGATCCGGGCGCTGATCCCGGAGGCGCGCCAACCGTTCCAACCGGCGCCGGGATGGAGCAAGACGAAGCACAACTAGCAGGTCCCGTCACCCCGGGCTCGACCCGGGGTCCCGCTTCTTCCTGAGGCGGAGTGGCAGCGGGACCCCGGATCGAGTCCGGGGTGACGAAACTGGGGAAGAACGAAGTGACCAAGACTTACGACGCACTGATCATCGGCGGCGGCCACAACGGCCTGACCTGTGCCTTCTACCTTGCTCGCGCGGGGATGCGAGTGCGGGTGCTGGAGCGGCGCCACATCGTCGGCGGGGCGGCGGTAACCGAGGAGTTCCATCCCGGCTTCCGCAATTCGACCGCCAGCTACACGGTCAGCCTGCTGCGGCCGAAGGTAATCGCCGACATGCGACTGCACGATTACGGCTACCGCGTGATCGAGCGGACGATCAGCAACTTCTTCCCGTTCGAGAACGATTACGTGAAGCTGGGTGGCGGCCCCGGCCGGACCGAGGCGGAGTTCGCGCGCTTCTCCAAGCACGACGCCAAAGCCTATCCCAAGTACGATGCGGCATTGGAAAAGGTCGCCAACGTGCTGCGTGACCTGTCCTTGCAGATCCCGCCCAACGTCGGCGGGGGCCTGGCCTCGCTGGTCGCGGCGGCCAAGCAAGGCTGGCCGATGGCCAACCTTGACCTGTCGGTCCAGCGCGACCTGCTCGACATCTTCACCAAGTCGGCCCGCCAGTTCCTCGATGGCTGGTTCGAGCATGACTATGTCCAGTCCGCCTTCGCCTTCGATGCCGTAGTCGGCAACTATGCTGGCGTCTCGACGCCGGGTTCGGCCTATGTCCTGCTGCACCACGTGTTCGGCGAAGTGAACGGCAAGCTGGGTGCCTGGGGCCACTCGGTCGGCGGGATGGGCGCGATCACTCAGGCCATGGCCCGCGCCTGCGAAGACCAGGGCGTCGAGATCAGCCTTGAGGCACCCGTTGCACAGGTCCTGGTCAACAACGGCAAGGTCCAGGGCGTGAAGCTGGAAAGCGGTGAAGAGCTGATCGCGCCGATCGTCGCCTCCAATGCCGGCCCCGCGCTCCTCTATCGCCAGCTGGTTGACCAGAGCGATCTGGATGAGGACTTCCAGCGCCGGATCAAGGGCTTCAAGACCTGCTCGGGCACCTTCCGGATGAACGTGGCGCTGTCCGAACTGCCCGACTTCTCAGTGCTGCCAGGCAAGGAGCAGGCCGAGCATCACACCGCCGGGATCATCATCGCCCCGGGCATGGATTACATGGACCAGGCCTTCATCGATGCCCAGCAGCATGGCTGGTCAAAGAAGCCGATTGTCGAGATCAAGATCCCCTCGACCGTGGACGACAGCCTCGCCCCGCCGGGTTGCCACGTCGCTTCGCTGTTCTGCCAGCAATTCGATCCGACGGTCGATTGGGATGCCAATCGCGAGAAGGTGGCGGACCTGATCATCGACACGGTCAACGATCACGCGCCGAACTTCAGGAAAAGCGTGATCGCCACGCAGATTCACTCGCCGTGGGATCTTGAGCGCAAGTTCGGGCTGATCGGCGGCGATATCATGCACGGCACGATGGGGATCGACCAACTGTGGGCGGCGCGCCCGGTGCTGGGGCATGGCGACTATCGCGGGCCCATCAAGGGCCTCTACATGTGCGGCGCGGGCACCCATCCCGGCGGCGGCGTGACCGGCGCGCCCGGCCACAACGCGGCCCATGCCATCCTGGCCGACCGCCCGCTGATCAGGAAGCTCTTGCGTTCCTGACCCTTCCCCCTTGATGGGGGAAGGATACGCAGACTTGCGAGCTTGCTCGCTAGTCGTAGTTGGATGGGGGTGTGTTCACCCGCAGCGTAATGGTTAGCGGCAAGATCACCCCCACCCAAGCTGCGATAGTCTGCCATGCAGCCAAGCTTCGCTATCCCTCCCCCATCGAGGGGGAGGAGGCTAGCTGGCGGTTCTTTTGCACTGCCCAGTACACCGGCAGACCCGCGCCGATCAGCAGCGCGGCATAGGTGATCGCCTCGCCGCCCAGGCCATATTCGGCCCAGCAGAAGAAGGCGACCGCGACCAAAGCGGCCAGCAGCGTCAGCGTGTTGTCGCGCGCCAGCCGCAGCGCGGCCAGCGCGGCCATCAGGTAGGCGACGAGGCCAGCCGAAAGACTGACCGAGGCGATAAAGCCGAACAGGTCGGTCATACCCTTCTGGTAATTGAGCAGGGTGATGCCGCTGAGCAGTCCGCTTGACACCAGATGCGAGCGGACCGGGGTGCCGTGCTTGCCTTCCACCCCGAACCAGGCCGGGAAAACCCCGCCTTTGGCCATGGCCCAGGGCATCTCGGCCTGGACCAGCACCCAGCCGTTGAGCGTGCCGAAGGCGCTGATCGCGGCGAATAGCGCGACTGCAATCGCCACGTCGCTGCCCAGGTACCTGCCCAGGAAGCTGGCAATCGGGGCCGGGCTGGCGGCGGCCTCGCTCACCGGCATGAAGAGGGCAAAGGCGAAGGAAATGCCGAAGTAGACCAGGCCGGTCAGGATGACGCCCATCACGGTGGCGCGGGCGATATTGCGGCCGGGGTTCTCGACCTTGTCGGCGGGAACCGTGGCTGCCTCAAGGCCAAGAAAACCCCAGAAGGTCAGGCCTGCGGCCAGCGCGACATTGTCCGCAGTGAAGGGCACGCCGGGATCGGGTGCACGCGGCGAACCGGTCAGCCACAGCCACACCGCGATGCCGATCAGCGCGACCAGCGGCAGCAGCTTCAGCACCACGGTCACTTCCTGCAACCGTCCCGCCTCGCGCACGCCGCGGATATTTATGAAGGTAACGATCCAGACACAGCCAACCGCCAGCAAGGCAGGCGCGCCGGTCGTCGTGCCGAGCGCCGGGAAGATCAATGACAGGGCGCTGACCACGGCGACGGCGACGGCGGCATTGCCGACCCAGCTCATCACCCAATAGGCCCAGGCCGTGGTGAAGCCGGCCAGCGGTCCGAAAGCCGCCGTGGCATAGGCATAGGGTCCGCCAGCGAGTGGCAACCGCGCGCCGAGCGACGCAAAAACCCGCGCCAGGGCCAGCGCGCCGACGATCGTGATACCCCAGCCGGCGAATTGGTTCCAGCCGAGCGGGGCAAGCTGCGCGGGCAGGATATAGATCCCCGATCCCACCATGTTACCGATGACGAGCGCCAGCAGCGCCCAATACCCCAACTTGCGTTCCATCGGCCTTATCCCCTTCGCCGGGCAACCTATCGCTTGATCGCGCCGCGTCACCATGTTTCTTGGGCGCTGCATGAGCACGCAGATCAATCAATCCTGGCTGGCCCGCGCTGGCCGCTATCATCCGCGGCTGATCCAGGCCGCGATGGCGATGAACGAGAACGATCTGCCGGTTGCCGAGCCGTTGCTGCGCGCGCACCTGAAAGAGGATCCGCTCGACGTTTTCGCGATCCGGCTCTTCGCCGAACTCGCCGGGCGGATCGGGCGCTATGGCGATGCGGAAAACCTGCTGCGCCGCGCGTTGGAACTGGCCCCGGCCTTCACCCCCGCGCGCGCCAACCTGGCGCTTGTGCTCTATCGCCAGAACCGCCCGGCCGAGGCGATTGCCGAGCTGAACCGGGTGACCGAGGAAGAGCCCGATAATCCCGGCCATGCCAACCTGCAGGCGGCGGCGCTTGGCCGGATCGGTGAGTTTGACGAGGCAATCACGCTGTATGACCGCGTTCTGGCCCAGGCGCCCAACCAGCCGCGCGTCTGGATGAGCTTTGGCCATATGCTCAAGACAGTGGGGCGGCTGGATGACGGGATCGGCGCCTATCGCAAGGCGATCGAACTGATGCCCACCCTTGGCGAAGCCTGGTGGAGCCTGGCCAATCTCAAGACCGTCAAGTTCACCGAAGCCGATATCGCCGCGATGGAAGCGGCGCTCGAGCAGGGCGGGGTGGCCAAGGAAGACCGCTTCCACCTCGATTTCGCGCTGGGCAAGGCGCTTGAGGATCGGGGCGAGGCCGAGGCGAGCTTTGCGCATTACGCGGCCGGCAATGCCCTGCGCCGGACTGAACTGGATTATGACGCGGATGAGACCACCCGCTTTGTCGATCGGCTGATCGAACTGGCGACTCCGGAATTCTTTGCCGCGCGCGCCGGGCAGGGCTGCGATGCGCCGGACCCGATCTTCGTGCTTGGCATGCCGCGCGCCGGTTCGACCCTGGTTGAACAGATCCTGTCGAGCCACAGCCAGGTCGAAGGGACAACCGAATTGCCCGACATCCCGGCGCTGGCCCGGCGCGAGGGCAATTATCCACTGAGCCTGCCCGAACTCAGTCACGAGCAATTGGCCCGGCGCGGCGAGGAGTTCCTGCGGCGCACCCGCATCCAGCGCAAGACCGAGCGGCCGTTCTTCATCGACAAGCTGCCCAACAACTGGATGCACGTCGTGTTCATCATGCTGGTGCTGCCGAACGCGAAGATCATCGATGCGCGGCGGCACCCGCTGGGCTGCTGCTTTTCCAACTTCAAGCAGCACTTCGCCCGGGGCCAGGCCTTCAGCTACAGCCTGGAGGATATGGGGCGGTACTATCGCGACTATGTTCGGCTGATGGCACATCTGGACCGTGTCGAGCCGGGCCGCGTGCACCGCGTGATCTACGAGAGCATGGTTGACGACACCGAGGCCGAGGTCCGCGCGCTGCTCGACTATTGCGGCCTGCCGTTCGAGCAGGCCTGCCTGGAATTCCACCGCACCGAACGGGCTGTGCGCACCCCCAGCTCGGAACAGGTCCGCCGCCCGATCTTCCGTGAAGGGACCGAGGCGCATTTGCCTTATGAGCCCTGGCTGGGTCCGCTCAAGGCCGCGCTCGGGCCGGTGCTCGCGGCCTATCCGGCGGTTCCCGAAGCGTTGTAATTCTGCCACGCGGCGGACCTGATCGACGAACGTCTAGGTGGCCCCGCTTGACCTGCGCCGCGTACGGAATCAGACAGTCCGGATTGCAATGTTGGATGGGGTATCGATGACGTTTTCTGTTCGCCGCACCGCTGGTGCGCTGTTGCTTGCTTCCACCGCCCTTACCGCCATGCCGGCGCTGGCCCAGGAAGCGGAAGAGGCCGATGGCAACGAAATCGTGGTGACCGCGCAGAAGCGCTCGGAAAACCTTCAGAACGTTCCGATCTCGATCCAGGCGCTCGGCACCGCCAAGCTTGAGCAGCTCAACATCTCGGACTTCAAGGGCTATGCCCAGCAGCTCCCCTCGGTCTCGTTCCAGTCGGGCGGCACTCCGGGCACCAACGTGGTCTACATGCGCGGCGTCGCATCGGGCGGGGACGGCAACCACTCGGGCTCGCTGCCTTCGGTCGGCGTTTATCTCGACGAACAGCCGGTGACGACGATCGGCGGCAACCTTGACGTCCACATCTATGACATCGCCCGGATTGAGAGCCTGTCGGGCCCGCAGGGCACGCTTTACGGCGCCTCGTCGCAGGCCGGCACGATCCGCATTATCACCAACAAGCCCAGCACTGCCGGGTTCGAAGGCTCGCTCGATGGTGAGATCAACACCGTCAAGGGCGGCGCGATCGGCGGCAAGTTCGATGGCATGATCAACGCGCCGATCAATGACATGATGGCCCTGCGCGTGGTCGCCTTCTACCAGCGCGATGCCGGCTATATCGACAATGTCGCGGGCAGCCGCTGCTTCCTGCCCCAGCCGGGCGGAATCTGCGTCAACAACAACGCTTTTGTCGAAGAAAACTACAACGAGACCGAAACCTTCGGTGCCCGCGCGGCGCTGAAGATCGACCTTGACGATAACTGGACGGTGACCCCGGCGGTTACCTACCAGAAGATGCTCAGCCAGGGCTCCTATGCCTATGATCCCAGCGTCGGCGATCTCAAGCTGCAGCGCTTTGCGCCGGAATACCTCAACGACAAGTGGATCCAGGCCGCGCTGACGATCGAAGGCAAGTTGGGCAGCTGGGACGTGACCTATGCCGGTGCCTACCTCGACCGCAAGCGTGACAGCTCGAGCGACTACACCGACTATTCGGAAGCCTATGACCAGCTCTACGCTTCGGTTGGCGGCCTGGCTTCGTACTTCTACTTCCTCGATTCGGTCGGCAACACGATCGATCCGCGCCAGAAGGTGATCGGCAGCGATCACTTTAAGAAGCTCAGCCAGGAACTGCGCATCGCTTCGCCGGCCGACAAGCCGCTGCGCTTCGTGGGCGGCGTGTTCTACCAGCGCCAGTCGAACGACATCTATCAGGACTACAAGGTTGCAAACCTCGGGCCGCTCGTCTCGGTCAACGGTTCGCCCGGCACGCTGTGGCTGACCAAGCAGGAACGCGTTGACCGCGACTATGCCGCCTTTGGCGAACTCAGCTACGATCTGCTCCAGAACGTCACGCTGACCGCCGGGGTGCGCGCTTACAAGTTCGACAATACGCTGATCGGCTTCTTCGGCTTTGGCCGCAATCCCAACGGCAACTACTCTGACACGCCCTACAATGGCGCCGGTTCCTCGCGCACCGGCGTGGCTGGCTGCTTCACCACCACCGGTTCGCGCCTGCGCCCCGTGGCCGGCACGCCCGGCGTCACGCTGGCTCCGGGCGTGGTCGATGGCACGCCCTGCACCAACCTTGGCGTCTGGAACGGCTCGGGCGTCGATCCAGTTCGGGTGAAGGACGATGGCTTCACCTGGCGCTTCAACCTGTCGTGGAAGGCCACCAGCGACCTGATGGTCTATGCCACAGCCTCGAAGGGCTTCCGTCCGGGCGGCGTCAACCGCCGCGCCGACGTCGGTCCGTACGATGCCGACTTCCTGATCAATTATGAAGTGGGCTGGAAGTCGACTCTCGCGCGGGGCCTGCGCTTCAACGGCGCGATCTATCAGCAGAACTGGAATGATTTCCAGTACTCCTACCTTGGCGCCAACAGCTTCACCGAGATCAAGAACGGCCCCGATGCCCGCATTCGCGGCGTCGATGCCGATCTGAGCTACAACGGTGGCGGCCTGTTCCTGCAGGTGGCCGCGGCTTACACCGATGCCAAGACCACCAAGAACCTCTGTGCGATCGCCGATCCGACCTTCACTTGTGCCGGGGCGGGTAACTCGATCCAGTCGCCCACGGGCACCCGCCTGCCGATCACGCCGAAGTTCAAGGCCTCGGGCACGATGCGCTACACGGCCGACATGGGTGACAAGAAGCCCTATGGCCAGATCAACGTGGCATACCAGGGTTCGGCCAGTGGCGACGTTCGCGCTGCCCAGGCTGCCCAGCTGGGCGAGCTGCCGGACTTCACCACGGTGAACCTGGCGCTCGGGATCGAGTGGGACAGCTTCAATATCGAACTGTACGCCTCGAACCTGCTGGATGAACGGGGCCAGTCCTCGCGCTTTGTCCAGTGCGGCCAGTGCTATCAGCGGCCCTACATCGTGCCGATCACCCCGCGCACGATCGGTCTGCGCGCCGGCACCAAGTTCTAGAGTTGGAGAGGAGGCCCCGGGAGCCGACAGGCTCCGGAGAAGGCTGACTTGATGGAGGGCGGTAGGGGCAACCTTGCCGCCCTCTTTTCATTCGGGAAGCTTGCAGATCTCGACCCAGCGCGCTCCGACCAGATTGACGAGGCGCTGGGGTTCCAGTTCAACCGAAGAGGTGCGCGATCCAGCGGCCGGGAAGACGGTCGGATAGGCCAGTAGCGAGCGGTCAGCCAGGATCGGCAATTCCGTCGCCAGGCCAAAGGGGCAGACCCCGCCCACGGCGTGGCCGGTCAGCGCCAGCGTCTCATCGGGATCGAGCATGCGCGGCCGTCCGCCCAGTTCGGCCTTGCAGCGCGCATTATCCAGCCGCGCATCGCCGCGTGTCACCAAGAGGTAAGGCATATCGCCCACCCGGAAGGCCAGAGTCTTGGCTATTCGGCCCGGTTCGACCCCCAGGGTCGCTGCGGCTTCAGCCACGGTGGCGGTTGACTGGGCCTGGTCGATCAGCCGGATGTCCGGCGCGTGCTGCGCCAGCCAGGCGACAACACTTTCGTGACTCATCGTCGCAGCGCCTCGACCAATGCGGCTGCTGCCTGGCTGACATCGGCCCAGGTGTCCTCGAAATGCTCCTCGCCGCCGTAATAGGGATCGGCCACTGCTGCGCCTGCGCGGCCCGGCACCAGATCAAGCAGCAACTGCGGCTGCGTAATTGCATCGTCCGGCACGATCGCCTGGGCGTTGGCGAGGTTGGAATGGTCCATCACCAGCACGTGGGTGAAGCGGCGGAAGTCCTCGGCGACAAGTTGCCGTCCGCGCAGGCCGCCGATCTCGGCCCCATATTTGCGCGCCGTTTCCTGCGCGCGGGGATCGGGTGGATCGCCAACGTGATAGGCGGCGGTCCCGGCGCTATCGATGCGGATGTTCAGGCCGGCTGCCGCGGCGGCGGCGCGAAAGGCGCCCTCTGCCATTGGCGAGCGGCAGATATTGCCCAGGCAGACAAACAGCACGGCTGGTTCAGTCATCGATCACCCCTCCCGCTTGCGGGAGGGGCCGGGGGTGGGCCCTTCCCGCTACAATAACAGGGCCCACCCCTAACCCCTCCCGCAGGCGGGAGGGGGACAGGAAGCGCCTAAGCTTCTTCATCCCCATGGCGCTCCATGCGGAAAGCGGCTTTGAGGTAGTCCTCCGCGGCAGCCTTCAGCAGCGGTTCCTGGGCAAAAGCCTCGGCCGGCAGCGGCGCCACGCCCAGCGCCTCCATTAGCGTCCACAGCGCAAACTTGCGGCCTGGTTCGCGCTCAACCCCAAAGCCGATCTTCAGCTTTTCCAGCGCCCGGTCATAATCCGCCTCGGTCAGTTCGGCCGGGTCTTCGGTCCCGAAGAAGTGCAGGATCAGGGCGTCGAGGTCCATGGCCTCAGAGCCAGCCCGCGAGGCCTGCGCCCCAGACCGCCGCACCGCCCGCCAGCAGCGCCAGCAGATAGCCGCCCCAGCCGCGCCCTGCGCTTGCCTGCCGGCGGTCCCAGACCAGTTCGATGTCGGGCAGCGGCGGTTGTTCGGGGGCACCGCCCTTCGGCGGGAACTGCTCCTCCAGCCGGCGGAGCAGGCCGGGCAGCCGCAACAGGGTTTCGCCGTCTTCCTTGAGCCGGTCGGCCAGTGCTGCCTCGGGGCCCAGCTCGTCGCGGATCCAGTTCTTTACGAAGGGGCCGGACGTGTCCCACATGTTGATGCCAGGGTGCAGCGCCGTGGCCAGACCTTCAACCATCACCATGGTCTTCTGCAGCAGCAGCAAATGCGGCTGGGTCTGCATGTCGAAATCGCGGGTGATCGCGAAGAGGCCGTCCAGCATCTGCCCGACCGACAGTTCGCTCACCGGCTTGCCGCGCATGGGTTCGCCGACGGCGCGCAGCGCGGTCGCAAACTCGTCGACCGAATGATAGCTCGGCACGTATTGCGCCTCGAAATGGATTTCGGCGACGCGGCGGTAATTGCCCGTGGTCAGGCCATAGAGGATCTCAGCCAGCCAGTAGCGTGCGCGTCGGTCGATCCGGCCCATGATGCCAAAGTCGATCGCGGCGATGGTCCCGTCCGGCTGTACGAACAGGTTGCCCTGGTGCATGTCGGCATGGAAGTAGCCATAGCTGATCGCCTGGGTCAGAAAGGCGATAACGAGGCGGCTAGCGAGTTCCGGCAGGTCCACCCCGCTGGCCTCCAGCGCCGCGCGGTCACTGATTTTGATCCCGTCGATCCACTCGATCGTCATGACCCGGCCGTTGGTCCGATCCCAATCGATCGCGGGAATGCGATAGCCTTCGAAGCCCTTCATCGCATCGGCGAGTTCGGAGGCGGAGGCCGCCTCGCGCCGCAGGTCCAGCTCGCGCATGGTCCAGCGCTTGAGGTTGGCAATGACCAGGCGCGGGCGCAGGCGTGCAGCTTCGCCGCCCAATGCCTCGAGATGGGCTGCGGCCCATTCGTAGGTCTCGATATCGGCGGCGAATTTCTCACGGATGCCGGGGCGCAGCACCTTGATGGCGACGGTGCGGCCATCGGTGGTGACGCCCTTGTGGACCTGTGCAATCGAAGCCGCCCCCACCGGGACCGGGTCGATGCTGGCGAACAGGGCATCCAGCGGCTTGCCGAAGCTGGCCTCGATCTCCGCGCTGATCGAGGCGAAGGGCACCGGCGGCAGGCTGTCCTGCAGGCTCAGCAGGTTATAGGCGGCTTCCTCGCCGACCAGGTCGGGCCGGGTCGCCAGCGTTTGGCCCAGCTTGATCGCTGCCGGGCCGATCGCCTGAAACGCCCCGGCATAGTCCGGTACGCGCGGCTGGAACGTACCGAGCCGGGCCAGACGGAACAGCCGCTTGACCGGCGGCGGCGTATTGCGGTCCTGCTCGATCCCGCGCAGCGCGCCGTGGCGGGCCAGGGTTCGGCCCCAGCGCAGCAATCGCAGCAAATGAGTCGCCGGACGGGTCATATCTTTGCCCGCCTCACGGCGGGAGCATCACCGGCCCGCTCCCCCACCCAGCCACCCATAGGGTAACCTAGGTTTTGGGAGGCCGGCCCCTTCGGCGAAAATGTCCCCCGGACATTTTCTTGCACCTCGGACGGGAGCGGGCCGGTGATGCGCGGGCGCACAGCTTTGCTGGGCGCGATCATCGCATAATCCACGTCAAATCTTCCAGCCGCTGTGAATGGCTACCAGGCCGCCCAGGATCGGTTCAACCTTGGTGCGGGTAAAGCCGGCCGCGCGGATCATTTGCTCGAATTCGGGCATGGTTGGGAAGCGGCGGATCGATTCGATCAGGTAGCGATAGGAATCGGCATCGCCGGCAATCGCCTCACCGATCTTCGGCACCAGCTTGTGCGAATAGAGGTCATAGACCTCCTTGAAGCCGGGCCATTCGGTGGTCGAGAATTCCAGGCAGTAGAACCGCCCGCCATGCTTCAGCACGCGGTGCGCCTCGGCCAGAGCGTGATCGATCCGGGTGACATTCCGGATGCCGAAGGCAATGGTATAGGCATCGAAGAAACGGCTGGGGAAGCTCAGTTCCTCGGCGTTCTGGCGCGACCAGACCAGGCCATCAAGGCCGCGCTCCATGGCGCGCTCTATGCCAACGTCCAGCATGTCCTGGTTGATGTCGGAAACGGTGACCTGCGCACCCTGGGCTGCCAAGCGGAAGGCGATGTCACCCGTGCCGCCTGCCATGTCGAGGATCTGCTCACCCGGGCGGGGCTTCACGCGGCGGACGAACTTGTCTTTCCACAGCCGGTGCATCCCAACCGACATGGCATCGTTCATCACGTCGTATTTCTTGGCGACGCTAGAAAACACCGCACCGACGCGCTCGGTCTTCTCCTCGGGAGAGACCTCTTCGTAGCCAAAGGAAACCTGTTCGCTCATGGGCTGGCCCTTAGGGTAGTTTCGGCGCGGCGGAAAGGATGTATGCAGCGACTTGTCCGCCTCACGGCGGATGCATCGCCAGCCCGCTCCCCCACCCGGCCTCCCAGAACCTAGGGTATCCTATGGGAGGCCGGGTGGGGGAGCGGGCTGGTGATGCCAAGCCCATGACGGATGTCATGGGCGCACTCGCAAGGAAACCAATGCCTGAATTACCTGAAGTTGAAACCACGGTTCGCGGCCTGGCGCGTTATCTCGACGGCGCGCGGCTGGTGCGGGTTGAACCACGCCGGGCGGACCTGCGCAGGCCCTTTCCGACTGACCTGGTCCAGGCGCTGACCGGAGCCACGGTCAGTGGGATGGGACGCCGGGCCAAGTACGGCTTGATCCATACCGATCGCGGACGGAGCCTCGTGTTCCACCTTGGCATGTCGGGGCGGTGGCGGATCGACCCAGAGGATATCGGTGCGCACGATCACCTCGTGCTGGAAACGGCCTCAGGCCATGTGCTTGCGCTCAACGACCCGCGCCGGTTCGGTTCGGTTGACCTCGTAGATGAAGGGGCTCTGGAGGAATGGCCGACTTTCGCCGCGATGGGGCCAGAGCCGCTGGGTGAAGAACTTACTGCGGCGCACCTCAAGTCGGCCCTGGCGGGGCGTAGTGCGGCGATCAAGCTGATGCTGCTCGATCAGCGGATCGTCGCTGGATTGGGCAACATCTATGTCTGCGAGGCGCTGTTCCGCGCCGGAATCGACCCGCGCAAGGCCGCAGGCCGGGTCAGCGGACCCGCGCTGACCCGACTGGTACCCGCCATCAAAGCGGTAATTGCCGAGGCGATCGAGGCAGGCGGATCGACCCTGCGCGACTATGCGCAGCCGGATGGACAACTCGGCTATTTCTCCAAGCAATTCGATGTCTACGACCGGGCGGGAGAGGATTGCACGCGGTGTGGGGCCCCGGTGCAACGCTTTCCGCAGGGCGGTCGCAGCACCTGGCACTGCGCCAAGTGCCAAAAGTAGGGTTTTGTCCGCATGACAGCGGGCGGTGATGCACGGGCCTGGTCTACGTCGGTCACTCTCTTCGGTTGACGATTCGGCTTTGCCCGGTTAAGGGCCGCGCTTTCCGCGGGCATGACTCGTTCAGGCCCCGCGATTTTGTGCGAAATTCTAACCAGAATCGGGCTGCGCCTGGCAGCCACAAGAAGGACTGACATGGCCAATACGCCGCAAGCCAAGAAGCGCATCCGTCGCAACGAGAAGCGCGCAGAAATCAACGGCAACCGTCTGGGCCGTATCCGCACCTTTGTGAAGAAGGTCGAAGCCGCCCTTGCCGGTGGTGACAAGGCAGCCGCAGCCGAAGCGCTGAAGGCGGCCCAGCCGGAACTGCAGCGCGGTGTGGCCCGCGGCGTGCTCCACAAGAACACCGCTGCCCGCAAGTTTGCCCGCCTGACGAAGCGCGTTTCGGCGCTCTGATTCGGGCCGCCGATTCGCGGATCGGCAGCACGAAATAGGAACAACCTCGCAAAGGGGCCGGTGGTTCAGCCACCGGCCCTTTTGCTTTGTGTCAAAGCAAGATTTTGCGGCAGCGCAACAATCGGCGGATTCCCGCGATTCGCACTAAGCTCCGAAAAATTACTTATTCTTAACAAAAACTTAGCATCATCCTGCGGGATTGCCCCGAGCATTGCTGAGTCAAGGCCATTTATTTCAGTTTTTTTGCAATCCGCGCCTTGCTCTGTGCGGTGAGCGGGGCATAACAGCACCCAAGCCCAGCGCAGATTCTGCAACGGGCCTTGCACACAGATTAAGCGACCTAGCCGGTTTTTGGGGGCCGGTAATGGGCGAACGTTGCCCTCGGTTGAGGCGCGCGGCGGGGATGTATTTTCGGGGGTCTAGGGGTGTCGGGACCAAACATTGGCAATTCGCGCGGCCCGGCCGCGCAGGGCGGAGCTGACGCAGAGCGCATGATGGAAGAACAGGAAGCGCTCGATCTCGCTGCCGACTGGGCTGATATCAGCCGCGGTCTACGCAAGGATCTGGGCAATCAGCTATACAGCCAGTGGATCAAGCCGATCCAGCTCGGCTCGCTCTGCAAGCAGAGCGGGACGCTCGACCTCTATCTGCCGAACGAGTTCGCGGCCAACTGGGTGTCGGACCGGTTCGCCGATCGGCTCTCGCTCGCGTGGAAGATCGCCCGGCCCGATATCCGCACCGTCAAGATCTCGGTCTTGCCAGGCCGCCGCGCAATGCCCGGCCTGCGGCTCGGCCGCGAGGATGGCCGCCGCGCTGCCAACGATGGCGCGCCGATTACTCAACCTGGCGATGCCCTGGGCATGGGCGCGGCCGAACTGGGTGCCCTCGGCCAGGGCCCGATCGGGCTCGATCCTTCGCTGACTTTCGCCAGCTTCGTGACCGGTGCCGCGAACATCCTTGCCAGCAATGCCGCCCAGCGCATGGCTGCAACCGAAACGCCGCAGTTCGCCCCGCTCTATCTCAAGGCGGCGACTGGCCAGGGCAAGACCCACCTGCTTCACGCGATCGGCCATGCCTATCTGGCCAATCACCAGCGCGCGCGGATCTTCTACTGCTCGGCTGAGCGCTTCATGGTCGAATTCGTCCAGGCGCTGCGCCAGAACCAGACGATCGAGTTCAAGGCGCGGCTGCGCGGGTTCGATCTGCTGCTGGTCGATGACATCCAGTTCATTATCGGCAAGGCCTCGGCCCAGGAAGAACTGCTCTACACGATCGATGCGCTGCTTGCCGAAGGCAAGCGGCTGGTCTTCGCCGCCGACCGCGCCCCACAGGCGCTGGACGGGGTTGAGCAGCGGCTTCTCTCGCGCCTGTCGATGGGCTTGGTTGCCGATATCCAGCCGGCTGACATCGAACTGCGCCGCTCGATCCTGGAGCATCGGCTCCAGCGCTTTTCGCCCAGCCATGTTCCGGGCGACGTGGTCGAGTTCCTCGCCCGCACGATCAACCGCAATGTTCGCGAACTGGTCGGCGGGCTCAACAAGCTGATTGCCTATGCCCAGCTGACCGGCCAGGCCGTGTCACTGCAGTTGGCCGAGGAACAGCTGACCGATATTCTCTCGGCCAATCGCCGCCGCATCACGATCGACGAGATCCAGCGCACCGTATGCCAGTTCTACCGGGTCGATCGGACCGAAATGGCCAGCAAGCGCCGCGCCCGCGCGGTGGTTCGCCCGCGCCAGGTGGCGATGTATCTCGCCAAGGTGCTGACGCCGCGCTCCTATCCCGAAATCGGCCGCAAGTTTGGCGGGCGCGATCACTCGACCGTGATCCACGCCGTGCGCCTGATAGAAGACCTGCGTACCCGCGATGCCGACATGGATGGCGATGTGCGCAGCCTGCTGCGCCAGCTGGAAAGTTGAGCATCTTCCACCGCTGATTGGCATTGTTTCAACGCCCCTTGCACAGACTTGTGCACAGGGTGATGCACTGCCATTGCGCGCGGCGTTATTCGGCGAGCAGGGCTGACAATGCCGCGGCCATGCGCGGGGTAATCTCATCGTCGCTGCAGATGTCGACCAGGGCGAGGCCGTCGATCACGGCGATGATTGCCGCGGCCGTGCCCTCGCGATCAGCGCCCGGGGGCAGGTCCAGCCGCGAATCGACCCACAGCCTAAATCCGGCCATGACCTGTGACACGATGGCCGGGAAGGGCACCTCTCCGCGGGCGGCAGCGGCGACAACCTCGACCCACAATCCCATGAAGCGCCGCATTTCCGGCCCCGTGGTAAAGGCTGCGGCGCGGCGCACCAGTTCGGCCGGCCGCAGCGGCGCACCATCGGGAATCGCTTCCGCCAGGCGCAGCGAAAGCTCGCCTGCCACGCGCGCCATGACGGCGGCCAGCACCTCGGCTTTGTCGGCAAAGTAATAGAGCAGCATCCGGTCGCTCACGCCGGCAGCCTGGGCCAGCTGGCGCAGGCTGGTCCGGGCGAGGCCGTGCGCGAGCAGATGCCCGGCCAGCCGTTCGATCACCGCTTCGCGCTGTGCGTCCCTGATGCTCATCTTGCCTCTTGTAGCACTCGTTACATTCGGATACCATGTAGCAGTTGCTACAAGGAGTCGTTCACCATGGACGCGCTATATCCGGTCCTACCGATCGCTGCACTGGTGCTGTTTCTATTGACAACGATCCGCGAAGGCCTGCGCGCCTCGAATGGCTGGCAATTTGCGGCGCTGGTCTGCGGGGTGTTTCTGGTCTGGTCGCTTTACACCGTAGCCGCCGAGGGGCCGCTGGGCTTTTGGCCCAATCACACCCAAGACGCCTGGGGCAACCAGGTCTGGTTCGATCTGCTGATTGCCATTGCGATTGGCTGGACCTTGCTGCTGCCGCGCGCTCGCGCTGCCGGCATGCGCCCCTGGCCCTGGCTCGCCTTGATCTGC
The DNA here is from genome assembly GCF_007954425.1 of Novosphingobium ginsenosidimutans. Classification (NCBI taxonomy): domain Bacteria; kingdom Pseudomonadati; phylum Pseudomonadota; class Alphaproteobacteria; order Sphingomonadales; family Sphingomonadaceae; genus Novosphingobium; species Novosphingobium ginsenosidimutans. The sequence goes on along the minus strand of NZ_CP042345.1, from coordinate 769,329 downwards.
GCCACGGGCTGCATTGGCCTCGCCGCAATGTTCGCCCGCTGCCGCTACCTTGAAACTCGCACCCTCTGAGGGAGATCGATCATGACCCTGTTACGCCTGTTTCTGCTCACCTGCCTGATCGTGATTGCCAGCTACACCAGCGTGACGATCGCAAATCATGGCTGGAACCTGCTGCCCGTGTTCCTCGGTGACATGGCCGAAATGGGCTGGCCCGGTCAGTTCAATCTCGATTTCATGTGCTTCCTCGCGCTCTCCGCGCTGTGGGTCTCTTGGCGCCACCAGTTCAGCGCCGGCGGGCTGGCGCTGGGGCTGATCGCCTTCTTTGGCGGAATGCTGTTCCTGTCGATCTACCTGCTGGTCCACACCGGCCGTGCGCGCGGCGACATGAAGGTGCTGCTGCTTGGCGAAGGGCGGACTAAGGCGGGCTAATCAGCATACTCGCCGCAAGTTCCAGTCTCATTGCAAGACTAGCCGGGATTCCATGCCTGGCTCCCACGCTTCGAAGTGGGTAGCCGCTTTGGCATCTCGCGTTGTCACCAGATAGTCGAAGCCGAGCAGCATGAACCGCGCGAACTCGGGTAGCTCACGGCGGACCTTGCCGCTCATCCGCTGGCGGATCGGTTCGAGCGGGATCAGGGCGAGGCCTTGCGCGGGCAGGCTGTCGAGCTCGATCCCTGCGCCGGCGAGCAGTTTTGCCACAACGTCCTCATCATAGGCTGAAACCTTGGTCAGGCCCTGCGGACCCGGTGCGATCGCGCGCACCTGACCCGCAATTGGGACGACTGCGATGTGCAGCGAACGCTTGCCCGAGGCCGCCGCAAGGCCCGGCAGCAGCGAACCGAGATCGAAGATCGAAGTCGGGGTGATCCCGCGCCCCAGGTGATAGGCGCCCATCTTGAAAAGCACCCGCGGAGGCGGGCCCTTGGCGGCGCGGTAGCGGGCGAGAAAATAGGCCGCCATCAGCTTGCCGCGCTCGTCGTTGTTCTCGAAATAGCGCTCGACGTCGTTGTACTGATAGATTCGCGCGCTCTCGGCCAGCGCATCGACCATTTGCAGCGCCTCCGGATCGTCGCTGAAACCCTGCCGTAGCCGCGCGAAGTCAGCCCGGGCGAGCGAACTAAGCGAGACCTTGTCGAACTGCCCCGCAGCCAGCGCGGCGCGGTCGGAATCGCGCCAGGCGCCCAGCGTCCGGCGCAGTTCAGGATCGTGGGCGCGCGCGGCGAGCAGGGCGTAGAGCATCGGTCCCGAGCCTATGAATTCCTGGTCGATCCCCCACAGTCGCCCGGCGCGGGCATAGGGCAGCGCCAGCGAAGCGTCGTCGAGATTGGCAAGGAACGGCATGATCGACGGCTGGTCGTCAACGATCGCGTCGAGCCCGACGAGGCCTTCTGCACGCAGTACGTTGGCGACTTTGTCGACCGTGTGCGGTCCGACTTCCACCGCGTGATGGACCGGGGCGCCCTTCGTTTGGGCAAGCTCCTGCCCCAGCGCGGCGGCCAGTCGCGGCGGCTCGGCAAAGCCATGATCCTCGCCCACCGCCACGAATTGGACATCGCTCAGCTCACTGCGCAGCCGCTCCCCGCCCGCGCCGCCGAGGCCTTCGATGGTGATCTCCAGCGGCAAGACCTCTACTGGCGCCTGCGGTGGCAGCATCGGCTCCGCGCCTGCCGGCTGGGCGAGGCCGAGCACCAGCCCGAACATCGCACCGTAGAATCTCCGTCCTGCCATAGCTCATGACCTCCTGGCGTAAGCAGCCAGGTGACATAGATATGTAATACAGTCAACAGCGGCGCGTCGAGCGCCCGCGCCGCTCTTCCCGCTTCTGGAGCCTAGGACGTCATCCCGCCGTCGACGATCAGTTCGCTGCCGGTGGTGAAGGCCGCGCGGTCGCTTGCCAAGAATACCACCGCATCGGCCACATTCTGCGGCTCGCCCAGGTGGCCAAGCGGATGCAGCGCCGAGACCGCCGCAAGGCTTTCATTGTTGCCGACGCCTTGCGCCCCGGCGAAATCGTCAATCAGCTTGCGGCCCATATCGGTATCGATCACGCCCGGATGGACCGAATTGACGCGGACCCGCGCCGCTGCCAGTTCCCGGGCGCAGCCCTTGGTGAAGAGCCGGACGGCGCCCTTGGTGCTGTTGTAGCAGGTTCCGCCGGCTGCCCCTTCGATCCCGGCGACCGACGAGAGATTCACGATCGCCGTGCCGCCGCGCCACAGGTGGGCGCGTTCGGCCAGAAGCGGGATCGCCGCGCGGGTGCCGAGGAAAACGCCTTCGACATTGACCGCATGAAGCCTGCGCCAGTCATCCAGCGTGGTTTCGAGGATCGGCTTGAACAGCCAGAGGCCGGCGTTGTTGACGAGCACGTCCAGGCCGCCAAGCTCGGCCTTGATCCAGTCCATTGTCGCGGCCCAGTCGGACTCGCTGGTCACGTCCTGCGCGCGGGCGATCCCGCCGATCTCGGCGGCGAGGTCTTCGGGCGCAGACAAGTCCGTCACCGCCACCTTGGCGCCAGCCGCCGCCAGAGCCCGCGCCGTTGCCGCGCCAAGCCCGCGCGAGGCACCAGTGACCATAGCGATCCGTCCGTCGAGGTCACCCATGATCAGGCCTCCTCGGCCTGGCGTGACAACTCGTCGCGCAGTTCACGCCGCAGGAACTTGCCGTTGGCGTTACGGGGCAGGGCCTCGTCGCGGAACCAGACGAAGCGCGGCACCTTGTGCTTGGCCATGACCGCCAGGCAGTGCGTGCGCAGCCCTTCAGAATCAAGCGACTCGCCAGGCTTCAGCACGACGGCGACGCCCACTTCCTCGCCCAGCCGCTCGTCCGGCACGCCGAACACGCAGCACTCGGCCACGGCCGGGTGGCGGTAGATGCCAGCCTCAACTTCGGTACAATAGACGTTCTCCCCGCCGCGCAGGACCATGTCCTTCTTGCGGTCGACGATATAGATGAAGCCGTCCTCGTCGATCCGGGCGACGTCGCCGGTGTGGAGCCAGCCATCGGTGAACGAGGCTTCGTTTGCATCGGGCCGATTGAGGTAGCCCTTGATCACCGAGGAGCCCTTGACCCAGAGCTCTCCCACTTCGCCCTGCGGCACGGTGTTGCCGTCATCATCGACACACTTCACCTCGAAGTTGGGCATGGCCGGGCCGGCGCTGTTCGGGCGGTCGACGAAGAAATCCCCGCCGACTGAGGTGATGATCCCGCAGGTCTCGGTCATGCCATAGCCGGTTGAGGGGCGGGCCGAAGGGATCTTCCGGTCAATCGCGCCGACCTGATCCGGCGGCACCTGTGCCCCGCCGCCCGACATGTTGAGCAGGCTGGAGGTATCGTACTTGTCGAAATCCGGGTGGTTGATCAGCTCGCGCGCCATCACCGGTACGCCTGAGAGGCCGTTGCAGCGCTCGGCCTCGATCAGCTTGAGCGCTTCACCGGCGTCCCAGCGGTACATCAGCACCATCTTCCCGCCCTGGGCCGTTGCGGCATAGGCGGCGCAGTTATTGGCGGTGACGTGGAACAGCGGGGTGGTGACCAGGGTCGCCGGGATCGGCGGTTCGGCCGGGATTGCCGCGCCGCCGCCGCGCTCGGTCGCCATGCCGCTCGAAGCGCCGGCGTAGAGCAAGTTCATCAGGTTGGAAATGCAGCCGCGATGGGTCAGCTGCGCACCCTTGGGATGGCCGGTCGTGCCGCTGGTGTAGAAGATGCAGGCATCGCTATCGGGATCAACCGTCACCGCTGGCATGGCGCCGGGGTGGGCGATCACATCCTCCCACGGGACTGTGCCGGACCCCTGGGCGCGAACCGCGACGGTGGTGACCTTTGCCGCATCCCCCGTGCATTCGGCCAGCCGCGCCAGCCGCTCGGCATCGGCGAAGATCACCTTCGGGGCCGAATCGGCCAGCGCATAGTCAAGCTCTTCGGGCGTCCACCAGGCATTGGTGCCAACCGCGGCGACACCAATGCACAGGCAGGCCCAGTAGATCAGCATCCATTCGGGATAGTTGCGCATGGCGATGGCAACCCGGTCACCAGGACGGACGCCCTGCTCCCAGAGCCAAGCTGTCACGGCCCGGACCTGGTCGTGCGCCCGGGCGTAAGTCAGCCGTTCACCTTGATAGACAATGTAGTCGCGCGGGCCAAAGGCAGCGGTGGAGAGCCAGAACTCGCGGCCCGAGGGCGGCGCATTCTTGTAGACCTTCATCTTGTGGCCCAGCACCTGGGCTTCGACGATTTCAAAGGGGCCACCCGGCCCGGTCAGCTCCTCGCGCACCTGGCGCAATTGTGCGTAATGCATTCCTCGTCCCGTAATCGTTTTAATTGATCGATTAGGTGCCGCATCGATGCGGACGGGGCAAGAGACTTCCTTTGCGACGCGGGCCAATCGACCCTAAGGAACGCCGGTATGACGCTCGCCCCCAAACGCCTGGACCGCTTTGCCCGCCATATCGTGTTGCCTGAACTTGGCGGGGCCGGGCAGGTCGCCCTGAGCCAGGCGCATGTCGTGCTGGTGGGCTGCGGCGGAATTGGCTCGCCGGCGCTGCAATACCTTGCCGGAGCGGGTGTAGGGCGGCTGACGCTGATCGACGATGACGTGGTCGACCTTACCAACCTGCAACGCCAGACGATCTTCACCGAGGCAGATCTGAACCGCCCCAAGGCCGAAGTCGCTGCAGACTGGGTCCGGCGGTTCGACAGTGCCATCGAGGTGCGCGCGATCGCAGGGAGGTTGGGGGGGCTAAACGCCGCGCCGCTCCTCGAAGGCGCTACCCTTGTGCTCGACGGGTGTGACAACTTCGCGACTCGCCTGGCCGTGTCGGATGCCTGTGTAAAGCTGGGCGTGCCACTGACCAGCGCGGCGCTGGGCCGTTTCCAGGGGCAGGTGGCAAACTTTGCCGGGCACCTGGAGGGCCACAGCTGCTACCGCTGTTTCGTGGGAGATGCCTTCGATGCCGAGGATTGCGACACTTGCGCTGCCGATGGCGTATTGGGGGCGATGGCCGGCTGGGTCGGTACCTTTGCGGCGATGCATGCGGTGCGTGTGCTAACCAGCGGCCACGCCGCCATGGGCGATCCGCAATGGGGCAAGGTCCACTTGCTTGATGGTCTGGCCCCGGCGCTGCGGACCATGCGGATCGTCAAGGATCCGGAGTGCCGCGGCTGCTCAGCCGCTTAGTAGCTGGCGCTGTCGATCATTTTGCGCGGAAGGTCCTGCCACAGCGCCGGATCGAACAGCCGCAGGTTTACCCCGACCCTGGGGTAGTCCGGATCGAAAGCAGTCCAGTGCGTAACATTGCCGCAATTGGCGCAGCGCCAGGTGGTCAGCGTCCGGTCACCCTGGACATAGCCAGCCAGGTCACCGGTCACCCGAAGCTGCGACGGCGGGCAATAGTGCCAGAGCGCGGCGACGCGGCGGCACAGCGAGCAATTGCATTCCGCGGCATTTTCCGGCTCGCTATCAAGCGCCAGCCGAACTGCGCCGCAATGACACGACCCGGAATGGATGGTCACTGGATCATTTCCGCCACCCAGGCCGGCACCACTTCGGTCGCCGGGCCAAGCCTGGTTTCATGGAACAGCGCGGATCCTTGCGACCGCTCAAGGTTGAGCTCCAGCGTCTGCACGCCCAGCTCACGCGCATTCTGCACGAAGCCCGCAGCGGGATAGACTGCACCCGAAGTGCCGATTGAAACAAACAGGTCCGCCTCGCGCAGTGCGCCATAGATCTCACCCATGCGATAGGGCATCTCGCCGAACCAGACCACGTCGGGACGCAGGGTGCGGGCCTGGCACACCGGGCAGGGCGGGCGATCAAGCAGCGTTCCGCGCCAGTGCGAGCGGACATCGCACGAAGTGCACCAGGCCTTCAGATGCTCGCCATGCATGTGCAGCACGCGGCGCGCGCCGCCACGCTCGTGCAGGTCATCAACGTTTTGGGTGACGATCAGCAGGTTGCCCTGCCACTTGGCGTCGAGCTCGGCGAGGGCGAAGTGGGCGGCGTTAGGCAGCTTCTCCTGGATTGCCTCGCGCCGCATGTCATAGAACCGCAGCACCAGATTGGGATCTCGGGCGAAGGCTTCTGGCGTGGCCACATCCTCCACGCGGTGCTGCTCCCACAGTCCGCCGCCGCCGCGAAAGGTGTCGATGCCGCTTTCGGCGCTGATCCCGGCGCCGGTCAGGATCACGATGTTGCGGATTTGGCTCATGTCGCCCATGAAGCACGCCTCGAGTGGGGACGGCAATGGCAAGAATCGGGATTATCGGCAGCGCGGGGCGCATGGGTCAGGCACTGGCTGACGCGATCGCGGCGGCGGGCCAGGAACTGGCTGGCGGGGTCGACAAGGGGGGCGATGTCGCGGCGCTGGCGGCGCAGAGCGACGTGCTGGTCGATTTCTCGGCTCCGGCTGCACTCGAGGGTAATCTCGACGCAGCAATGGCGGCTGGCGTACCGATCGTGGTTGGCACTACTGGTCTGGAAGAGCGCCACCACTGGCTCTGCGACAATGCCGCCGGGCAGATCGCCGTGCTTCAGACCGGCAATACCTCGCTGGGCGTCACCTTGCTGGCGCATCTGGTGCGGGAGGCGGCAAGCCGGCTGGGCGAAGACTGGGACATCGAGATTTCTGAAACGCACCACCGCATGAAGGTCGATGCGCCCTCCGGCACGGCCCTGCTGCTGGGCGAGGCTGCTGCTGCTGGGCGCGGGCTTGATCTGGCGGGCCACAGCGCGCGCGGACGTGACGGCGTCACCGGAGCGCGCCAGTCCGGCGAGATCGGCTTTGCGAGCCTGCGGGGCGGATCCGTCGCTGGCGATCACACGGTCCACTTCCTCGGCGCGGATGAGCGCATTTCGCTGACGCATCTGGCCGAAAACCGCACGATCTTCGCCAAGGGTGCGGTGCGCGCGGCGCAATGGCTCGTCGGTAAGCCAGCGGGCCGTTATCGGATGGGCGAAGTGCTGGACCTCTGATCTTGTGTGCTTTCCGGCTTTCTGTATTGTCCGATTAACACAGTCTCATGGGGGGAGAGCCGATCATGACCGTTACCCTTTCGCCGGCCGCTGAGACTGCCCGCTATATCGACAGCCTCGGGCCTGAGGCACTGGCCAAGGCCCATGCCTATACCACCGGCAATCACTGGCTCTTGCTGGCCGGTCTTTGCGTCTCGCTGTTGGTCGTCTGGCTGATCGTCCGTTCGCGGCTGCTCGACCGGCTGACGGACCGGCTCTCTGGACGCAGCTGGGCGCTCATGACCTTCACGGTCAGCGCTGCTGCCTTTGCCCTGGGCGACCTGATCGCTCTGCCCTGGACCATTTATACCGACTGGCAGCGGCAGCACGCCTATGACCTGTCGAAGCAGCCGCTGGGCGATTTTCTGGGGCAATGGGCGCTTAGCGAGGCGATCTCAGTCCTCCTGGCTGGCCTGTTCATGCTCGGCATCTATGCTCTGATCCGCAAGACCGGTGCACGCTGGTGGATGTGGGGTGGCGGGTTGGCGGCGGTCAGCATGGCGCTGATGGTCATGGCCGCGCCGAGCGTGATCGAGCCGATGTTCAACGATTACAAGCCGGTCCCGCCCGGCCCGGTTCGCACTGCGCTGGAACAGATTGCCGACGATGTTGGCATCCCGCACGACCGGATCTTCATGTACGACGGCTCGCGTCAATCCGAACGGTTTACCGCCAATGTTTCCGGCATCGGCCCGACTGCGCGGATCGCGATCAGCGATGTCGCCTTGAAGGAAGCTTCGCTGGCCGAGGTCCGGGCCGTCACCGGGCACGAGGCCGGCCATTACAAGCTGGGCCATATCTGGCGCTACGTGGTGATCTTCCCGTTACTGGCGATGATCATGTTTTTCCTGCTTAACCGCCTGTTCCCCCCGCCGCCCGGTTGCTGGGCAGCGATGCACAACTGGGCGAAGCACGCGGTCTGCCGGTGTTCATGGCGGTAACCGCCGTGCTGTCCCTTCTGGCACAGCCGCTTACCAACAGCCTGACCAGGATCGGCGAAAGCGAGGCCGATGCTTACTCGCTCGCGACGGTGCGCGAACCTGATGCCCTCGCCAGTGCCCTGGTCAAGACGGCAGAGTACCGCTACCCGCGCCCGACCCGGCTTCAAGAGATGCTGTTCTACACCCATCCGTCGGTTGAAAATCGGGTCCGCGCGGCAATGGAGTGGAAGGCGGCGAACCAGGGCGCTAAGCCACCGGCGCAATGAAGCGCGACCAGATCTTCGAATTTTTCCGCCGCCTGGCCGAAGACAACCCCTCGCCTGAAACCGAGCTGGAGTTCGGCAATACCTATCAGTTGCTGGTGGCCGTGACGCTGTCGGCCCAGGCAACCGACGTGGGCGTCAACAAGGCGACGCGGCGGCTGTTCGAACTGATCAAGACCCCGGCGCAGATGGTCGCACTGGGCGAGGCCGGGTTGAAGGAGCACATCAAGACGATCGGCCTGTTCAACACCAAGGCCAAGAACGTCATTGCCCTGTCGGAAATCCTCGTCCGCGATTACGGCGGTGAGGTGCCGGACGACCGAGATGCCCTGACCGAATTGCCGGGCGTTGGCCGCAAGACCGCGAATGTGGTGATGAACTGCGCCTTCGGGGCCGAGACTTTCGCGGTCGACACCCACATCTTCCGCGTCGGCAATCGCACCGGCCTCGCCAAGGGCAAAACCCCGCTCGCAGTGGAGCAGCAGCTTGAGAAGAAGGTGCCGCAGCCGTTTCGGCTCGGCGCGCACCACTGGCTGATCCTGCATGGGCGCTACATCTGCAAGGCGCGCACGCCCGAATGCTGGCGCTGCCCGGTGGCGGACCTGTGCGGCTACAAGCCCAAGACGCCCGCCCCGAAGGGCAAGGCGAAGGCTGCCTAGCGCTTATCCTCGAAGTTCGACGGGTCGAGATCCAGCCCCGCCCGGCCATCGGCAGCGGTATGGGCCCGGGCGTGGGGATGTTCGACGAATTCGGGCTCCTCGACCTCAAGCATGCCTTCCCACTTGGTGATGACCGAGGTGGCAACCGCATTGCCGACCACGTTCGTAGCCGTTCGGCCCATGTCGAGGAATTGGTCGATCGCCAGGATGATCGCCACGCCTTCGACCGGCAGGCCGAACATGGCGAGCGTGCCGGTGATCACCACCAGGCTAGCGCGCGGGACTGCGGCAATGCCCTTGGAACTGATCATCAGCGTCAGCAGGATCATGACCTGGGTCGAGATCGACAGATCGATGCCATAAGCCTGGGCAATGAAGATCGTCGCGAAGGACATGTACATCATCGAGCCGTCGAGGTTGAACGAATAGCCCAGCGGCAGAATGAAGCCCGAGATCCGGCGCGGCACCCCGAACCGGTCAAGCTGCTCGAACATCTTGGGCAGCGCCGCCTCGCTCGACGCGGTCGAGAAGGCGATCATCAGCGGCTGGCGGATATACTTGATCAACGTCCAGATCCGCTCGCGCAGGAATATCGCGCCGACGGTCAGCAGGATCACCCACAGCAGGATCAGCGACAGGTAGAACTCGAACAGCAGCTCAAGGTAAGTCTCGAGGATCGCAAGCCCGCTGACCGCCACCACCTTGGCGATCGCGGCAAAGACCGCGATCGGTGCATAGCGCATGACATAACCGGTTACCTGCAGCATCATTTCGGCCAGGGCATCGGCGCCGCGCACCAGCGCCGCACCCTTTTCACCAATGGCCGAGAGGGCCACGCCCGCGAACAGCGAGAAAACCAGAATTTGCAGGATATTGTTGGTAGCCAGCGCCTCGATCGCGTTCTTGGGGAAGATCGAGAGGATGAATTCGGTGGCCTTGAGTTCCTTGATCTCGCCCACGGCGGCGGTTGCAGCGGCGGCATCGGGGATCGGTGCGCCCACGCCGGGCTGGAACAGGTTGACCATCACCAGGCCTAGCCCGATCGAGATCAGGCTGGCGAGGATGAACCAGGTAATCGCGCGGAAACCGATCCGGCCCAGCGCCGAACTGTCACCCATATGGGCGATGCCGACGACGATGGTGGAGAGCACCAGCGGCGCGACCAGCATCTTGATGAGATTCAGAAAGATATCGGACAGCAGCTTGAGCCAGGGCACGACCTGGTCCTTGACCACTGCGCCGTCGACCTGGGTATAGAGCACCTGGCCGACGATCACGCCCAGCACCATGCCGATCAGGATGTAGAGTGTCAGGCGCCGGTCCATGGCGTGGGCTCCCCGGTTTGAAAGATTGTTTCCAAGCAGCCTAACAGGCTGTCGCAGCTATCGCAATCAGCCCGCCAGCGCCGCAGTTGCGATGCGGGCATAGATCCGCGCCAGCGTGTCGAGGTCAGGCACGGCCACGGCTTCGTCGCGCTTGTGCATGGTGGCGTTGCACAGGCCGAATTCGATCACTGGACAAAGCGCCTTGAGGAACCGCGCGTCGCTGGTGCCACCTGTGGTGCTGGCTTCGGGCGTCACGCCGGTCTCGGTTTCGACCGCGCGTGCGACCATGGCGGAGAAATCTCCCGGCGGGGTCAGAAAGGCTTCACCCGAAATGACCGCGCGGGCCGTGCCGCCATGCTTCTCGGCAATGGCGCTGACCATGTCGACCAGGCCCTGACCGGTGTGGAGATCGTTGAAACGGATCGACAGGCGGGCGTGGGCCCGCGCCGGAATGACATTGGTGGCCGGATTGCCGACAGTGATGTCGGTGATTTCAAGGTTGGAAGGCTGGAACCAGTCGCTCCCCTCGTCGAGCACCAGCGCGTTCAGTTCGGCCAGCATATTGACCAGCGGACCGATCGGATTGTTGGCAAGGTGCGGATAGGCAACGTGGCCTTCGCCGCCTTCAACCGTCAGCCAGATGTTGACCGAGCCGCGCCGGCCGATCTTCATCATGTCGCCCAGACGGTTCACGCTGGTTGGCTCGCCCACCAGGATCAGGTCGGGAATGGCACCCGCCGCGCGCATATGATCGATCAGCGGCACGGTCCCGAAGCGCGCCGGGCCTTCCTCGTCACCGGTGATGATGAAGCTGATCGTACCGGCGTCCCGCGGCACGCCAGTGGCGGCGGCGACCATCGCCGCGATCGAACCCTTCATATCGACCGCGCCGCGGCCATAAAGCAGCTCGCCGCGCACCTCAGGCGCAAAAGCGCCGGTGGTCCAGCCCTCGCCGGGCGGCACAACATCGAGGTGTCCGGCAAAACCGAAGTGGCGACTGCCCTCCGGCCCGCGGCGGATCGCGAACAGGTTCTCGACCGGCCCGTCGGGCGCTTCGCCCGCCAGGAAGCGATGGACCGCGAACCCCAGCGGCGCAAGCAGGCCTTCCAGGCAATCGAACACCATTCCCGTCGCCGGGGTTACGCTGGGGCAAGCGATCAGCGCTTCGGCAAGCGGCAGGACGGGAGGCAGGGCGGTGCTGGTCATGACTGGACGCGGCATATGGTGTATCACCAAGGCCTGCAAGCCGGAGCGCGCCCATGCCCAAGCTCGATCTTGATGCCATCCCCCAGATCAACGCTACTGGCTATCCGCCAGAGCATGCCGACAAGGTCCAGGGCCGCTGGTATCGACGCCTGGCACCTGCTGCGGGGCTGGCCGATTTCGGTGCCAGCCATGTGGTGCTTCAGCCTGGCGCCTGGTCGAGTCAGCGCCATTGGCATGAGGGCGAGGATGAGCTGGTAGTGATGCTGGCGGGCGAGGCGGTGCTCGTCGACGACAGCGGCGATACGGTAATGCGCGCAGGCGATGTGGCGGCTTTTCCGAAGGGTGATGGCAACGGCCACGTCCTGCAGAACCGCTCCAGCGAGCCCTGTGTCTTCGTGGCGATTGGCCGGCCACAGGCCAGCGACTGTCACTATCCCGATATCGATATGCACCTGTTCGTCGGCGAAGGCTTCCGCCGCAAGGACGGTTCGGCCTTCTAGCGTGCCAACGCCCCGTCCAGCAGCCGCGCCAGCCGCAGTCCGGCCTGGCTGATCCGCTGGCGCAGGGCGGGCAGGCTGGCTTCGATGTCTTCCTCGCTCCAGACCACGTCCTTGGGCGCTTCGCCGCCGGCGCAGGGATCGCGGTCAAAGGCCTTGGCATAGACTAGGCCCCGCGCCAACTCCCAGCTCTCGCGGCCCCAGTCGGAGACCTCGCCGGTGTCGAGCGCCGCCCGCTCCCCTGCGGCGTAGCGGCGGATCAACGGCGGGACCGCGCTGGTGATGCCGCGTTCCGCCATGGGTCCGTCCCACACCGCGTGCAGGTTGCGGCCCGGGGCGATGCCATATTTGGCCGCCACCTGGTTGCCGCCAAGATCGTTGTTGTCGCCTGAATGGAGCGGCATGTGCAGATCGCCAACGAAATGGGTTAGCCAGGCCAGGGCTTCGAGGCGCTGGGCGGCGGGCAGGGTCTTGTCGGCCAGGATGCGGCTGTTGCGCTCGATCTGGCCGGTCACGCAGTTCCCGCCAGAGCAATTGGCGCGCGGGTCATACGGTTTGCAGATGTTCATCGTCTGGTAGTGCCAGGCGAATGAATAGGCCCAGCGCCAGCTCTCGCGCCGGATGCAGTCTGGCCAATAGCTTGCTTCCTCCAGACTGCGGACCCGGCAATAGGGGGTGCCAAGGCCCTTCTCCGAACGCAGCAGTTCGCGCACGGCCGCGCGGGTCTGCGGCGAGACATTGGCCCAGGCGATGCTGGCGGTCGAACGATGGCCGAATTCGCCCCAGGCAAAGGCCGGACGTGCCACCAGCGCCGCCAGTGCGGCCAGCATCACAGCAATCCAGCGCATCACTTTGCCTTCCTGCTGCGACCCGAAATTTCCCATTGCTCGATGACCCAGTCTTCTTCTGCGGCGGCGGCGACCCAGGCCTGCAGCCATTCGTGTTCCCAGACCGCTTCCATATAGGCGAGGGCAAAGCCCGGAACACCTATCCCATAGGTCATGAAGCGGCTGACGATTGGCGCATAAAAGATGTCGGCCGCACTGAAAGTGCCAAACAGGAAGGGCCCGCCGCGTCCGAAACGGGCGCGGGCTTCGGCCCACAATGTTAGGATGCGGACCACATCGCTGCGGGCATCCTCGTCGATCTCCCACCCTTCGACCTGGCGGCGAATGTTCATCGGACACTGACGGCGCAGCGCAGCAAATGATGAATGCATTTCTGCGACCATTGAGCGGGCCATGGCGCGGGCATCGTCAGCCTTGGGCCAAAACCGGTCACGTCCAACCCGGTCGGCCAGGTATTCGACAATCGCCAGGCTGTCCCAGACCACCGCGTCGCCATCCCACAGCACCGGCACCTTGCCAGACGAGGGCGCGATCTCATCATGCTCCTTCTTCCGGTGGTCCCAATCCTCGCCATATAGGGGGACTTGGATCTCCTCGAAGCTGAGGCCCGACTGCTTGCACGCCAGCCAGCCGCGCAGCGACCAGGAAGAGTAGTTCTTGTTGCCGATGATCAGCTTCATGGCTCCCGGCTAGCCGTTCAGCTTGACGCTGTCGAGCCTGAACGGTTAGGGCCGCGCCATGGAATCCGCCAACCTGCCGATCTGCGTTGCGGCACTCTACCGGTTCACGCCCTTTGCCGACCACGCGGCTCTTCAGGCACCGCTGCTGGCCGCTTGTCGCGCGCAGGGCGTGAAGGGCACGCTGCTGCTGGCGCATGAAGGGATCAACGGCACGATCGCCGGCAGTGATGCCGGGATCGCGGCAGTGCTCGATCACATCCGCGGCCTGCCCGGATGCGCTGACCTCGACGTCAAGTTCTCGCGCGCGCCGGCCATGCCGTTTCACCGGATGAAAGTGCGGCTGAAGGCCGAGATCGTGACGATGGGCGTGGCTGAGATCGATCCGCTGGCCTCGGTCGGGACCTATATCGCCCCGGCGGACTGGAATGCGCTGATCGCTGATCCGAGCACGATCGTGATCGACACTCGCAACGATTATGAAGTGGCGATCGGCACCTTCCAGCGCGCGATCGACCCGCAGACCGCCAGCTTCCGCGATTTTCCCGCGTGGTTCCGCGCCCAGCGCGATAAACTGCTGGGGCAGGGACAGGCACCCAAAGTAGCGATGTTCTGCACCGGGGGGATCCGCTGCGAGAAATCGACTGCCTTCTTCAAGGCTGAGGGGGTGGAGCAGGTCTATCACCTCAAGGGCGGGATACTGAAGTATCTTGAGGACGTTCCAGCCGAGGACAGCCTGTGGCAGGGGGAATGCTTCGTCTTCGACCAGCGTGTCAGTGTCGGCCATGGGCTCGTTCCGGGCAGCCACGCGCTTTGCCATGCCTGCCGTCGGCCTGTCAGTCCGGAGCAGCAGGCCATGCCGGAGTTTGAGGAAGGCGTTAGCTGCCCAGCCTGTTTTGCCGAGCGGACCGACGAACAACGCGCCGGCTATCGCGAGCGCCACCGCCAGGAACAACTTGCCGCCCAGCGCGGCGCAGCCCATGTCGGCGCGGTAATGTTCGAGGAGAGCCCATGAGCCTGCGCCCCTTCCACCTTGCTTTCCCGGTCCATGACCTGGCCGCCGCCCGCGCCTTCTATGGCGAGGTGCTGGGCTGCCCAGAGGGGCGCTCGTCTGAACAGTGGGTCGATTTCGAATTCTTCGGTCACCAACTCGTTGCCCACCTCGCCCCGGATAATGCCGGGCGCGATGCGGCGCGCAACCATGTCGACGGCCACGGGGTGCCGGTGCCGCACTTCGGCGTGGTGCTGACGCTGGAGGATTTCGATGGGCTGGCGGAACGGATGCGCGGCGCGGGTGTGAAGTTCGAGATTGAACCCTACACCCGCTTCAAGGGCCAGACTGGCGAGCAAGCGACCATGTTCTTCCGCGATCCCAGCGGCAATGCGATCGAAATCAAGGCTTTTGCCGATCTGGGGCAATTGTTTGCGTCCTGATTGATCGCGCGTGACCTTCCCGCCCGGATATGGCTTTATGCCGGAATGCGGGTTGGGAGCAGACGATGAAGCTGTGGGGTGCGGTAATCGGCGGGCTGTTCGGCTGGGCGCTGGCGGAGTTTGAAGTCTACGGGCTGGTGCTCGGCGGAATGTTCGGGCTGGTCGCCGGCTTCTGGGCTGACAGCGCGGTCCGCCGCCTGGCGCGCGAAACGCTGGCACAGATGCTCGACCGGGAACTGGGCGATGTTGTCGCCAGCCGGGTTGCTGCTGAGTTGGCCGCAAGGGACACCGCTCCTGCCGCCCGCGAACCGGCAAAGGAACCGCCGTCCGCCAGCGTACCGCGAGTTCGCGCGGCAGCGCGGATGGTTGCGCCGCCACCGGCCACCAGTGCGGCGCTGCCCGAGCCAGCCTTACCAACTGCCAGGCCCGAGCCGAACGAGCCGCCAGCGCGCAGCAATGCTCCGGCCGAACCGGACCTGCTTGAACGTGGCCTTGCCGCCGCGCGCGACTGGCTGTTTGGCGGCAACACGATTGTCCGTGTCGGCCTGGTCATCCTGTTCGTCGGCCTCAGCTTCCTCGCCCGCTACGCCGCCAATGCCGGGCTGTTCCCGATCGAGTTGCGGCTCGCTGCGGTCGGCGCGGTTGGCGCAGCACTGCTCGGGGTCGGCTTTAACCGCCGGATTCAGCGACCGGAGTTCGGTCTCGCGCTCCAGGGCGCGGGCGTGGGTGTGCTCTACCTGACCGTCTTTGCGGCCGCCAAGATGTTCGAGGTCATGCCGCCGGGCGCAGCTTTCGCGCTGATGATCGTGATCGCGGCGCTCGGTTGCGCGCTGGCGCTGCTGCAGGACTCCAAGCTGATGGCGCTGGCGTCCTTCGCTGGCGGCTTTGCCGTGCCGGTGCTGCTGGGCGGGGAAAGCCCGACGCCGCTGCCGCTGTTCACCTATGGCACCATCCTCAACCTGGCGATCCTGTTTATCGCCCGATGGAAATCGTGGCGCGAGCTCAACCTGCTGGGCTTTTTTGCTACCTTCATCATCGGCGGGGCCTGGGCCGCCGCGCGCTATGGGCCAGAGCAGTTCTGGCTCTGCCAGGTCTTCCTGGCGCTGACGGTGGCGATCTATTTGCTGACCGCGCTCCTTTACGCTCACAACACTCCGGGGCGGTTCGGACTTGTGGCAGATTCGACGCTGCTGTTCGGCACGGCGATCGTCGGCTTCGGGTTCCAGACCCAACTCGTAGAGCAGATTCCCTATGCCCAGGCCTGGGCTGCGCTGGCCTTTGGCGCCGTCTATGTCGGGCTGGCAGCTTGGGTCTGGCGGACGCCACGGCCCGAGACGCGGCTGCTGGGTGAATGCCTGATTGCCATCGGGGTCGGCTTTGTCACCCTTGCGATCCCGCTCGCGCTGGATGTGCGCTGGGCGGGCGCGGCCTGGGCGCTTGAGGGGGCGGGGGCCTTCTGGGTCGGCATGCGGCAAGCGCGGTGGATGCCGCGCGCTTTCGGGATTGGCCTGGTCGGCGTCGCTGCGATGATCATGCTGGTGACGATCGAACCGAACGTGTCGGCGCTGCCGGTGCTCAACACCGGCTTTGTCGGTCCGCTGCTGATCGCGTTGCCGCTGCTGGCGGTGGCCTGGTGGCTGCGGCGTCCGCTGGCACATAGTGGGTCGCATTGGGCCCAGGCCTACGCCCCGGTCGAGACACGGCTTGAGCAGCCGCTGTACCTTGCCGGTTTTGCCTTTGCCTGCATTGCGCTGGTCCGCGAAGTGACGCGGCAGTTGCCGGCAGTGACGACTGAACTTGGCCCCGTGCCGGTGTTCCCCGGCATGATGCAGCAATTGCTGGTCGCGCTGGTCGTGACGGCAGCGATGTGGCTGTCGCTCAAGGCCGCGCGTCGATTCGATTGGGCCGTGGCGGGCTGGCCCGCGCTGTTCAGCCTGCCTTTGCTGGGTGTAACGCTGCTGGTCCAGGCTGCGGCCGGCCAATTCGTGCTGATCTGGCCGGACGTCCTGCCGTGGGCCGCAGCACTCGCGCTGCACCTTGATATTGTCCGCACCCGCGATGCCCTGCCATTGCGCAAGCAGGGCGAGGTGCATCGCTACGCGCAGGACTGGATCCACGCCGGAACGGTCTGGCTGCTGACCGGGGTAGTGGCGAACAGCCTGTACCTTGGCGTCGACCGGGCCGACCTGTGGAACACGTCATGGGCAGGCGTTGCCTTCCTCGTCGCCGCCACGCTGGTGCTTCTGCTGCTGACCCGGATCGGCAATGCGCCGCGGGCGGGCAAGGTGCAACACTGGCCGCTGGCCGGGCGGACAATCGCCTATGCCTGGACGGCCGCGGTACCGCTCGCACTGCTGGTTTTTGGCGGTGCATTGGTTACCGCGATTGCTGCAGAAGGGATCACAGCGCCGCTCCCTTACGTGCCCCTGCTCAACCCGGTCGATCTGTCGGTTTTGCTCGCACTTACCGCACTGGCGCTATGGCACCGCATGGCCAGCACGATGGTGCCCGCACCCGATGGGGCCGATATGCTGCGCGGCCCGCTCGCCCCGGCGCTCGCGGCCACGCTCGGTTTTGTGGCGATCAACGCCGTGTGGCTGCGCACCGCCCATCACTGGTTGGGGGTGAACTGGAACCCGGACGATCTTGCCGCCAGCAGCGTGGTCCAGGCCGGGATCTCGATCTTGTGGACCCTGCTGGCGATGGCGCTGATGGTCTTGGCCCAGCGCCGCGCGCTGCGGCCGTTGTGGCTGGTCGGCGCGGCGCTGCTCGGGCTGGTGGTGGCCAAGCTCCTGCTGGTCGACATGTCGAGCGCCGAGGGCTGGCAGCGGATCGTCACCTTCATCGCGGTGGGCATCCTGATGCTGGTGATCGGCTATTTTGTGCCGCTCCCACCGCGCAAGGAGGAGGCCAAGCCATGATCCGCCAGACGTTGATCGGGATGGCGGCGCTTGCCTTGCTGGGCGCCTGCGCCAAGGAGGCTCCGCGCGATCCGGCCAAGCCGGAAAGCTATGCGGCAAGCTTTGCCGTAACACCGGCGGAGGGAGGGCCTGAACAGCGGATCACCGTGCCAGTCCAGGCGTTGCTGGCGCTGCGCAACCCGACCAATTCCGACTTGCGGTTGTTCGACGCCAACGGCCGATCGCTGCCGCTGGCCATGGTCTGGCCAGCGGCGCAAGAAACCACGGCCCAGACGGTGCCGGCCTACCCAGTGCTTGGACGCGCGACGCCAAGCGCGGACGGGGTTGCGCTGACCATCGGGGCCGACCGGGTCGCTCGCGTCGTGCCGCTGGCAGGTGCGGCCGGGCCCGAGCGGCCGGTTGCGGCGCTGATCGATACGCGCGGCGTTACCGCGCCGGCCAGCGCGCTCTTGCTCGATCTCGGCTATCCCGAAGGACAGTTGGTCAAACTGACCATCGCCGCCAGCGCTGACCTGGCGACATGGGACGTGCTGCGCGGCTACACCGTGTTTCGCTCCGGCGGTGAAGATGTGGTAGGGCCAGCCCGCATTCCCTTGGGCGATGTTTCGCTGAAAGACCGCTACCTGCGGGTGACCTGGGGCGATGCCCAGGGTGTCGCGATCCGGCAGGCAAAGGTGCAAGTCCGGACTGGCAAGGCGCAGCAGTCGATCCCTGTTCCGGCTAGAGGTGCCAGGCTGGTGGGCACGCATGACTTGCAGCTTGCGCTCCCGCCCGGTGAAGGCCCGGTCGCGCTGCGAATCCAGCTGGCCGGAGGTGAAGGCCTGATCCCGGTGACATTCGCCACACGAGTTGGCCGGGAGGATCCCTGGCAGCCGTTGGGCGCTGCAACTCTCCGGGGGGAAAACTTTGCCGTACTCCCGCTCAGCGATGCAAGACCGGCAACGGGCATGGTTGGAAGCGATGTCCGGATCGAGGCGGACAAGCGCACGCCGGGGTTCGCCGCGCCGCCCAAGGTCGAACTGCTTTACGCGCCGGTCGAACTGGTGGCCCGGTTCAGCGGCAAGCCGCCTTACCGGCTCAGCGCAGGCCTCGCGAATGCCGAAGGGGTGTTCTTGCAACTTGAAGATATCGTGGCGGCCGGCGGCGTGGCGAAATTGCCGCTGGCTGCAGTCGAAACCGGATCGGTGCCAGTGGTTGGCATTGCTCCAGCCCAGACCGGCGGCCCCTTCGCGGGACGTAAGGTGGCGCTGTGGCTGACTTTGCTCGCTGGAGTGGCGACCTTGGCCTTTGCGGTGCTGCGGCTGCTGCGCAAGGCGCCGCAGGCGTCAGAGTAGCGCGTCCTCAAAGATCGCGCCGCGCAGTTCGGCGATGCCCATGCCCTTTTCGCTGCTGGTCACGTGGACCAGCGGGTAAGCGGCCGAATGCTTGCGGGCCTCGGCCTCGGTCGCGGCGGTGACCGCGGCGAGCTCACTGGCCTTGATCTTGTCGGCCTTGGTCAGGACAATCCGGTAGCTGGCCGCAGCTTCATCGAGCATTTTCATCATGTCGATGTCGACCGGCTTGGGGCCGTGGCGACTGTCGATCAGCAGCAGGGTGCGCTTCAACACCACGCGGCCGCGCAGGAAATCACGAACCAGCCGCTTCCACTGCTCAACCACTTTTAGCGGGGCCTTGGCAAAGCCATAGCCCGGCATGTCGACCAGTCGGAAGACCAGCGGATCGCCAATGTCGAAGAAGTTTAGTTCCTGCGTGCGCCCCGGCGTCACCGAGGTGCGCGCGAGTGACTTGCGGCCGGTGAGGGCGTTGAGCAGCGAACTCTTCCCCACGTTCGAGCGCCCGGCAAAGGCGATTTCCGGCACGTCTGGATCGGGCAGGAACTGCAGCCCCGGCGCGGACTTCAGGAACTCGACGCGCCCTGCGAACAGGCGGCGCGCCCGTTCGACGGGGTCATCGTTCTGGTCCATCGGCTTACTTGGCCTTTTCCCGTTCGCGGGTCCGCTTGGCATCGGCGGCGTCCTTGTTGGCCTGCTCCTTCAGCTGCGGGTGCTTGGAATAGAGGTAGCTTTGCTGGGCAATGGTCAGGATGTTCGATGTGATCCAGTAGATCAGCAGGCCAGCCGCGAAGGGCGCCATGACGAACATCATCATCCACGGCATGATCGCGAAGATCTGCTGCTGGACCGGGTCCATCTGCGCCGGTTGCAGCTTGAACTGCAGCCACATGGTGATGCCCAGCAGGATCGCCAGCACGCCAATGCCAAGGAAGGCCGGCGGGGTGAAATCAAGCAGACCGAACAGGTTCAGGATGTGCAGCGGATCGGGCGCGGAGAGGTCCTTGATCCACAGCGCGAAGGGCTGGTGACGCATTTCGACCGCCAGGATCAGCACCTTATAGAGCGCGAAGAACACCGGGATCTGCAGGAAGATCGGCAGACAGCCCGCAAGCGGGTTGACGCCTTCCTTCTTGTAGAGCGCCATGATCTCTTCCTGCTGCTTCGGCTTGTCGTCCTTGTAGCGTTCCTGCAGCGCCTTCATCTTCGGCTGGATCGCGCGCATCGCGGCCATGCTGGCGAACTGCTTCTGGGCGATCGGGAACATGATCCCGCGCACGATCAGCGTCATCAGGATGATGGCGACGCCGAAGTTGCCGACCGCCTTGAACAGCGCATCGAGCAGCATGAACAGCGGACGTTCGAACCAGCGGAACCAGCCCCAGTCGATTGCCAGGCTGAACTTGGCAATGCCGTCCGCCTCGTAGCGGTCGAGCACCTTGATTTCCTTGGCCCCCGCGAACAGCCGCGTGGTGCGGGTAAGGTTCTGGCCCGGGGCGACATTGCTTTCCGGGTAGAACAGGTTGGCCAGGAAGATGTCCCGGCCGGGCGTGCGGAAATCGGCGCTGGCCGGAACCTTGCTTTCGGGGATCAGGGTCGACATCCAGTAGACGTCGGTGAAGCCAACCCAGTCAGTCCGGCCGTCCTTCGTCACTTTCCCGGTTTCGCTGACGTCCTTGTAGTTGGTGCCAAAGTCGACGACTTCATCGAAGGCACCGAAGGGGCCGGCATGAACGTTGAAGCTGTCCAGAGCAGCGGTTTTGTCGGTGCGATTTAGCTGAGCAACGGGTTCAACCGTCAGCGGCGCGGTGCCTGCATTGGTCACACCCTGCTCGACCGTCAGCATGTAATCGGCGTCGATCTTGTAGGTCAGGGTAAAGGTCGCGCCGGTCGGGTTGGTCCAGCTCAGCGTCACCGGGGTTTGGGGTGTCAGCTTGGCGCCGGCGGGGGCGGTCCAGACGGTCTGCGGTCCCGGAACCGAGCCCTGCGCACCCAGCCAGCCGAACTGGGCATAGTGCTGGGCCGGAGTGCCGGCCGGCGAAAAGATCCGCTGCGGCCCGCTATTGGGATCAATCGCGGCCGTATGGCGCACGGTCACCAGGTCATCGACCACGCCGCCAACCGGGTTGAGCGACCCGTTCAGGCCGGGAGCGGCAATCGGGATCCGGCCTGGGGCAGCCAGGATCGTCTTGATGTCGCGCGCTTCCTCGGCAATGTCGGCGGCGTTCGTCAGCCCGCCCTCCCGGGTTGGCTTGACGGTGCCCGATGCGCTGGCAGTTGGGGCCGCGCTGGCCACCGGCTTGGGCTTGCCGGCGTTGGGATAGAAATAGCGGACGCCCGCATCCCAGCCGAACAGCAGCAGTGCGCTCAGCACCACGGCCAGGATCAGGTTGCGCTGGTTCTGGTTTTCCAAGGAAAGGCCCCTAGTCGTCTTGATAGTGTTGGAGGTGGCGAGCGATGCAGTGCAGTTCAAGGCACCGGGTCATAGCCATGCCCACCCCACGGATGGCAGCGCATTAGCCGCTTCGCTGCCAGCCAGCCACCCTTAATCGCGCCGTATTTCTCAACCGCCTGAATCGCATATTCCGAGCAGGACGGGGCGTAGCGGCACGAGGGCGGCAGGATCCGCGACGGGCCCAGTTGCCAGCCGCGGGCAATCAGGATCAGCAGGCGCTTCACCGGCGTTTGCGGGGCGGATCGCCCTTGCCCTGGGCGGCGCGGGTCAGCGCGGCGGTCAGCTCATCCCGCAGCAGGCCGAACTCGCGCTCAACCCCGCCTTCGCGGCCGATCAGCACATGATCGTGATCTGGCAGGCCAGCAGTGGGCAGCATTTCGCGCAGCAGGGCACGGAAGCGGCGCTTCATGCGGTTGCGCACCACCGCATTGCCGATCTTCTTGGTAACGGTGATGCCATAACGCAGGCCCTGGCCATCATTCGGGCGCGCCAAAAGCACAAAACCGGGGCGTGCTATGCGCAAACCCCGGTTGGCAGCCAGAAAATCAGCCCGCCGCGTAAGGACGGACATGATCGCTGATTCGCTCAGGCAGAGAGCTTCTTGCGGCCACGCGCGCGGCGGGCGGCAAGCACCTTGCGGCCGCCGACAGTGGCCGTGCGGGCGCGGAAGCCGTGGCGACGGGCGCGGACAAGGTTGCTGGGCTGGAAGGTGCGCTTCATGATAACCTCGAAAACTCGAACAAAAAGGGCCGCCGCGTGGGCGACCGCATCACAGGGGCGGGCCGTTAAAGCGCGCCGGGGTGGGAGTCAAGGGATTCGCGCTCAGTTCAGGCTGACCCAGTGCGCCATTTCCGCGCCGCTGAGCCACTTGGCCTGGCTGAATGAAACCGAGTTGGTCATGGCATAAAAGGCCTGGGCCTGTCCGGACGCCATTCCCATCTCCCGATAGTAATCGATATAGGCGCGATTCTCTGGCGCATCGGCGGGATAGTCACGTGCTTCACGGCCGTCCTCGTCGGCCCAGGAATGGACCGCGAACTCGGCGGCCGGATCGGCCATGCGGCGCGCGCCGGCCAGGAACAGCTCGACCCCGCCGGAGCGGACCGAGCCGCCCGCCGGGACCAATGTCGTCATGCCGCGCGCACGGATCATCCGTCCCAGGCGCAGGTTGGCGCGATCATCCTCGGTGCCGGGGCACTCGATCATCTCGATCAGCGCGATGCCGGGATAGGCCTTTACCATGGCGGCAAACTGGGTCGGGCTGGCGCTGTCGGTCACATCGACCAGCGCAGCGCGGGTGGCATCGAGCACGCGGAATGGGCCGAAAGTGGCGATGCCTCCGGGCGTTTGCGGTTCAACCGCGCTGACGAAGCGTTCCGAACCCGCCGGCTCGGGGATCGCTTCCTCGGTCACCGTCTCGACCACGGCAACCTCGGCAGCGCGCAGCGGCTGGGTGGCAGCGGCAAGCAGCGCAAGGAACAAGGCTAGGCGGCGCAGGATCATGCCCTCTCATCGCGCGCGCGATCTTGCTGCTTTGCCAAGGCAATCGGTTAAGTTCGGGTAACCACCGGTCCAGAGCGGCTTTTGCTCGACAGGCGGGCACCTTCAGGGCATCACCTAAGTGTTTGTAAAGGGGGTGTCTTTGGTCGCGCTCGTCCAGACGGTTGCCTATCTTGGGCTTGAGGCGCGCGCCGTGGAGGTGCAGTGCCAGATCGCGCCTGGCCTGCCGCGCTTCAACCTCGTCGGCCTGCCTGACAAGGCGGTCAATGAAAGCCGCGAACGGGTTCATGCTGCGCTCGCCGCCATGGGCCTGGCCCTGCCGCCCAAGCGGATCACGATTAACCTTTCGCCAGCCGACCTCCCCAAGGAAGGCTCGCACTATGACCTGCCGATCGCCCTGGCGCTGCTGGCGGCGATGGGCGTGACCGATGCCGAGCAGATCACCGATTTCGTCGCGGTGGGCGAACTGGCGCTTGATGGGCGGATCGTGCCGACGCCCGGCGTGCTGCTGGCGGCGCTGCACGCCTCCGGTGCCGATAAGGGCCTGATCTGTCCGGCGGCGCAGGGCGGGGAGGCGCGCTGGGCCAACGGCATGTCGATTGTCGCGGCGCCGGACCTAATCAGCCTACTTAATCACCTCAAAGGCACGGCGCGCTTGCCCGATCCCGTGGCGGGTGAGGTTGAAGCGGCCGCCCACGGCCCCGACCTCAGGCAGGTCAAAGGCCAGGAAGTGGCTAAGCGCGCGCTCGAGATTGCCGCAGCTGGCGGGCACAACCTGCTGATGATCGGTCTGCCGGGAGCGGGCAAAAGCCTGATGGCAGCCTGCTTGCCGGGGATCTTGCCGCCGCTGACCCCGGCCGAGGCGCTGCAGGTGTCGATGGTGGCCTCGGTGGCGGGTACCCTGGAGGAAGGACGGATCAGCCGGACCCGGCCGTTTCGCTCGCCGCACCATTCGGCGTCGATGGCGGCACTGACCGGCGGCGGTCTGCGCGTGCGCCCCGGCGAAGTCAGCCTGGCGCACCTGGGCGTGCTGTTCCTGGATGAGTTGCCAGAGTTTCAGCGCGCAGTGCTCGATTCACTGCGCCAGCCGCTGGAAACCGGAGTTGTCGATGTGGCGCGGGCCAATG
Source organism: Novosphingobium ginsenosidimutans (assembly GCF_007954425.1). NCBI lineage: Bacteria > Pseudomonadati > Pseudomonadota > Alphaproteobacteria > Sphingomonadales > Sphingomonadaceae > Novosphingobium > Novosphingobium ginsenosidimutans. The sequence continues at coordinate 745,139 of NZ_CP042345.1, read as the reverse complement.
CCCACGTCACCTATCCGGCGCGGGTGCAGCTGGTTGCAGCGATGAACCCTTGCCGCTGCGGCTATTTGGGTGATCCGGCGCTGGGCTGCAGCCGGGCGCCGCGATGCGGGGCCGATTATCAGGCCAAGGTCTCGGGGCCGATGCTCGACCGCATTGACCTGCATGTTGAAGTGGATCCGGTCAGCGCCGCTGACCTCGCCCTGCCGCCGCCGACTGAAGGCAGTGCCGAGGTGGCGGCGCGGGTCGCTGCTGCGCGGGGGCTTCAGATCGCGCGGCTTGAAGGCACCGGCAAGTCCAGCAATGCCGAGCTCGATGGCGACCTGCTCGAACGCCATGCAACGCCGGATGAGGCGGGGCGCAAGCTGCTGCTGAAGGCCGCCGAGGCGATGCGACTATCGGCGCGCGGCTATACCCGGATGCTGCGGGTGGCACGGACCATCGCCGATCTTGCGGGCAGCGAAGGGATCGGGCGCATCCATGTGGCGGAAGCGCTCAGCTACCGCCGGGTGGCGGGTCGCAGCTAAAGCGCGCGCAGCTTCCGGCCGGCGGCGTCAGTCGGCCAGTTCACGTCGGCCTGGTCGCGCCACTCCAGTTCCTTGGGGCCAAGCACCCGACCATCATGCGCGTGAATGCCGATCGGCAGGATCGGCATCCCGTCGCGCTCGTCACACAGCACCGGATTTGAAGGCACGCCGGCACCATACTTTTCGCCCCACTGGCGCAGTGCTAGCATGGCAGGCAGCAGGTCCAGCCCCTTTTCGGTCAGGCGATATTCGATCTTGCGGCGATCATCGGGCAGGGCCTGGCGCTTCATGATCCCGTGTTCGACCAACCGGGCCAGACGGTTCGACAGGATGTTGCGGGCAATGCCCAGCGCACCGAGGAACTCCTCGAAATGATACATCCCATTGAAAGCGGCGCGCAGGATCATAAATGACCAGCGCTCACCCATCACCTCAAGCGCGGCGGGCAGGCCACAATTGTTGATCTCGTCGAGCGGCTCACGCAGGCCCATCGTCGTCATCCCCTTTGTCCCTAGGATCATACCCTAGCCCAAAACTGGCTCGCTTGCCGACAAGAAAATCTTTGCTGCGCTGCACAGTTTCTAGTTGCAACTGAAAACCTATCGAGATAAGTAGTGATTCGCAACGCAAATCGTGCCTCCCTCCCAGGACCCTTCGATCCCTGCGTGCAGACCAAGATGTGACGAACCAGAACGCATAAGGGGAAGAACCATGATTGCCACCGCCAACCCGTTTTCGCGCACGCTGCTTGCCGCCGGCCTGGCCGTAGTCGGCACCATCGCCAGCTTTGCTGCGACCACCAACACCGCCCAGGCCCAGACCGCCTCGCGCTACAGCGCCACCCTTGCTGCTCCGGCTGCCGAAGCCGCCAAGGTCGTGAATGGCGTGAACTGGACCTGCAACGGCACCGAATGCAGCGGCCGCATCGATGGCGCCGCTCCGATCAACACCTGCACCCGGGTCGTGAAGGCCTTTGGTCAGGTTACCAAGTTCGCCACCCCCAAGGGCGAATTCGACGCCGACAAGCTCGCGCGTTGTAACGCGGCCGCCTGACGCAATACCGGCAGGCGCGCCTCACTCCGGGCGCCTGCTGCAGGCATTCCTTACAGCCCCCCAATAGCTGGGCCTCCGTCGCAAGACGGGGGCCCTCTTTTTTGTTCAAAGCAGGCCGCGGGTCCGCAGCTCTTCGGCCAGCAGTTCGGCAGAGATGAAGTGGTGAGCGTGCCAGCCGCATTCGCGGGCGGAGGTTACGTTGGGCAGGCTGTCATCAATGAACAGCATGGTTCCCGGATCGCGGCCAAAGCGCTGCGCGGCCAGCGCGTAGATCGCCGGATTGGGCTTGGCGAGCTTCTCTATGCCCGAGACCACGATGTCCCGGAAGCGATCAAGCAGCGGGAAGGTGGGCCGGAAGTTGGCCCAGGTGTCGGCTCCAAAATTGGTGATCGCATACAGCGGCAGGCCGTTTTGGTGGAGCTGCTCCACCAGATCTCCGCTGCCGGGGACCGGGCCGGGGATCGTTTCATTGAATCGCTCGGCATAGGCGCGAATCACTTCGGCATAGCGCGGAAACTCGGCACTGCGCTCTGCCACCATCTCGGCGATCGGCCGGCCAGCATCGTGCTGACCATGCCAGGCCTCGGTCACCACGTTATGATAGACCCATTCAACCTCGGCCTCATTGTCCAGCAATTTGCGGAACAACAGGCGCATGTCCCACTGCACCAGCACCCGGCCGATGTCGAAAACCACGGCTTCGATTCGCTGGGTCATGCAGACTTTCCGACGGCTAGAAACGGGTTCGGCCCGCACCCCTGGACGGAGGCGGGCCGATCAGACTTCAGCGCAGGGCTATGGCCCTGCCGCACAGGTTTAGCCCTGGCGCGCCTTGAAGCGGCGGTTGGTCTTGTTGATCACATAGGTCCGGCCACGGCGGCGGATCACGCGGTTATCCCGGTGGCGGTCCTTGAGCGACTTGAGGCTGTTGCGAATCTTCATGATGTCCTCGGGTGCGGCTTAACCGCGGAAAACTGAAGCCGGGCCGTTACGGGCGACTCATCGGGAAGTCAACCAATGAGTCGCCCCTAACTGGCTTATTCGTCCGGATCGCGGACCTTGAACGGGTCGGTCGGTACCGGCTTGGACGGCAGCGGCATGCGCGGCAGGTCCTTGTCGCTGTTGGCGGCCTGCAACAGCATCGCCGCCATGATCGTCGCCGCCTGGCGCAGGTCATCGCCGCGCAGGTGATCAAGCGTGTCGAGGTTCGAATGGTGGACCCGGCTGTCGTAATCGAGCGGGTCCTGGATGAACTGATAGCCCGGCAAGCCGATCGCCTGCAGATAGACGTGGTCGGTGCCGCCGGTCTTGCTCGTCACCACGCGGCTGGCGCCCATGCCTTCGAACGGGCTGAGCCACTTCTTGAGCATTGGCTCGGCCGCGATGTTGTTTTCGGCATAGATACCGCGCACCTTGCCGCCGCCATTGTCGAGGTTGAAATAGGCCTTGAGCTCCGCATAGCCAGGCTTGGGCGCAATCGGCCAGGCCTGCGACCAGGCGCTGTAGGCGGCGATGCCGGTCAGCTTGGGATCGACCGGGCGGGTTGCCAGGTAGCGCTCGATGTAGGCGCGGCTGCCAAGCAGGCCTTGTTCCTCCCCGGCCCAGAGGGCGAAACGGATCGTACGGCGCGGCTTGACGCCCAGTCGCTGGAGAATGCGCGCTGCTTCGAGCACCACGACGCTGCCCGCGCCATTGTCGGCTGCGCCATCGCCGGCGATCCAGCTATCAAAGTGGGCGCCGGCCATGACATAGCCGGCCTTGGGGTCGCTGCCCGTGATATCACCAAAGAGGTTTTCGGCCTGAAGCGTGCTGTCATCGAACCTGGCATTGAGTTGCAGCTCGATTTCCGGGGCAGGGCCCCCGGCGGCAAGACGTACCAGGCGGCGATAGTCTTCGGCCGCGACTTCGAAAGCCGGCAAGGCCAAGGTCTCGCCGGGGCGATAGTTGTAACCCTCGCCATGGACCAGCATGCCATCGCGGTAGCTGATCCGGATCATCGCCAGCGCACCTTCGGCCTTGAGGAATCGGCTCAGCTCCAGCGGAAAGTTGGTGCGCTTGGCCCGGCGATCGGCGGTGGCAGGATCGAAACTGGGAAGGTCATAGCGATCATATTCGCTGATCTGCTTATCATCGAAGCGCTGGAACACCGGCTTGGTGGATTCGCTGGTCGCGCCCGGCAGGCTGATCATCACCACCTTGCCAGCGAGCTTGCCTTTCCAGGCGGCAAAGTGTTCGACCTTGCTCATCGGCGCGACCACCACGCCGGCGCGCAGCACGCCGTCGGTGGGCGGTGACCAGGCAACCGGGATCGCCATCAGGTCGATCCTGCGCGGGCTGACCATCGTCGCGCGATAGCTCTCGATGTTCCAGCCCAGGCCAAAATCAAAGCCTTCGCGGTGCACGTTCTGCAGGCCGATCGCGGCCATCCGCGCCGTCGCCCAGTCAGCCGCGCGACGATAGTTCTGCGAATTGGTCAGGCGCGGACCGATCCCGTCCATTAGCTGCGACGCGGTCACCATGGCCTCGCTGCGATTGAGGCCTTCGTCGATCACGGCGGCGACCTGGGCATCGCTGGCATCGGCCCGCAGCGGAGCCGGGGTTGCGGCCACCAAAGCCAACGCGGTCGCACTGCCGAGCAAGGCATTTCGGATCATCAAGTCATCTCCCCCATCTGGTCAGGCCAGCTTGCTGGCACAGCCACCCGGTCAGGCCAAGGGGATCGAAAGACTATCCGCCGCGGATTTCGTCCAGTCGCCGTTCCCAGGCCAGCGCATGCTGCACGATTGTGTCCAGGTTGGCGTACTTTGGCACCCACGGCAGGGTGGCCTTGATCCGGGCATTGTCCGAAATCAGCGAATCGGGATCGCCCGCACGGCGCGGCCCCAGCACGCGGTTGATCTTCTGGTTGGTCACCCGGTCGACCGCGTCGAGCACCTCCAGCACCGAATAGCCCTGACCATAGCCGCAGTTCATCGTGAGGGAGCGCTGCGGCTGCTCGATCAACGCTTCCAGCGCCAGCACGTGGGCATTCACCAGGTCGGAAACGTGGATGTAATCGCGCACCCCGGTGCCGTCGGGCGTGTCGAAATCGGTCCCGAATACGTCGACCTTGGCCCTTTTGCCCAGCGCCGCCTCGACCGCGACCTTGATCAGATGCGTTGCCCCGGCAGTTGACTGGCCGGTGCGGGCCAGCGGATCGGCGCCGGCCACGTTGAAATAGCGCAGCGCACAGAAGTTGATCGGGTGCGCCTTGGCGACATCGCCCAGCATGATCTCGGTCATCAGCTTGGACATGCCATAGGGATTGATCGGTGCCTTGGGGCTGTCCTCGTGAACCGGCGAAACCTCGGGCACACCATAGGTCGCTGCAGTTGAGCTGAAGATGAAGTGCGGCACGCCGGCCGTAACCGCAGCCTCAATCAGCGCGCGGCTCTTCGCCGTGTTGTTTGAATAGTACTTCAGCGGGTTCTCGACCGATTCCGGCACGATGATTGACCCGGCGAAATGCATCACTGCCGCTATGCCCTGGTCGGCGAAGATCCGCGCGAGCAGGTCGGTATCGGCGATATCGCCTTCATAAAGCGGCACACCATCGGGCACTGCAAAGCGGAAGCCAGTGGTCAGATTGTCGATCACGGTGACCGGCCATCCGGCGTCCGTGAGCGCGAGGACGGCATGGCTGCCGATGTAGCCGGCGCCGCCGGTAACCAGGACGGGTAGTTTCTGCGGCATCGTTCGCGCCCCTAGCACAACCGCGCGATCAAGTGGTTAACCATAGCGCGCGTTCAATCGTATTCAGCCCTGCGCAATGTTGCCAGCGCGAAAGCCGGTGCAGAGGCAGCCTGCCCGTCTGCCAAGGATTTTCATGCCGCACACTCGCTTTTCGCTCGCCGCCGCAGCTATCGTGCTCGCCCTGGCGGGAACCGGAACCACGGTGCTGGCTCAGCGGACCGGGCCATCCGGACCGGGCTGGGACGAGCCGCGCTGGGGCGAAGGCCGCGATGTGGAGCGCTCGTTGCGGCGCGCCGCCGCCGCGCGCGAGGGCAAGGTCGATGTCGCTCGGTTCCGCGCCGAAGGTGACGCTGCCGGCGCGCTCAGCCATGGGGCAATCGCCGTGGTCAGGCCGGCCGATCAGGATCCAGTGCCAGACAACCGGATCGCCGCGACTTTTGAGGCTGCGGTCGAAAGCCAGCTGGCCGGAGCCGGTTACGATACGCTCGGGTCCGCTTCAGGCGGCCAGATCGCCGAAGTGCGGTTGGTCCGCAGCGAAGCCGAACCGGCAGAACAAAAGGGCAAGCCGCTTAGCGGTGCAATGGAAGTGGGCGTTTCCAACCGCGGCACCTTCTTTGGCGGTGCGCTGCGTTATGATGCTTCAAAGCCGCGCAGCGCGCTGATCTCGACCCGGCTTGAGACCCGCATCCGCGACCGCGCCAGCCGGCAGGTGCTGTGGGAGGGCCGGGCCGAGATCTTGACCCGCGAGGGCGACGGCCGCTGGGGCGATCAGGCGATTGCCACCAGATTGGCCGCCGCGCTGTTCGATGGCTTCCCCACGCGCACGGGCGAACCGCTGGCTGCGCGTTAGGCGCTTGCCTATGGGCGGGAACGAATTCACACTGGCTGCACGAAAGGGTCGTCAGATGAAGCGCCTGCTACTCCCCGCCATGATCCTCAGCCTGGCCCTGACCGGCTGCGTCGCGCCGACCGGCCCGGTCGAGGTGACGCGGTTCCACGCGCAGGATATTGCGCCGCTGGGCAAGGGCACGATCGCGGTCGAGCCGGCGCCGGGCCATGATGGCGCCTCGCTTGAATGGAAAGCCTATCAGGCGGCGATCGAGCGCCAGTTGGCGCTGATCGGCTACTCCACTGTTCCGGCCGGTACGGCCAGCACCCAGGTGGCTCAGCTGCGGCTGTCGCGCGAAAGCTACCGGCCCGAGCGTTCGGGCGGTCCAGTCAGCGTCGGGGTCGGCGGTTCGACTGGCTCCTATGGCTCGGGCCTGGGCGTCGGCATCGGCATCAACCTTTCACCGCGTCCGTCGGAGCAGGTCCGGACCGATCTGGGCGTGATCATCCGCGACCGGGCCAGCGGCACGGCATTGTGGGAAGGCCGCGCGAATTTCACGGTGCGCAGCGGCTCCCCGCTGGCTGCTACCTCGCTTGGGGCAGCAAAGATGGCGGAAGCCCTGTTCAAGGGCTTCCCCGGACAATCGGGTGAGACTATCGCGGTCAAATGACCGCACCTGATATCCAGATCGACGCCGCTTTCGATAGTGGCAACATCGAAGTCCTTGCCATCGCCGGTGCAACCGCACGGCTGGCGATCCGCAAGGATACCAATTCCGACTTCTTTCAGTGGTTCCACTTTCGCGTCGGCAATGCTGCCGGGCGCGCCTTGGAACTGAAGCTGACGGGCCTTGCCGCCTCGGCCTATCCCGGCGGCTGGCCGGGCTATAACGCCGCGGTCAGCGAGGACCGCGAATACTGGGGCCGCGCGGCCAGCAGCTATGATCCTGATGAGGACGGCGGCACGCTGACGATCCGTTACCAGCCAGCCGGCGATCTTGCCTGGTTTGCCTATTTCGCGCCTTATTCCTGGGAACGGCACCAGGACCTGATCGCCAGCACGGCCCTGGCCGATGGTGTTTCGCATCGCGTGCTCGGCCGCAGCCATGACGGCCGCTCGATCGATTGCCTCGATTTCGGTACGGGCCCCAAGCAGGTCTGGCTCTATGCTCGCCAGCATCCGGGCGAATCGATGGCCGAATGGTGGATGGAGGGCGCGCTCGATTGCCTGACCGATCCGGCCGACCCGGTTGGCCGTGCGCTGCGTCAGCACTGCACGTTTCATGTCGTGCCCAATGCCAATCCCGATGGCTCGGTGCGCGGCAACCTGCGCACCAATTCGCTGGGCGTGAACCTAAACCGCGAATGGAACAACCCGACGGCCGAGCAATCGCCCGAGGTCCTGGCGATCCGCGCCGCGATGGACGCGACCGGTGTCGATTTCGCAATGGATGTCCACGGCGACGAGGCGATCCCGGCGGTGTTCCTTGCCGGGTTCGAAGGTATTCCTTCGGCCAACTCTGAGCAGCAGGGCGGGTTTGACCGGTACAAGGCGATCCTGGATCGGCGTACGCCCGATTTCCAGACGAAGCTGGGCTATCCGGTTTCCGGGCCTGGCCGGGCCAACTTGGCGATGAGCACCAACCAGCTTGCCGAACGCTTCGGCGCGGTTTCGATGACGCTGGAAATGCCGTTCAAGGACAACCACGACCTGCCCGATCTGGCGCAGGGCTGGTCGCCCGAACGCTCGGCCCAGCTGGGCCGCGATTGCATGGCGGCGCTGCTGGAGTGGCTTGACGCTTAGCCTAGGTTCGCAGGGCCGAAGGCGTGGGGCAGCAGGGCTGAAAGCTTGAGTTCCAGCACTTCGTCCTGGCCCGAGCACCAGATCACCGGGTCAGTCTCGCCCAGTTGAGCGAGCTCGTTCAGCACCTGGCGGCAGCGACCGCAGGGGGTGACGGTGGGGCCGGGGTTCCCATGCATCCCGCCAACCACGGCAACGGCTTCCAGTCCGCCGCGCCGGCCCTCGTTCATCGCCTTGGCGACGGCATTGGTTTCGGCGCAGAGCGCCAGGCCATAGCTGGCGTTCTCCGCATTGGCGCCGGTTACCACGCTGCCATCGGCAAAGCCCAGGGCGGCGCCGACGTGGAAGTTCGAATAGGGCGCATAGGCCTTTGCCTGAGCGGCCTTGGCGGCGGCGATCAGGGTGTCGCGGTCATGGGTCATGTCGGACGCTATAGCCGGGTCAGGGCTGCACCACCACCCAGCGCACCCCGCCGGTCAGGGCCGGAACGGAGAGCCGATCATTGGCGGTCCACAGCGCCCAGGGCCGGCCGGCATAGTCAGGCTGAAAGCGCAATTGCTCCAGCCATACATTGCGATCGACCCGCGCGGCGATCTTGTAGCGGCGCTCGAAACTGCGTGAGACCTTGAGGATCGCGGCCTTGCCGGTGTGGGTCTCGATCTGGTTGAGGAAGGTGGTGAGCTCGCTCTCCACTGCGGCGTCGCTGACCTTGATCGGGCAATCGTCGGCCAATTGGTCAAGCCATACGGCCGCCGGAAGCATCGCGCTGTCGCGCGGGACGACGGTGACAAAATTGGCCGCCTGCTTGTCAGCCGGCTGGCAGGGATCATAGCGGTGCACCGCCCCCCATTGCAGCTTGGCGGCCTTGGCACCTTCAAGGTTCTCGACGAACTGGGGATCGCGGGCAAAGGCGCTGGCCGAGGCATCGAGATAGGCAAAGTCTGCCCCGACGGCCTTCAGCGCCACCCAGTCAACCGGGCCATCCTCGCCGCCCACTTCCACGCCCTGGACGGGAAATTCGGTGCGCGACGGGGTCCAGCCTGCCAGATGCCACCAAGCCCAGCCGCTGCCTGCCAGGGCCAGCAGCAGTACGACGCCGACCAAGCGCAGCCGCAGCCGGCCGTTCTTCTTTCTTGCCATATTACCCGCTGACCCTTTTGCCCTGCTAGCCCCTGATATGCAGGACGCAAATCAGGGTGAACAGCCGCCGTGCCGTGGCAAAATCGGTTTCGACCTTGCCCTCCAGCCGCTCCAGCAGCAGTTCCGCTGCCTCGTTGTGAACCCCGCGGCGGGCCATGTCGATGGTCTCGATCTCGGCCGCGGTCGCCTTGCGGATCGCCTGGTAATAGGAATCGCAGATCGCGAAATAGTCACGGATCGGGCGGCGAAACCGGCCGAGGCCAAGGATGAGCGATTCGAGCTGCTGGCCATCCTCGCTGGCGATTTCCAGCGCCAACCGCCCATCGGCGACCGACAGGCGCAGCCGGTAAGGGCCCTGGTGCCCGGCCTCCCAGGCGCGCAGCGGCTTGAAGGTATTTTCCTCGATCAGGTCGAAGATGGCGATCCGCCGTTCCTGCTCGATATCGGCGTTGCGCCACAGGATTGTGGCCTCGTCGAGCTCGATATGGATGATCCGTGCGTCCCCCATGGCGGGGCATCTTTCGCAGATGCGAAATGGCGCGGCAAGTCTCCACAGGCTGTGGATGAAAACCGTTCACCGCACTGCTTGCACTGACTCCGGTCCCGGCGCATTGATCGCCTCCCATGGCCGAACCGATCCCCTTTGCCCGTCCCGATGAAGCCGCCGCCCGCGCGCTGCCCGCCAACGTGGAAGCCGAGGCGGCGTTTCTGGGCGCGGCCTTGATCGACAACCGGGTGATTGAAGAACTGGTTACGCCGCTCAGGCCCGATCACTTCTTCGAGCCGGCCCATGTCCGGATCTATGACCGGATCCTGCAGCTGCTTGATCGCAAGGCGGTGGTCACCCCGGTCACGCTGAAGCCCTATTTCGAGGCGGATGAGGCGCTGAAGGAACTGGGCGGCGCCTCCTACCTCGCGCGGCTGACCGCCGATGGCCAGGGTCTGCTCGCGCCGCGCGAGCTGGCCGAGCAGATCTATGACCTGGCGCTGCTGCGCGAACTGGTTTCGGTTGGTCGCACGCTGGTCAACGATGCGCTCGATACCTCGGAAAGCGTCGAGCCGCTGGAACAGGTCGCCCGGGCCGAAGCCGCGCTTTACCGGGTGGCCGAAGGGGCCTCGGTCGGTAGCGAGGCGCAGACGTTTCGCAGCTCAAGCCTGGCCGCGATCACCCAGATCGAAAAGGCGCTCAATTCAGGCGGCCACATCTCGGGCCTGACGACCGGCCTCGACGATCTCAATTCCAAGATCGGCGGCCTGCACGATTCGGACCTGATCATCCTCGCTGGCCGTCCGGCGATGGGCAAAACCTCGCTCGTCACCAATATCGCCTTCAACTGCGCCGAGCGTTACCTGCGTGACCTTGCCGACGGGATCGATCCCAAGAAGTCGGTCGGCGCGCCGGTCGCCTTCTTCAGCCTGGAAATGAGCGCCGACCAGCTGGCCACGCGTATCCTGGCCGAACAGGCCGAGATCAGCAGCGAGCGGCTGCGCATGGGCAAGATCAGCCGCGAGGATTTCCAGAAGATCTCCTTCGCCAGCCAGCGCCTGGCCGAACTGCCGCTCTACATCGACGATACGCCCGCGCTGTCGATCGCCGCGCTGCGCACCCGTGCCCGCCGGCTAAAGCGCAAGCACGATATTGGCCTGATCGTGATCGACTATCTGCAGCTGCTGCAAGGATCGGGCCGGGCCAATGACAATCGCGTCAACGAAATCTCGGAGATCAGCCGCGGTCTCAAGACCCTGGCCAAGGAGCTGTCGGTCCCGGTGATCGCCCTGTCGCAGCTCAGCCGCGCGGTCGAAAGCCGCGAGGACAAGCGCCCGCAGCTGGCGGACCTGCGCGAGAGCGGCTCGATCGAGCAGGACGCCGACATGGTCTGGTTCATTTTCCGCGAGGAGTATTACCACAACGCGGCCAAGCCCGACGAGCCGAGCGAGACCAGCGGCAGCGATGCGATTGCCAAATACGATGCCTGGATGCAGCGCCACCTCGAAGTGGTGAACAAGGCCACCGTGATCATCGCCAAGCAGCGCCACGGCTCGACCGGGAACGTCTACCTGCACTTCCAAAGCGAGTTCACCAAGTTCGGCAATCTGGCGCCCGATTCGCGGAGTTACGAGTCCTACGAATAAATATTAGAAAACAATAATTTAAATGTTTTTTTCTTGACTTGCGAATCGCGCGGCGCGTAACAGCCGATCATTCCCGGATTTCACTGAACTGGAGTGCCCGATGGCGCGCGTTACCGTTGAAGATTGCGTCGACAAGATCCCGAACCGTTTCGACCTGGTGCTGATGGCTGCCCAGCGTGCCCGCGAAATCTCGGGCGGTGCGGAACTGACCATCGACCGCGATCGTGACAAGAACCCGGTCGTCGCCCTGCGCGAAATCGCTGAGCAGACCGTACGTCCTGACCTGCTCAAGGAAACCGTCATCAACTCGCTGCAGCGCGTCCTGCCCGAAGACGATGACGAGGTGGATGACATCGGCTCGCTCAGCCAGTCGGCCGAAGCGCTGCGGATCACCGCCGCGGCCCCGGTCCGCAATACCTCGCTGGGCGGCGATTACGACGGCTGATTTCAGCCACGCATGTTGCCCGCAAACGGCCCGCTTCCAGACTGGAAGCGGGCCGTTTTGCTGTGACGATCAGTTACAGGGATAGGTCTTGATGAAGTAGTCGGCCATCGCCGCCTTCATCGTCATATTCGCCCGCTTGGCAGCCGGATAAGTGCGCAGGTGGGCCAGCACTTCGTTTGACGATGGGCGCGCGCCCTTGGGCGGGCAGGAGCTGGGCTTGCCGGCGGCGCGTTCCTGCTGCAGCCGTGCGCCATAGGCCATGCCCGCAGCCTGACCCTCGGCCCGGAGCAACTTGATGTCGGACGAGCCGAGCGCCATCAGCCCCTTGGCCTTGAGCGCATCGGCCTTGGACAGAAAGGTCGCGACCGACATATCGCCGGTCGTCGCCATGGCCGGCGTGGCCATCAGCAAGGCAAAAAGGGCAAGACGGCGCATTTAATTCTCCCAGATCGTTTTGCACTGGATGGCTTGACCGCGCGCGGCTGACAAGACCATGAACAACCGGGCGGTGGAGATAAGGCGATGAGCGGCACGGACTTTATTGGTGATCTGGCCCAGGGCGTACTGACGGCCCGGGCCGTGGAACCAGCGCATGGCGAAGGGCCGGATGATGGCCATACCCACGAGCAGGCCTGCCTCAACTGTGGTACCGTGCTGATTGGCAGCCACTGTCATGCCTGTGGGCAGCCAGCGCATGTCCACAAGACGCTTGGTGCCTTCTTTCATGACCTGCTGCACGGCGTGTTCCATTTCGAGGGCAAGATCTGGCGGACCTTGCCGCTGCTGGCCTGGCGTCCAGGACGGCTGACGCGCGAATACATCGATGGGCGCCGCGCGAGCTATGTCAGCCCGATCGCGCTGTTTCTGTTCGTGGTCTTCCTGACCTTTGCGGTCTTCAACCTGCTCGGCAGCCCGATTGGCTTCAACAACCAGGGCCAGAACAAGGGCATTGAACAGGGGATCAGCGAGGCCGAGCAGGAAGCGATCCAGGCCCAGGCCACGGCTGAGGCCAAACTGGCCGATGCCAAGGCCGGGAAAGGCGGGGACCTGGCACGGCTGGAGAAGGACGTTGAGGGCGCACGCAATGCTGTCAAGGTGATCCAGGTTGCCAAGGGCGGGGAGCTGCCGACCGATATCGCCTCCGCCAATACGGCAGCGGAAAAGTCTGCTGCCGATGCAATCAATCGCGCCTGGCAGCACGCGCGCGAGAACCCCGAACTGACGATCTACAAGCTGCAGAACAGTGCCTACAAGTTTTCGTGGCTGCTGATTCCGCTATCGGTGCCGTTCATGTGGCTGCTGTTCCCGTTCAGCCGCCGGTTCCACCTTTATGATCACACGGTCTTCGTGACCTATTCGCTCAGCTTCATGCTGCTTTTGCTGGCCGCTATCAGCGTGCTAACGGTATGGGGCGGGGCCGGCGTCCTGGTGGGCGCGCTGTTCTTCTATGCGCCGTTCCACATCTATCGCCAGTTGCGCGATGCCTATGGTCTGGGCCGGTTCGGGGCCTGGTGCCGCACCTGGTTCCTGGCCGCCTTCGCCTTCACGGTATTGGGGCTGTTTGCGACGGTACTGACGCTGCTGGTGGCGGTCTAAATCACCACCAGCGCATAGTGCATCAGGCGCCCTGGGCCGCCGCGTCGCCGCCGTTGAAGCGCTTGCCGGCCTTGGGGATGGCCGAACCCTTGACTGGGCTGGGTGAAGCCGGGCCGCTTGGCCGATCGGGGCGATCAAGCTTGCCGCTATCCATCAGCTGGTTGATCTCGTCGCCGGTCAGGGTTTCGTACTCCAGTAGGGCATTGGCCAGCAGGTGCAGCTTGTCCTCGTGGGTCTTGAGGATGTCCGTGGCGCGCTTGTGCGCCCCTTCGACCAGGCCCTTGATCTCGGCATCGATCAGGTCGTTGGTCTTGCCCGAGCGGAAGGTCCGTTGGCTGCCGCCATAGCCAAGGTAACCTTCCTGGGTTTCCTCATACTGCAGTGGGCCAAGCTTGTCCGACATGCCCCACTGCGTGACCATGTTGCGGGCCAGGCTGGTGGCATACTGGATGTCCGAGCTGGCGCCTGAGCTGACCTTGTCATGGCCGAAGATCAGTTCTTCCGCCACGCGCCCGCCCATCGCGACCGAAAGGTTCGCGTGCATCTTGTCACGGTGGTAGGAATAGCTGTCCCGCTCCGGCAGGCGCATCACCATGCCCAGCGCCCGGCCGCGCGGGATGATAGTCGCCTTGTGGATCGGATCGGACGCCGCTTCCTTGACCGAGACGATGGCATGGCCGGCCTCGTGGTAAGCGGTCATCCGCTTCTCGTCCTCGGTCATGACCATCGAACGACGTTCGGCGCCCATCATGACCTTGTCCTTGGCGTCCTCGAACTCCTGCATCGCAACCAGGCGCTTGTTGCGGCGCGCGGCCAGCAGGGCAGCCTCGTTGACCAGGTTGGCAAGGTCCGCACCCGAGAAACCGGGGGTGCCGCGCGCAATCACGCGCGGGTTGACGTCCGGCGCCAGCGGGACCTTCTTCATGTGGACGGCCAGGATCTGCTCACGCCCATCGACATCGGGCACCGGTACCACGACCTGGCGGTCGAACCGGCCAGGGCGCAGCAGCGCCGGGTCGAGTACGTCGGGGCGGTTGGTCGCGGCGATAATGATGATGCCTTCGTTGGCCTCGAACCCGTCCATCTCGACCAGCAGCTGGTTCAGCGTCTGCTCGCGCTCATCGTTCGAATTGCCCAGGCCATGGCCGCGGTGGCGGCCGACCGCGTCAATTTCGTCGATGAAGACGATGCACGGCGCGTTCTTCTTGGCCTGTTCGAACATGTCGCGGACGCGACTGGCGCCGACGCCGACGAACATTTCGACAAAGTCCGAGCCCGAGATGGTGAAGAACGGCACGCCGGCTTCACCCGCAATGGCGCGGGCCAGCAGCGTCTTGCCGGTACCCGGCGAGCCGACCAGCAGCGCGCCCTTCGGAATCTGGCCGCCAAGCTTGGAAAAACGCTGCGGATCGCGCAGGAATTCGACGATTTCCTGTAGCTCTTCGCGCGCTTCGTCGATCCCGGCGACATCGGCAAAGGTCACGCGGCCCTGGCGTTCGGTCAGCAGCTTGGCCTTGGACTTGCCAAAGCCCATGGCCCCGCCGCCGCCGCCCTTCTGGACCTGGCGCAACGCGAAAAAGGCAATGCCCAGGATCAGCAGGAAGGGCAGGGTCTGGACCAGGATGTAGACCAGCAAGTTGCCTTCCTCGCTCGACTTACCTTCATACTTAACGCCGTTGTCCTGCAGCAGCGGCTGCAAGGTCGGGTCGTTTGGCACCGGAACGGTCGAGAACGTACCGCCGTTCTTGTATTTGCCGAGGATCTTGGTTTCGCTGATCTGGACGCTGTCGACAGTTCCTTCGGCCACCCGGCTGCGGAAATCGGAATAGCCGATCTGCGGCCCCGGCGCGTCCCCGCGCGAGCCCAGCATGGTCACCACCAGCAGCAAGGCCAGGAAAATCCCGCCCCACACCAGCATGGTCTTGATCCACGGATTGCCGCTCGGCTGATCGTCATTCATGCGTATCGCATCCTTTCGTCACACCTATGTAGGCGCGAGAACCTTAAGCGCAAGTTTGCGGCGACTTGCAGAAAGCCGTTTGCGCCGGGTTGCCGATTTCAGAAATCGGGCGCTGCGGCGGCAATTCAGAAATCGACCGCGATCCCGTTCCGTTCCCAATCGCCGTAGCGGGTTGGGGAAAGGCCCGCCGGGTCCTCTTCTGCCTTGGCTTCCTGCGGCTGGGGCGCGGGCGCATCGCTCCAGTGGGCCGGCTTGGTGAAGGTTTGCGGACGATGGGTGGCGCGCTTGGTCATGGTGCCTATCTGGCTATTGCAGACGCCTGCGTCTAGGGGCAGCAGCAATGGATATTCCCGGTCTCCCCGCGCGCAAGGCTGCGCTGAAGCTGCTCGATGCCGTACTGCGCCGGGGCGAGACGCTCGATCAGGCGGCACAACCGGCCTTGCAGGGCGTTCGCGCCTATGCCGACCGCGCGCTGGCCCGCGCCTTGGCTGGCGAGGCGCTGCGCTGGCTGATCGATCTCGACGCCCTGATTGATAGCGCCACGCGGCAAATCCTGCCCGAAGATGCCAAGCCGCGCATGGCACTGCGGCTGATGCTCGCCGGTTGGTTGCGACTGGAAACCCCGCCGCATGCCGTGATCGCGACCGGCCTGCCGCTGCTGGCGGGCGGGCCGCGACGGCTGGCGCACGGGGTCTTTTCAACCTTGGTAAAGCGCGGGGTGACCTTGCCCGCCGTGCCCACCCTGCCCACAAAAGTGCTGGAGCGGTGGGGCGAGCGAGCCGGAGCAGTTGCGGCAGGGTTGGCCGTGCCGCCGCCGCTCGACCTGACCTTGCGCGATCCAGCAACGAGTGCCGAATGGGCCGAGCGGCTCGGCGGAACCAGCCTATTGCCGGGCCATGTCCGGCTGGAACGCGGCACGGCGGTCGAACGGCTGGAAGGCTTCAAGGATGGCGCCTGGTGGGTGCAGGACCTGGCCGCCAGCCTGCCGGCGCGTCTGCTTGGTCCGGGTGAAGGGCGGACGGTGCTTGATCTGTGCGCCGCGCCCGGCGGCAAGACCATGCAGCTAGCCGCGGCGGGCTGGCAGGTCACCGCGCTCGATGCCGGGGCCAAGCGGCTTCAGCGGATGCAGGAGAACCTGACGCGCACCGGCCTCTCGGCCGAACTGGTCCAGGCCGATGCCTTGCAGTGGGAACCGGCAGGACCGTTCGACGCGGTCTTGCTCGATGCGCCCTGTACGGCAACCGGCACCTGCCGCCGCCATCCCGACGTGCTCCACCGCATCGGCCCGCGCCAGGTTGCCGAACTGGCCCAATTGCAGGCCGCGCTACTCGAGCGGGCTCAGCGTTGGGTCAAGCCCGGTGGCCATCTGGTCTATGCTACCTGCTCGCTCGAACGCGAGGAGGGCGAGGATCAGGCGGTCACGGTTACGCTGACGCCTGACCCGATCCGCGGGGAGGAACTTCCCGCCAATCTGACCGCGACCGACGAAGGCTGGCTCCGCACCGATCCAGGCCTGCTCGCCGATCTCGGCGGATTGGACGGCTTTTTCATAGCGCGATGGCAGTGTTAGCCGACCGGCCTGGGCCAATATCAGCGCCAGCGTGACTGCGTTCGCGACTGGGGATGCACCCAGCCCGGCTGGGAACAAGTCTTGGGATGGCAGGTTAGCCGTTGGTGCTTGAAGACGAGAAGAGGCTGATAGCGCACGTGGAGCGCATGGCTGAGGAGTTACTCAGTCTGACCAACCAGCTGAGTTCCTTCACCAATTCCCGAACAGTTGGCAGCACGCGCAGTCCATTCAAGTTCGACGGTGCCGATCGAACCGAGCCGGGTGCCGTCACCGAAGCCCAACTTGCCCATAACTTGGTGGATCCGCTGCCTGATCCACGCTTGGTCCGCCGGATCATCCGCTATCGCCAGATGCGCGCGCAGCATTTCGGACCAGATCTCTTCGCCGATCCGGTCTGGGACATGCTGCTCGATCTGGCGGCAGCGAGGGCCGAACACCGGCTGGTCTCGGTCACCTCGCTCTGCATTGCTTCGGGCGTGCCCAGCACGACCGCGCTGCGTTATATCGGGGTGCTGGAAGAACTCGGTCTGATCGAACGAACCGCCGATGCGCGCGATCGCCGGCGGCGCTTTGTCGGCTTGTCGCGCAAGGGTGCCTTGGCCATGGCCCGCTATTTTGCCGATGTCGCGCGGCAGGCTGGCGGATCGCCCTAGCCTTTCAGCTTTTCGGAAAAGCCCTTCTGCAGCTTGGCCAGCTTGGGCGGGATCACAGCCAGGCAATAGGGGTTCCGCTGGCCTTCGCCCTGCCAGTACTCCTGGTGATAGTCCTCGGCCGGATACCATTCCGCCGGCCCCTCAATCGTGGTGACGGCCTGCTCCCCCGGATGGGCCGCATTCCAGCGCGCGATCCCGGCCTCGCATTCGGCGCGCTGCGCTTCGTCGAGCGGGAACAGCGCGGTGCGGTACTGGGTACCGATATCGTTGCCCTGGCGATTGAGCTGCGTCGGATCATGGGTGCCCATGTGGATGTCGAGCAGGTCGGCGAAGGACACCACGGCCGGATCGAAAGTCAGCTTGATCGCTTCGGCATGGCCGGTCGTGCCGGTGCAGACCGCCTTGTAGGTCGGGTGCGGAACGGTCCCGCCGATATAGCCGCTTTCCACCGCGGAAACCCCCGCGATCGAGCGGAACACCGCCTCGGTGCACCAGAAGCATCCACCTGCAAAAATTGCTTCAGCCATCAATCATGCCTTTCGTCTGTGAGCGCGGAGATAGGAACGAAGGACCGCCTTGTCATCTGGGCTTTGGACCCTAACTTGCCGGCAGTTTCCCCCGGAGAGGACTTCCCCCCATGCGCCGTGCCATCTTGCTGCTGTCTGCTTTCGCTTTTGCCGCCCCTTCGGTTACCGCCGCGGCTCAGACCGCCCCCGCCCAGACCAAGGCAATCAAGGCCGAAATCGCCGCCGCGGTCGCCAGCCCGCTGCGCGACAAGGACAAGGCCCGCGACCAGTATCGCCGTCCGGCCGAAACGCTGGAATTCTTCCAGGTCGCGCCGGATATGAAGGTGGGTGAATATGCCCCCGGCGGTGAGTGGTACTCGCGCCTGCTGGGCCTTTATCTCGGCCCCAAGGGCAAGCTGGTCGGACTCTATTTCGATCCCACGTCCGGCGCATTCAGTGAAGCCGCTCAGAAGGGCATCCGCGATGGTGCGGCCAAGTACCCGGCCGATGTCGCCGCCGCCTCCGGCCTCCCGGCCGAGCGTTTCTCGGCGATGACGCTGGAGAAGCTGCCCGATGCCGAAAAGGGCACCTTTGACCGCATTCTGGTGATGCGGATGATGCACAACCTGCTGCGCTGGAACATCGCCGACCGCGAAATCAAGGCGATGCGCGAACTGCTGAAGCCTGGTGGCATGATCGGGATCGAACAGCACCGCGCCAAGCCGGACGCGCCCTATTCCTATACCGATGGCAGCAAGGGCTATCTGCGCGAGGCCGATGTGATCAAGTTCATGGAAGTGAACGGCTTCACCTATGTCGGCAAGAGCGAGGCCAATGCCAACAAGAAGGACCCGGCCAACTGGGAAGGCGGCGTCTGGACCCTGCCGCCGATGCTGCGCGGCGCCAAGGAAGAGGACAAGGCGCGGCTCCAGGCGATCGGCGAGAGCGACCGGATGACGCTGCTGTTCCGCAAGCGTCCTTGATGAGCAGCGCTTCGTAACCTAAGTGCGGCGGCATGAGCATGCTCACTGTCGCCGCCCTGCAATTGCCGCTTGGCTCCTCTGACGAGGCCGAGAATATTGCCGCTGTCACCGCACTGGTGGAGCAGGCGGCCGGGCAGGGCGCGCAGGTGATTCTGCCGCCCGAGCTCTTTTCCGGCCCCTATTTCTGCAAGCAGGAGGACGAGGCGCTGTTCGCTCTGGCGCGGCCGAAGACCGAGCACCCCTCGGTCGTGGCGATGCAGGCCCTTGCCGCAAAGCTGAACGTCGCGATCCCGACCAGCTTCTTTGAGCGCGACGGGCACCATTATTACAACACGCTCGCCTGGATCGATCCCGATGGTCAGATCCAGGGGACTTACCGCAAGAGTCACATCCCCGACGGGCCGGGCTATGAAGAGAAGTACTATTTCCGCCCGGGCAATGATGGCTTCAAGGTCTGGAACGCTTTCGGCCACAAGCTGGGCGTCGGTATCTGCTGGGACCAGTGGTACCCCGAAACCGCCCGTGTCTTGGCGCTGCTTGGGGCCGAAGTGTTATTCTATCCCACCGCCATCGGCAGCGAACCTTATGATGCCGATCTCGACACCAGCCGGATGTGGCGGCGGGCGATGCAGGGCCATGCGGTGTCGAACTGTATGCCGGTGGTCGCCGCCAACCGGATCGGCACCGAAGACGGGCAGCGGTTCTACGGCCATTCCTTCATCACCGACGAATGGGGTGATCTGGTAGAAGAGTTTGGCGCTGACGAATCCGGCGTGCTCGTCCAGCGGCTCGACCTGACTCGCGCGGCAAGACACCGCGCCGGTATGGGCTTCTTCCGTGATCGCCGCCCCCAGCTCTACGGCCGGATCGCGCAGGACATCTGAACTTTGCGCCAGCGCTATCTGATCGCGCTGGGTTCGAACAAGCGCCACCACCGCCACGGCTCGCCGCCGCAGGTGCTGCGTGCGGCGCTGGCCGCGCTGGCCGAGGCGGGCGTGGAAATTGCGGCTGCTGCGCCGGTTCTGGCCAATGCCCCGCTAGGCCCCTCACTACGCCGCTACGCCAACAGCGCCGCGCTGGTCGTGACCGAACTTGCGCCTGATGAACTGTTGAACCTGCTCAAGACCATTGAGCGCCAATTCGGGCGGCGGCCAGGCGGGCAGCGCTGGGCCTCCCGAGTACTTGATCTCGACCTGGTATTGTGGAGCGGCGGCGCCTGGTCCTCGCCCGGGCTTACCATTCCGCACGCTGCATTTCGCGAACGCGATTTCGTGCTGACCCCGGCCCTGGCCCTGGCACCCGTCTGGCGCGACCCGCTGACCAATCTTTCGCTGCGTCAACTCAAGGCCCGCTTGACCCGCCCCCGCCCCATGCCTAGGTGAGCGCTCCCGTCCGCAAGCACGGTAGGGGCCCTTAGCTCAGTCGGTAGAGCAACTGACTTTTAATCAGTAGGTCGCTGGTTCGAACCCAGCAGGGCTCACCAACCCTTCGATCATGACGCTCCCGCGAACCAGGTAATCCCCGAGGACTTGCTGCGAAACGCAGCTACCGCCGCGTTGCCACCATCAGCGCCTTCACCCAGGTCGGTTCCAAGGATTGCCGGCGCTGGCGTGCGAAGCGATCGAAGCAAAACTCTGGCGCTATGGCCCTAGCTTGGCTTTCTGATGGTGCCGATAATCTGCGGCTGACCGACACTTAGCATGCCGTAACGGGGCGTGGAGGCATCCAACTCTACCCGCAGTGATACCCGCTCTGGCCTGGAAGTCAGAATGTCCGCAGCCGCATCGAACTTCTCAACGCCTTCGTAAGCGATGAGGCCCGAGATATTGGAAAGGGCTATCAGGTCGCCAATAGAGTGTCCGTAAAGTCTTGTATCTTGACGCTCTACTGTAATGCTCGCCCCTGCGAAAACCGGCGCGGAACCGATGCTTGCATGCGGCTTATCGCCAAGCAGCGATAACCGCTCCGCGCAAGCGCGCTTGTGCGCTTCCAAAGTCTGGCGATCATAGCGCTCAGTATAAGCTTCAAAACAGGCGCCAGTAAAAGATACCGTCTCATCCGCAAATATAACTATCATCACCCCGTCGGGTCTTAGCTTCTCATAGAGAAATGCAAAGTCAACGAAGAGGTCAGGGAAAAAATAGAGGGAATGAACGACAAAGATGATATCATAATCGTCTGAAATTCGGATTTTTCCGCTATCAATTTTGTCGCGCGGAGAAAAATCCTCTGTAATGCTCTGTCGCAGAGTTATATTGTCCCAATTGCGTAATCGCATTGTGTACGCATCGATGTAATCCGGGTTTGGATCAAGTATATCGATTTTTGAACCTTGCGGGATGCTATCGGAGAATAGCTCAAACGTTGCTTCATCGCCGCAGCCAATATCGAGAATGGTTTTCGGTGCTTCGCCCATGTCAGCAAGAATGCGCTTTATTGCTGGGATCATCTTGTCTCGTTGATCGGTACCCAACATTAAAGTCCTGTTGAGTGGATCTTTTTTCTGCAGCCGAGCATATGCATTGAAGTATTGTTGATGGATGTCGAGGTTCGAAAACTCGTTCCTAATCAATAGCCTGGCTTCTTGCATTACCAGTGGAGCAGTGACGCGATCTGTTGGCATCGGATCATCTGGCATCTTTTGTCTCTTGTTGGTTTCTTATGGTCCGGATTGTTCGATTTATCGCATTGAAAGATCGAGGAAATGCCGTGATCGGCGATGTCGAACTCTGCTGATGATCCTGCTCCAGGGCACACCCATCTGCTTCTCCAAGCGGGAGCTCGGGCTGCGCGGCGGGACCGGTGCGGGCTCTCGCAAGGATAGAACAAACGCTGCGGGCCGGCGTCAACGATGCGGCGGCAGGGCAGTCCTGAATGACAATAATCGGACTGCTATTCGCAGTCCGAGCACAAGTGACAGCGCATCAAGGAGCTGTCGATTGCCGCTCTGGCCGGGACAGGAGGCCTCGGCGTTTGGCCTGTTACCCCTGTCCTTCGCGAGCCGTGTACCGACCGGCTGTTGGTCAATCAGCAGGAAGCAGGTTCGAACCCACCTGGGCTGACCATCACACTCAGCCGCGCAGCCGCTGATAGAGGATGCGTGTTTCCAGCAGGTTCGCAATCCGCAATGCGATCTCGATCACGTCGAAGGGTTTTGAGACAAAGTCCTTAGCCCCCAGCGCCAGGGCGCGCCGGCGGGCGGCGATGGTGCTGTCGGCGGTCAGGACCAGCACCGGACGGAACTCGTCCGGGCGGTCATGGCGCTTGAAGGCTTCAAGCAGCTGGAAGCCGTCGACCTCGGGCATCATCAGGTCAAGCAGCACCAGGTCGGGCTCAAGCTGAACAAAGGCCTCGAGCGCGGTGGTTGGATCGGTGATCGCGTGAATGTCGGTATAGCCCTCGCGCTCCAGCACGCTGGCCAGCAAGAGGACGTTGGCGTCCTCGTCATCGACGATCAGGATGCGCCGGCTGCGGATCTCGGCGCTATCGATCAGGTTGCCGCTCATGCCCTCTGCTTTCCTGCCTTGCTCCGGGCCGAGCTGGAGCGGGCGCGGCTGGGGAGTGTGAACCAGAACCGCGCCCCCTGTTCCGGCGCTTCGTAGCCAATCTGACCACCCATCGATTCCACCAGCCGTTTGGAGAGCGCGAGGCCCAACCCGGTGCCATCAACTTTCGCCCGGCTCTGCTGGCCCAGCCGGTCGAACGGCGTAAACAGGCGCGATACTTCGCTGCTGGCGACGCCCGTGCCGTCATCTTCCACCTCGACCCGGATGTCGCGACCCTTGGAGGAGCAAGTGAGGCGTACCTGGCTGCCCGTGCGATTGTACTTGGCGGCATTGGAGACCAGGTTGAGCATGACCTGGACCACACGCCGCCGATCAGCCCAGGCGACCAATGGCTCGGCCGGCTGCTCAAGCACGAATTTGAGGCCGGCCGTGGCGACAATCGGGGCGGCGAGGCCGTGGACTTCCTGCAGCAGCTCACCAAGATCGATCTGCTCAAGGTTCAGCTCAGCTCCGCCGGCCTCGATGCTTGAGATATCGAGCAGGTCGTTGATCAGCGAAAGCAGGTGGCGCCCCGCCTTCATGATCTGGCTCAGCGCCTCGCGGTGGCGGGGCTCGAACTGGTCCTCGTCCAGCTCGAGCAGTTGCCCGAAACCGAGGATCGCCGACATCGGCGTGCGCAATTCGTGGCTGGTGCGTGAGAGGAACTCGCTCTTGGCGAGATTCGCGGCGATCGCTTCTTCGCGGGCAAAGCGCAGCGCTTCCTCGCTGCGGCGGCGCTCGGTCATGTCGCGGGTAACCTTGGCAAAGCCGCGCAGCGCGCCGTGTTCATCGTGCAGGGCAGTGATTACCACGTTGGCCCAGAACGGGCTGCCATCCTTGCGCAGCCGCCAGCCCTCGTCCTCGGCTGTGCCATCGCGGCGGGCACGTTCCAGCATCTGCGCGGGCAGGTGGCCGCGGGTCTCTTCGGGATAGAACCGGCTGAAGTGGTGGCCCAGGATCTCCTCGGCTTCCCAGCCCTTGATCCGCTGCGCGCCGAGGTTCCAAGAGGTGACCACGCCCTGGGGATCGAGCGCGAAAATGCCGTAGTCCTGCACTTCCTCGATCACCAGGCGGAAGCGCTCCTCGCTCTCACGCAGAGCCTGCTCGCGGCCACGGAGGAGGGCGCTGGCCCGAGCCATGCGCTGCGCCAGACGGCCGATCTCGTCGGCATCATCGGGCATTTCAGCCAGTTCCTCGCCCCGCGCGAGCAGTTCGGCATTGGCTTCGAGTATCTGGACGCGGCGCACGATCCCGGTGGAGAACAGGTAAACCGCCGCCAGGCTGCCGAGCAGGCCGACCACCGCGCTGATCGCAGTCAGCAGCAGGAAGCGGCCGCGCACTTCGTCCACGCGCGCCCGGCGCTGATCGAGCAGCACGCCTTCGCGGCGCTGAATCAGCTCGATTTCCTGGCGCATGGCGTCGAGCACGATCTTGTTGGAGACCAGCGCCGGTTCGATCGCGGCCCGGTTGCCATTGCGGGCCAGGTCGACAATGCTCTTCAGACCTTCGCGTTTGCGGGCGGTCAGTTCGTTGATCCGGTTGAAGCGTTCGCGCACCTCGCGGTCGCGGATCGCCTGGTCGAGCCGGACCATGGTGGGCGGCAGGCTCGCCTCGGCCTTGCGATAGGGTTCAAGGAATCGCTCCTGCCCAGTCAGGGCATAGCCGCGCACGCCGGCAGCGGCCTCAGCCAGCAGGGCATGGACCTGATAGGTATCGCGCTGGATCGCGAAGGCGCGGCGCACGTCGTTTTCAGCTCGAACCTCGGCATTGCTGGCGATGTAGAGCGAAACCAGCGCGCCGAGCAGGATCGCCAGCGGCAGTGCGATCACCACCAGACCCTTCAGCGCCAGGCGGCGGTCAGCCCAGAAGCGGGTCATGCGGCGCGCAGGCATTGGCCGGGTCATGCCGGACCAGCCCGCGCGACAAGCACCGCCGCCTGGGTCCGGTCGGCGACGCCCAGCTTGGCGATGATCCGCTCGACATGGGCCTTGACGGTCGCCGGGCTGACGCCAAGCTGGCGGGCGATTTCCTTGTTGGTCAGCCCCTCGGCGATCTGCGCCAGCACTTCACGCTCTCGCGGAGTGAGCGTGTTCAGCGCATCGGCAGGGCGGACCTCGCGCTCGTTCTGGCGCAGTGCGGCATTGATCAGATTGAGCGGCATCACGCTCTGCCCGGCCATGACCTGGCTGACGGCGCCGCGCAGCTCGGCGATCGAGGCATCCTTCAGCACATAGCCTGCTGCCCCTGCGGCCAGCGCCTCACGGACATAGGCCGGCATATCGTGGAGCGAGAGCATCAGCACCCGGCTGGGCAGGCCTAGTGCGGCAATCCGGCGGGTGGCCTCCAGCCCATCGATCCCAGGGCCTAAGCGGACATCCATCAGCACCACGTCGGGCTGCAAGCGGGCGACCAGGTCAACGGCTTCCTCACCGCTGGTTGCCTCGCCGACCACTTCCAGGCCGTCACCGGCCAGCACCGATTTCAGCCCCTCGCGCGCGAGCTGGTGATCGTCAACGATCAGGATTCGCACAGTCATGCTCAGGCGACTTTCGGAAACCGGGCAAGAACCGTGACGCCGCCTTTGGCCGGTGCCTGCCAGTCGAGCGTGCCGCCGATCGAGACCATCCGCTCGCGCATCACATCGATGCCGAAATGCGGCGTGCCGGCATCTTCCACCGCGCTGCGGCCCTGGCCCTGGTCGGCAATCCGCAGATAAGGCCGTGCGTCGCCATGCCGCGCGGCAAGCTCAAGGCTGACCGGGCAGGGCCCGCCAGCGTGCTTGCGGACATTGGCCAGGGCTTCCTGCGCCACCCGGTAGAGGGCGGTTTCGATATGGGTGGGCCAGCGGGCCACGTCGCTGGCGATGCTGACCTGCACCTTGTAACCCTCGGCCTCCAGCGCCTCGGCCAGGGTGCGCAGGGCAGCTTCTAGGCCCAGATCGTCGAGCACGGTCGGTCGCAGCCCGCGGATCACGCCGCGCAGCTCACCCACCAGGTCGCGGGCAATAGCGGCCAGCTTGGCGCGGTCAGCCGTGCCGGCCCCGCCCTCGAGCAGGCGGGCCAGGGCAGTTGCCGTCTGGGCCACGCCGTCATGCAGTTCGTGGCTGACCCGGCGGCGCTCTTCCTCCTGCGCCGAGAACAGCCGCCCGACCACGAATTCCAGCCGCGCCTCGCGCTCCTGCAGTTCGCGGGCGCGGTTGATCCGGTCGATCGTCGCGCCGAGCATTTCGAGCTGCAGCCGCACGGCTTCGCGGTCCTCGGGATCGGAAATGTCCTCAAGCCGCAGCAGTCCGTCGATCGCCAGGACCGCCAGCACCCGGCCTTCGCTGCCCGGCGCCGGGATCGGCAGGCCTTCGCCCGCCCCGGTCTGAACGGTCCCGCCGCGCCGGCCCAGGAAATACCCCAGCCGGTCGGCGCAGCCCTGCAGGATCGCATCGAGCGTCGCGGCCTCGGCCAGGGCGAGCTGGCGGCCATTGGTGGACAGCAGGCGCAGCCGCGCGGCCCGCGCCTCGGCCGCGCGATAAAGCTCGCGCAGTTCGGCGACGGTTTCGACCTCGGGGGCCAGGGCCGGATTCCCGCTCTGCATGGCCCCCCTCTAGGGCCTGGCGGCAAATGTGCATAGGCCATCCGGCCTAGGCCGCGCGGCCCGCCATACGGCCAATTCCTGCTGCCTTTCCCGAAGCCTAGTTAACCCACGACGATTGGCACACTGCCCTGCCGGGCGGCCAAACGATCAAGATAAAGGTTCACGAGGAGTACACCCATGAAGAGCTTCAAGATCCGCAGTGCTGCCCTGGCCGCCCTGCTGCCGCTGGCGGCGATCGCCACTCCGGCCGTTGCCCACGATCACGCCGCGCCCAAGGCTGCCGCCGCCGCGATCTATGCCCCGATCACCCAGGCCGAAGTCGAAGCCGCGCAGCAGGCCTGGGGCAAGGCCCTGGTCGCCATCTCGACCGAATACGACACCAAGGGCTTTGCTGCCGCCAAGACTCTGGCTGGCCAGGTGCTTGATGGCGCCTATGGCTATGGCATGGGTCCGGTGCTGTTCAAGCCGACCCTGACTGTCGCCCCGCAGACTTTCCGCACGAGCCGCGACGGCGCGCTGGCCTACTTCGTCGGCGGCGACAAGGCCTATCCGGCCGACACCGGCTTTGCCCTCAAGGGCTGGCGCAAGTTCCAGATCGACAATGCCGGCATCGTCATCACCGGCAATTCGGCCATCTCGATGGGCAATGTCACGCTGTGGGATGCCAAGGGCAACATGACCAAGGTCGACAAGACCTGGGCCTGGACCCGCGGTGCCGATGGCCAACTCAAGATCGTCCTCCACCACTCTTCGCTGCCGTACTCGGCCAAGTAAGCGAAGGGTCGCGGGCAGGCGGCTGTCGTCCCCCATCCCGGCAGCCGTCTGTTCCCGCACCTTTCCTGACCGGGCATCAGAACCGGCAGGCTTTAGTCTCCCGTCCCTCCCAACTGCGAGATATCCCGAAATGACCAAGCGCATTGCCGCAGCCCTGGCGGCTGCCAGCACCCTTGCCCTCGCCACGCCTGCCTGGGCCGGCGATTCCGAAGGCAAGATCCAGATCAAGGCCTTTGCCACTGGCGTTCTGCCCAATGGCGAGATCACCGAAGTGCGTACCAACCTGGTCGGCGCACCGGCCACCAGCGACAGCCAGGCCAGCGATTCGGTCGTGCCGACCCTGGCGATCGAATACTTCTTCTCGAAGAACGTCTCGGTCGAGACGATCTGCTGCGTCACGCCGCATGATGTGACCGGCAAGGGCGGTCTGGCTGGCGCGGCGCTGGTCAACGATGCGATCATCCTGCCCGCGACGGTGACGCTGAAGTATCACTTCGATCTGGGCGCAGTGAAGCCTTACATCGGCGCCGGTCCGGCCCATTTCTTCATCTTCAGCGAAGGTGTGGGCGCAAGCGCAGCGGCGCTCGGCGCGACTCGCGTCAACCTGTCCAACGAGTTCGGTCTGGCGCTGCAGGCCGGTTTCGACCTGCCGCTCAACGACAAGGGCCTGGGCTTCAGCCTTGACGCCAAGCGCTACTTCGTTGGCACCACCGCCAGCTTCTTTGCCGGCAACACCCTGGCGCTGCAGACCAAGCACAAGCTGGATCCGTGGGTCGTCAGCGGCGGTCTGAGCTACCGCTTCTGATCGGGACAGCCTGACAGTTCGAGTTAGCGCGAGCCAGGGCCCAGTGCCCTGGCTCGTTGCGTTTGGCCGGATAGTGTCCCGAATCCCGTGGCGCACAAATCGGCTTTGCATTTGCCGGGGGATTGTCCGAAACACCCGGGTGTTTCCGGCTGAATCCATAGGTATGCCACCGCCGATGTCCATCAGCGCGCCCTTGCCGCCCCCGATCGCCTTGTCGATCGGCGTCACCGGCCACCGGATCGGCAATGCCGCGTTTAGTGCCAATCGCGCCCGAATCGAGCGCGTCCTGGCGGATGTCATGGACCGGATCGATGCGGCCGCTGCCGCTGCAGCGGCGCCGATCCGTCTCCACAGCCTGCTGACCGACGGGGTTGACCAGATCGCCGCCCGCCATGCGCTGGACCATGGCTGGGAACTGGTCGCGCCGCTGCCGTTTGGCCGCGACCTCAACGTTGCAATCAATGCTCTTCCCGAAACAGTCGCCGATGGCCAGGCGCTGGCAGCAGGGCGCGCGGCGTCTGACCCGGTGACCGAAGCCCGCGCCGCAGCGATCCGCGAGCTGGCCGCTTCGGCCCGGCTGTTCGAACTGGCTGAGCGTGACGCCCTGCTCAACCGGCTGTTTATCGATAAGCTGGCCGCGCCGACCGACCTTCATGCCGCCCAGGCCTTTGCCGCACGCTGCTCAGCCCGGGTTGCCCTGGCCGGGCGGGTGCTGATCGAGCAGTCGGACTTGGTGATCGGCGTGTGGGACGGGATCAGCCGTGCTTTCCTGGGCGGTACTGGCCACACCATTTCGGAAGCACTGGAGCATGGCACGCCCGTGATCTGGATTGATGCCAATGCGCCCGAGGACTGGCAGATCCTGCGCGCGCCTGAAGCTTTGGCAGCCAGCGGCCAGGTCGATGTCGACCAGCGCGAAGCGGCGCTGGTCGAGCTTGTCGGGGCCGCACTGAAGCCGCCCGGAGAGGATCGCACCCCCGGTCTGGCCAACGAACGCTGGCGTCCGCACAGCAACCGGATTGCGACGTCCTACCGCCGGATCGAGGCGCTGTTTGCGGGCGAAGGGCACCGCTTCCGCTCACTGCGCCAGGTCTATGAAACGCCTGAAGCCATCGCCGCGGGCAGCGGCGCAAGCCTGCTGGCGCTGGCGCGGGATCTGCCCGGCGCCGATCCCGCTATGCCCGCAGCGATCGAGCAGCAGGTGCTGCGCCGCTTCGCCTGGACTGACGGTGTTTCGGCCTGGCTATCCGATGCCTATCGCGGCGGGATGATCGCCAACTTCATATTCTCTGCGTTCGCGGTGGTGGTTGGCATTCTTTACGATCCGCTGGGGCTGGCTGATCGCAAATGGCTGTTTGCCAGCACCGAACTGCTGCTGCTCTCCACCATCCTGTTGATCACATTTGTCGGCAGCCGGCTGCGCTGGCACGGCCGCTGGTTCGAAACGCGCCGGGTTGCGGAGTATCTGCGTCATGCCCCGATCCTGCTGCTGCTGGGAGTGGCGAGGGCACCGGGACGCTGGCCACAGGGCGCCGATGTTGCCTGGCCCGAATACCATGCCCGCCGCGCGCTGCGCGCGGTGGGGCTGCCGAGAGTTGCGCTGAGCCCGGCCTATTTGCGGCAGGCCCTGTCGGATCTGCTCGATCGCCACGTCGTCAGCCAGCGCGATTACCACTGGGGCAAGGCCCGCCGCCTGACTGCGGTGCATCACAACCTCGATACCTTCTCAACCCGGCTCTTCCAGCTGGCTGTGGCCTCGGTCACGGTCTACCTCGTGGTCAAGGCGGGATCGGTGCTGGGGCTGGTGCCGCATGGCTGGCCGCAGGCCCTCTCGAAGCCCGGCACCTTTCTGGGCGTCGCCTTGCCGACCTTCGGCGCGGCGATCGCGGGCATCCGCTACTTCGGCGATTTCGAGCGGTTCGCCGCCATCTCGGAAGTGACCGCGGCGAAGCTGGACGGCCTGCATTCGCGCATCACGCTGCTGCTGGCGGCACCGGATGACCGGATTGACTATGCCCGCGTCTCCGAACTGGCCCATGCCGTCGACGACGTGGTGGTGAGCGAGATCGAGAACTGGCAGGCCGTGTTCGGCGGCAAGCATATCGCAGTCCCGGTCTGAACGCGGCGCCCTGGCGCGCCGCAGGGCCTGCATACGTTTTCCCAGCGTCCAGCGGGTTGCGGGGGTGGTATGGGGTCACTACGCCAAACTCGTCGCAGGGGACCGAATCCGGTATCCTGCACCGTGCTTGACGTAATTTCGTGACCCGAGGGGAGGCGCAGAACCATGAACCGCGGATCGGATAGCCTGCTGCTGTTCGGCGCGACCGGGGATCTGGCGCAGCGGATGCTGCTCCCCTCGCTCTGCGCGCTCCATGCCGACAAGCTGGTTGCCGAGGATCTGCGGATCATCGGCACGGCTCGCCAGGACATGGACGATGCCGGCTATCGCAACTTCGCCCGCGCCGCGCTGGAAAAGTTCCTGCCGGCCGAACGGCGCGGCGGGATGGGCACTTTCCTAAACCGCCTGCATTACCAGCCGCTCGACGCCACGGATCAGGCCGGCTTCACGACTTTGGCCAAGAAGGTCGGGCCGATCGACGAAGGACTTGCGATCTTCCTCTCGACCGCGCCCGCACTGTTCGAGCCGACGATTGCCGGCCTCGCCGCTTCGGGCCTGGCCAGCGACAAGGCGCGGATCGGTCTCGAAAAACCGCTTGGCACTGATCTCGAGACCAGCCGCCAGATCAACGATGCCGTGGCCAGCGCGTTCAGGGAAGAGCAGATCTTCCGGATCGACCACTACCTCGGCAAGGAAACGGTCCAGAATCTGCTGGCGCTGCGCTTTGCCAACATCCTGTTCGAGCCGCTGTGGAACGCGGCGCATATCGATCATGTCCAGATCACGGTCGCCGAAACGGTCGGGCTGGAATCGCGGGTCGGCTATTACGATGGTTCGGGCGCGCTGCGCGACATGGTGCAGAACCACATGCTCCAGCTGCTAGCGCTGGTGGCGATGGAGCCGCCCAGCAGCTTCGATGCAACCGCCGTTCGCGATGAGAAGGTCAAAGTATTGCGCTCGCTGCGGCTGGTCGGGCCGGACGAGACCGTTACCGGTCAATACCGCGCCGGGGCGATCGGCGGGCAGGCCGTGCCGGGCTATGACGAGGAACTAGGCAAGGACAGCGACACCGAAACCTTCGTCGCGATCAAGGCGCACCTCGACAACTGGCGCTGGAAGGGCGTGCCGTTCTACCTGCGCACCGGCAAGCGTCTGCCAACCCGCCGGACTGAGATCGTCGTCCAGTTCCGCCGCGTGCCGCATTCGATCTTTGCCGGGAAGGGCGCACGCAGCGAACCCAACCGGCTCGTAATCGGCATCCAACCCGAAGAAAACATCACCCTTTCGCTGATGGCCAAGGTGCCGGGGCTGGACCGCGAGGGTCTGCGCCTGCGCGAAGTGCCATTGGACATCCGGATGCAGGATGCCTTTGCCGGCCCGACCAAGCGGATCGCCTATGAGCGGCTGCTGCTCGACCTGATCGAGGGTGACCAGACCCTGTTTGTCCGCCGTGACGAGGTGGAAGCGCAATGGGACTGGATCGACGCAATCCGGGCCTCGTGGGGTGAACACGGGGTTACACCCAAACCTTACACCGCCGGGACCTGGGGACCCTCGGCCGCAATCGCGCTGACTGAGCGCGACGGAGTTCATTGGCATGAGTAATCTTCACCCCGCGATCGAACGCGTCACTGCGCGGATTATTGAAAAGTCGGCTGACAGTCGCCGCCGCTACCTCGACCTGATGGACCGTGAGGCGGAGCGGTTTCCCAACCGGAATGCATTGTCTTGTTCTAACCTCGCCCACGGCTTCGCCGCGGCGCTGGAGGACAAGGGTGCGATCAAGAGCGGGCGCGGCGCGAACCTTGCCATCGTCACCGCTTACAATGACATGCTCTCGGCCCATCAGCCTTATGGCCGCTATCCCGAGGCGATGAAGATGTACGCCCGTGAAGTCGGTGCGACCATGCAGGTCGCGGGCGGCGTTCCGGCGATGTGCGACGGCGTGACCCAGGGCCAGGATGGGATGGAGCTGTCGCTGTTCAGCCGCGACGTCATCGCGCTGTCGACTGCGGTTGCGATGAGCCATGCGATGTTCGATGGCATGGCGATCCTTGGGATCTGCGACAAGATCGTGCCCGGCCAGGTGATCGGTGCGCTTCGTTTCGGCTACTTGCCGGCGGTGTTTGTGCCTTCGGGGCCGATGCCATCGGGCCTGGCCAACAAGGAAAAGCAGAAGGTCCGCCAGCTCTATGCCGAGGGCAAGGCGACGCGGGCCGACCTGCTCGAAAGCGAGAGCGCCAGCTATCACTCGCCTGGCACGTGCACCTTCTATGGCACGGCCAATTCCAACCAGATGATGATGGAGCTGATGGGACTCCATGTCCCCGGCGCGGCCTTCGTTCCGCCCAATACGCCGCTCCGCTCCGCGCTGACCCGCAAGGCAGTGCACCGCCTGGCCGAGATCGGCCGCGAGGGACAAGACTATCGCCCGATGGCGCGGGTGGTGGACGAAAAGGCGATCGTCAACGCCTGTGTCGGCCTGTTGGCAACGGGCGGCTCCACCAACCACGCGCTGCACCTGCCGGCCATGGCCCGCGCCGCTGGCATCAAGCTGGACTGGCAGGATCTGGACGAGTTGTCCGCTGCCGTGCCGCTGATCGCGCGGGTCTATCCCAATGGCGCAGCCGACGTGAACCATTTCCATGCCGCTGGCGGGATGGGCTATGTCGTGCGCGAGCTGCTGGGTGCCGGCCTGATCCACGGTGATGTCCTGACCGTGGCCGAGGGCGGAATGGGCGCCTATGCCGAAGAGCCGGTGCTCAATGGCGAAGCACTGACCTGGCAGCCCGCCCCTGAAGCCAGCGGCGACGAGGCCATTCTTGCGCCGGTCAGCGCGCCGTTCCAGGCCGATGGCGGGATGCGGCTGGTCAACGGCAACCTTGGGCGCGGGACCTTCAAGACGTCTGCCGTCGATCCCGAGCGCTACACGATCGAAGCGCCGTGCCGCGTGTTTGACAGCCAGGACGGCGTCCAGGCTGCGTTCAAGGCCGGCGAACTCGATCGCGATGTGGTCGTGGTCGTCCGCTTCCAGGGGCCGCGCGCCAATGGTATGCCCGAACTTCACAAGCTGACCCCGCCGCTGGGCGTGCTGCAGGACAAGGGCTTCCGCGTGGCTCTCGTCACCGATGGCCGGATGAGCGGCGCTTCGGGCAAGGTCCCTGCGGCAATTCACGTTACGCCCGAGGCGCTCGGCGGCGGCCCGCTGGCGCTTGTCCAGGACGGTGATGTCGTGCGGCTGTGTGGCCATACGGGCAGTCTTGAAGTGCTGGCCGACCTCTCTGGCCGCGCACCGGCCACACCGCCCGCCGAAGCCATGGGCATGGGCCGCGAGCTGTTCGGCATGTTCCGCCGCTTCGCCGACGGCGCTGAGCAGGGCGGTTCGGCGATGCTGGCCGAAGGCGGCCTCTGATGCAGCTCGTCACAGTCGATATCGGCGGAACCCATGCGCGCTTTGCCCTGGCCACGGTGACCGGGGACGGCAGCATTGCGCTGGGCGAACCGGCGACGCTGCATACCCGCGATCACGCCAGCTTCCAGACCGCCTGGGAGGATTTTGCCCGGATGCAGGGCGGCAGCCTGCCCGATGCCGTGGCGATTGCCGTGGCCGGTCCGGTTGGCGGCGAAGTGATCCGCTTTACCAACAATCCCTGGATCATCCGCCCGGCGCTGATCCCTGAAAAACTAGGCGCCAGCCGCTACACCGTGGTCAACGATTTCGGTGCGGTCGGCCATGCTGTGGCCCGCGCGGGGGCCGAGCATTTCGTCCACCTCACCGGGCCTGATCAGAGCCTGCCCGCCAGCGGCACCCTTTCAATTGTCGGCCCCGGTACGGGCCTTGGCGTCGCCCATATCTGGCGCGACGGGCAGGGCGGCTACCGCGTCCAGCCGACTGAGGGTGGCCATATCGACTTTGCGCCACTCGATTCAATCGAGGACGCGATCCTTGCCCGCCTGCGCCAGCGCTATCGCCGGGTTTCGGTCGAACGCGTGGTGTCTGGCCCGGGGCTGGTCGACATTTACGAGGCGCTGGCCGGCATGGAAGGCCGCGCGATCCAACCGAGCGATGACAAGACGCTGTGGCAGCTTGGCCTGTCGGGCGAGGACAGCCTGGCTGCCGCTGCGGTTGACCGGTTCTGCCTCTCGCTGGGTGCGGTTGCAGGCGATATTGCCCTTGCCCAGGGGGCCAGCGGGGTAGTCATCGCTGGCGGGCTCGGCCTGCGGATTCGCGATACCCTGCTGCGCTCCGGTTTTGCCGAGCGGTTTCGCGCCAAGGGGCGCTTCAGCGAACTGATGGCGGTCCTGCCGGTCAAGCTCATCACCCATCCCCAGCCCGGCCTCTACGGAGCCGCGGCCGCCTTTGCAGCGGAACATCTGTCATGAAATCGATCGAAGAGGTCATGCGTCTTGCCCCGGTCATCCCGGTCCTGGTGATCGAGGATGCGGCCCACGCCGTGCCGGTTGCCGAAGCGCTGGTGCGTGGCGGCCTGCCCGTGCTCGAAGTGACCTTGCGGACTGCCGCTGCGCTCGACGTGATCCGGGCAATGAAGACGGTGCCGGGCGCCCTGGTCGGCGCGGGCACCGTGCTCAACGAGTACGCGCTCGACGATGCGCTTTCGGCGGGGAGTGAATTCATCGTTTCGCCGGGCCTGACCAAGCCGCTGGCCCGCGCGGCCGAAGCGGCCAAGGTGCCGTTTCTGCCCGGGATCGCCACCCCGTCCGACATCATGCGCGGGCTTGATCTTGGGCTGGACCGGTTCAAATTCTTCCCGGCCGAGGCCAATGGCGGCATTCCGGCGCTGAAGGCGATCTCGGCTCCGTTCGGTTCGGTTCGATTCTGCCCCACGGGCGGGATCACTGCGACCACTGCAGCAGATTGGCTCGCGCTCGATGCCGTGCTGTGCTGCGGCGGTTCCTGGCTGGTCGGTAAGGGTGAGCCCAACGTGGCGGCGATCGAGGCCGCCGCCCGCTCCGCCGCTGCGCTGGCGCGATGAACCGGCTGGCCGAGCTCGACCGGCGGCTACAAGAGCTGCACGTTCGCACGGCCGAAACGCCGCTGTTCAATCCGGTATTCCAGCTTGGGCTGGAGCTGTCGCGCGAGCTTGAAAGCGGCCAGTTGACGCTGGGCGAGCTCGAAGGCCTGGTGGCCGAACTGGAATGCCAGGGCCTGCAAGCCCGGGCGACGCGGCTCGCGCGATTGGCCGGGCCGGTCGATCCCACGGTAAACGACGCCAGCATTGCCCGGCTGGCCGGCGAGGAAGCCGACTTTCCCGCCTTCGCCGCGCGCTGGGCCAAGCCGCTGGCCCACGTGGTGTTCACCGCACACCCGACCTTCCTGCTCTCCCGCGCTCAAGGTGAAGCGGTTGCGGCTTCGGCCTCGGCAGAAACCATCGGCGAAGCGACTACCTGCGTTGCCTCTTCGGTGCGCGAGCCGATCACGCTCGACAGCGAACATGCCCAGGCCATGGAGGCGCTGGCCCGCGCCCAGAATGCGCGCGATCGGATCACCGGCCTGCTGTTTGCGGCGGCGCGGAAACGCTGGCCCGATCAGTGGCGTTCGCTGTCGCCAGTGCCACTGCGGCTGGCGAGCTGGGTCGGCTATGACATGGATGGCCGCACCGACATCACCTGGGCGACTTCGCTGCGCTACCGCCTGTCGGAAAAGGCCCAGCGGTTGGCGGGCTATGCGGCGGCGCTGGAGCCGGTCGCGCCCGATCTTGCGCAGCAGCTTTCGCGCGCTTCGGCCTATGCCGCAGGGCAAGCTGCCGTCTTTGCAGCAGACCTGTCAGCTCCCGCCGCGCTCTCCGCCGCAGCCAATGCCTTTACTGCCGATGATCCGGACAAGCTGACCAGTCTGACCGGTACGATTGCCGCGCTGGAACAACGCGCGGCGACAGCTGATGACGATACGGCCGAGTCCTTGCTGCGCGTCGTCGCGGCGATGCGCGCGGATGGCCTTGGCATGGGCTGGATCCACTTCCGGGTGAACGCCAGCCAGCTGCAGAACGCGATCCGCCGCCGGATCGATCCCGATGGCAAGCTGGACCTAGCCAGCCAGGCCGCGTTGGTGCGGCTGCGTGAGCTGTTGGGTGCGGTAAAGCCGCTGCGTGCCAACATGGCCGCGCTGGCGATTGAGAACAGCACAGCAGTCCGCCAGTTCCTGCTGATCGCGCAGATCCTGCACCACATAGATGCCGATACGCCGATCAGAATGCTGGTGGCGGAATGCGAGCAGCCGACCACGGTGCTGGCCGCGCTCTATTTCGCCGAGCTTTTCGGGGTGGCCGACAAGGTCGATGTCTCGCCATTGTTCGAAACGGAGTCGGCGCTAGAGCATGGCGGGCGGTTCCTTGATGCCGTACTGTCGGAGCCGCATTACCAGGCCTATGCCCGCCGCCGCGGGCGGGTGTCGATCCAGACCGGCTTTTCGGATGCCGGCCGCTTTGTCGGGCAGATCCCGGCTGCCCTGGCGATCGAACGGCTGCAAGGCCGGCTGTCCGAAGCGATGGCAGCCAATGGCCTGACCGACGTTGCCGCGCTGATCTTCAACACCCACGGCGAATCGATGGGCCGCGGCGCCCATCCGACCAGCTTTGCTGACCGGCTGGAGTGGCCGCTATCACCCTGGGCGCGGCGGCGGTTCGTGCGGGCCGGGATCGCGCTGGAGCCCGAAGTGAGCTTCCAGGGCGGCGATGGCTACCTGTTCTTCGGGACGCCCGAGCTGGCCTATGCCACGCTGACCCGCTTTGCCGAGCTGGCACCGGCCCAGGCCGATCCCGATGCGGCGCCCGATCCGTTCTACCGCCGCACCGACCTTTCCCTCGACTTCTACCGTGCGATCCGCCGCGTGCAGCAGGGCTATCTGGCCAGCGCAACCTATGCCCGCGCGGTCACGGCCTTTGGCCTCGGCCTGCTCAACGAGACCGGCAGCCGCAAGAGCCGCCGCCAGTCGGATCTTGCCGCCGACCGGACGATGAGCCTGCGCCAGATCCGCGCCATCCCGCACAATGCCGTGCTCCAGCAGCTGGGCTACCCGGTCAACGTGATCGCGGGCTTCGGCACGGCGGCAGACGGGAATTACGAAGCGATCGCCGCGCTGCTGCGCGATAGCCACCGCGGTCGACAACTGGTGCGGCTGGTGCGGGCAGCCAACTCGCTCGCCTCAATCAAGACCGTTGCCGCTTATGGCGAGCTGTTCAATTCGGCCTATTGGGCCAGCCGCCCCTATCGCGGCGACGAGGAGGGCATTGCCGATGCCTGTCTGGCGCTGGCCGAATATCTTACCAAGGATGACCGCACGGGGGTCTATCGCCGCTTTGCCTCGCGCCTCCGGGTTGATGCGCTCAAGCTGCACAAGCTGTTAGCGCTGATCCCGGATGAGGCCCCGCTGGCAGGCCGCGAGCAGGTGCGGCGCGAACTGGGCGTGCTCCAGGCGCTGCGCCTTGCCCTGTTCCAGCACATGTTCATCCGCGCCGTCTCGGTGCCGACCTTCAGCCGCGCCAACGACATCAGCCGCGATGACGTGCTGGAGATGGTCTTCACCTTGCGGATCGACGAGGCTCTCGCCCAGCTGCGCCGTGCTTTCCCGGCCAGCGCACCGGGTGTGGACGATTTCGCGGTCAGTGAGCCGAGCGACTATCCCGACGAGGGCGCAGTCGGCTATGGCGCGATCCACCGTGATAATATCGAACCGATTGCCGCTGCTCATGCGCTGGTCCTGCGTATCACCACGGCAATTGCCAACCAGTTCGGCGCGCACGGCTAGGGAGCCTGAATG
This sequence comes from Novosphingobium ginsenosidimutans, assembly GCF_007954425.1. Taxonomy (NCBI): domain Bacteria; kingdom Pseudomonadati; phylum Pseudomonadota; class Alphaproteobacteria; order Sphingomonadales; family Sphingomonadaceae; genus Novosphingobium; species Novosphingobium ginsenosidimutans. The sequence goes on along the minus strand of NZ_CP042345.1, from coordinate 707,610 downwards.
ACCCCGACGCAGCTTTCCATCGCCTTCTTCCTGCAAGTGGCAGTGATCCTGGTCACCTGCCGCCTCGTCGGCACAGCCGCGCAGCGCTGGTTCGGCCAGCCGCGCGTGGTGGGAGAGATGATCGCAGGGGTCCTGCTGGGTCCCAGCCTGTTCGGGGCACTCGCGCCCGAAGTCCAGGGCTTCCTCTTCCCCAAAGAATCCAAACCGATCCTGTTCGTGATCGCCCAGTTCGGGGTGGGGCTCTACATGTTCCTGGTCGGGCTGGGGTTTGATCGCGAAGAGTTCTTCAAGGGTGCCAAGGGCGCGGCGGCAGTATCTTTGGCGGGTATGGCGGCTCCTTTTGCCGTGGCCGTGGCCATTGCTCCTTGGCTGCTCAACCACGGTGATCTGTTCACCCCCGAAGTCAGCCAGTTCGAAGCCACGCTGTTCATGGGCGCGGCGATCGCGATCACCGCCTTTCCGATGCTGGCGCGGATCATCCATGAACGCGGCCTGTCGGGCACTGCGCTGGGCACCCTGTCGCTATCGGCCGGGGCGATCGACGATGCTGGCGCCTGGGTCCTGATCGCGCTGGTCCTCGCCAGCTTTGGTGACGGGCCGCAGGTCGCGGTGCTGGCGATTGGTGGCGGCTTTACCTTTGCGCTGTTCATGATCCTGTTCGCCCCACGACTGCTGATGGTGCTGAATCGCCGGATCGAGGTGACCGGCATGGATGAGACGCTGCTGGCCATTGTCCTGATCCTTTACCTGCTCTGCGCCTGGGCGATGGACGCGGTCGGAATCCATGCCGTGTTCGGCGGTTTCCTGCTCGGTACGGCCATGCCGCGCGGACGCCTGACCGCGGCAATCCGTGAGAAGCTGGAGCCGGTCACCGTCGTGCTTTTGCTGCCGTTTTTCTTCACCTACTCAGGCCTTCACACCGAACTGACGCTGCTGGGCGATCCGGCGTTGCTGGCGGTCGCAGCGCTGATCCTGGTGCTGTCGATCGCGGCCAAGGGCGGTGCCTGCTACCTTGCCGCCCGCCTGTCCGGGCAGGACCACGCCACGGCTTCGGGGATCGGCGCGCTTATGAACGCGCGCGGGCTGATGGAGCTGATCGTGATCAACATCGGGCTGCAACGCGGGATCATCACCCCTGCGCTGTTCGCGATGATGGTGGTCATGGCGATCGTTACCACGCTGATGGCCTCGCCGCTGTTCGAAGCGCTCTATGGCCGTCGGGCGCGGGCGGAAGGACGGCTGTAAAGCGGCATTGCAATCGATTGTTGCGGAGTTGCGTCGCAGGGCCTAGACCGGGCTGCGACAGGTGCCAAAGGCATCGCGACGAGGGGATTGGATCGATGACTGCAGCCACGATACCCGCCGCAAGCAGCGCCTACGCCGGACCGCGCCCGCAGTTGAGCGTGGCGCAGATCCTGCAGATGAACCTTGGCTTCCTGGGGCTGCAATTCAGCTTCGGCCTGCAACAGGCCAATATGTCGCCGATCTGGGGTTACCTGGGGGCTGAGGAAAAGAACTTCGCCTGGCTCGGCATCGCCGGGCCTTTGACCGGGTTGATCGTCCAGCCGATCATCGGCTCGCTGAGCGACCGGACCGCTTCGCGCTGGGGGCGGCGCACGCCGTATTTCCTGGCGGGTGCGGTGATGTGCGCACTGGGCTTGTTCCTGATGCCGCTCTCGGCCTCGGTGCTGATGGCCTTTTCACTGCTGTTTCTGCTTGATGTCGGCAACAACGTGACGATGGAGCCCTATCGGGCTTATGTGAATGACCGGCTGGAGGCTGATCAACGCGGCTTCGGCTTCCTGAGCCAGAGCGCCTTTACCGGCCTGGCCCAGTGTCTCGCCTATCTCAGCCCCACGCTGCTGGTGACCTGGTTCGGGCTCAGCAAGGATGCGACGGCAGGTGGCGGCATCCCGACTTTCACTCTCGTTTCGTTCTGGATCGGGGCCGTTCTCTCGCTTGGCACGATCTTGTGGTCGATCACGCGCGTGCCTGAGCTGAAGCTGCCTGACGCCGAGCGCGCCCGCCTTGCCGCCCTGCCAAAGAACCCGGCCGCCACCCTGGGCGAGATTGTCAGTGCGATGCGCGAGATGCCCAAGGCGATGAAGGCGATGGCCTGGATGAGCCTGTTTCAGTGGTATGCGATGTCGGGTTACTGGGGCTACGTCACCAATTCGATCAGCCGTTCGGTCTATGGCACCGCCGATGCCAGCACCGCCGCCTATCGCGATGCGGTGCTGACCAACGGCCAGATCGGGGCTTTCTTCAACCTCATTGCCTTCGTGTCCGCGCTAGCCATGGCGCCGATGGCGCGGCGGGTGGGGGCGGGTCGGCTCCATGCCTTCTGCCTGACGCTGTCGGGCTTTGCGATGCTGGCCATGCCGCTGATCGGGGTGAAGGAACTGCTGTTTGTCGCTGCGATCGGGATCGGGCTGGGCTGGGGCTCGATCATGGGCAATCCCTATATCATCCTTGCGGATACGATCCCGCCCGAGCGGACCGGGGTCTACATGGGGATCTTCAACATGTTCATCTGCGTGCCGATGCTGGTCTTTGCGGGCACGATGACCTTCGCTTATGAACCGCTGCTAGGCGGCGATGCGCGCAATGTGCTGCGCGTGTCGGGCGTCTGCATGCTGCTGGCCGCGATCGCGGTCTGGCGGATCAAGGAAGGGCGGGGAAGCGCAGTTGCCGCAGCCGGATAGCTGGATCGTTCTCAATGGCCGTGCCTCCACCCTGGTGCTCGAGGTGGTGCCGGGTGAGGCGCCGCTGTGGCGTTACTGGGGGCCGCGCCTGCCCGATGGGGTAACGCCGCCCGCAAGCCTGCGCAGTACGCGCCCGACCCCCAGCTTTTCGCCTGATTTCGATCAGCCGCTCAGCCTTGTTCCGGGCCTGGGGCAGGGGTGGTTTGGCGAGCCTGGGCTCAAGGCGCACCGTGAAGGCCGAGACTGGACCTTCCAGGTGACAGACTGTGCGGTGCAGCAGGATGCGCGGCGCGCAACGGTATCGCTCACCGATCAAGTGGCGCGGATTGCCCTGACGGTAACCCTTGCACTCGATCCGGACAGTGATGTCCTGACTGTCTTCACCACCCTGACCAACCAGGGCGAGACGCCGCTCGATGTCCACTGGCTTGCCGCCGCGGTTCTGCCATTGCCGGATTGTTCCAAGTCCGTCCGTTCCTTCTCCGGCCGTCACAACACGGAGTTTGTCCCAGTCGAAGATGCACTGACCCGCAGCCAGTGGCGGCGGGAGAACCGGCGCGGGCTGACCTCACACGATTGCGTGCCGGGTGCGGTGGTCCTCGCCGACGGCTGTGCCTATGGCGCGCAACTCGCCTGGTCGGGCAACCATTGCCAGCTGATCGACTGGGTCGATGATGGCCGCTGGCAATGGCAGCTGGGCGAGGCGCTGATGCCCGGCGAAGTGCGGCTCGGTCCCGGGGAGACGCTTACTTCGCCCGAAGTGCTCACCACTTGCGCCGCCGATGCCAATGGTGTGGCGCAGAACTTCCATGCCGCGATCCGCGCGCGGATGGATTGGCCCGGCAGTGCGATGCGCCCGCGCCCGGTCCACCTCAACACCTGGGAAGGTTTCTACTTCGATCACGACGAGGCCGCGCTGAAGGATCTGGCCGATGCCGCCGCCAAAGCCGGGATCGAACGCTTCGTGCTTGATGACGGCTGGTTCCACCGCCGCGGCGACGACACCACCAGCCTGGGTGACTGGTGGCCGGACAATGTGAAGTATCCCAATGGTCTGGGCCCGCTGGCCGACCATGTGACCGGGCTCGGCATGGAGTTCGGGCTGTGGGTCGAGCCAGAGATGATCAACCCGGACAGCGAGCTCTATCGTGCGCATCCCGAGTGGACGCTGCAGATCGCCGGCCGCCCGCTGATCACCGCGCGCAACCAGCTGGTGCTCGACATGGGCCGGATTGACGTGCGCGATTACCTCTACGAGCGCCTGGCCGGACTGCTGAACGAGTTGCCGATCCGCTACCTCAAATGGGACCACAACCGCGACCTCACGGCTGCTGGCGAACGTCCTTCGTTCCGCAAGCAAGTGCTCGGTGCCTATGACCTGCTCGCGCGGCTGCGGCGCGATTTTCCGGCGGTCGAGATCGAAGCCTGTGCTGGCGGCGGCGGGCGGATCGACGCTGGGATCGCGCGCTATACCCATCGCTTCTGGACCAGCGACAATATCGATGCGGTCAGCCGGGTCAGCATCCAGCGTGGCTACCTGCAGTTCTTCCCGCCCGAACTCATGGGTAGCCACGTCGGCGCCGCACCCGCGCACGCCACCGGGCGGATCCAGACGATGCGCTTTCGCAACCACGTTGCCCTGCCCGGCCACTTCGGGGTCGAGCTCGACCTGCGCAAGCTGAGCGACCGCGACCTGGCGCGGCTGGGCGAAGGTATCTCCCGCTATAAGGCGCTGCGTGACCGGCTGCACCAGGGCCACGTCTGGCAGGGCAAGGGTGCTGACGGGCTGCTGTGGCAGGCCCATGGCAGCGTCGAAGCCTTGGTACTGCTGATCACTCGGATCGATCCGCAGACCCAGCGCCATGCTCCGGGACTGCGCCTGCCGATGCTTGACCCGGCGCGGCGCTACCAGGTTGGCGAGACGGATTACGACGGTGCCTGGCTGGTGCAGCAGGGCCTACCGCTGCCGCCGCTGCGCGGTGAGGACGGGCTGGTGCTTGAGGTGACGGCGCTATGAGCTTTGACCCCAACCAGCACCCGCATCGCCGCTACGATCCGCTGCGGGACGAATGGCTGCTGGTCTCGCCCCACCGCGCGCGGCGGCCGTGGCAGGGGCAGGTCGAGGAGCCGGATCTTTCGGCCCGCCCGCACCACGATCCGGACTGCTACCTCTGCCCCGGCAATGCCCGCGTAACGGGCGAGCGCAATCCCGACTACTCGGGCACCTACGTCTTCCAGAACGATTTCGCCGCGCTGCTGCCGGATAGTCCTGCCCCGGTGGATGACGATCCGCTGTTCCGGGCGGCTGGCGCGCAGGGTGAGAGCCGGGTGATCTGCTTCTCACCCGATCACGCGCTGACCCTGCCCGAGCTTCCCGTGGCGGCGATCCGCGGGGTAGTCGATTGCTGGGCGGAGCAGGTAGCCGAATTGTCGGCGCGCTATGCTCACGTCCAGGTGTTCGAGAACAAGGGTGCGATGATGGGGTGCTCCAACCCGCACCCACATGGCCAGGTCTGGGCGACGAGCTATGTTCCGCAGGAACTGGCAACAGAGGCCCGCACACAAGATGCGTGGGCCGGCGAAGCGCCAATGCTGCTTGAACTGGCGCAGCGCGAAGCTGATGGACCGCGCGTAGTCGTGCAGAGCGGCCACTGGCTGGCAATCGTGCCGTTCTGGGCAGCCTGGCCGTTCGAGGTGCTGCTGCTGCCGCGTTTTTCCGTGCGACGTATGCCCGAACTTGACCCTGCCCAGCGCGATGATCTGGCCGCTGTGCTTAAGGACCTGACCACCCGCTACGATAACCTGTTCCAATGCAGCTTTCCCTATTCGATGGGTTGGCACGGCGCGCCGGGGCAGGGGGAAGGGCATCCGCGCTGGCAGCTCCACGCGCATTTCTATCCGCCGCTGCTGCGCTCGGCCTCGGTCCGCAAGTTCATGGTCGGCTATGAACTGCTGGCCGAAGCCCAGCGCGACCTGACGCCCGAGCAGGCGGCAGAACGGCTGCGGGCGTCGGGCAGCGTCCATTACCGGCACGGCCAATGATCGGCGCATTGCACAGGCTGTTTCGGGAGAGCTTTGGCGCGATGCCGGAACTGGTCGCGCGCGCGCCGGGCCGCGTCAACCTGATCGGCGAGCATACTGATTACAACGACGGCTTCGTCCTCCCCTGCGCCATCTCGCGGCAAACCATGGTTGCGGCACGGCGGCGCGATGACCAGCAGGTGCGGATTGTCGCGGGCGATCTTGGCGGGGCGACGACCAGCTTCTCCCTGGCTGAACCGGTCACACCGGACAGCGCCGCGCCTTGGAGCAACTATGTGCGCGGCGTGGTTGACGGGCTACTGGATGCAGGGATCGACCTGCCCGGTGCGGATCTGGCGATCATGGGAGATATGCCGCAGGGGGCAGGCCTCTCGTCCTCCGCCGCGCTCGAGAATGCCGCAGGTCTGGGCCTGGCGGCATTGGCGGGTCAGCCGAACTTCGACCGCACACGACTTGCCCTGATCGGTCAACGCGCCGAGCATCGCTTTGCCGGTTGCCAATGCGGAATCATGGACCAGTTGGTCAGTGCACGGGCCGTGGCCGGATCGGCGCTGCTGATCGATTGTCGCTCGCTGGAATGCAGTCCGGTGCCGCTGCCCGATGGGCTGGCGGTGATGATCGTTCATTCGGGGATCGAGCGCGGGCTGGTTGACGGTGAATACAACCTGCGCCGCCAGCAGTGCGAGGCGGCAGCGCGCCATTTCGGCGTCGCGGCGCTGCGTGATCTGGACATGCTGCCGGACCCGGGCGGGCTTGATCCAGTCACATATGCCCGGGCGCGCCACGTGGTCGGGGAGAATGCGCGGACTGTTGCAGCAGCTGACGCCTTGCGGGGCGGCGAGCTGACCCGACTCGGTGAACTGATTGCAGAGAGCCACGCTGCGATGCGCGATGATTTTGCGATCACGCTGCCGGCAATCGATGGACTGGTAGCCTTGTTGCAGGATGCAATCGGCAGCCAGGGCGGTGCGCGGATGACGGGCGGGGGCTTTGGCGGCGCTGTTGTCGGGCTGCTGCCGTTGTCCGAGGTGGAGCGAATACGCGGCGCGGTGCTGGCGGGTTACCGCACCCCTGATGGGCAGCCGCCGCTGGTGATGATCGAAGCCCCAGCTGCCGGCGCAAGCCTGATCTGACGCGCATCGGCGAATAATCCGAAATCGTCACGAATTACATTTTGCAATCGATTGCCGTTTCGGATAGCAACGGCCCCAAGGGTGGCAGGCAGGTCCTGTCCCAAAACCAATGCCGGGGTATCGGGTGCCAGATTCTACGACCGTTACGCGCGTTACCACTGCCTGGTCGCGGCAGGCTGTTGCCGCCATTGGCGGGCAGCAGGTGCGCAGCATTCCCGTGATCGGGCCGGATGATCTGCATGATGCCCTGCCAGGCTACCAGCTATGGGATTCCTGGCCGTTCGAAACGCTGCAAGGTGCGACTGTCGTACTCGGCGGCTGGACGCCGTGGGTTGTCATGTGCGCGCCGCGCGACATTCATCCCGATCTGCGCCACGACATTGCCCGGCTGCGGCTGATGCTGGAGCGCGGCGGCACCTGGCGCGATTGCGGCTATCTCCTGCCCGAAGATCTCAATCCTGGCTCGCGCGAATGGGCCGGCTCGACCGTCTATGACGCTGCAAGTGGACGAGTGACCCTGTTCTACACGGCCACGGGCCGGCGCGGTGATAGCGGTCGCAGCTTCGAGCAGCGCCTGTTCCAGACCAGCGGCAAGCTGGAAGTGTCGGCCGATTCCATTCGAGTTACCGGCTGGAGCGAACCGGCTGAGAGCCTGGCCGCCGATGGCAAGACCTATGTCATCGTCAACCAGACGGTAGGCGAACCGGGCTTCATCAAGGGTTTTCGCGATCCCTTCCATTTTCGTGATCCGGCCGATGGGGCGCATTATCTGCTGTTCACGGCTTCCGATGCCGCGGCGGAATCCGCCTTCAACGGGGTCGTCGGCCTGGCTCGCGCTACTGGAAATGACCTTAATGGCTGGTCTCTGCTACCGCCGCTGGTTAGCGCCAATGGCGTCAACAACGAGCTGGAGCGGCCGGTGCTGCGAGTTCGGGACGGGCGCTATTACCTGTTCTGGTCAACCCAGCGGCGCACCTTTGACCCTTCGGGACCAACCGGGCCGAACGGGCTCTACGGCATGGTCGCCGACCGTCTTGCCGGGCCGTGGCGCCCGCTCAACGGCACAGGGCTGGTTGCGCCCAATCCGGCCGAAGAGCCGGTCCAGACCTATAGCTGGTGGGTGATGGATAACCTTGAGGTGGCCGGCTTCGTCGACAACTGGGGCCTCAAGGGGCGCAGCGTTGCCGAACAGCCGGAATTGGTCCTCAGCACCTTTGGTGGCGTTCCGGCGCCGCGCTTCCGGATTGCGCTCGATGGGGAAACGGCGCAGATCGTTTCGGAATGAGCAAGCCACTTTACGGACTGGTTGAAGCCGGGGGCACCAAGTTCGTGCTTGGCATCGCACATGGTCCAGACGAGGTGCTCGCCACCACCCGAATCCCGACGACCACGCCCGACGAGACCATCGCCGCCATGTGCAACTGGCTGGCGGGCCAAGGACCGCTCGTGGCCGTTGGCGTTGCCACTTTCGGCCCGGTCGAGGTGGACCGGACCTCCCTGCAATGGGGCCATATCCTCGCCACTCCCAAGGCTGGCTGGTCGAACACCAACCTGGTCGGGCCTTTGGTTCAGCGGCTCGGTTGTCCAGTGGGGCTGGATACCGATGTCACTGCGGCTGCCCTTGCCGAATACCGCTGGGGGGCGGGGCAAGGGCAGCCTTCGGTGCTCTATTTCACGATCGGCACCGGGGTCGGCGGTGGGGCAGTGATCGGCGGCAAGCCGCTGGCCGGCATTTCGCACCCGGAGATGGGCCATATTCGCTTGCCCCTGCACCCCGAAGACGTGGGCTTTGGCGGGGTCTGTCCGTTCCATGGCACCTGCCTGGAAGGGCTGGCGAGCGGCCCAGCGGTCAAGGCGCGCTATGGCGTTTCGCTGTCAGAGCTGCCGGGCGATCACATCGGCCATGACGTCGTGGCCTGGTACATTGCGCAGGCGGCGGTCACGGCCCAGGCGATGTTCGAACCGGGCCGAATCGTGCTGGGCGGCGGGGTCATGGACACGCCCGGATTGATCGACCGCGTCCGCTGCACGGCAGAGCGGCTGGGTAATGGCTATTTCCGAAGCCGGGCCGGCGAAATCGTCACGCTGCCGGGCCTCGGCGACCGGTCCGGCCTGCTCGGTGCCCTCGCCCTTGCCGAAGCGGCGCTCAGGTAGAAAGTCGCGCGACCAGTTCGGGCATCATCACGACCGAGCTGGTGTCCTCCCCTGCAATTCGGCGCAGCAGCAGGTCAACCAGGTTGCGCGCCCCGGTGGTAAGGTCCTGCTTGACGGTAGAGAGCCGCGGGACGGTATGTTCGCCCAGCGCCAGACCGTCATAGCCGATCACCTTCACCGCATCGGGGACCGCCATGCCCAGTTCGGCCAGAGCGCGCAGCGCGCTCATCGCGATCACATCAGAGGCGGCGAAGATCCCGTCCGGGCGCTGTTCGGCATTGGCGAGATAGGCGGTGATGTCGCTGTCATCGAGGCCGGCGGCAAGGTGCGCGGGGAAGACCGTCAGCGCATCGCCAAGGCCAGCCCGGGCGAGGGCCTGGCGGCAGCCTTCCAGCCGCTGCGCAATTTCCAGCGGGGTCGGATCGCCGAAGAAGGTGATCCGCTTGCAGCCGCGCGCGATCAGGTGGCTGGTGGCAATATCGCCACCGGCGACATTGTCCGAGCCCACCGAGCAGTGCACCTGCCCGCGCGAGTGTCCGCCCCAGACGACCAGCGGGCGATAGCGTGCGGCAACGCGATCGAGCACGGCCGACTGGTCCGACTGGCCAATGACGATGATTCCGTCGACCCGGCCCGAATCGGCATAGCGTTCCAGCCAGTCATCGTCGGTCGGAATCACCCGGCTGAGCACCAGGTCATAGCCGCGTTCGGTCAGCGAATCGGCGAGTAGGCCCAGCATGGTGATGAAGAATGGATCGGAGATGTGCTGGCCGGTCTCGTGGCCCAGCGGAATCAGCACTCCGATCGCCCCGGTGCGCTGGATCCGCAGGTTGCGGGCCATGATGTTGGGGCGAAATTCGTGTTCGCGGGCAAGGGCCTGGATCCGCTCGCGGGTTTTCTGGCTGATCAGCCCCGCCCCCGAGAGCGCCCGCGATACGGTGCCTGGGGAAACTCCGGCGATTTTGGCGAGATCGGCGATGTTGCGAATGCGTGGCCGGTCGGTCATGGCGCCATTTTCCTGCAATCACCGGCAAAGGCAATGGGCAATCCGCCAATTTTTCGGCGCTGAAATGCAGATTGGCACTTGTCATTGCAATCGATTGCCGTATGTGTGCAATCGATTGTCGGGGTAGAGCCATAGCTTGCCTGCGGCAAATGTGCCCCACAAAGGGGTGTTCGAGGGGAGGATACCCATGAAGAAGTCGCAGTTGCGTAGCGTTGCCTCGGTCCTGGCGATTGTCGCCGGTGCCAGCTTCGCCGCTCCCGCCATGGCGCAGGATGCCCCGGCGGAAGAGGCAAGCGGGCTTGATGAAATCGTTGTTACGGCATCGGGCCGCGACAAGACCCAGATCGACAGCTCGATCTCGGTCACTTCGGTCAGCGCCGACCTGATCCAGGATTTCAAGCCGAGCTCGGAAGCCGAACTGTTCCGCATGCTGCCGGGTATCCAGGTGGCTGGGACCTCAGGCCCGGGCGGCAACTCCAACATCGCGGTGCGCGGCCTGCCCGTGGCGACCGGCGGTGCGCCGTTCGTTCAGCTGCAGGAAGATGGCCTGCCGACCGTGCTGTTCGGCGATATCCAGTTCGGCAACAACGACTACTGGACCCGCTTCGACGCGACCACCCAGAAGGTTGAAGCCGTGCGCGGCGGTACTGCCGCCACCTTCGCTTCGCAGGCGCCGGGCGCGGTCATCAACTACATCAGCCACACCGGCAAGCAGGAAGGTGGCTACATCCAGCTCAACAAGGGCCTGGGTTTCAACGAAACCAAGGTCGATTTCCGCTATGGCGGCGCGCTGAACGAGACGATGTATTTCCACGTCGGTGGCTTCTACAAGGTCGGCAAGGGCCCGCTGAAGGCCGGCTTCAACGTCTCAGACTCGGTCCAGATCAAGGCCAACGTCACCAAGGAGTTCGACGACGGCAAGGGCTATATCCGCTTCCTGTTCAAATATGCCGACACGCGTGAGCCGAACTACACCGGCGCCCCGGCGCTGGGCACCGTGGCTGGCGGCAAGGTTACCAACCTGACGCCGTTCCCCGGCTTCGATGGGCGTGATCAGTCGAATTATTCGACGCTCAATCAGTCGTTCCTGATCTACAACCGCGAAGGCGATCTCGAGCGCGTCGCGATGTCTGGCATCACCACCAATGCCAAGTCGATCCAGAACCAGTTCCACTATGAGTTCTCGGACGCGATCACGGTCGACAACAACATGCGCTGGACCGACATGAGCGGCGCCTTCACTTCGCCGTTCCTGGGCGTCGGGCGCACCTCGGCAGTGATCGGCTCGACGGTCAACGGCGGTGTCGTCGCCACGGCGCGCTATGCCAGCGGTCCGAAGGCCGGACAGGTCTATACCGGTACCTACATCGACACGAACACCAATGTCCGCACCAACATCCGCGACATTGGCAGCTTCGCCAACGATCTGGGCCTGACCGGCAAGTTCGAAGGCGGCTTTGCCACGATCACCGCTCGCGCGGGCTGGTTCTACATGAACCAGAAGATCAACATGGATTGGCACACCAACAAGTCCTACCGCGAAGTCAGCGGCGACAACCCGGCACAGCTTGACCTGTTCACCGCTGCCGGCGCCCGTCTGACCGCCGAGGGCATTGCCGGGTTCAACAACAACTGGGGCAACTGCTGCGCCCGCGATTACGAACTGTCGTACACCGACAACGCGCCCTACGTCGGGCTTGATCTCGATAACGACACCTTCGCGATCGACGGCTCGGTCCGGTTTGAAATGCTGCGCGCCTCAGGCTGGACGATTGCCGGTAGCGCGGTGGAGTTCAACACGCCCGTCACCTTCAACGGCGTGACCACCCAGATCCCGACGATCACTGCCAACGGTGCCCGCGAAGTGCTGGACTATGGCCGCAACTACACCACCTGGACTGCCGGTGCGCTGTGGAAGGTCAACCCGGATACCTCGCTGTTCATCCGTGCCTCGCGCGGCGGCCGCTTCAACTCGGACCGCCAGACCGTTTCGGGCAAGTTCACCGCTTCGGGCCAGCTCAACCAGAGCGGGCTGGTTCCTTCGGTTGACTTCGTGAAGCAGTACGAACTCGGTCTGAAGAACCGCGGCGGCCTGGCTGGCGGGCGCTATACGGTCGAACTGACCCTGCTGAAGGGCAGTTTCAGCCGTAGCGACTATGAGCCGACCGTCACGGCGCAGTGCCCCACCGGTGGCTGCATCATCGATACCAAGTACAAGTCGTCGGGGGCCGAACTGTTCGTCACCTACCAGAACGGCGGATTCAACCTTGTTGGTACGGCCACCTACACCAAGGCCAAGCGGGCTGCGGCGGCCTCGACCGTCTACAACCGCGCCGATGGTATCCCGGATCTATCGTACACGGTCTCGGCCAATTATGACATCAACGACATCGCCACGATCGGCCTCTCGACCACCGGCCAGACCGCCGCGATCGACGGTGCCGGCCTGGAATACCCGGGCAAGGCCGTGTTCAACGGCGTGCTGCGAGTCCGTCCGGTCAAGAACCTCGAACTGGGTCTGCAGGTCTACAACCTGTTCGACACCTTCGACTTCCGTGGCAATGGCGGCGTTTCGGACATCACGGCCAATCCGGCCGTGCTGGGCGGTGCACCGGCGCTGGGTCGCACCTTCACCGCTTCGGTGCGCTACAGCTTCTAAGGCGTTCTTCCGAAGGGCCTGCAACACCTAGCAGGCCCTTCCACTATACGGGCGGGAACGGCGTTGGCTGCTTCCCGCCCGCTTTCTTTCATGGCAAGCGAGCGTGCAATGGCTTCACAGGCGCAACCCATCCGCAAGATCCTGATCGTCGGCGGCGGCTCGGCTGGTTGGATGACCGCAGCCGCGCTTTCCGCCAACCTGGCCCAGGGCTGCGAGATCGCCCTGATCGAAAGCGAAGAGGTCGGCACGGTCGGCGTGGGCGAGGCTACGATCCCGCCGATCCGCACCTTCAATCAGATGCTGGGCATCGACGAAGCCGAATTCATGAAACGCACCCAGGCGAGCTACAAGCTGGGGATCGAGTTCGTGAACTGGGGTCGGGCGGGCCACCGCTATTTCCACCCCTTCGGTCCGCACGGCCGCGCGTTCGACGTGGTGCCGGTGCATCAGCACTGGCTGCTGGCCAAGGCAGCAGGCGAAACCGCCGGGTTCGATGAACACTCGATGGCCTGGCACCTTGCCAAGGCCAACCGTTTTGTACGGCCGAGCGGGGATCCGCGCTCGGTCCTTTCGACGTTCGACTATGCCTATCACTTCGATGCCGGGCTCTATGCCCGCTACCTGCGCGCCTATTCTGAGCAACGCGGCGTGGTGCGGCATGAGGGCAAGATCGGCTCGGTCCAGCAGCATGGCGAGACCGGCTTCGTTACCGGCGTCACCCTGGAAGATGGGCGCAGTCTTGAAGCCGAGCTGTTTATCGATTGCTCGGGCTTTCGCGGCCTGCTGATCGAGGGCGCGTTGCAGGCCGGCTATGCCGACTGGACGCACTGGTTGCCCTGCGACCGAGCCGTGGCGATCCCCTGCGAGAAGGCGGGGGATTTCACCCCCTATACCCGCTCAACCGCGCGCGAGGCTGGCTGGCAATGGCGCATCCCGTTGCAGCACCGCACCGGCAACGGCCACGTCTATTCCAGCCAGTTCACCAGCGACGAAGCTGCGCTCGACGTGCTGCTCAGCAATCTCGATGGCAAGCCGCTGGCCGAGCCCAATCGCCTGCGCTTCACCACCGGCATGCGCCGAAAGTTCTGGGACAAGAATGTCATTGCGGTCGGCCTCTCCAGCGGATTCCTCGAGCCGCTGGAATCGACCAGCCTGCACCTGATCCAGGCCGGCATCTCCAAGCTGCTCGCGCTGTTCCCGGACACCAGCTTCGATCCGGCGGTGATCGCCGAGTACAACCATATCGCCGCCACCGAGATGGAGCGGATCCGCGATTTCATCGTGCTGCACTACAAGCTGATGGACCGCGATGAGCCGATGTGGCGGCACACGGCGGCAATGGAGGTGCCGGATAGTCTGGCCTTCAAGATCGATCACTTCCGCCGCTATGGCCGCCATATCCCGCGCGATATGGACCTGTTCGCCCCGCCCAGTTGGCACGCGGTCCATATCGGCCAGTTCAACCTGCCCGAAGGTACCGATCCGCTGGGGGCCTATCGCCCGAGCGGGCGCGAGTGGCTGGGCAAACTGCGCAGCGCCATGGCCAATGAGGCGGCGCGCCAGCCGAGCCACCAGGCCTTCATCGACCAGCATTGCAAGGCATGACCGATACTGCGCAGCGCGTCAGCCGGGCGGCAGCATTGCTGGCCGAACAGGATATTGACGCCGCGCTCGAGACGATCAGCGAAGCCGCACGGCGCGATCCCAACAGCCCGCAAGCCGCCTTTGGACACGCCCAGATCGCCTTTGAAGCCTGGCAGCCCGCCGCCGCCCTGTTCGAGCGGGCGGCCGCCTTGCTCCCCGGCCAGCCCGACCTGATCCGCAATCGTGCGCTGGCGCTGGCGGCAGAAAGTGCGGACGACCAAGCCGAAGCCCTGCTTGAGAGCGTGCTGGCGCAGCACCCCGGCTGGCTCGACGGGCACCGGACGCTCTGTGCCATGCGGATCACCAGGGGGGAGACCGAGGATTGGGATCGCTCCTATGCTGCGGCGGCCGCGCGTGAACCGGTCAACACCGCAGTCCGGCTCAGCTGGTTCCAGCAACACGCCACGCGCAAGGACTGGACCGCCGCCCGCGCAGTCCTGGCTGGCGCAGAGCAGGCCTGCGCACCCTCGCAGGGCCTGGCGCTGTCAGCCCTGTTCCTGATTGCCGAGAGCGGCGAGGGCATCCCGGATTTCGGGCCATTCGCCGCGCTGGCCGATCCTGGGACTGACCTGTGCCATGTCCGCTACTTGCTGCGCACGAGTCAGCCGGAAGCTGCGCTTGCCGTCGCCCAGCGGCACCTTGGCGGAGCTCAGGCGCGGATGTTCTGGCCCTATGCCGGGCTGTGCTGGCGATTGCTGGGTGATCCGCAAGCTGGTTGGCTCGATGGCGATCGGCTCCACGCGGCGGCAGTCGATCTGGATTTCACGCCGCAAGAACTGGCTGACCTGGCCGAAGCCTTGCGCCGCTTACACCGG
Source organism: Novosphingobium ginsenosidimutans (assembly GCF_007954425.1). Taxonomy (NCBI): domain Bacteria; kingdom Pseudomonadati; phylum Pseudomonadota; class Alphaproteobacteria; order Sphingomonadales; family Sphingomonadaceae; genus Novosphingobium; species Novosphingobium ginsenosidimutans. The sequence goes on along the minus strand of NZ_CP042345.1, from coordinate 692,452 downwards.
ATGAAGGCGCCCTATCCAGAACAGTCCGTGCGGGGCGGCACGCAAACCGACCGGCAGCTGTTCTTTCACCCCGATCCGGCGATCCGCCTGGCGCGCGACAAGGTGCTGGCGGCCGTGGCGGATTTTGCGGCGGCCCTTCCGCACGAACCGGGTCACCCGCTGCTCGAACGCGGCAGCAGCACGCTTCGCTTTGCGGGGAGCTGGTCGGTGCGGCTGGCTGGGGCAGGGTTCCATGCCAGCCACACCCACGTGCGCGGGTGGATCAGCTCTGCCTGCTATGTCAGCCTGCCAAAGCCAGACCAGCTTGGCGCACCGCCAGCCGGCTGGCTCTCGCTCGGCAGCCCGCCGCCCGAGCTCGGGCTTGACCTTGGGCCACTCAGGCAGATTGAACCGAAGCCAGGCCGCCTTGCGCTGTTTGGCTCGACGCTGTGGCATGCAACCGAACCATTCGCCGCAGGGGAGCGGCTGACCTTCGCGTTTGACATTGCCCCACCACGCTAAGCCGTTGAAGCGCAGCGCTGACCTGTCATAACGGGCCTATGGACGAGGACGATCTGGACCTCACCCCGCCGCGCCGGGTCAAACTGGGCGTGATCGTGCTGGTGGCGCTGCTGCATCTGGTCGCGATCCTGGCGCTGATCCGGGCCTTCGCGCCGGACTTCACCGCGCAGGCGGTAGAAACGATCACCAAGACCTTTACCGTCACCATCACTGCGCCCCCACCGCCGCCCGAGCCACAAGCCGAGCCGAAGCCCGCGGGAGCCGCTGGCGAGTCAGGCAAGAAAGCGATCCCGCGGGAGGTGAAGGCAGAACAGCCCAAGGTGGACATCGCCAAGGTCCCGGCACCCCGAGCCTCCAGCACGGGCAGCGCCGATACCTCGGGCGCGCGTGATAGTGGCAGCGGCACGGGCGCCGGCGGGACAGGTTCCGGCACGGGCAGCGGTGCCGGTGGCAACGGCCAGGGCGGCGGCGCGAGCAAGCCGGTCCATATCTCGGGCCGGATCGACAGGGCATCAGACTTCCCAATTCCGACCGGCGGGCGCGAGGCGCGGATCGGTAAGGCGGTGATCCTGGCGTTGACGATCAGTCCCGAAGGGCGCGCTACGGGCTGCCGGATCTACAAGTCGAGCGGGCTGCCCGATACCGACGAGGTCACCTGTCGGCTGGCGAAAGAACGGCTGCGCTTCAAACCGGCGCTCAATGCGGCGGGGGAGCCGGTGACCGGGACCTTCTACTGGCAGCAGAAATTCTTCTTCTGACCCGCTTGATCGCGGCCCCATGGGACGGCAAGGGTGGGGCAAAGGGAGAGTTACCGATGGCCACTGTCCACCCCGTCCCAGCCGAATGGGCCGCCCGCGCGCAGATCACGGCGGAGGTCTATGCCGAGAAGTACCGCGCCGCGCTGGAAACGCCCGAAACGTTCTGGCGCGCGGAGTCGGCCCGGATCGACTGGATCAAGCCGTGGACCAAGCTGAGCCAGTGCTCCTTTGACGAGGCCAGCTTCGGGATCGAATGGTTCTCCGACGGCACGCTCAATGTCTCGGCCAATTGCCTTGATCGCCACCTGGCCGAACGCGGCGATGTCACTGCGATCATCTGGGAAGGTGACGATGCCAGCCAGCAGCGCCGCCTGACCTACCGCGAGCTGCACGAAGAAGTCTGCCGCATGGCCAATGCGCTGAAGGCGCTGGGCGCCCAGCGCGGCGACCGGGTGACGATCTACATGCCGATGATCCCGGAGGCGGCTGTAGCGATGCTGGCCTGTTCGCGGATCGGGGCGATCCACTCAGTCGTCTTCGGCGGCTTCAGCCCCGAGGCGCTGGCCGGCCGGATCCAGGACTGCGACAGCAACCTCGTCATCACGGCCGACGCCGGGATGCGCGGCGGCAAGCTGGTGCCCTTGAAGGCCAATGTCGACGAAGCCTTGTTGCAGTGCCCAGGGGTTGGCGCAGTGCTGGTGGTCCAGCATGTCGGCAATCAGGTCACCGTGGCGGCGGGCCGCGATCACTGGTGGCATGAGCAGCGCGCGGCGGTTTTGGCCGATTGCCCTTACGAGGAAATGGGCGCGGAAGATCCGCTATTCATCCTCTATACCTCAGGCTCTACCGGTAAGCCCAAGGGCGTGCTCCACACCACTGGCGGCTACCTGACCTGGGCGGCGATGACCCACCAGTACGTGTTCGATTACCGCCCGGGTGAAATCTATTGGTGCGCGGCCGATGTGGGCTGGGTCACGGGGCACAGCTATGTCGTCTATGGCCCGCTGGCCAATGGGGCGACGACGGTGATGTTCGAAGGCGTGCCGAACTATCCCACCCACAGCCGCTTCTGGGAAATCGTCGACCGGCACAAGGTTGAGATCTTCTATGGCGCGCCGACCGCCTTGCGAGCGCTGATGCGCGAAGGCGACGATTGGGTGAAAGCAACCAGCCGCCAGAGCCTGCGCCTGCTTGGCTCGGTCGGCGAGCCGATCAATCCAGAGGCCTGGGAATGGTACTGGCGCGTGGTCGGCGATGGGCGCTGCCCGATCGTTGACACCTATTGGCAGACCGAAACCGGCGCCTGCATGATGACGCCGCTGCCTGGCGCCCATGCGTTAAAGCCCGGCGCGGCCAGCTTCCCGATGTTCGGCGTGGTGCCGCAGATCGTCGACGGCGATGGCAATGTGCTGCCAGAGGAGCCGGGTGTCGCCGCAGAGGGTAACCTTTGCATCACCCAGTCCTGGCCGGGCCAGATGCGCACCGTCTGGGGCGATCACGAGCGCTTCTTCCAGACCTATTTTACCACCTATCGCGGCAAGTACTTCACCGGCGATGGCTGCAAGCGCGACGAAGACGGCTATTACTGGATCACCGGCCGGGTCGATGACGTGATCAACGTTTCGGGCCACCGCATGGGCACAGCCGAGGTCGAGTCCGCCCTCGTCGCCCACGCCAAGGTGGCCGAGGCGGCGGTCGTCGGCATGCCGCACGAGATCAAGGGGCAAGGCATCTATGCCTATGTTACTTTGAATGCCGGCGAGGAGCCGACCGACGACATGCGCAAGGAACTTGTTGCATGGGTGCGGCACGAGATCGGCCCGATCGCCACGCCCGACGTGATCCACTTCGCACCCGCCCTGCCCAAGACCCGCAGCGGCAAGATCATGCGCCGGATTCTGCGCAAGATTGCGGAGGGGGATGTCTCGAACCTGGGCGATACTTCGACGCTAGCCGATCCTAGCGTGGTCGACAGCCTGCTGACCAGCGGGCGCTGAGACCGCCTGGTCAGGGCTGCTTGGTGCGGATCAGCATCGACGTGTCATAACCCAGCGCCTTGGCGCGGGCGATCTGAGCCTCGATCTTATCCGGGGCGGGAGTGGCTTGGCGCGCCAGCAGCCAGAGATACCGGCCCGACGGCTCGCCGACGATTGCCCAGGAATAGTCATCGGCACGGTCTAGCACCCAGTAATCGCCATAGAACGGGCCAAAGAAGCTGACCTTGAGCTTGGCATTGGTGACCGGGTCGCAGATCTTGGCCTTGCCGTTGGCGATCGAGATCTTGCCATCGGGCTTGCGGCAGGCATTGCGCACTGAAATCTTGCCGTCTTCGCGCAAGGCATAGTCGGCGCTCACGCCTTCGCAGCCCTTCTGGAACGACTGTTCATAGCGGGCAACCTCGTACCAACGACCCAGGTACTTGCTCAGCTCGACCGGCTTGGCTGGTTCCGGCACGGCGCTGTTGCCGACGGGGTGCTTGGGCCCCAGTGCGGCGCAGCCGGCCAGCAGGGCGGTTGAGGCAATGGCGAGGACGGCGATCTTGATCGGGCGATAGTTGGTCATTTGCGATTGTCCGTCCGGCGGCAGTGCCAGCCATTGAATCTGGGGGGTGAACGCCCCTATGCAAGGGGCATGATCGCCCAGACCATCCAGCTCGCTCTGGCCCCCGTCTTCGTGCTGGTGGCAATCGGCAACATCATGAACCTGCTTTCGACCCGGCTGGGGCGGATCGTCGACCGTTCGCGCGAGTTGCAGAAGCAGCACATGGCGACGAGCGGGCCCGAGCATGACGTCGTGGTGATCGAAATCCGCGCGATTGCCACGCGAATCCACCTGATCACCCGTGCCATTTTCCTGATGGTGCTGAGCGGCCTGACCATCGGGTTGACCGTGGCCGTGCTGTTCCTGGAGGAATTCGTCGCCGTCCGCCTGCAACTCGTGGCGGCCGGGTTGTTCCTGCTGGCAATTGCCCTGCTGATGTGGGCGCTGCTGCTGTTCCTGCGCGAGACGCGGGTCGCCTCGGCGCAATTGCGCATTCCGAAGAACCTGCTCGAACTGGAACGCGAGCTTTAGCTCAGCAGCTTACGGCCCTTGGCCTCGATCTGGCTGCGGATCATCGGCTCGACGAAGCTCAATGCCGCGGGCAGTTCGACGGTGAAAGCCACTTCGCTTTCGCCGACTTCGATCGCGCCGGTCATTTCCTGGCCCATCGCGCCGACTGTCAGGTCCATCTTGTCCTCGCTCTGCCAGTTGGTGCTGACCGAGGCGAAACCCGGAACGAAATTGGCAATCTCGCCCGAGCGCTCGCGGATGCGGCGGCGGGCCTCATCCTTGCCGATCGAGTGGGGGATAGCGATTCTCACTGGCCATTCTCCCCTTCGGGTCCAGCACCGTACTTGTAATCGAGATAGCGGGTCTTGATCGCAAGGTTGTCGATCGCACCGCTCGCCAGCTGGCGGGTCACGCTATCGATCTCGGCGCTGATCTTACCAAGGCTGTCGACCAGGTGCTGGTCCGGGCTTCCGCCGGCCTGGGCCTCACCGCGCAAGTGGCGCGGGATCGCGGTGTAGCTGGATATCAGCTCGGGCAAATGATCGCCGACCAACTTGCGAACTTCGAGCGCGGCGGGAGCATTGTCGGTCAGTCCGTCAAGCTGCGTCCCCAGCGCATCGAGCTGCAGCCCGATCGTATCAACCAGTTGCACTGCCGGGGCGGGGAGCGCCGGGCGCTGGTTCTCCAGCCACAGTTCGGTCCGCCCGACCAGCGACTTTACGTCACTGCCGCGCAGCGCTTCGCGGGTGGGGATTTTCACTTTGGGCACGGCAGCGAAAAAGGCCACGGCACTAAAGATTGCCATCATTGTCACCAGCACGCCGGTGATCCCGATCCCGTCGATGATCAGTCCGGCGACCATGGCGGCAAAGACAATTGCGCCGACGGTTGCCAGCGCCCGCTTGACCTGCTTGGCGGCATGCTCGCGCTTGATCGCGGCCGAGCGCCGTCCGATCGAATTGCGGCGCCCGCCATAGTCGCGGTTGTTGACCAGCGAGCGCTTGGCTTCGCGCAGGATCACGTCCGAATTGTGCGCCTCGCCGGCCAAGTCAGCCCTCCAGGCTCAGCAGGCTGGGTGCGTCCGCCGCCTTGGCGGCCTGGGCGGCCCCTTCGGCGCGGGCAATATAGCCCTTGGACTTCTCCACCTCGGCCGTCAGCGTGGTGACCGTCTGCTTCATGTTTTCGAGCGCCTTCACCTTGAAGGTGTCGATGTTGTCCATCGTATCATAGATGTTCTGGAAGGCGCGCTGCAGTGTTTCCAAGGGGATCGTGCTTGATGCCGCCATCTCATGGATCTTGCCGGTCTGGTCGCGCAGCAGCGTGCCGGTCGAATCGATCAGGCCTGCGGTGGTCTCGTTGAGCGCAGTGACCTGCTGCAATACCAGTCGCTGGTTGGCCATGGCCTGGGCCACGGTGACGGCTGTGCGCAGCGCGGCGACGGTGGTGGTGCTGGCGCGGTCCACACCCTTGACCAGTTCGATATTGTTCTTCTTGACGAGGTCCAGCGCCAGGTACCCCTGCACCGTCACGGCCATCTGCGTCAGCAGATCCTGGGTGCGCTGGCGGACATAGAACAGCGCCGTCTCGCGGATTGCCTTGGCCTTGGCCGGGTCGGTCGCGTCGAGATCGGCGGCCTTTTCCTCCAGCTTGGTGTCGAGCGCGCGGCTGATGTGGATCATCTGCTCCAGCGCGCCCATCGCTTCCCACAGCTTCTGCCGCTCCACGTCGATCGCGGCATTGTCCATCAGCAGCTCGTCCTTGCCGGACGAGAGGTGGCCCAGCACGGCCTGGATATGGCCCTGCGCGCTTTCATAGGAATGGAAATAGCGCTTCAGCGAGTTGCCGAAGGGGATGATGCCCAGGATCTTGCGGCCCTTGGAAAGCTTGCCCTGCTTGCCGGGATCAAGCTGTTCGACCGTGCGGCGCAGTTCGGCCAGATTGGCGCCGACGCCCGAATCCTTGTCCATCGCGCGAACCGGACGGTCGAGGAAGCGGTTGCTCATACCCGCGGCCGCCATGATTTCCTTGCGGCCCATATTGGTGATCTGATCGACCTTTTTGCCGAATTCGGGCGAGTTCGCGTCTGAGGCTAGCAGATCGTTGACGAAGGCATCGACGCGCTGGTCGAGCTTCGATTTGGCATCGTCGGCCACTGGAACCAGACCCACCGCCTGTTCGGGCGCAACCACGGGTACCGGATCAGGCGGCGTCAGGGTGATCGTCGGGGCGGCAGTCTCGGTCGAAGTTGGCGTGCTGGCCATGGGGCAATTCCGTGTTTGCAAAAGCTACCGCCAACATGGGGCGGATTGCCGCACAGTTCAAGCTGTGTTGTGATGCTAATACAGGAACACGGATTTTTGCCATGCACCAACTATTTGCGGTCGATCAGCCACCCAGTAGCCGCGCCAATCGGCCGGGCTTCTTGGAGGGCGGGGTCTGGCCGGTGATCTGGAACAGGTAATTTGCCAGCAGCACGGCCTGGCTGGCGGTCATCACAATATGGTGGTTGTCGACCTCATCGCCCTTGAGCTGGCGTGTCGACTGTACGGTCTGGAGCTTGAGGTCAAGTTTGTCGGCAAAGCTGGAGTGGGACCAGCCCACCAGGATGCCATAATCATGCCGATCTTGCGGATCGCGATTCATCGCGGTGTTCCCCCGTGCCCCCTGCGCGACCTTGCCTTAGCCTAATTGGCCAACCGCGAAATGCAAAGCGCCGCGCCGCCCCGAAACGGGACAGCGCGGCGCGATTGCCGCCGGTTTGACGGCTTAGGCGGCGAGCTTGATCGGGGCGATCTCGCCCGAGAGGTACTGCTTCTTCGCCTTGGCGCGGCTGAGCTTGCCCGAGCTGGTGCGCGGCAGGGTGCGCGGCGGGACCAGTTCGACGATCGCCGGGTGGCCCAGGATCGAACGAACCTTGTCGCGGATCGTATCGTGCAGCTTCTGCCGTTCAACCGGATCGGAGACGCGGCAGTGCACCAGAACGGCGACTTCTTCCTCGCCCGTTTCGCTCTCGACCGAGAAGGCGGCGATGTCGCCATGGTTGAAGCCCGGCAGCTGTTCCACGGCCCATTCGATGTCCTGGGGCCAGTGGTTCTTGCCGTTGATGATGATCATGTCCTTGGCGCGGCCGACGATGAACAGATAGCCATCGACCATATAGCCCATGTCGCCCGTGTCGAGCCAGCCATCGACCAGGCAGGCTGCAGTCGATTCGGGATCGCGGAAATAGGAGTGCATGACCGACGGGCCCTTGCACCAGACCTTGCCGATGTGATGATCGGGCAGGGCTTCGCCGCGCTCGTTACGGATCGCCAGATCCATGTCCTTCACGGCCTTGCCGCAGTTGACGATGGCACGGTAGCGGGCGGGGCGGCTGAGATCGCGGGGGGTGCCCGACAGGCGCTCTTCCTCGACCAGTTCGACGCGGATCCCCTCGCCCGGCGGCATCAGCGTGACCGCCAGGGTCGCTTCCGCGAGGCCATAGGACGGAAGGAAGGCGCTCGCCTTGAACCCGGCGGGGGCAAAGGCGTTGACGAAGTTCTGCATCACGTCGGGCCGGATCATGTCAGCCCCGTTGCCGGCGATCCGCCAACGCGACAGGTCGAAGCGTTCGGCAACGTTGCTCTGGCTCGAGATGCGGCGGGCGCAGATATCATAGCCGAAGGTTGGCGAATAACTGCACGAGACGCCCTTGTTGCGGGTGATAAGGTCCAGCCAGGCCAGCGGACGGCGGGCGAAATCCTCGGTCTTGAGGTAATCGGCCGAAACCTGGTTGGCGATCATCGACAGGAAGCAGCCGACCAGGCCCATGTCGTGGTACCACGGCAGCCACGAGATGCAGCGGTCTTCCTGCGTGAACTGCATGCCGTGGGCATGGCCGCTCAGATTGTTGAGCAGCGCCTCGTGCGTCACTGCCACGCCATGCGGGAAGCGGGTCGAGCCGCTGGAATATTGCAGATAGCAGATGTCGTCCGGGCTGGCCTGCGGCAGCTCGCACGGCACGGCGGGCTTCTGGGCAAAGTCTTCCCAGGCGATGCCGTCGCACTTGCCGGTCAGCGCTTCCTGGCGCTTCGCGGCGGCACCCGCCATCTCGGCAATCTCGGCCGGATAGAACAGCACCTTGGGGTCGGAACTTTGCAGCTGGACCGCCAGCTGGTCGATATAGCCTTCCTTGCCGCCAAAGCTGGTCGGCAGCGGCAGCGGCACTGGCCAGGCGCCGGCATAGACCGCGCCGCAGAACAAGGCAGCAAAGTCAGGGCCGGTTTCGGCGACCAGCGCCACGCGGTCACCCTTGCCAATGCCCAGCGCGATCAGGCGATAGGCCATGTCGATGGCATCGCGGCGCAGTTCGCTGAAGGGATAGACCCGGATCAGGGTGCCGCGCGGATCGTGAAAGTTCATGCCGCGCTGTCCTTGCGCCGCATAGTCGATCGCATCACCAAAGGTGGCAAAGTCCGAATAGCGGCGCGGGTGCGCGTCGTAATTGGGCGTCGGCACAAGGCCTTCGGCCGTCGCGGCACTCGCCAGAGTGGCGGCATCAGTCATTAAAATAACCCGTCTTTCCAGTCGGATGCGCCGTTTTTCGGCGTCACACGCGTCCCCAATTGTCTGGGTGGTTCCCTGATAGCCCACCCGCACCCTTCCCCAATCGCCCGACAGTGTGGCACGATTAGGGCAATGGTGCCCCCATCCGCCTCACGATCGGCCCGCAGGCCGCGCGAACGCCGCCCGCCCAAGCCGCTCGACAAGGCGCGGCTGAACGAGCTGGCGCTGGCCTATCTGGCGCGGTTTGCGACCTCGGCGGCGAAGTTGGAAGCCTATCTGCGCCGCAAGCTGCGCGAGCGCGGGTGGGAGGGGGAAGGCGAGCCGCCAGTGTCCGCGCTGGTCGAACGCTGCGTTGAGGCTGGCTATGTCGACGATGCCGCCTATGCCCACTCGAAGGCGGGCAGCCTGCGCCGCCGCGGCTATGGCGAGCGGCGGGTCGATCAGTCGCTCGGTGCCGCCGGAATCGGCGCGGACCTGCGCGAAGAGGTGCGCGGCACTGCGTCTGAAGCCCGCCAGGCCGCCCTGGCCCTGGCCCGCAAGCGGCGCTTGGGCCCGTTCGGACCCCCACCGGCCGATCGCCAGGCCCGCGAAAAACAGATCGCGATACTGCTGCGCGCCGGGCACCGACTGGACATCGCCCGGCAGGTGGTGGAAGCTGACACCGTGGCCGGGCTGGAAGTCTGGGCCGAGGAGGTAGATTGATGCGTCACCTGTTGTTCGCCCTGCTGGCCGCCACCTTGGTCGCCTGTTCGCCCGGGGCGGGCGGCGCGGCCTCTGCGGCGGCCAAGGTAGTCCATCCTGAATCCGGGCTGGAGGTGATCCCGCTGACCGTGACCAGCGCCAGCGGCACGCATAGCTTCAAGGTCGAGGTCGCCCGCTCCGCCATGGAGCAGGCCAGGGGGCTGATGTTCCGGACCAAGCTGGGGCCGGACGAAGGCATGATCTTTCCGATGAGCCCGCCACGCGGGGCTTCGTTCTGGATGCGCAACACGGTGATCTCGCTTGACCTGATCTTCATCGCGCCGGACGGGCGGATCAGCAACATCGCGGCCAAAGCCGTGCCCTATGACGAGACCCCGCTGCTCTCGATCGGCGCGGTTAAGGCGGTGCTTGAGATCCCCGGCGGCCGGGCCGCTGAACTCGGCATCGCGCCGGGGGACAAGGTCGCATGGTAGTGCTTGCCCGGCCCGGCTTCCAAGGCTAACGCGCGCCCATGGGAATCCTTGGCAAGATCTTCACCTGGTGGGACGGCGCGACGATCGGGACGCTGTTCAATTCTGCGCTGACCGGCGAGCACGTCGGCACCGATGCGCAGGGCAATAGGTACTATCGCTCGAAGAAAGTCCGCAAGGACGGCCCCTTTGCCGGGACTGAGCGCCGCTGGGTGATCTACAACGGTGCCAACGATGCCAGCCGCGTGCCGTCCGAATGGCACGGCTGGCTTCACCATTCCTATGACGGGGTGCCGGAAAGCCATCTGCCCCCGCCGCGGATCTGGGAAGTCGATTATACCCCCAATGCCACTGGCACGGTCCAGGCCTATCGTCCGCAAGGCGCGCTGGAACGCGGCGGCAAGCGCGCTGCGGCGACTGGGGACTATGAGGCGTGGAGCCCGGACGCCTGACCATGCGGCGCCTGCTTGCGCCCGGCCTGGTCCTGCTGCTGGCGGCCTGCAACGGCAGCGGCAATCCCGACGCTTCGGCGACTGACATTCCCGAAGGGGTGGCGGCGCAGGCCAGCGTTCCCGCTGTAGAGAGCGAATATGGCACCCCGGTCAAGGACCGCGTCGCCACGCTCGGCCTGCTCAACAAGCGCAACAACATTACCCAGGATATCGTGCTCAAGTCGGGCGAAGCGCGCCGGGTGGGCAATGTGGTGGTCCGGCTGGCAACCTGCGAGCGGACCTTGCCGTGGGAACGCCCGGCCGAGACCGGCGCCTTCGTTCAGGTCTATGTCGAGGAGCGGGCAGATACCGAGAGCGCGCTCGCGTGGCGCAAGGTCTTTTCCGGCTGGCTGTTCAAGAATGCGCCCTCGCTCAACGTGGTTGAGCACCCGGTCTATGATGTCTGGGTCAAGGACTGCGCGATGAAATTCCCGGGCGAGGAAGACAGCCCCGCTTCCGCAGCATCGCCGAGCAGCGCGCCGAAGGCGGCGGGCAGCGCCAGTCCTTCACCGTCGCCATCGGCCTCCCCCTCAGCCGCGCCGACGCCAACGCCAGCGGCCAAGACGGCTGCGCCCTCGATCGATCTCTGAGCGGAGCGCAGCAGGGCCAGATAGCGGGCCTGGCTGATCTCGATCGCACCTAGCGAGGCGAGGTGATCGGTCATGAACTGGCAATCAAGTAGTTCCGCGCCTCCCCGCCGAAGCGCCGCGACCAGCCAGGCCAGCGCCACTTTCGAAGCATCGGGCACCCGGCTGAACATCGATTCGCCGCAGAACACCCGGTCAAACCCGACGCCATAGAGCCCGCCAACCAGTTCCCCTTGCTGCCAGCATTCGATCGAATGGGCATGGCCGAGCGCGTGTAGTTCGCGGTAACTCGCCTCGATCCGGTCGCTGATCCAGGTCTCACCCGATTCGCGGCGCGGCGCCGCGCAGGCCTGCATCACTGCGCCGAAATCGGCATTGCAGGTAACGGTAAAGCGCCCGCGCCGCAGGGTGCGGGCCAGCGAGCGCGAACAGTTAAAGCCATCAAGCGGCAGAATCGCCCGGCGCCGCGGCTCAACCCAGAAGATCTCCGGATCGTCGCGTGCGTCGGCCATCGGGAAGATCCCGCTGCGATAAGCCATCATCAGCAGATCTGGCTCGATGGTCTGGAGTGGCACCGGCGCGTGCATGAAACGCATTATAGCAGATACCGCGTCGCGCGGGGACAAGTTCCTTGCCAACCGGCTTCGCCTGACCTAAGGGCCAGCGCGCCTGCAGGAGTGTAGCTCAGCTGGTAGAGCATCGGTCTCCAAAACCGAGGGCCGCGGGTTCGAATCCTGCCACTCCTGCCACCGTCTCTTCCACCCATTAAGCCGAGCGACGAGCCGATGTCCGCCGAACTGACCTTCGCGCCCACTGCCGTTCGCCGCACTGGCGTTGCGGCCTGGCTGGCCGCGCGGCCGACTGCCCGCGAGGGGTTGCTGCTGGGCCTGGCGCTGGCGCTGATCGCCTGCCTGCCGGTGCTGGTCGCAAAGTACCCGCAGATGGTGGACTATCCGGCACATCTGGCGCGCTATTACGTGATGCTGGAGCGCGCCGATAACGCCTTCCTGCAGCGCTATTACGAATTTGACTGGAAATGGTCGGGCAACCTTGGCGCGGACCTGCTGGTCCAGCCGCTGGCCGCCTTGTTCGGGCTGGAAACCGCCGGGCGGATCATTTCTGGCCTGGTGCCGCTGCTGACCGCGCTGGGCATCCTCGCGGCCGAGTGGAGCCTGCGCCGACGGATCGGCCTGGGATCGCTCCTGGCGCTGTGCTTTGTCTGGTCGCCGGGGCTGATCCTGGGCTTCCTCAACTTCGGCCTTGCCCAGGCTGCCGCGCTGTTCGCCTTCGCCGCCTGGGTGCGGCTGGAAGGCAAGGCCTGGCGGCCCTTGTTGTTCATGCCAGTCGGGATCGCCGTCTGGATCATGCATGTCTCTGGCTGGGGCATGCTCGGCATCCTGGTCTTCGGTTACGAGTGGTCACGCCACAAGGGCATATCCGCTTTCCTCGCACCCTGGCCGCTGTTCCTGCCGTTCCTGGCGCTGGTCGGCGGCGATCATCCCGGCAGCCTGCCCAGCTATGGTCCCAATGTCTGGATCTTCAAATGGGCGATCTGGAAGCAGGCGATGCGCGATGGCGTGGTCTGGCTCGATCATGCCAGCCTGATGCTGGTCGGCGCGGTGCTGTTCTTTTCACTGTTGCTGCGGCGGATCGATGGCCGGCTTGGCTGGGCCGCCGTCATCCTGCTGCTCGGCTCGATCCTGATGCCGCGCCATATCTTCGGCGGTGATCTTGCCGATGCGCGGATGATCTACTCTGGCTTGCTGGTTGGCTGCCTGGCGCTGAGCTGGCAGGTGCCGCGATGGCTGTTCTGGGTCGCCCCGGCGCTGTTCCTCGCGCGGATCAGCGTAACGACCGAAAACTGGGAGCGCGGCTCAGCCGAGACCGAGCGCTTGCTGGCCGCGCTCGATCACCTGCCGCAGGGGGCACGGGTAGCGAACCTGGTGGTCACCAACGGTGCCGTCTGGGGCTACAATGCGCAGGAGCACATCGGCGGCTATGCCGTGCTGCACCGCAATGTCCTGATCAACGCGCATTTCGCCGTGCCCGGGATCCACATGATCCGGCTGAAGCAAGGCGGCCCGAACTTCCGCGACCCCAGCCAGCGGATGCTGTGGCGGCCGGGCAAGCCGATCGACCTGTCGAACTGGGCACCGGCCAAGGACATGGACTGGCTGTGGTACGTCGGCCCGCGCGAGCCCGACGCTCTGCCGGCGGGGGCGGTCGTCGTCTACCGTGCGCCCGGCACTCTCGTGGCGCGGCTTGCAAAAGTTCCGGGCGATAGCTAAGTGCGGCGGTGTCTTCCGACATAGGAGTACACATCGCCCCTCCCGGCCACTGCGGCCGGGGCGGCGATGAGCCCTTGGCGGAAGGCGGGAACGAAACTCAAGTGACAGGCTAGGAAGCCATGGCCAAGATCAATCCCGGCGAATTCATGCGCCAGGTTCAGGCGGAAGCACGCAAGGTCGTGTGGCCGACCCGGCAGGAAACCACGACCACCGCGATTTTCGTGGGAATCATGATGCTTATCCTGGCGCTGTTCTTCCTCAGCGTGGACACGGTCTTCGGCGCAATCGTCAGCTGGCTGCTCTCGCTCGCCTGACCTGTCGCACTCACCAGATACGGAAATTCACAATGGCTCGCTGGTACATCATCCACGCCTACTCGGGCTTCGAGAACAAGGTGCGCGAATCGATCTTGGCCGAGGCAGAGCGCCTGGGCCTGGCCGCGCTGGTCGAGGCGGTCGAAGTGCCGTCCGAAACCGTCACCGAAGTAAAGCGTGGCAAGAAGGTTCAGGTCGAACGCAAGACCATGCCAGGCTACGTCCTCGCCAAGCTGGCGATGAACGACGATGTCTACCACTTGGTCAAGAACACCGCCAAGGTTACCGGCTTCCTCGGCAACAACAACAAGCCGCAGCCGATCTCGGATCGTGAAGCCGCCCGGTACTTCGGCGCCCGCGACGCCGCCGCGGCTGAACCCAAGAAGCACATCAGCGTCGATTACGAAATCGGCGATTCGGTCAAGGTGCTCGACGGCCCGTTCAACTCGTTCACCGGCGTGGTGGAAGAACTCGATTTCGACAAGAACCGCGTCAAGGTCTCGGTCTCGATCTTCGGCCGCGCCACCCCGGTCGAACTTGACTTCGAGCACGTCGAACTGGTGAAGTAAGTCGCCTTCGTCTGCCGCTGCCTAGCGGCTGCAGACCGCCGCATTGCCTTTTTCCGCGCCGATCCGGCTGTTGCCGCGCTGTGTGTTGATCATGATGCCCTGCGCCGCGCAGCTGCGCAGCTGAAAGCGGACTTTTCGGGCCTTGAAGTCCAAGCTGATCTTGCGGAAGTTTTCCATCAGGTCGGTACCCAGCAGCAGCGCGGGCTTCGCCTCCAGCCCGAAGACTTCGAACGGCGGCACGTCGGCGAAGGCGACTGGCACGTTGTTCATGATCACGCCGCCAACGCGCAGCTCCCGCACTGTCGCCATTTCCAGCTTGATCGCCTTGCCAGTCACCCCGATCACCTCGATCGGTTCGAGCACAGCCTGATGCCGCCGGACGATCTGGTTGCGCAGCGCCATGTTGCCGATCGTGATCTCGGAGCCGGTATCAACCACGGCATCAAGCGGCAGGCGGTTGGCGCTGACTTGGGTTAGAATCAACTGTCCGCGCTTCAACCGCGCTGTGACGACAATCTCGCCATCCATCCGCGGAGCCGGCTTCTTGGCATCGTCGACGCTGATCTTGCGTTTCTCGAAATCAAGCATCAGCCGCTGCTCGACCAGCGCATCGAGCCCGATCATGCCCGTCGCGCCGATGTCACGCTCATCAAGCCTCGGTAGTTCGAGATCTCTGAACGCCGAAGGCCCCAATTGCAGTGCATCAACCAGCACCCGCTCGACCCGGCGGCTCTCGGTAATGCCGTTGAGCAGCGCAGGTCGGCCTGGCGGCAGGCGCAGCGCGGACGCAAGGCGTGAGCCGATCACCGAACTATCTGCCCCGCTATCGACCACGAAGCGGTAAGGTCCAGTGCCGTTAACTCCGACCTCCACCGTCAGGCGCGAGCGCAGCTTGCGCGCGGCAATCTCCTCGCCGCCGATGTCCAGGTTGTCGTCAATCACCGCGGGGGCCAGCGGCGGCATCTTGTAAGCGGGGTCGATCGGCTTGCGCTCACGCGCAGCACTGGCTTGGACGGCCGCGATCGATGCGACCAGCGCGATGGCTCCGAAGAATGTTGTGCGACTGCGGTTTTGCATGGTGGCAATAGGTTTAGCGGGTTGGCCAGAATTCGGCCACCTTGGCTCGACGAGGGTCGGTCTGCTGCTGCCCAACGGGCCAGCCCCTTGGTTGGTCAGAGCGGTAGCAAGCCGTGGCGAGCAGCATAGCCGGCTATCATCATGGACGAATCGACCAAGCCATGACCAAGGATCAACGGCCACAGAT
This sequence comes from Novosphingobium ginsenosidimutans, assembly GCF_007954425.1. Lineage (NCBI taxonomy): Bacteria > Pseudomonadati > Pseudomonadota > Alphaproteobacteria > Sphingomonadales > Sphingomonadaceae > Novosphingobium > Novosphingobium ginsenosidimutans. The sequence continues at coordinate 676,912 of NZ_CP042345.1, read as the reverse complement.
TCCACCCGGTGCGGGTGCGCAGCCACCCGAAATAGACGCCGACCACGGTCGTAACGATCACGCCGCCCCAGCCTTGGTAGGCATGCGGCAGGCCGAACAGCACGGCCTGAATGGCGATGGCGAGCCACAGTCGCCCCTTGATGCCGCGCAGGCGGGTCAGGCGATCCAACAGGAACCCGCGCCACATCATTTCCTCGCCAAAGCCAGCAGCGAACCAGGCAACCAACACGACCCAGAGCATAAGCGAGAGCGGGCTTGCGGTGACCTGCGTCATCACGGCGCTGACGTCGACCTGCGCAAAGCCGGCCCACTGCACCAAGCGAACCCCGATCTGGAACCAAAGGACGATGGCTCCTGCGCTGGCCAGCCCGATGGCCCAGGCCTGGAGCCAGCTTCGGGGCCGGTGCAATGCAAAAGCCGCCGCCAGAGCACCATCACGGCGCAGCCACCACCAGGCCAGCAGCAATCCGCCGCCGACCCCGGTTGCGGCAGAAAGCGCCAACCCGGCAGAGGTTTGGCCCAGGATCAGGATGGGGGGAGCCGAGCCTGCCAGATAGATCGCCGCGACGGTCAGGAGCTGAACCAAGAAGCGACCCCATCCCAGCGGCCGCGCAGTATCGGTCATGGTTCCTCCTTACCCGTCTGGCGTCGTGCAGAATCTCTATGGACCGGATGGCGTTGGTGCAATCAGCGTTACTGCGTTTGCACCAGCAAAAAGCTTGCATTTCCGGTGCGGAGGGCTAAGTGGCGGCGCTTCGGCGGGCCCCGGCCCGGCGATTCCGTGCGGGAGAAGGGCCTCGGCCCTTCGTTTGACCGCTTACTCTGAAGCCCGGGTTTCCGGGCTGATAGGAAGAAAGGAGGCCCATCGTGGCCAAGAAGATTGAAGGCTATATCAAGCTGCAGGTTCCTGCAGGCAAGGCGACCCCGTCGCCGCCGATCGGTCCGGCCCTGGGCCAGCGCGGCGTGAACATCATGGAATTCTGCAAGGCGTTCAACGCCGCCACGCAGGACCTTGAACCCGCCATGCCGATCCCGACCATCATCACGGTCTATGCGGATCGCAGCTTCACCTTCGTTACCAAGACCCCGCCTGCCACCTTCCTGATCAAGAAGGCGATCAACCTGAAGTCGGGCTCAAAGGAGCCGGGCAAGGTTTCCGCCGGAACGATCAAGCGCTCGCAGCTGGCCGAGATTGCCCAGGTCAAGATGGCCGATCTCAACGCCAACGACATCGAAGCGGCAACGAAGATCATCGAAGGCTCCGCGCGCGCGATGGGCCTGCAGGTCGTGGAGGGCTAATCACATGGCACAAACCAAGAAGCAGAAGATGCTGGCCGAAAAGCTGGGCGACAATCAGGCCGTGCACGGCTTTGACGATGCGCTGAAGCTGCTGCGCGAGCTGAAGACCACCAAGTTCGACGAAACCGTCGAAGTCTCGCTCAACCTTGGCGTCGATCCGCGCCACGCTGACCAGATGGTCCGCGGCATGGTCGTGTTGCCCTCGGGCACCGGCAAGGACGTGAAGGTTGCGGTCTTCGCTCGCGGTGACAAGGCGGAAGCCGCGCTCGCCGCCGGGGCCGACAAGGTTGGCGCCGAAGACCTGCTGGAAGACATGCAGAACGGCAACCTCGACTATGGCCGCGTGATCGCTACGCCTGACCTGATGGGTCTGGTTGGCCGTCTCGGCAAGGTGCTGGGTCCCAAGGGCCTGATGCCGAACCCGAAGCTCGGCACCGTCACCCCGAACGTCGCCGAAGCGGTCAAGGCTGCCAAGGGCGGCCAGATCGAATTCCGCGTCGAAAAGGCCGGCATCATCCACGGCGGTATCGGCAAGATGAGCTTCAGCGACGAAGCCCTGAAGGCCAACTTCGACGCTTTCGTCGATGCTGTGGTCAAGGCCAAGCCGTCGGGCGCTAAGGGCAAGTACCTGCGCAAGGCCGGTCTGTCCTCGTCGATGGGCCCGGGCCTCAAGCTCGACGTTGCGCAGGTCCACGGCGCCTAAGCCGAACCTGAGCTTACCAGATCAGAGGGGCCGGGAGGGTAAGCCTTCCCGGCCCTTTTGCTTTGTGCCATCCTGCCCGGGTCAAAGGGGAGGATGCGATGCGACTGGCGATGATCATGGCCCTGGCCGCCGGAACGGCTGCCGCGCCGCCGGCCGCGCCCCCGCAGACCCATGCCCAGATCGACGTGCCGCGCGCCCGCGCGCAGCAGGTGATCGTGCAAAGCCGGGAGTTCCCGGTCGGCGGTGAGAGCGGGTGGCACGTCCATCCGGGGACAGAAGTGGCCTATGTCACGGCCGGCCGGCTCGAATTGCGGATCAAGGGTAAGACGACGGTGCTGGAGCCGGGTGACAGCTTCACGATGCCGCGCGGGGTGGCCCACAATGGCGCAAACCACGGCGCGGAGCCCGCGCGCGTGGTCATTACGCTGGTGGTCGACAAGGGCGTGCCACCGCGCCAGAGCGTGGCGGCACCCTGATCGCCGGTTATACGGCGTCGAAAAGTTCGATTGTCTGCGCGGGCAGGCTGATGCCGAGCTCGGTCTGGTTCATCCAGACGATCCGGCCCTTGATCGGTGCGAAACCTTCGAACTCAACTGGCACCTTTTCGCCAATTTCGCGGTCGAGCACATGCGGCATAAAGGCCCGCAGGCCGCTGGCCGAGACATTGCGTACCGAACCGGAATCGCCATCGATGAGCACCTTGCTCGGGCCCTGATGAAGGTTTTCGCCATAGCGCGGCTCGGTGCGGTGGTCGGCATTGCGGACCGTCATCCGCGTGATCTTGCCCAACATTCCCAGCCCGCTCGGCTGCTTGCGGCGCTGCAGCGGCGAGAAGTCTGAGGCCGCAATTCCGGCCATGATCTGCTCCCGCCGCGACATCAGGCGGTCGTTGGCTGCCGGATGCGTGGCGGCATAGACCGCGGCGTGACTGCCGGCGGCGGGGAGATAGCGTTCGGCCACGCTGGGATGCAGCGGGTATTCGAATTCGACACCGATATGCTGGCCATTGTTCCAGATCACCGTCACCGACTGGCTCTCGAGGCCGGGGAGCTTGAGCCAGGCCTGGTGATCGGCCGCCGCTGGGTAAAAGCCAGCAATCTGACAGCCGAAAGCAGAGAAGGTCAGCACCTTCACGTCAAAGGCGGTGCGGCCGCGCTCGCGCATCGTGGCATCGATACCCAGGGGCGCGCGAGCGGCGCGGCGCTTTTCGACGATGCCGGAATTGCGGGCGAAGTTAATAGCCACGGTGAAAGCTCCTTGCTGAGATCCAAACAGGTGCGACCCCGGATGCGCCAGCCGTTACCACCTGGTTGAATCGCCTCAACGATGCATTCGGCATTGTCCCATCGTGGGGTTAAGGAGCGTGGTTAAGTTAACGTGAAACTTAGAGCGCAGAGGCAGCATAGCATTCAAGCACGTGGGCCAGTGGGCGGCCATCGGGCAGGCGCAGGACAGCGCGCTGGAACAGGACCGTGCCGGCCGGGCAATCCAGCCCCGCGCCGCGCCGCGTCTCGATCAGTTCGCGGCGGAAACCCAGCGGGGCGGCGACCTTGCCAAAGGGCGTGGTGCTGCTGGCCAGAACCGCGTTCATTTCCGGCGTCAGGCGGCTCGGCACGTACCAGTTTTGCGCCTGGCTCAGCAGGCGATCGCCGCAGGTTAGTCGGACATGGCGGCTGCCAAGCGGTTCGCTGGCCGGAACTGCGAGCAGACTGCGCAGGTCACCCGGCTCCTCGAGCAGTTGTCCCGGCACCTGCTCGGCAATCACGCGGGCCGGGTTGGCAAGGCCCTGCTGTTCGCACCATTGCTCCAGCGCGGCGGTGGCGCTGTCATGGCTGGCAAGCATGCGCTCCAGCCCCTCAACCGGAGCGGCTGGCTGGATTGCGCAGGCGGTCAGCCCGGCCAGCGCCGCCGAAGGGAGGATGCGGTTCATGGGTAGCTCAGATCCCGCCGGGCACGGCCTCGCGGCCGGTCGCTGCCAGACCCGCCGCCAGCGCGGCGGAGCAGGTTTCGAGCTGGGCAGCATCGGTGCTGCGGATCACGAAGTTCGCGCCGACCCGGCCTTCGCGGAAGAAGGGATAGGAGCCGATCGCGACGCCTTCGTGGTCCCTCTCGGTCTGGCGCAGCAGATCGGCGATCTCGCTTTCGGGGACCCAGCAGCCAACTGTCGCCGAGAGCACGGGCAGGCCGCCCTCCAGCGTCCCGGTCAGCGCATCAAGCATGCCGGCCGTGATCGAAGGGACGCCGGCCATGATGAACACGTTGCCGATCTTGATCCCCGGCGCGCCTGACATCCGGTTCGGGATCAAGTCGGCCCCAGCCGGCACGCGGGCCATGCGTAGCCGGGCATCGTTGAGGCCGCCGCGGGTTTCGTAATAGCGTTCCAGGATCGCGCGGGCATCGGGGTGGATCACCACGTCCACACCCAGCGCGGCGGCGATGGCATCGACGGTGATATCGTCGTGGGTGGGGCCAATGCCGCCGGTGGTGAAGAGGTAATCGTTGCGCGCGCGCAGGATGTTGACGGCTTCGACAATCGCCGCCTCGTCATCGGCGACGACCCGCACTTCCTTCAGCCGGATCCCCTGGACGTTGAGCCAGGCGGCAACCTGCGCCACGTTCTTGTCCTGAGTCCGGCCAGAGAGAATCTCGTCGCCGATAACCAGCAGGGCGGCGGTCCAGGTACGCGAAGTGTCAGCCATGTCGGCGGGTTAGGCGAAAGCCGTCCCTCGCGCAATCGGGCCTTTGGTCGACTTAGGCGTCAACCGTTTCGCGCACGCGGCGGAATTGCAGGATCCCGTCGTCAAGCGGGGCCTGCCGCATGTCCAGCCGGTCCTTGCGGTATTCCTGGTTGATCCGCCACGGCAGGCTCGGCGCGTTCCGGGGCAGGATGTGCTTGCTGCGCTGGAAATAGCCCGACGAGAAATCGGCGAAGATGTCCTCGGCCTCCGGCTCGTCTTCCTTGGCCAGGACCGGGATCGCGACCTGGGCATGGATCGCATCCAGTTGCTTGACCAGCCGGGTGACGAATTCACCGACGATGTCGACCCGCAAGGTCCAGCTCGCGTTGACATAGCCGAACACCGAAATCAGGTTCGGCACGTTCGAGAACATGCAGTTGCGGTAATAGTAGTGCTGCGAGAAATCGACCGGCGCGCCATCCACCGCAACCGCGATCTTGCCGGCCATCGCCAGCTTCAGGCCGGTCGCGGTGACAATGATATCGGCATCAAGGTGCTGGCCCGACTTGAGCTGGATCCCCGTCTTGTCGAACTTTTCGATGTGGTCGGTTACAATGCTGGCCTGGCCGGCCTTGATCGCTTCGAAAAAGTCGGCATCGGGCACCAGGCACAGCCGCTGCTCCCACGGATTGTAGGGCGGGGTGAAATCGGCGGCGTTGTATTGCGGGCCAAGGTGTTCCTTGAGCTGCTTTTCGAGGAAGTCCTTGACCTTGTCAGGGGCCGAACGGGCGCGCTTGAAGGTCAGGTCCTGCAGGAAGATGTTCTTGGCCCGGGTGATCGCATAGGCGACCTTCTCAGGCAGGAATTTGCGCAGAGTGTTGGCAAAGCGGTCCTTGGCCGGGCGGCTGACCATCCAGGTCGGCGTGCGCTGCAGCATGGTGACATGGCCCGCGCCGGACTTCGCCATGGCCGGCACGATCGTCACCGCCGTCGCACCAGAGCCGATCACCACCACCTTCTTGCCCTGATAGTCGAGATTGTCCGGCCAGAACTGCGGGTGGATCACCTGGCCCTTGAAGTCCTTGCGGCCAGGGAAATTGGCATCATAGGGCTCATCGTAATCGTAATAGCCCGCCCCCAGGAACAGGAAGCGGGTCAGAACGCGGCCTTGCTTGCCGTCCTTGTCTTCGGTCACCACGGTCCAGCGCGCGGCTGCGCTGTCCCAATCGGCGCTGACCACTTTCAGGCCAAAACGCATGTTGGGGCGCAGGCCATATTCGTCGGTGATGCTGTTGAGGTACTCAAGAATCGCCGGGGCATCGGCGATCGACTTTTCGTGCTTCCACGGCGCGAACGAGAAGCCCAGCGTGTGCATGTCGCTGTCCGAACGGATACCGGGATAGCGGAACAGGTCCCAGGTTCCGCCCAGCTGGTCGCGCCGGTCAAGAATCGCATAACGCTTGCCTGGGCAGTCCCTGGTCAGGTGCACCGCCATGCCAATGCCGGAGATTCCGGCCCCCACGATCAGGAAATCAAGCACTTCTTCAACCGGCGACATCGCGTTCATGAACCTGGTCTCCCACCAGCAATTGACATCTTTGTCAGTTTAACCGCCCGCTTAACTCAAGTGAGCCGGGATTGCCAGCATCATGCCGCTTTGGCAGAGCTTGGCAATGATCATCGCATCGCGCCGTTACGCCGGAGGGCGGGTTGCCCTCTCCGATCTGCCGCTCGACGGCAAGCCGCGCGGCGATCTGCCCGCCGGGACCTTTGACTGGATTGGGCTCTATGCGCCCGATGCGGCGGAAATGGCGCTGCTTCAGGCGCAGTTCGGGCTTCACCCGCTCGCCGTCGAAGATGCGCTTAACCCGATGCAGATGCCCAAGGTCGATGCCTATGGGCAGCAGCTGTTCATCGTCGCCCGCACCGCCGCGATCGAGGAGGGCGACAAGATCGCCTATGGCCAGACCGCGTTGTTCCTGGGCCGCGATTTCATTGCCACGGTGCGGTTCGGATCAGAGCGCGATCACAGCTTGGTCCGCAACCGGGTGGAGGCGGCGGCCGAGCATCTGGTCGAGGGGCCGGACTATGTCGCTCATGCCATTCTCGACTTCGTGGTCGATGGCTATCACCCGATTATGGAGCGACTGGAAGAAGCGGTCCAGACGATCGAGGAGCGCGCGATCGACGCCTTCCCCGAGCCTTCGACCATTCGCCGGATTTTCCGCCTGCGCCGCCAGCTGCGCCGCTTTGTCCGGATCGTCGGGCCGATGGAGGAAGTTTGCGAGCGGCTTTCCACCACCGATCTGCCGGTGATCGATGTCAGCGCGCGGGTCTGGTACCGCGATGTGCTTGATCACATGCACCGCACGATGCGGCGGATTGCGGGGCTTAATGAAACGCTCGCCTCGGTGGTTGAAACCGCCAGCCTGCTCGAGCAGCATCGCCAGGGCATGATGACCCGGCAGCTTGCCGCCTGGGCCGCGATCCTGGCGGTGCCAACCGCGATTGCCGGGATCTATGGCATGAATTTCGACTATATGCCCGAGCTGCGCCAGCCGTGGGGCTATCCCGCGGTTATGGCCGTGATCGCCGCGATCTGCGGCGGCTTGTGGCTGCGTTTCCGGCAGATCGACTGGCTTTAGCGCTGCCCGCGCTGTGGACAGCGGCACGGATACAACCAAAAGCCGCTGTTACGGTTGTCGCACGCCTGTCATAGAACGGTCACAATCGGATCGGGGGATTCGCGGAAATGTTTGGCTGGTTCCAGCGCCTGTTGCCCAAGTCGGGCGACTTCTTTGTCCTGTTCGAACGCCATGGCGCGACCATGGTCAGTGCGGCCCAAGCGCTGGTCAGCCTGACTGCCGGTGAAGGCGATCGTGCGCAGCTGCTGCGCACGATCCGCGACCAGGAACACGCCGCGGACGAAGTGATCCGCGAAGTGCTGCACGAGGTGCGTCACACTTTCCTGACGCCCTTCGATCGCGGCGCGATTACCGCGCTGATCGGGGCGATGGACGATACCATCGATGAAATGAATGCGACCGCCAGCGCGATCGAACTGTTCGAGGTGACGACCTATGACAGCCAGATGCAGGACATGGCGCGGGTCGTGCTCGATGCCTGCAGGCTGATCGCCGAATCGCTGCCCTTGCTGCGCGATGTCGAGCGCCAGGGGCGCCGCCTGCACGAACTGACCGCGCGGATGGTCCAGCTGGAAGGCCAGGTCGATGGCCTGCACGATGCCGGGATGCGCGCCGCGTTCCAGGCGCAGAAGGCCAAGAGCGATCCGCTGGCCTTCATGGTCAGCCGCGAGATCTACAAGCATCTCGAACGGATCGCCGATGCCTTCGAGGATGTCGCGAATGAAATCGACAGCCTCGTGATCGACCACGGCTAAGGCCCGGACAAGGAACCTTCGCCATGCATGAGCTGGCCTATCCGCTGCTCGTCGGCCTGATTGTCCTGGCCCTGGCGTTCGACTTTCTGAACGGCCTGCACGATGCGGCCAATTCGATCGCCACCGTGGTTTCAACGCGCCTGCTCAGTCCGGTGACCGCGGTGCTGTTCGCGGCGGCTGGCAACTTCCTGGCCTATTGGCTGGTCCCGCTGCATGTAGCCGATACGATTGGCAAGGGCATTATCGACAAGGACATGGTCACTCCGGCCGTGGTGTTCGGCGCCTTGATCGGGGCGATGTTCTGGAATGTGGTAACCTGGATCAAGGGCATTCCCTCGTCATCCAGCCATGCCCTGATTGGCGGGTTGCTGGGCGCTGGCATGGCGCACGGCGGCTTTGGCGTGGTGGAAAGCTCGGGTACCACCAAGACCATCGTTGCGATCTTCCTGTCACCGATGATCGGCTTTGCCCTGGCCATGCTGATGGTCCTGATCACATCCTGGCTGTTCAAGGGATTCCAGCCGCGACGGGCCGAAGGGGTGTTCAAATCGCTGCACCTGGTCAGCTCGGCCGCCTATTCGATCAGCCACGGCGGCAACGATGCCCAGAAGACCATGGGGATCATCACCGTCCTGCTCTATTCAACCGGCAACCTGAGCGGGGACTATCACACGCCAACCTGGGTGGTGATTGCCTGCTACCTGGCGATCTCGCTGGGCACGATGTCCGGCGGCTGGCGCATCATCAAGACGATGGGGACCAAGCTGACCAAGCTCAACCATCACACCGGCTTCTGCGCCAGCACGGCGGGCAGCATCGTGGTGTTCAGTGCCAGCGCGCTGGGTATTCCGGTTTCAACGACCCACGCCATTACTGGATCGGTGATCGGCACTGGTGCTGCCCGCAAGGCCAGCGCGGTGCGCTGGGGCGTGGCGGGCCGTGTGGTCATAGCCTGGTTCATCACGATCCCGGCCAGTGCCGCCGTCGGCGCGCTGTTCTATACCCTGACGCACATGTTCTAGGCGCTGATCGGCAGCGTCGGCCAGGTTCCGCTGATGTCGCCGCCATCGTAAAGCACTATGTCGCCGAACTGCAGGAACAGCGCCTCGCTCTGGTCGGGGCGCAGGAAGACGTGGTCGTCAACCTTCAGCTCCACCTTGCGCGATCCGGTCAGCAGTTCCTGATTGGACGAGCGGCCGAATAGCTTGGAATACTCAAGCCCCGGCGGGGAGACCGGCTTGGCCAGCCAGTGCCCGCCGTGGATAAAGAACCCGCGCTGGGTATTCGGGTCCCACCAGTGGAGCGGGCCGGACATGGCCGAGAGCCCGGGCAGGTTCTGATCGGCGCTGGCCTTGATTACCGGCGTGGCGATAAAGGCGGCGGGTTGGAGCGCGCCCAGATCGTCGTAATCAAAGTCCCCCGGCTTGACGAAGGCCGAGCCGACCGAAACCTCGTTCGCCACGGTCCCGGCGCAGTGGCGTGAGAAGGTCGGGCTGCCGGCGGTGTTGAGCGTCAGTTTGGCGGGATCAAGCCCGGCTTCACGCAGTGCCGCGATCATCGTGCGATACACTTCCTGCGCGCTGGCGAAGGCACCATCGGGGCTGGGCATCTTAGGGACATGCGGGTCATAGCCCATCAGCCCGGCGATGGTTGCGCCGTGGCTGGCGGCCGAAGCCGCGGCCGCCTTGACTGCCTCTGGATTGGTGAAGCCGCCGCGATGCAGGCCTACATCGATCTCCAGACTGGCGCGCCAGTTCAGGCCGCGCGCCTTGGCCACTTCGCCATAGGCCTTGAGCCGCTCGGGCGTGTCGATCAGCCACTGGACCTTGGAACCAGCCCCGGCTCCGCCCTTGTCGATCACCCGCGCGAATTCGGATGCCGGCAGCGGCTTGCCCATCAGGTAGTCGGCTTCAGGGTGGAGCGGCAGCAGTTGCAGCAGCATCTCGGCGCTGAACACCATCATCCGCTGGGTGCCCATCCCCGCCATCACCGCGCCGAGCAGGCCCGGCGAGGGCAGCGACTTGGCGACGACCCGCAAGGGCAACTTGCCCGCCGTCACCCGGCTGCGGATCGCCGCAATATTGGCGGAAAGGCGCTGCCGGTCGATCACCAGCACCGGGTGCATCAGCCCGGCGCGCTTCAGCGCGGCGGACAGCCCCGCAAAATAGGCATCGTGCATTCCGCCTCCTTCCGCCGGACGCAGCGCGATCAGGCCCGCCCCAGCCAGGGCCGCACAGCCGATCAGGACCGTGCGCCGCTTCATCCGAAAATCTTCTGCAGGAAGGGGTTCATCATCCGTCCCTGCGGGTCAAGGCTGCGGCGCACCGCATTGGCCTCGGCAAATCGCGGGTAAAGTGCGGTGAGCTCTTTCGCGCTGAGCGAATGGAGCTTGCCCCAGTGCGGCCGCCCGCCTGCCTCGCGCAGCACAGGCTCGACCAGCCGCGCCATCCAGTCATGCGCTTCCTTGTAATAGGCGTGGACCGCAATCGATCCGCTTTCGCGCTGGTAGAAGGGCGAAAGCCAGGCATCGTCGGGCGCAATGATTCGCGCTTCGATCGGGAAGAATACGTCGGTTGCGTCGCGCTCGATCCGGGCGATGATTTCCTTGAGCGCGCCGACCTGCTGATCGATCGGCACGTGGTATTCCATTTCCTTGAACCGCACGGGGCGTTCGTTGGAAAGGAGCTTCCAGCCTTCGTCGATGGCGATTTCGGGCGGAATGTCCTCCAGCGCGGCGCTGGCCAGCTGCTTGCGCAGGCCCGGCGTGAACTCGAAGACATCGCGCAGGGTCTTGAGGCTCATCAGCGTGTCGGCGTCCTGGTCCGGCCCGCGCGGGCGGACCGGCTCGTCGGTCACATCATGGGTGATCAGCGCCGATTTGCCGGTAAAGGGCAGGACCAGAAACTCGGCATTGCGGTGCCGCGCGGCGAGCGCCGGCCAGTCCCGCAACAGGGCATCGGTATCGACCAGCCGCACTTCCTTGCGGACGCGCGTGATTGGCTTGTTGGCAAGCGTTACCTCGGTCAACACCCCGAAGGCGCCAAGCCCGACGCGCGCGGAATGGAACAGCTCTGGCCGGCTGTCGCGGCTGCATTCGATCACTTCGCCTGCGGGCGTAACCAGCTTCAGCGCTGTAACTTCGCCATGCAGCGCGGTCAGGCCCTTGCCGGTGCCGTGCGTTGCCGTCGCCATTGCGCCCGCCATGGTCTGCTTGTTGATGTCCGGCAGGTTGGGCATCTCCTGCCCGATCGCGGCCAGCGCCGGACCAAGCGCAGAAAGGCGCGTCCCGGCCCGCACGGTTGCAGTCATCGCGCCAGCTTCGTGGCTGACCAGGCCGGTCATCCGGTCCAGCGAGAGTAGCGTGCCTTCGGTCGGAACCAACGCGGTAAAGCTGTGCCCGGCGCCGACCGGGCGGATCGGGGCGGGCGCGGTGCGCAGCAGTTCGGCGAGTTCGGCATCGCTGGCGGGCGCGGCGCGCAGGGCTGGATAGGAATGCTCCAGCCCGGACCAGTTCTGCCAGACCATGCGGCCTTGTGCGTCGGTTGCGGGCAGGGCGGCAGGCTCGCGATCGAGCCACAGCCGCCGTCCGGCCAGGCCGCCTACGCCGAGCGCCAGCACGCCTGCGCCGCCCAGCAGGACCTTGCGCCGAGTCGTCATTGTGTGCGCCCCGCCATGAAGCGGATCAGCGCGGCGTGGTCGGCCGGCGTGCAGGTAAAGCACTGCCCGCCCGCCGGCATGGCTCCGAACCCGACCTGGGCGTGTTGCAGCAGTACATCCTCACCCTTGGCCCAGCGGGCGTCCCACTGGGTGCGGTCGCCCGTTAGCGGCGCGCCCGAATCCGCGACCGTGTGGCAGGCCTTGCACGAGCCTTCGTACAGCGCCGCCAGCCTAGCATCGGCGGGCTTCAGCGCGGCGCTTTGCTCGGGGGTCAGCGGCTGAGGAGGTGCCTCGCAAGCCGCCAGGGCCAAAGGCAGTGCAAAAAGCAGTCGGCGCATCGATTCTCCCCTTCCTTCAGAACGAAATCTAGCTATAGCTATATTTCTGTCAAGGAGGCAGCGCAGTGATCCGTAAACCGACGCAACAGCGCGCACTGGTGACATACGAGCGGCTGCTCGATGCCGCAGGTGAGCTGCTGGCAGAAGTGGGGGTGGAGCGGATCAGCACCAACCTGGTCGCGGCGCGCGCCGGGGTCAGTCCGCCGACGCTCTATCACTACTTTGCCGACAAGTACGCGCTGCTGGCGGCGCTGGGCGAGCGGCTGATGGTCGCGCAGAACGCGCTGGTCGGGTTGGGCGCGGCGGCCGACGAGGCCGAGATCGCGGAGGTGTTGCTGGCCCATGTCGCGCTGACCGAAGCCAGCCCGGGCGGACCGTGGATCATGCGGATGCTGCGTGCCGTGCCGCAACTGGCCGAGGTTCGGCTCGCCTCGCACCGCGCGCTCACCGCCGACCTGGTCGCGCGAGCGCTGGACGCTGATCCCGATCAGGATCGCGCGGCGCTGGAACGCCGGGCGCGGCTGGCGGTGGACCTGGGCTATTGCGCGATCGAGCTGGTGTTCGACGAACCAGAGCTTGAGCCGCGTGCCATCATGCAGGATGCCGCCCGCGCCATTGCGGCCGTGCTGACGGCCTAGCCCGCAATCGCGCCGAACAGGTCGTGCTCGTCGGCGTCCTCGATGGTGACCTGGACAATGTCGCCGGGCTGCAGGCTGGCCGGCACTTCACGCAGGTGGACCGCGCCGTCGATCTCGGGCGCATCGGCCTGTGACCGGCCGGTTGCGCCGATATCACCGTCTTCGTCAGGCTCACCCACCATGTCGATGATCACCGGCAGAGTCCGGCCGATCTTGGCCTGGAGCTTGGCAGCGCTGATCGCGGCAGTCTTTGCCATGATCCGGGCATAGCGTTCTTCCTTGACCGCTTCCGGCACGGTGCCGGGCAGGTCATTGGCGGCCGCGCCGGCGACGGGTTCAAAGCGGAAGGCCCCGACCCGGTCGAGCTGGGCCTCGTCGAGCCAGTCTAGGAGGTACTGGAAGTCCGCCTCGGTCTCGCCCGGGAAGCCGACCACGAAGGACGAACGGACTGCGATGTCGGGGCAGATCTCGCGCCAGGACTTGAGGCGTTCGAGCACCTTGGCTTCGTTCGCCGGGCGCTTCATCGCCTTCAACACGCTGGGGCTGGCGTGCTGGAACGGAATGTCGAGGTACGGCGTCAACAGCCCTTCGGCCATCAGCGGGATTACGGCATCGACGTGCGGATAGGGATAGACATAGTGCAGCCGCACCCACGGTGCCTGGCCTCCCCCAGGTACATTGGCGGGCGTGCGGAGCTGGCCCAGTTCGCGGGCCAGGTCGGTCATATGGGCGCGAACCTCGCGGTCCTTCCACATGCGGCTCTCGTGCCGGATATCGACGCCATAGGCCGAGGTGTCCTGGCTGATCACCAGCAGTTCCTTGGTCCCGGCGGCAACCAGTTTCTCCGCCTCGCGCAGCACGGCATCGACCCGGCGGCTGGCCAGCTTCCCGCGCAGCTGGGGAATGATGCAGAAGGCGCAGGCGTGATTGCAGCCCTCTGAAATCTTGAGGTAGCTATAGTGCCGCGGGGTCAGCTTGACGTCCGGCTGGGGGATCAGGTCAACGAACGGACCCTGCGAAGGCGGTGCCGCTTCGTGCACCGCCTCGACCACCGCCTCGTACTGGTGCGCGCCAGTTACGGCGAGAACCTGTGGGAAGCGGGCGCGGATTGTTTCGGCCTCTTCGCCCATGCAGCCGGTGACGATGACACGGCCGTTTTCGGCAATCGCCTCGCCAATCGCGGCCAGGCTCTCCTCCTTGGCGGAATCGAGGAAACCGCAGGTGTTGACCAGCACGACGTCGGCCCCGGCATAGTCGGGGCTCATTGCATAGCCATCGGCGCGCAGCCGGGTAAGGATCCGTTCGGAATCGACCAGCGCCTTCGGGCAGCCAAGGCTGACCATACCCACGCGCTTCTGGTCGGGAAGTTCGATTGTCATGGGGGCGGGCCCTTACACTGCACTGTCCGAAAGTGCTAGGGAAAGCGGATGGAGATCACGATCACCAAGGGGCTGAGCGAGGACCGGATCGCGATTGTGCATGCCGATGGGCGGCGCGTGGAGACGACGTTTCCCAAGAAGGGCTTCATTCCGCATGACGCGGTGCATGTCTTCGTTGAGCGCGAACTGGGGCTGAAGGACGCCTTCTGGGGCATGGTTAAGGCCGGTCGCCACCCGGAAGAGATCGCCGGAATCGCCAAGGCAGCCGGTCATGCCAGCGCATCGCGCAACACGGTGCCGGATGCGTCAATCGTCGAACTGCTTCAGGCCGAGCGGCTGGTCGAATGCTTCGAGGCTGACCAGTGGAGCGGCGGCAGCGGCGCGGCGGCGGACCTGATCGCCATGGCCGAAGTGGCCTGCCATACATCGCACGTGCCGCTGCCAGGGCTGAACGCCGCGCAGGTTGCGGCAATCCGATCACACATCACCGCCTTTGCGGGCGAGTGGATGGCGGCACCGCTGGGCCATGTGGCCCGCTTTGACTGGGAGTAAGGCGATGGGTGCAATGGACTGGCCGGGCGTCATTCTGGCAGCCCTGGCGGCAAGCGGCGTGTTGGCCTTGGCTTTCGGTCAGGCGCGCACCGGATGGCTCTATGCGGCCGTTCCGCTGAATCTGCTTTCCGCGCTGATGCTCGGCCACGCGCTGGCCCGGATCGGGCCAGAGAAACTCGCCGCCAAACCCCAGCTGTTCTTCATGCAGTCGGGCGGGCTGGCGCTGGCATTTGTTATCCCCGCGCTGTGGCTGACGCAGCTCCGCGACGGCGCGCCGCGGCAGCGGACGGTGATCGATAGCTTGGCCTTTCTTGCCGCCTATCTCGTGATGGGGTTCGTATTCTGGCTGCGGGCCTAGTTGGCGATTTCCGCAATGCGATGGTGCGGCAGTACGCGCCAGGCGGCTAGCGCCAGCACCACCTGCACGGCTTCCACCGCCATCGGCGTGGCAAAGCCCGGATAGCTGCCATCGAGCGCCAGGCTGACCGCGCGGCCGGTGAAGGCGATGCCCATCAACAGCGCGGGAACCAGCAGCAAGTCGCCATTGCGCCGCCAGCCGCCCCATAGCTGGCACCCGCCAGCGACCAAAAAGAAGGCGGTCAGGTCGGCGCGCAGCACCGCCAGGCCTCCGACTCCGACCGGCGAAAGGTTAAACGTCGTCCCCAGGCCAACCGGGTCGAGGAAAAAGCCGATCCCCAGCAACAGATTGAACAGGCCGAACAGGAATAAAAGGGCGGTCAGGATCAGGCGCATGGCGGTAACTTTCCCCGTTTTGACGATCTTAACCTTTGTGCCCCACGGAAATCCGAAAGCAAAGCCTGTTGCGCAAGGGGATGGGGCATTGCACAAGCTGGTGGCCATGACTGGCCCACGTATCCTTCTGGTGATTGGCGGCGGGATTGCCGCCTACAAGTCGTGCGAGCTCGTGCGGCTGATCCGCAAGCATGGCGGCGAGGTGACTTGCGTCCTCACGAGCGGCGGGGCGCAGTTCGTCACGCCGATGACGCTCGCCGCGCTGAGCGAGAACCCGGTCCACACCTCGCTCTGGGACCTCAAGAACGAGGTCGAGATGGGGCACATCCAGCTGTCGCGCCAGGCTGACCTGATTGTGGTCTGCCCGGCGACGGCCGACCTCCTTGCCAAGATGACCCACGGTATCGCCGATGATCTGGCGACGACCCTGCTGCTGGCGACCGATAAGCCGGTCATGGCCGTTCCGGCGATGAACGTGCGGATGTGGGAGCACGCCGCGACCCAGGCGAATATCGCTGCGCTGCGCGAACGCGGCATCGCGGTGATGGAGCCAGACGAGGGCCCGATGGCCTGCGGCGAGTTTGGGCCTGGACGCCTGCCCGAACCGATCGAGGTGATGCGCGCGATCTGCGACACACTTTCACTCGAATTGCTGCCCAGTGCGGTGCCCGAGCTGACCTGGGAGCCGGAAGACCCGCTGGCCGGTGCGGCTGACCTGGGCGGCCTGTCGAGCAGCCTGATCCAGCGCAGCACGACCTCGCGGATCGTGTTCGAAGACGAATTGCTGCCCGAGGATGCCGAGGTTGAGGACGTGGTCCCCTATGCGGACTTCGACGGGCCGGCGCCCTTCGTGCCGCTGCCGGATCCCGTCCCCGGCGATGCTGGTCCGATCCTGGTCAAGAAGGGCAAAGCCCGCGCTGCCCCGCCGACTGACGCCGAGGCGATCAACCATCTGGTGATGAACCAGGTCCCGCCCGAGCCGCTGCAGGGCGATACCCCAGCAGCCCCTCCGGTTGATGCTGCGGTGGGGGCCGATCCGCTCATCGGGCAGCCCGATTTCGAGGAAGATCCAGCGCATCGCCCGCTCTATGGCAAGCACGTCCTGGTCACTGCCGGACCGACGCATGAGCCGATCGATCCGGTGCGCTACATCGCCAACCGTTCCTCGGGCAAGCAGGGCTATGCCATTGCTGCCGCTGCCGCCCGCGCTGGCGCTCGCGTGACGCTGGTCTCTGGCCCGGTCGCCCTGCCCACACCGCCGGGAGTTGACCGCATCGATGTCGAAACGGCGCGCGACATGGCCGATGCGGTGCGCCGCGCGCTGCCGGCCGATGCCGCGGTGATGGTCGCTGCCGTCGCCGACTGGCGGACCGAGGACTACGCACCCGAAAAGATGAAGAAGCGCGGTTCGGCCCCGCCGGCGCTGCGGCTAACCGAGAACCCGGACATCCTGGCCATGGTCTCGGTAAGCGACAAGCGGCCCAAGCTGGTCGTCGGCTTTGCCGCCGAGACCGAGAAGGTGCTGGAACACGCCAAGGACAAGCGCAAGCGCAAGGGTGCCGACTGGATCGTGGCCAACGATGTCTCGGGCAGCGTGATGGGGGGCGATATGAACCTCGTCCACATCGTTTCAGCCAAGGGCGTTGACCACTTGCCCGAACTGCCCAAGGACGAGGTTGCGGTTGCCCTTGTCGAGAGAATTGCAGATGCCCTCAATGGATGATGTCCCGGTTGCGGTCATGCGTTTGCCGCACGGGGAAGGTCTCGATCTGCCGGCCTACGCCACCGCCGGCGCAGCCGGGATGGACGTGGTTTCGGCCGAGGACGTGACGATTGCGCCCGGTGCGCGCCATGCAGTCGCGACAGGTCTGGCGATGGCCATTCCTGCGGGGTTCGAAATCCAGGTAAGGCCGCGTTCAGGGCTGGCGCTGAAGCATGGGATTACCGTGCCCAACACCCCCGGTACCATCGACAGCGACTATCGCGGTGAGCTGAAGGTCATCCTGATCAATCACGGCAGCGAGGACTTTGCAATCCGCCGCGGTGACCGCGTGGCGCAGCTGGTGCTGGCCCCGGTCACACGA
Organism: Novosphingobium ginsenosidimutans; assembly: GCF_007954425.1. Classification (NCBI taxonomy): domain Bacteria; kingdom Pseudomonadati; phylum Pseudomonadota; class Alphaproteobacteria; order Sphingomonadales; family Sphingomonadaceae; genus Novosphingobium; species Novosphingobium ginsenosidimutans. The sequence goes on along the minus strand of NZ_CP042345.1, from coordinate 659,431 downwards.
GTCGGCTGGGTGGAAGTGACCAGCCTTGATGAGACCGCACGAGGGGCGGGCGGCTTCGGTTCGACCGGCGGGGTGGTCAGCCTGAAAGGCTAAAGCAGGCCGATCACCGGCCACAAAAAAGGCGGGCCCGTTTCCAGGCCCGCCCACTCGGTGTTGGGTATATTAGTTACGCCGATTCTTTTCCGGTGCAACCGAAATCCGGACGGTTTCCCCGGAATTGCCCGGAAAGTCGGTGAACATCGCTTCGACCAGGTTCGGCACCAGGTACTGGAGCCGATTCGAGAGCGAAGCAGCCTCGGCCTTGCCTTCGAACAGGCGCTGGCCATCGGCCTTGCGATCGATCTTCAGGCTGATGCCGCTGGTATAGACGGTGTAACTTTCCACCCCGCCATCGAACCACGGGTCATACCAGCCATAGCCCCAGACCGAGGTCGGACGATAGAAACCGCGGCGGCCATAATAACCAAAGCGCGGGCCATACCAGGGCGACCAGAACGGATCGTCAAACCCGGCGGTGCGGCGGATCCGCTCACGCCCCTTGTCGACGCCATAGTCGAACCGGACCAGCAGCGTGGCGGCCTCGGGCGGGGCCGGGCGATAGCCCAGCGCACCCATCCGGTCTTCGACCAGGCGGGCATATTGCGAGAATTCCAGGCCGCCAGCCAGCGCCGGATCGTCAGCAACGATGGCAAAGGTCTGTCCCTGCGGTGCCGGCAGCTGGCTGGCAAAGCGGGTGACCTGGCTGTTGAAATTGGATGCACAGGCGCTGAGCGCGAGCATCAGCAAGGGTACCACCGCCAGCTTGAGCCGGCTGAGTGGCGAGACGCTTAGGTGCGACATGGAACCGGAACTCCGTAAACCGCCCAGTCTGCGAATCGTCAGACGGACTGGCGCAAAGGTTAGCATTGCCCCTCTGCTAGGGAAGCGCCGCTTAATCGTGCTTGAATAGCGACCGACCGTTAGCGTACCAACCCCAGCGCTGCATAGGCCTTCTCCAGCGTTGGCACCGCCAGCTTCCGGGCCTTCTCCGCACCCTGGCGCAGGATCGCATCCAGCGCGGCGCGGTCCTGGCGCAATTCGATGAAGCGGGCGTTGATCGGGGCGAGGCTTTCGACCAGCAGTTCGCCCAGCGCCGGCTTGAACTTGCCAAATCCTTCGCCGCCGAACCGGGCCAGCACCGCGTCCTGACTCTCACCCGACATCGCGGCATAGATACCGACCAGATTGGCCGCCTCGGGCCGCCCGTCCAGCCCGCCCTTGTCGGACGGCAGCGGTTCGGGATCGGTCCTGGCTTTCTTGACCTTGGTCATGATCGTCTCGGCATCGTCGGTCAGGTTGATGCGGCTCATGTCCGAAGGATCGGACTTGCTCATCTTGGCCGAACCATCGCGCAGCGACATGATCCGCGCGGCTTCGGCAGGGATGATCGGATCGGGCAGGGTGAAGACTTCTTCTCCGGCGCCGAAGTCATTGTTGAACTTCTGCGCGATGTCGCGGGCCAGCTCCAGGTGCTGTTTCTGGTCATCGCCCACCGGGACGTGGGTGGCCTGGTACAGAAGCACGTCGGCGGCCTGAAGCACCGGATAGGTGAACAGCGCGACTGAGGCTCCCTCGCGGTTCTTGCCGGCCTTGTCCTTCCACTGGGTCATGCGGTTCAGCCAGCCCATCCGGGCCGTGCCGTTGAGCAGCCACTGCAGTTCGGCATGGTGCGGCACCTGGGTCTGGTTGAAAAGGATCGAACGCTCGGGATCGATTCCGCAGGCAACCAGCGCCGCCACCATCTCGCGCGTGTTCGATGCGAGCTCAGCGGGCACGTGCGGCTGCGAAAGCGCGTGGAGATCGGCGAGGAAATAGAGGCACTGCCCGCCCTGCGCGGTCACATCGTCCTGCATCCGCACCCAGTTGCGGATCGCGCCCAGGTAGTTGCCAAGGTGCAGGTTGCCCGTGGGCTGGATACCGGAAACGACACGCATTGGACTTATTGGACCTCCAGGATTTCATCATCGGCTTCGGTGCGCTTGGGCCGGCGGCGGCGCAGCATGGCGATCAGATCAGGGTCAATCGCCCCGACCAGATAGGCGGTGCCGAAGAATACTGCCATCCCCGCGCCAACCAGTGCCAGCAGCGACCAAATCCGATCAAGCACCGATGCGCCGAAATAAGGCGAAAGGGCTGGCATCAGGAACCACAGCGCCGCGCCCATCACTACAGTGGCGATCACTTGCCGCGCGATCCGGCCCGCAAGCTTGGCGGTGAAATGGAACCAGCCACGGCGATGCAGGATGATGTAGAGCAGCAGGCAGTTGAGACTGGCCGAGCAGGCTGTTGCCGCAGCCAGGCCAACGATGCCGTATTGCCGCACGACGTAGAAGTTGAGGAACACGTTGAAGATCAGCGAAGCGAGCGCGGTCCAGACCGGAGTGCGGGTATCCTCGCGCGCGAAGAAGCCGGGGTTGAGGATCTTGACGATCACGTAGGCCGGCAGACCAGCAACCAGCGCGACGACGATCTGCGCCATGATCACCCCGTCCTCGGGCCGGAACTTGCCGCCGACGAAGAAGGCCGTGACAAAGGCCGGCGCGCAGATCGCCAGCGCAGCAGCGGCGGGTAGGGTCAGCAGGGTCGCGATTTCGAAGGCATTGGTCTGCAGCCGCTGCGCTTCGCCGCGATTGCCAGTATGGATATGGCGCGAAAGCATCGGCAGGATCGCTGTGCCGAGCGCGATGCCGACGATCCCCAGCGGCATCTGGTTGAGCCGGTCCGCCAGCTTGAGCAGGGTCAGTGAACCCTGCGGCAGGCTGGTTGCGAAGAAAGTGTCGACCAGCTGGCTGATCTGGTAGATTCCCGCCCCGAACGTGGCGGGCAGGATCAGCGCGCCGAGCCGTCTTACCTCGGGCGTCAGCTTGGGCAGAGTCAGCTTGAGCCGCACCCCGGCGCGCCGCGTTTCCCACATCAGGTAGAGTAGCTGGAGCAGGCCTGCGACAGACACCCCGACCGCCAGCGACCAGGCGGTGACCAGGTCATCCCCCCGGTGCGTATACCAGGCAAAGCCCATCGCCGCGATCAGGCTGACGTTAAGCAGGATCGGCGCCGCCGCGCCCGGCGCAAAGCGCGAGCGGGCATTGAGCAGGCCTGAAAGCATGGCCACCAGGCTGATCAGCGTGAGGTAGGGGAAGGTCACCCGGCTGAGCGTTACTGCCAGGTCAAACTTGCCCGGCACCTTCTGGAACTCGCTGGCCAGCAGCCAGACAATCCCCGGCATGGCCAGCATGGCAACGGCACTGAAGGCGACCAGCACCCAGACGAAGACCGCCAGGACATCGTCGGCAAACTTCTCGGCTGCTTCCTCGCTGCCGGGCTCACCGTCATGGCCGTGTAATGCGCGGCTGTAGAGCGGGACGAAGGCGACGCTGAAGGCACCTTCGGCAAACAGTCGGCGGAAGGTATTGGGCAGCGTGAAGGCCAGCTGAAACGCGTCCGCCGCCAGTCCCGCACCCAGCACCCGGGCCAGGATCATGTCGCGGGCAAAACCGAAGACGCGGCTGACCGCCGTCAGCCCGCCAATCGTGCCGACGTTGCGGATCAGGCTCAAGTTTTACCCCCCGCTATCAGGCTCAGGCGTTGCCGACCGGAGCCGCGTCGCCTTCGCCTTGCTGGGCAGCCAGCTGCTGCAGATAGATGCCGTTGAAATCGATCGGCTCAAGCAGCAGCGGCGGGAAGCCGGCGTCACGCACGGCGTCCGCGATCACCCGGCGGGCGAAGGGGAACAGGATGCGCGGCGCTTCGGCATAGGTGAAGGCGTGCTTCGAGGCATCATCCAGGTTGCGCATGCCCAGCAGGCCGCAATAGGACAGGTCGATGATGAAGGCGGTGCCGGCTTCGGCCACCGACTTCAGCGCGATCTTCAGCTCAAGCTCGCTCACTTCGTCGCTCAGCTGACGGGCGCCGATGTTGAACTGCACGTCGATCTGCGGCGCGTCGGTCCATGAATAGCTGTCCGGCGCGTTGGGGTTCTCGACCGAGAGATCCTTGACGTACTGCGAGATGATCCCGGCGGCTGGCGCGGTATCGGCGCCGTTCATGGCGGGGCCTTCAAGGCCAAGGTCGGTGATGATGTTGCCTTCGTCGGACATGATACAGCGTACTTTCGGCTGGAAAGGGATTGGAAATTGGCCGCGCGCCTAGCATTGCGCAGGTGCGGCGGCAAAGGTTTTTGCGGGATTGTGACCGCCTTGCGTCACTTGCCGCAAAAAATTGCCGTTAGGACCTTATCCACGCGTTGTTCATTTGTCTTGGCTACCTATTTAGGCATAGTGAATTGCAAGGCCGCGTTGCTGCGGCAGGGACTGAGTCACGTGGACAAGACTGTAGAGATCGTCATCCTCGCCATGATCGCAGCCTTTCTGGGCCTGCGGCTCTATTCGGTGCTGGGGCGCCGGGCAGAGCATGAAGAGGAAGTGATCCAGGGCCCCCGCCCGGGTGAGACGCCGCGCGTTGCCGCCGGCGAAGCTGCCGATCGCAGCCCCGCCGTGGTCCGGATGCCCGCAGTCGGCGTAACGCCGGCAATCGAACGCGGCCTGCGCGAAATTGCCGCGACCGATCGCCGCTTTGACATCACCGCCTTCCTTGAAGGAGCCAAGAGCGCCTATCGCATGGTCCTTGAAGCCTTCTGGAAGGGTGACAAGGAAACGCTGGGCGAACTGTGCGACCGCGATGTCTACGAAGGCTTTGTTGCCGCCATCGCTGCGCGCGAAGCTGCGGGCGAAGTGCTCCAAAACCGTCTGGTCCGGATCGAAGAGGCGGTGATCGTATCGGCTGCGTTTGAAGCGCCAATGGCCCGGATCACCGTGCGCTTTGCCGCCGATATCGCCGCCGTCACCCGTAATGCCGAAGGCCAGGTCGTGGCCGGTTCGCTCGACGATGCGATTGAGGCGCGTGACCTGTGGACCTTCAGCCGCGATGTGACATCGGCTTCGCCCGACTGGCTGCTTGACGAGACTGACGAGGCCTGAGGCCCAATGCGCGGCGGGGGCATCGCTGCGCTGGCCGGGCTGGCGCTGCTGGCGGGCTGTGGCCGGATCATCCCTGCGCCAGCCGGTGTAGTCCAACCGCCCGCAGGCGTCGCGGCCACCACTGCGCTTGCTGCTGGCTTCTGGGCCGGCCCCCCGATTGACAGCCTGGCCATCGACCAGAATGACGCCGCCGCGGCGTTGGCCTCGTTTCGCGAAAGCTGCCCGCGCCTGACAGCGCGTGACGATGCTTCGGGCTTGACCCGGCCCGCCGATTGGCAACAGGCCTGCACCGCCGCAACCAAATGGCCCGAGGGCCAGGCGCTGCGTTTCTTTGCCCAGCATTTCGAAGCGGTGAAGATCGGCGACGGCAAGGCCTTTGCGACCGGCTATTACGAGCCAGAGATCGCCGGGGTCCGCACCCGCCAGCCAGGGTTTGACGTGCCGGTCTATGCCGTGCCGCCCGATCTGGTCCGCGCCAATCCCGGCGATGCGCCGCCCAATGCCAATGGCACCATGCCGCTGGGCCGCTATGACGAGAGCGGCAAATTCGTGCCCTATTACGACCGCGGCCAGATCTATGACGGCGCGCTGGAAGGCAAAGGGCTGGAGATCGCCTGGGCGGCCGACCGGGTCGAGATGTTCTTCCTGCAAATCCAAGGCTCAGGCCGGCTGCGCGCGCCGGACGGATCAGTGATCCGGATTGGCTATGCCGGACAGAACGGCCATCCCTATACCGGCATCGGCGGCGTCATGCGCCAGCGCGGGCTGCTTGGCACCCTGCCAGGGCAGTACTCCGGCTCGATGCAGGGGATCATGCAATACGTGCGGGAACAGCCCGAGGCCGGCAACGCGCTGATGCGCGAGAACAAGAGCTTCGTGTTCTTTCGGGAGCTGACCGGTGAGGGACCGCTGGGCGCGCTGGGCGTGCCGGTGCGGCGTGAGAGCAGCGTGGCGGCCGATCCAGCCTTTGTCCCGCTTGGTGCGCCAGTTTGGCTCAAGATGGAGCGACCCGAAGCGAGCGGTCTGTGGGTGGCCCAGGACACCGGCGGCGCGATCAAGGGCGCCAACCGCTTCGATACCTTCTGGGGCGCTGGCGAGGATGCCCGCACCATCGCCGGCGGCATGAGCAGCCGCGGCGAAGCGCTTCTGCTGCTGCCCAAGGGCACGGTCGCCCGGCTGGGCGCCAGCTAATGCGCACCCCGCGCGGACTCTCGGCGGCCGAGGCCGCGCTGTGGGCGCGTGTCGCCAGTACGATCGATCCGCTCCATCCGGCGCGGCCTGCCGCCCAGACCTTGGCTGAACCTCCGGCGCCGCCACCGCCCGTGATAAAGCGGGTCAAGGGCCGGGTTCCTCCGCCCTTGCCGGCTCCGCCGCCCAAGGCGATGCCGCCGCGCCCGCTTGACCGCCACGGCCTCGATGGCACGTGGGAGCGCAAGCTGGCCAAGGCGCAGACTTCGCCCGACCTGACGCTCGACCTTCACGGCCACTCGCTCGATGCAGCGCACGCCCGGCTCGATGCGGGGCTGCTGCAGGCCGTGGCGATGGGCGCGCGGCTGCTGCTGGTGATTACCGGCAAGCCGCGCCCGGTTGCCGCCGCCGACCGCGGCGAGCGGCGCGGGGCAATCCGCGCCAAGCTGCTCGACTGGCTGGCAGCCGGTCCTCACGCCAGCCGGATCGCCGCCGTCCGCCCGGCACACCAGCGCCATGGCGGCTCGGGTGCGCTTTACGTCATCCTGCGCCGGCCTCGCTAAACAGGCTTCGGCTAAAAAGACGCCCCCCGCACCGGGTGGTGCGAGGGGCGGCAGGGAGGAAGGCAATAAGGCTTAGAAGTTGACCGTTGCCGTCACGAAGACCTGGCGCGGGTTGCCGTAGAAGGCGGTCAGTGTGCCTTCGCGGCCCAGTGCCGGGATCAGCGCCCCGGTGACCGGATTGGTCAGCGGCGCGCCAGTCGTGGCATTGCCGGCCATGAAGTTATAGCCCGAGGTCTTGTACTTCACGTCGAACAGGTTCTTGCCATAGACGCCCAGCGTCCAGCTCTTGCCCGGCGCCGTGTAGATCAGCGAGGCATCGACCAGCTGGTAAGCGCCCTGATCGAGGTAGGGGTTGGGCACTTCGAACTGATAGGTGGTGCTCTTGAACGAGACGCCGGCCGTTGCGGTCAGCGATCCCTCGCCCAGTTCGGCGCGGTAGCTGGCCTGGGCGTTGCCGGTCCAGGCCGGGGTGTTCTGGATCTTGCGGAAGGCTGCCACATCGGTCGGGACATTGGCGATGTTGGTGATGTACTTCTGGAACTTGGCGTCGATGTAGCCGAGCGAGCCCGACAGGGTCAGCGCGCCCAGGTTGGCCCGTGCTTCAAACTCCACGCCCTGCATCCGCGCCTTGCCGGCGTTGGAAACGACGCCGCAGAAGCTGGGCAGGCCCGAAACTGTGCAGGCGACCGAACCGGGGATCTGCACGTCGGTGTAGTCCATCCGGAAGGCGGCGAGCGCGACGAACAGCTTGCGATCGAGCAGCGAGCCCTTGTAGCCCACTTCGTAGCTGTCGACCTTTTCGGGCTTGAAGCTCAGGAAGGCGGCGATTTCGGCATCCGAACGCACGCCATTGCCATCAAGGTCAGGCGCATTGACGCCGGCGCCGCGCGGGTCGAAGCCGCCGCCCTTGAAGCCTTGCGAGTAGGAGGCATAGAGGTTGTGACCCTCGGCCGGCTTGAAGCTGATCGAGCCGCGCGGGGTGAACTTCTTGAAGGTGCTCTTCCCCTTGAAGTTGGTGCCCGGCGCGCCAAAGGCGACCCCGGCCCCGCCGAACACCGGCGAACCACCGCCCAGGTAGTTCTGGCGCAGGATCGTGGCCGTACGCTCGTCCCAGGTATAGCGGCCGCCGACCGACAGGCTGATCTGGTCGGTAAGGTCGTAGGTAAAGTCGGCAAAGCCGGCCAGCGTATCGGTGCCGATATCGGCGCTGGTGAAGGCGGTCAGGCCGGCCAGCGTGGTGAACAGCCGCACGTCGAACTGGGTCAGCGCCTTGGCATTGAGGTAATAGGCGCCGATCAGGCCGTTGAAGCGCCCGGAATTGATCAGCAGCTGCAGTTCCTGGCTGGTCTGGCTGTTCTTGTAGATGCCGGGGACGTCAACGTCGGTCGATGCCAGCGCGTCGAAGTCGATCGGCGAAGCTGAATCGTCCTTGCGGTAAGCGGTGATCGAGCGGACGGTCAGCGTGTCGTTCAGCTCGCCTTCCAGGAACAGCGAGGTGCCCCAGGCCTTGACGTCCTGCTTGGGCGAGACAAGGCCGCCGCGGGTGTCAAAGACATTGCTCAGCACTGGCGCGCCGGTGAGCTGGCTGGGGATCAGACGGTGGCCGCCGCGCTCGTTCGACTTGTCGTGGGTGTAATCGCCCGAGATCCGCGCGAAGATACCATCGCCATGGACTTCGATCGTGCCGCGGCCGGCCCAGATGTCCTTGTTGTAGTTTTCACGGCCGGTCGTCAGGTTGTCGCCAAAACCGCCGCGCGATAGGCGGGCAAGCGAGCCGCCAAGGCGCAGGGTGCCGTCACCCACCGGGGTGCTGGCGGTGATCACGCCATCGGCCTGGTTGTAAGTGCCATAGGTGCCGCGCAGCGACAGGCGCGGATCGTTGTCGATCTTGCGGGTGACGTACTTGACCGCGCCGCCGACCGTGTTGCGGCCATAGAGCGTGCCCTGCGGCCCGCGCAGCACTTCGATCCGCTGCACGTCATAGATGTCGACCACGGCGGCCTGCGGGCGGTTGAGGTAGACATCGTCAAGATAGATGCCGACGCCCTGCTCGAAGCCCGAAACCGGGTCCTGCTGGCCCACGCCGCGGATGAAGGCGGTGAGGGTGGAGTTGGTCGCGCGGCTGGCTTCCAGCGTGACGTTGGGGGCCTGTTCGGCCACAGCGGTGATGTCGATCGCGCCGGTGCGTTCCAGCTGGTCGGCCGAGAGCGAGGTGATTGCGATCGGCACGTCGGTCAGGTTTTCCTCGCGGCGGCGGGCGGTGACGATGATGGCATCGTCATCGGCAGCGCTGGCGCCTTCTTCCTGGGCCAGGGCGGGGGTCGAAAGACCGGCAAAGGCGCTGGCAATCAGCGAGGCACGGCAAAGCAGGGCAGTGGTACGCATCGGTGGGTTCCTCCCAAAAATTCCTCCGCCTGACGCGCGCGGCCCCAGGCTCTGATTGCGTCTTATATAAAAGTTGAACCAACTTTCAACTTCTCTATGCTTGCATCAAGCGAAAGGAAGCGCGAATGGTGGGGAAACGTGGCGCAAGTGCCACAGGGGCGGATCGCACCGCCCGTCTGATGGGGAGCAAAAGGATGGACGCAGCGGCCAATCTGCCGCGCGAGCCGCGCACCGAGCGTGGGCGCCGCACGCAGCGCACCATCCTCGATGCTGCCGCCGCCGAATTCGGCGACAAGGGTTTTCACGAAAGCTCGATCGTCTCAATCACCCAGCGTGCCGGCGTCGCGCTTGGCAGCTTCTATACCTACTTTGAAAGCAAGGAGGCGCTGTTCAAGGCGCTGGTGCTCGACATGTCCGAACAGGTTCGCCAGCTGGCCCTGCCGATTGTGGCCGAGGCGCGCGATCCCGTTGAAACCGAACTTTCGGTCCTGACCCGATTCCTGGAGTTCGCGCGCGAGCATAGCGAGATCTACCGGATCATCGACGAAGCGGAATTCGTCGCGCCCGAAGCCTGGCGGGCGCACTATTATGGGGGTGCTAGCCGCATCTTTGCCCGCCTCAAGGCGGCCAAGGATCGCGGCGAGATTACCGGTGAGGTCGACGAGATCCACGCCTGGGCGATCATCGGCATGAACGTGTTTCTGGGCCTGCGCTATGGCGTGCTGGAGCGCGACCGCTCACCTGAAGAAGTCGCCGCCATTGCAAACCAGCTACTGCAGCGGGGACTGCGCTAGACCTTGCCGACCAGCGCGGCTAAGGCGCGCCACCATGTCCAATCGCCGCACCTTTGCCATCATCTCGCACCCTGACGCGGGCAAGACCACGCTGACCGAGAAGCTGCTGCTGCAGGGCGGGGCGATCCACCTGGCGGGCGAGGTCAAAGCGCGCGGCGCGGCGCGGCGGGCGCGGTCGGACTGGATGAAGATCGAGCAGCAGCGCGGGATCTCGGTCACCAGCTCGGTCATGACCTTTGAGCGTGACGGGGTGACCTTCAATCTGCTCGACACCCCGGGCCACGAGGACTTTTCCGAAGACACCTATCGCACGCTGACCGCGGTCGACTCCGCGATCATGGTGATCGACGCCGCCAAGGGGATCGAGCCGCAGACCCGCAAGTTGTTCGAGGTCTGCCGGCTGCGCTCGGTCCCGATCATCACCTTCGTCAACAAGGTCGACCGCGAAGGCCGCTCGGTGTTCGAGACGCTCGATGAAGTGGCCGATGCCCTGGCGCTGGACGTTTGCCCGATGGCCTGGCCGATCGGGATGGGCGGTGAGTTCAAGGGCGTGCTCGATTTCGCCACCAACCAGATCAGCCGCCCGGAAGGTGACAGCCGCGAGTTCCTGGGCAAGCGCGAAGGCGCGGAGGACATCCCGGCTGACATCGCCGAAGAGATCGAGCTGGCCCAGGCCGGCTATCCTGCCTTCGATATCGAAGCCTACCGCAATGGCGACCTGACCCCTGTCTATTTCGGCTCGGCGCTCAAGAACTTCGGCGTGGCCGAATTGATCGAGGCGATCGCCAAATATGCCCCGCCGCCGCGCCCGCAGCCAAGCGACGCGGGCGTGATCAATCCCGATGGCAAGGAAGTGACCGGCTTCATCTTCAAGGTCCAGGCCAACATGGACCCGATGCACCGTGACCGGATCGCCTTCATGCGGCTGGTTTCGGGCACCTTCAAGCGCGGCATGAAGCTGACTCCGTCGGGCAGCGGTAAGCCGATCGCGATCCATTCCCCGATCCTGTTCTTCGCCCAGGACCGCGAGATCGCCGACAATGCCGAGCCGGGCGACATCATCGGCATTCCCAACCACGGCACGCTGCGGGTCGGCGATACGCTGTCCGAGACCAACAAGGTCCGCTTCACGGGCCTGCCCAACTTCGCGCCGGAAATCCTGCGCCGCGTGGCGCTGAAGGACCCGACCAAGACCAAGCAGCTCAGGAAGGCGCTCGACGACCTCAGCGAAGAGGGCGTGATCCAGGTGTTCTATCCAGAGATCGGCGCGCAGTGGATTGTCGGCGTGGTCGGCCAGCTGCAGCTTGAAGTGCTGATCAGCCGGCTGGAGGCCGAGTACAAGGTTGAGGCCGTGCTCGAAGCCTCACCCTTCGATACGGCCCGCTGGCTCAGGGGCAGCGATGCCGCGCTGAAAGCCTTCGCCGATTTCAACTTGTCCAACCTTGCCAAGGACCGCGATGGCGATCCGGTCTTCATGGCGCGCTCAAGCTGGGATGTCGGCTACCAGCAGGAAAAGAATCCGGAGCTGGTCTTCTCGGCAACCAAGGAGCGGTAACTCACTGCCCGTCATTCCCGCTTATATGGGAATGACGAGTTTGATGATGGCTTGCTGCGATCCGCTACCCGGCCTAACCAGCCTCCATGGAATTCACCGACCACCTCACGCCCGATCACGAGGCGATGATCGCCCGTCAGGCCGTGTTCTTTGTCGCCACGGCGGCGGACGAAGGCCGGATCAACCTCAGCCCCAAGGGCTTGGCCGATACCTTCAAGGTGCTGGGGCCGAACCGGGTGGCCTATCTCGACCTCGGCGGTTCGGGCAACGAGACCCACGCGCACCTAGCCGCGGATGGCCGCATCACCATCATGATGTGCAATTTCGAGCAGCCCGCGCTGATCCTGCGCATTTATGGCCGGGGCACGCCGGTTTTGCCGCAGGACGGGGGCTGGGCGGAGCTGGCGGGGCACTTCACCCTGCTGCCCGGCACCCGCCAGATCTTCGACATCGCGGTTGAGAGCGTCCAGACCTCGTGCGGCTGGGGCGTGCCGGTGATGAGCCTCGACAAGGAGCGTGAGACGCTGGTCAAGTATCATGCCCAGAGCGACCCGGCGAAGTGGGAGGCCAAGATGGCCGGCCGCACCCGTTCGATCGACGGCCTGCCGACCCGCGCGACCGATCGCTACATCGCCGGGGAATGAGCCAATGCGCGATATTCCCCCCTCCCGCTTGCGGGAGGGGTTGGGGGTGGGCCCACCCCGCTGCGACTAGCGCGCGGCGCGCAAGTCTCGCTGCCCCTCCCGCCAGCGGGAGGGGATAGGTAAGTGCAGCTCAAGTTCGCCAGCTACAACATCCACAAGGCGGTCGGGACTGATCGCCGCCGCGATCCCGACCGGATCCTGGCCGTGCTGCGCGAGATCGACGCCGATGTGATTGCCCTGCAGGAAGCCGACCGGCGGATCGGCCGGCGCGAAAGCGTGCTCCCGCGCGAGGCGATCGAGGATTACACCCCCTGGCAGCCGGTTGCACTCAATCACCGCCCGGATTCGCTCGGCTGGCATGGCAATGCCCTGTTGGTGCGGCGCGGGATCAGCGTGATCGAGGCGGGCGTCGTCCCGCTCCCCACGCTCGAGCCGCGCGGAGCGATCCGGGCCGACCTGATGGTGGAGGGACAGCGCGTCCGGGTGGTCGGCATGCACCTTGACCTGTCCGGCCTGCGCCGCCGCCAGCAGGTCCGCACGATCCTCGATCACCTGACCCGCTGCGATGGCGCTTGCCCGACCGTGCTGATGGGCGATTGCAACGAGTGGAGCCTCCACCGCGGCGCGCTCGGCGAATTCCGCGCGCCCTGGCGGCTGATCACCCCCGGCGCCAGCTTCCCCTCGCGCCGCCCGGTCGGCCGGCTCGACCGGCTGGTCCTGTGCGAGCGCTGGGAGCTGGAAGAGGCCGGGGTGCATCACTCGGCGCTGGCGGCGAAGGCGTCGGATCATCTGCCGGTGTGGATGCGGGTTTCACTGCCTAAAAAATAGGCACGTGCGCAGGATTCGAGCGCTACCGTACCAAGCCGCGCAATCCTGTTTCGCTGATTCTGCTGAATCTCCCTGATAATTCCAAACTGGCACGGCCCTTGCTGCACTAGCGAAAGCCGGGATGGGCCCGGCAGGCAAACAGGGGACGGGCATGAAATTCATCATCGCCATCATCAAGCCCTTCAAGCTTGACGAGGTGCGTGAAGCGCTCGGCGCGATCGGCGTCGCGGGCATGACCGTGACCGAGGTCAAGGGCTTCGGGCGGCAAAAGGGACAAACCGAAATCTACCGCGGTGCGGAATATTCGACCAACATGCTGCCAAAGGTGAAGGTCGAAGTCGCGGTGAGCGACGACCTGGCTGACCAGGTGATCGAGACGATCCAGCAGATCGCCAGCACGTCGTCGATCGGCGATGGCAAGATCTTCGTGCTCGACCTGGCTTCTGCCACCCGCATCCGCACCGGCGAAACCGGGGACACGGCACTGTGATTGCCGGCCCTGACAGGAGGACTTTTCCAATGATCCGCAAGATTGTTTGCGGTCTTGGCGCAGCGGGGGCCAGCCTCTTCGCCGCCACGGCCGCTTTCGCGCAAGACGCGACTGCAGCGGCCACTGCCGCCGCGACCGAGGCGGCTGCGACCGCCACCGAAGCGGCGACCACCGCCGCCTTCACTCCCACCGCCGAAATGGTCAACAAGGGCGATGTCGCCTGGATGCTCGTTGCATCCGCGCTCGTCCTGCTGATGTCGGTTCCGGCGCTCGCGCTGTTCTATGGCGGCCTGGTGCGCGCCAAGAACATGCTGAGCGTGCTGATGCAGGTGCTGACCATCGTCTGCGTTGCGGCGCTGGTCTGGTTCGCCTGGGGCTATTCGATGGCCTTCACCTCAACCGGCACGCCCTTCCCCAAGATCGTCGGCGGGCTCGACAAGGCCTTCCTGGCGGGGGTCGACGTAACCACCTTCGCAGCGACGTTCTCCAACAGCGTCTACCTGCCGGAATACGTCTTCGTGATCTTCCAGATGACCTTCGCCTGCATCACGCCGGCGCTGATCGTCGGCGCCTTTGCCGAACGCGTGAAGTTCACGCCGCTGATCATCTTCACGGTGCTCTGGCTGACCTTCGCCTATTTCCCGATCGCACACATGGTCTGGTACTGGGCTGGTCCCGACTTCCTCCACGCCGCGCCGGATGACAGCGGCCTGTTGTGGGGCTGGGGCGCGCTCGACTTTGCTGGCGGCACCGTGGTCCACATCAATGCGGGTATCGCTGGCCTGATCGGCTGCCTCGTGATCGGTCCGCGCGTCGGCTTCAAGACGGAATCGATGCCGCCGCACAGCCTGGTGATGACCATGATCGGCGCCTCGCTGCTGTGGATCGGCTGGTTCGGCTTCAACGCCGGCTCGGGCCTGGAAGCCAATGCCTTTGGCGCGCTGGCCTTCATCAACACCTTCGTTGCCACGGCTGCGGCCGGCGTGACCTGGGCGGTGATCGAACAGATCGTCCACAAGAAGCCTTCGCTCCTCGGCGCGGCCTCGGGTGTGGTGACCGGCCTGGTCGCGATCACTCCGGCGGCGGGCTTTGCCCACCCGGGCACCGCGATCATCCTGGGCGCGGTTGCCACTGTGGTCTGCTTCTTCTTCGTCACCACGGTGAAGAACAAGCTCAAGTATGACGACAGCCTGGACGTCTTCGGCATCCACGCGGTTGGCGGGATCGTCGGCGCGATTGGCACCGGCTTCGTCGCCAACCCGGCCTGGGGCGGCCAGGGCTGGATCGACTACACCGCACCGGTGGCCAAGGCTGGCGAGTTTGACCTCTATGGCCAGGTCATGACCCAGATCTGGGCAGTTGGCACCACGGTCCTCTGGACCGGCGTGGTCTCCACCGTGCTGTTCCTGGGTCTCAAGTACACCATCGGGCTGCGCCCCTCGGTCGAAGCCGAGCGCGAGGGCCTGGACATCACCGAACACGGGGAGCGCGCCTACAACATGTAACGCTTCTCTCAAGCTTGGCAGGGTCGGGTTCCTCCTCCTCTCCTCCCCCGATCCTGCCTCCCGGCGTTCCTCCTGCGAACGCAAACTAGATGGGCCGGAACTGCAAAGTTCCGGCCCCTTTTTTTTTGTTTGGTGGGGTAAGGCAGTCAGTCGCCGAAGAAGTTGAGCTCCAGCACCACGTTGTTGGGATCGGTCACGAACACCTGGCGCAGCCCGATCGAGGCGATGGTGTTGACGTGACGGGTCAGGCCGGCCGCATCAAGCCGCTCGATCAGGCCATCAAAGCCGGAGCAGTTGAAGGCCACATGGTGGATTGCCCCGGTCGGCTGACCGGGAAACACTTCGCGGTCGAACGCGCGCGGGCACTCCGTATGGTTGATGTGAACCAGTGCGCGGCCGGCATCGTCATGCATCCACTGGACCTGGTGCGGCGGCAGTGGTGGGGGGCCATCGCGGCGCTCCAACCCCAGCACGGCGGTATAGAAGGCGGCGGTTTCATCCATCTGCTCGGTGATCACGTTGAAGTGATCCAGTGCATTCACCCGCATGCCTTGTGCTCCTTTAGCGTGTCAGCGCAGCCTCGCACTCGCTCATCAGCTGGGCCATGATTTCGGCCACCGGCTGTTCTTCGGTCACCATGCCGACCGACTGGCCGGCCATCAGTGAGCCATTCTCGACATCGCCGTCAATCACCGCGCGGCGCAGCGCCCCGGCCCAGAAGTGCTCGATCTGGAGCTGGGCCTCGCCCATCTCGATCTGGCCTGTGTCGAGCAGCTTGGCCACTTCGACCTGCTTGGCAGTGAATTCCTCGGTGCCCTTGTTCTTCAGCGCGCGGACCGGGATGACCGGCAGGCGCGGATCAACCTGGACCGAGGCGACTGCATCGCGGGCATTGGCGCGGAAGAAGGCCTTCTTGAAATCGGGGTGCGCGATGGATTCGGTCGCGCAGGCAAAGCGGGTGCCCAGCTGGACGCCCGAAGCGCCCATTTCCAGATAGGCAGCGATCATATCGCCCCGGCCGATCCCGCCGGCCACGAAGACCACGTGGTCGGCCGCCAGTGCCGGCAGGAATTCCTGCGCCAGCACCGAAGTGGCAACCGGGCCGATATGGCCGCCAGCTTCGCTGCCTTCGATCACCAGCGCATCGGCGCCGGAGCGGAGCAGCTTCTTGGCGAGCGCCAGCGTGGGGGCAAAGACCAGCACCTTGGCGCCGAAAGCCTTGATCGCCTCAACCGAGCCCTTGGGCGGGATCCCGCCGGCAAGGACGACGTGGCTGATCTGGTGCTTGGCGCAAACTGCGATCAGGTCGAACAGGCCGGGATGCATGGTGATCAGGTTGACGCCGAAGGGCTTGGTGGTGAGCGCTTTGGTCGCGGTGATTTCTGCATCGAGCAGGTCGGGGGTCATCGCCCCGCAGGCGATCACGCCAAAACCGCCGGCATTGCTGATCGCGGAGACCAGGTTGCGTTCGGACACCCAGGACATCGCGCCGCACAGGATCGCGTGTTCGGTCCCCAGGAAGGCGCGGCCGCGTTCCATCAGCGCATGGGTCTTGTCGTACACTGGAAATTCCCCCCGTGGTCTTGGCGTCGCGCGCCTATAGGCAAGCAAAGTCCGCCCGGCTAGCCCTGCGCCTTACAGCCAGCCGGCACTTTTGAGCACTGGCACCATGTTGCGTGCAACCGGTGCGACGAGGCCCTTGCCGAGGACCAGGCGTACATTGCGTCCGTCGCGCTCAACCGTTTCAACCGCCGCCCGCGCCACCCACCAGCTGCGGTGGACCTGCGCGCCGTCAAGCCCGTCAAGCTCAGCCACGGCATCGCGCATCCGCAGCAGGATCAGGTCAGACCCAAGCGCGGTGTGGACGCGCAGGTAATGGTCCTCCATCTCCAGCGCGACGAGTTCGGTGCCAAGTGCGGGCGGAAGCCGGTCAAACAGACGCGGTTTGCCGGGCCTAGGGGCTGGCGCTTCGGCGGGGACTGCGACCGCTGCGGGCACCAGCACTTGCACCGGCGGCGGCTTCGACTGGACCAGATAGAACACCATGGTCACCACCGCGCCTATCGCCAGGACATAGCCATAGGTCCGCAACCACACCTCGGGCGAGGGCACTTCGAGCGGCGGCGGCAGGGCTTCGACCAGCCAGACCACCACGGTCATGGGAACGGTCGCGATCAGGCAGGCCAGCAGCCACAGCGACCATTCCGGCAGGTCCAGGTTCGCCCCCAGCCGTGCGACCAGCCCGCCGATCGGGCGGTAACAGGCATAGCCGGCCCACGCGAGGCCGAGCCAGTAAACCAGCCGCAGCCAGAACGGCGCGTCAAAGCTGCCGAGCGGTCCGACCACGGCCAGCACCACCCCGATCACCGTCATCACCGCCAGGTCAATCACGATCTGGCGGGCCGGGTGAGCGGCAGGCTGGGCGCAAGTCTCGGTCATTGCGGGCAAACCTAGCGCCCGTTCGCGCTTCGTAAAGTGGCGCGGCACCGGAAATGCGCACCTTTCGCGAAGCGCGCTGCACCATCTCCGCAAGCGCGCTTGCGGGCGAACGGGGTGACGGCAGGGAAGGGGCAACAACCGTTCAACCGGAGTTTTGCCATGACCACCATCGCCCTGCCCCGTCCTGCCCACGCCCGCGCCAACGGTTTCGATCTCGGCCCCGTTGCCCGTGCCGCCGTAGGTTTGGTTGGAGTTGGCTTCACCACCGCCTGCGCGCTTGCCGCGGTGCGCTTTGCTGCCGGCCTGGCCCCGGCCCATCCCAATACCCAGAGCATTGCGGTGTTGATCCATGTCGCCACGGTGCTCCCCGCCGTGCCCCTTGGCGCCTGGCTGATGCTGGCGCGGAAGGGCACGCCTCGGCACAAGGCGCTGGGCAAGGTCTGGGTCGTGCTGATGGTGGTGACAGCGCTGACAGCGCTGTTCATCCGCCAGATCAACGGCGGCGGGTTCAGCCCGATCCACATCTTCGTGCCGTTGACCCTGCACGGTGCCTGGAAGACGATCAGCACCGCCCGCCGCGGCGATATCGCGGCGCACAGGAAGGCGCTGATCGGGCTCTACCTGGGCGCGCTGACGATCCCCGGCCTGTTCGCCTTCATGCCCAATCGCCTGATGGGCACCTGGCTGTTCGGCTGATTGGCGAATAATCGATAAAACGCCACACTCTATCCAGTTTTGATCGATATCATCGATTATAGTGTTAGGACATGATCAGCTCAGTCGCCCGCTGAGTCGGGCTGAACAGGAGACATGACCATGGATGCCAAGACTGGATCGATCGACGGGGGCGGTTGCCCGTTTCATCAGCAGGATGGCGGCGTGCGCGCCCTGCTGGGGCGACAGAATCGTGACTGGTGGCCTGATGCCCTGGCCGTCGAAATCCTCTCGCCCAATGGGCCGAGCGACCCGATGGGCGATGACTTCGACTATGCCGAAGCCTTCAACGCGCTTGACTACCATGCGCTGAAGGCCGACCTGACCGCGCTGATGACTGACAGCCAGCCGTGGTGGCCGGCCGACTATGGTCACTATGGCCCGTTCTTCATCCGGATGGCCTGGCACGCAGCCGGGACCTATCGCACCGGCGACGGGCGCGGCGGGGCTAACAGCGGCCAGCAGCGCTTTGCCCCGCTCAATTCCTGGCCCGACAACGGCAACCTCGACAAGGCCCGCCGCCTGCTCTGGCCGATCAAGCAGAAGTACGGAAAGCACATTTCCTGGGCTGACCTGTTCATCCTGGCCGGCAATGTCGCGATCGAATCGATGGGCGGCCCGGTGTTCGGCTTTGGCGGCGGCCGCGCCGACGTGTTCGAGCCCGAGAAGGACATCTACTGGGGCAACGAGGACAAGTGGGTCAACGAAGGCGTCCAGACCCGGATCGACGAAGAGCGCGGCCTGACCGATCTCGACGGTCCGCTCGCCGCGATCCAGATGGGCCTGATTTACGTCAACCCCGAAGGCCCGGGCGGCAATCCGGATCCGCTGAAGTCGGCGCGCGACATCAAGGCGACCTTTGAGCGCATGGCGATGAACCACGAGGAAACCGTCGCGCTGACCGCGGGCGGTCACACGTTCGGCAAGGCGCACGGCAACGGCGATCCCTCGCTGCTCGGCCCGGCCCCGGCGGGCGGCGACATCGCTTCGCTCGGCTTTGGCTGGACCAGCAGCGCCGAACACGGCGGGATCGGTCAGTACACCGTCACCAGCGGGATCGAAGGTTCGTGGGTCAACACCCCCACCGAATGGTCGGCCAACTACTTCCGCCTACTGCTCGATTACGACTACGAGCTGGTCCATTCGCCGGCCGGTGCGCAGCAATGGCAGCCGATCAACCAGCGTGAGGAAGACATGGCCCCGGCCGCCTGGGACCCCAGCATCAAGGTTCCGACCATGATGACCACGGCCGACATGGCGCTGAAGATGGACCCTGAATTCCGCGTGATCTCGGAGAAGTTCCGTAACGATCATGAGGCGTTCAAGGATGCCTTCGCCCGCGCCTGGTTCAAGCTGTGTCACCGCGATATGGGCCCCAAGGCGCGTTATCTTGGCCCTGAAGTCCCCGCCGAAGACCTGATTTGGCAGGATCCGGTACCGGCCGGGACCATGCCCAGCGAAGCAGATGTTCAGGCGATGAAGGCGAAGCTGGCCGACAGCGGCCTGACCGTCAGCCAGCTGGTCAAGACCGCCTGGGCCTCGGCCAGCACCTATCGCAAGTCGGACCATCGCGGCGGCGCCAATGGTGCCCGCATCCGCCTGGCCCCGCAGAAGGACTGGGATGTCAACGAACCGGCCGAGCTGGCCAAGGTCCTCACCAAGTACGAGGAACTGCGCGCCGGAACCGGCTTCTCGATGGCTGACACCATCGTGCTGGGCGGCGTCGTGGGCCTTGAGCAGGCAATCAAGGCGGCGGGCTTCAACGTGGCCGTGCCCTTCACCGGCGGCCGCGGTGACGCGAGCGCCGAGCAGACTGACGCCGAAAGCTTCGCCGTGCTGGAGCCGCAGGCCGATGCCTTCCGCAACTACCTGCCGAAGAAGCTGCGCGTGAAGACCGAGGAAATGATGCTCGATCGCGCCGCGTTGCTGGGCCTGTCGGTGCCGGAAATGACCGTGCTGATCGGCGGCCTGCGCGTGTTGGGCACCAATTACGGCCAGCGCGGCCACGGCAGCTTCACGCACCGTCCAGGGCAACTGACGAATGACTTCTTCGTCAACCTGCTCGACATGACCCACGCGTGGAAGTCGGTCGAAGGGAGCGACGAGGAAGAGTTCGTCGCGACCGATCGCAGCAACGGCGGCGAAAGCTGGCGCGCCACCCGGGCCGACCTGGTGTTCGGTTCAAACTCCGAACTGCGTGCCGTGGCCGAGGTCTATGCCGAACGCGGCAACGAAGAGAAGTTCGTCCGCGACTTCGTTAAGGCCTGGACCAAGGTGATGAACGCCGACCGCTTCGATGTGAACAAGGGCAACCACGCTTAAACATCCCGGTGGAGCGCAT
Source organism: Novosphingobium ginsenosidimutans (assembly GCF_007954425.1). Taxonomy (NCBI): domain Bacteria; kingdom Pseudomonadati; phylum Pseudomonadota; class Alphaproteobacteria; order Sphingomonadales; family Sphingomonadaceae; genus Novosphingobium; species Novosphingobium ginsenosidimutans. Next base: position 638,973 of record NZ_CP042345.1, on the reverse strand, counting down.
GCTGCCCCGTCTCCGGCTTCAGCCGGGGGCGGGGTTGCTGCGTCAGTACCGCGTCCTCTTTCCCGTCATCCCCGCGAAAGCGGGGACCCATCTCCCGAGATGGCCGATGGCGCGACAGCTGCAATGACACGTGATGGGTCCCCGCTTGCGCGGGGATGACGGTAATGGTCTGAGCGCTTCCGAGTTAAACCGCCATTCAGCCGCCAGCCGTCACCGCCGCTTGTCGCCGTGGCGCTGCTGGCCTAGGCGGCGCTACCACGCTTGCCGAAGAGCTGCCTTGCCCAATCCCCTTACGCCATTGCTGGAACGCCTGCGCAACCGCGAGCAGGGAACGGCGCTGATCCTGGCGCTGGTGGTGGAAGCGCTGCTGGTGCTGGCGGTGCTGTCGATCGGGCTCTACGATCCGCCCAAGCCGCCGGGCACCGCTTCGCTGGTCAGCGTGAATGTCGCCGCCCCGCCCGCGCCGGAGCAGGACCAGCCCAAGCCCGAACTGGCCCAGGCCAAGGCGCCGCTGCAAACCCCGCAGGAAAAGCCGCCCGTTCCAACCCCGACAGTGGCACCGGTCCAGCCCGCGCCGCCGATCATCCAGATCTCGCGCAGCCAGATGGCCGAGCTCGACATCGCGCGTCTGCCGCGCCAGCCGGGGCCGCCAACCGCGCCGCCCAAAGGCACCTACGGCCCGGTCGACGCCGGCGTGCCGGGTGACAGCAAGCGGGTCGGCTCCGCACCCAATGGCGAGCCGATGTATGCCGCTGCCTGGTATCGCGAGCCCTATGACAGCGAGCTCAGCGGTTATCTCTCTACCGCCGATGGTCCGGGCTGGGCGCTGATCGCCTGCCGCACCGCGCCGGATTACCGGGTCGAAGATTGCGTCGGCCTGGGCGAATACCCGCAGGGTTCGCGGATCGAGCGCGCCGTTCTTGCCGCTGCCTGGCAGTTCAAGGTCCGTCCGCCGCGCGTCGGCGGCGTAGCGAAGATCGGCGAGTGGGTGCGAATTCGGATCGAGTATGGGATTGGCCCGCGCAGCCGTTAGCGCCGGCCAGAACCAGCTTTCCTACAGCCGGCGGGAAATGCGATATTCGCGCAATGCCGGATCAAACCGCCCCTGCTGCCCATCGCCCCGCGCGGGTTTTTCTTCCGCCGAGGTGGACGATCAATCCGATATCGGCCCGAAAGTCGCAGATAACTGCCGAAAAACCGATGTTGGAAGAAGCGGACACAGTGTCAACTGTGTCAAGTCCAACGTTACGCTGAGGCCGCTTCGTCCTTGGCATCCATGTCGTAAGCGGTGTGCAGCACGCGGACGGCCAGTTCGGTCTCGTCCTCGTCGATCAGAACCGAAACCTTGATCTCGCTGGTGCTGATCGCCTGGATGTTGATGCCGCGGTCGGCCAGGGCGCGGAACATCGTCGCGGCGACCCCGGCGTGGCTCTTCATGCCGACGCCGACGACGCTGATCTTGGCCACCTTGCC